>JAAEZA010000007.1 GCA_018223125.1 Paracoccaceae bacterium | reverse complement strand
GTGACAATGCCCACGTCCAGCTCGTTCGGGCGTGCAATGATACGACCCAGCACATCGGCCAGCCCCAGCAGGCAGGCGCCTGCGACAGCGGACATGGGCAGCAACAGGCGGTAATCAATGCCAAGTGTCATACGGCAGACATGGGGCACCACAAGCCCGACAAACCCGATCGGGCCACACAGCGCCGTGGCTGTGCCACACAGCACTATCGCCCCTGCTGCTGCAAGGGCACGCCCTGTCGCAATGTTCTGCCCCAGCCCCGCCGCCAGTTCCTCGCCCAAAGCCAAAGCGTTCAGGATGCGGGCCGAGGCGATACTCAGCCCCAGCCCCGCGCCCAGAAATGGCAACGCGGGGAGAATCGTGTCAAACCGCGCGCCGCCAACACCGCCCACCTGCCAGGACTGGATGCTGCCTGCGATGTCATTGCGCGGCAGAACGACTGCAATGATAAAAGCCGATGCCGCGATAGAGGTCGCGGTTCCGGCAAGGGTCAGCTTCAGGGGCGTGGCGCCCCCCTGCCCCGTAGACCCGACGCCATAAACGAAAACCGCCGCGCAACCGGCCCCGGCCACACCCAGCCACAAGAAGGTGGTCGCGCCGCTGATGTCAAACCACGCGATGCCAATGACCACAAACAGGGCCGCCCCCGCATTCACCCCGAGAATACCCGGATCGGCGAGCGGATTGCGTGTGACGCCCTGAATAACCGCCCCCGCTGTCCCGAGCGCAGCCCCTGCCAGTATGGCAAGAACCGTGCGCGGCACCCGCACTGAAACGGCAGCAGCGCCAATGCTGTCAATTCGCCCGCTCAACCCGTCCCATATCTCGCCCCATGGAACCGAGCGCGTGCCGATGGTCAGCGACAGGAAGGCTGTCAGCATCAGAACGGCAATCACAAGGATGATCCGCAAAGACAGGTTGGGACGGGCAAGGTTCATTTTTCAGCGCGTGCCACAGCTTGCAACAGACGTTGCAGGTAGTCATCAAGAACGTAGTCGATGGACAGGGGTGTCGGGTTTGCTGCGGTGCCCATGGGATCATTTGCCAGCAACACAACAGCCCCCCGCGCCATGGCCGGAAAACGTGCAATCAGCGGGTTTTTGGCCAGTTCTTCCATTCGGGCCTGATCCCCGTATGTCACCACGAAATCCACATCGTCAAACATATCGATCCGCTCGGCGCTGACACGGCCGGAATATTTCCCTGCCTCGCTTGCTTCTTGCACCGCTTTCGGGGTGCTCATGCCCAGATCGTGCAGGAATTGAACCCGCTGGTCTGCGGCAGCGTAAAACCCGATTGTGCTAAGGTCGCGGACATCCAGATGGGTCACAAACATGCCCGCCTTGCCTTGCAGTTGCGGATATTTTGCGGCAGCGGATTTGATCCGGTTTTCAAGGTCAGCCACCAGCGCCGCACCTTCCTTGGCCATGCCGAGACCGGCTGCGTTCTGGGTGATCATCTCGCGCCATGTTGTGGTCCATGCTGCTTGGGGATAGGCCACCACTGGCGCAATCCGGCTGAGCGTTTCATAGTCGGATTTCGAAATGCCGGAATAGGCCGCCAGAATGACGTCGGGATTGGTAGAAGCGACAGCTTCAAAGTCCACCCCGTCGCCCTCGTCAAACAGGACCGGCGTTTCAGCATCCAGTTCTTCCAGTCTTTCCGTGACCCAAGGCAGCAAACCGTCCCCGTCGTCATCCCCCCAGGACGCACGGGCAAAGCCCACCGGCACAATGCCAAGCGCCAGGGGAACCTCATGGTTGGCCCAACCCACAGTGGCAACGCGCAGGGGACGTTCTTCGATAATGGTCTGCCCGAAAGCATGTTCCACCGTGACAGGAAAATCCTGCGCCAACGTGGCCGTGCCGAACAGGGCGAGTCCTATGCCCAAGAGGTGACGAAGCATGTGATTTCCTTTTCCGATTAAAATAGTAAGTTAATGCCTGATAGGCAGATTACACAAGACGTGCAAGACGTCACTTCCCTTTGATTCTAATAGAGAATTGCCGCCGCGCGCCTGCTGGTGGCGGTGGGAAGGGTGCAGCTTTGCGGATCAGTCGGACCGCTGCCTGATCAAGGGCCGCCGAACCTGAACTGCGGGCAACAGATACAGCTGCAAGCGTGCCTCTGGCGGTAACCGAAAAGGCAATCACTGCTGTCCCCCTTGCCCCGACACGGGGTTTGCCGGCGCGCGCAATACGGCGCATGACCTTACCCGGATAATTGCTGGCTGCGGCATTGCCCGACTGGTTTGCCTGCGCTTTGCGCTGCCCGGTTTGCGTGGCCTCTGCGGTTTTCTGTTCACCGCGGGTCGCCCCTTTCGTATTGTTGCGCTTGGCATTGCCCTTCGGCGTCTTTTTCGCAGGCTTTCTGGCGACCTTTGGTTCGGGTTTTTGCTGCGCCTTTTTGATCTGTTCGGGATCGCGCGCCTTTGGCCGCGCGGATTGCAGGGGCGCTGCGGTTTCCGGCTCCTGCGCTACCAGAGTTTCCGTCTGTTCCTGTGGTTCAACCGCTTCGAGCGGTTCTGTCGCAGGGGTCAGAATTTGCGGCTCTGCAGCGGGCGGAGCTTCGGCCAGCGGTACGGGCAAAGCTTCGGTCAGGGGGACCGGTTCGCTTGCATCCGGTTCTACGGGCTTGGCGGCTTCGGTTTCGTGACTGGTTTCTAACGGCTCGACCATCTCGGGCTGTACAGGTTCGACAACTTCCGGCTCCACCGGTTCCTCCAGCAGTTCTTCGGCTGGTTCAGCCGTCAGACTGCCCACCACCATATCTTCGAACTGTGCACCCATGCGGGCCTGCTGTTCGGGTCCGCTGCCTGCCATTTCAATTCCCGCTTCGGGCAGGCTGAACATGCTGGCACCGGCCACAATTCCCGTAGCAAGGATGAAGGACACAACTTTAGCAGTCTGAGAGCGGAAGATCATTGCAACGCCCTTTCGGTTGCCAGCATCACCCGTTCCACCCCTGCCGCCCGCAGATCGCGGGTCAGCGAAACCAGTGTATTTGCTGGCAACTCACGGTCCGGCAGCAGCCGGACAACGGCGCGATCTTCCTCGGATAAACCGTTGACAAAAGCCGCAACATCGCTTTGTTCCGCCCCCTCATAGGTCAGGCGCCCGTCCGGATAAACCACCAGCGCATTCGGCGGGGCCTTGCCTTCCAGATCCGCTGTCTCAACCAGCTTCAGGACCGGATCAAGCGGTTGGGACAAAGTGCCTGCAACCATAAAGAAAACCAGCATCAGAAATACGATGTTGATAAGCGCAATGGTCGGTTCCCGTTGCGGATTTGCTTTTTCCAGACGCCGCATGATCTACCCCCCGAGAACCGAAACCTGCACCGAAGGAAGCCCCTTCAAGGCCACAAGCAAATCGGTAAGTCTCTGGGCATTGACCTCGCCTTTCAGGGACACCAGTAAAACCGTGCCCTGCTCCGCCTCTGCCAGATCGCTTTGATCGAGGGTTTCAAGCATCAGATCTTCACCGTTCAGCCGCAGGCTGTCCGGACCTAGTTGCAGAAAGTAAGGTTTGCTGTCTGACGCCACAGATGCACCAGAACCGGCCGCAGCAAGTTCCACTTCCGCAAATTTGGAAAAGGTCGAGGTCAGCATGAAAAACAGCAGCAGCAGGAAGATGACATCAATCAGGGATGTCATCGACAAACGCCGCCGCCGTCTGCGGGTTCTAGCCATTGGACCGAACCGGATCCGCCGGGGACAGGATTGTCAGGATCGCCTTGTCTGTGATGACTCGCTCTGCCTCCATGCGCTGTTCCAGCCAGCTCAGGATCAGGGCCGTCGGCATGGCCACAACCAGCCCGACGGCTGTCGTCAACAGGGCAACCCAGATGCCGCCTGCCAGAATAGAGGGATCCACCTGTGAACCGGCCGCCTGCAAGGACTGGAACGCCTCGATCATGCCCAGCACTGTTCCGAACAGTCCCAGAAGCGGCGCGAGTTGTGCTACGGAATCCAGCAGGCGAAAGCCCCTTTCAAGCCGTGCAAAACGGGTTTCGGCCTCTGCCTGCAAGCGTTCAAGATCCCCCTTCACCGAAGACATTGCCATTTTCACCACCGGAACCAGATAGCTTTTGGAGCGGGCCAGAGCCTGCTCTGCGGCGGCCCTGTCGCCGCGATCCCATGCCGCAACCGCCTGTGAAAGCGCCTTATGCCGCCCAACGGCTGACATGCGAAACTGCCAGACCTTGTAAATCGCAATAGCCAGCGTCAGCACGGCAACGCCCATCAGGACCACAACGACCGGACCGCCGGTTTCAGCGATCTGGCGGAAAGACCCTGCCAGTGTGGAAATCAGTTCCATTACCCGAGAACCTCGATTTCAGTGCGGGAGGACGGCTTCAGGCCCGCGTCGCAGGCGGCTGGATCAACGCTTGCGCCTTCACAGGCATTCGCGCCATTGAACAAAACACGGCCCAAACCGTCACATTGCGTGCCCGGTACCACCAGTTGTCGCACACGCGCGCGGTTTTCGGGAAGGCTGCCGAAGTTGAACAGGGTCAGCCGGTCTACCTTGCCGGAGGTGTCAAACAGGACAGCCTCGTACACCAGCTTGTCGATGGCGCTGCCCAGACTGTTGGTGATGACAAATGTCACCTTGCAGGAGTTCTCTACAGTTTCAGCGGCGTTCAGTTCCACCGAGAGAGTTTTTGCAGCGGTGTCGGGCGCGGTCGTATCCGCCAGCGAAAGTTGCGGAGCGAACATGAACGGCGCAAGCAGCACCGCCTTGGAGAGACGGAACATGGGGGACTCCTGTCCTTTGAAATGTGGAAAGTTGCTTGCTGGGACGGCGCACCGTCTTGGCTGACTGCGCAAGCACCGCGACAGCGGTGTGCGATACGTTCGGAGCGGTGCATAACAAACACCGGTTCAAAGCGCAATCCCGACATTTATAGTCGGATAAATCTTTGCAGTTTCAGAAGTCTGCGGGCGTTGTTTCGCCGGTCCGGCATGATCGCGCCTTGGATCTACACCATCTGCAACTGATCGCCTGCAAGCCGTTACGGCGGATTAGAGCAGGTTTCCGCTGTAAACCTGCATGTTCATTGACAAAACCATTATTGCAAAGTTGTATGGCGGCGAACAACTTTTTGAATTCAGGCAACGTCTGCCCAGCGGACGCCAGTGTCATTACTACGAAATACGAAGACCCAAGGACGCGGGCCATGTACGATCTAGCGGATTATCCCTCCTCAGCGACCGTTCTGACAGTAGGAAACACCTATACTATAACGTCAAAAGGCGCGGACCTCGGGGGCTGGTTTTCCTTCTGGGCGGAATACGATTCTGTTTACACCATCATAGTTTCGTCAGGGGATGAAACCCTGTCGGATTCCATCGGGTCTCTGGATGTCGAATCGACGTCGTTTGCCCCGACCGGCGTAAGCTGGCCCGCAGGTTCAAATACCTATGCCGGGGAAGGCGCGGTTCAAATTGCAGGTTATGACAGCGTAAACGCGGACTATTACACCCGCGTTACGCTGGAAACGGCTACTGCCGACAGCATCTACAGTACGATTTACGGTCCTGACGAATTGTCCGGCTGGTACGTCGCACCGGTTGATGCTTTCGAACCCTATTACGGGGCGCGCACGATTGATCCGGACGCAACCTACACCTATCAGATTTCCGTTGTCGAAGGTGACGGGACGGATTTCGTTGTGGATGACTGGGGGGATGATGTTGCCAGCGGTGGCCGCTTTGACAAAGAAGCAGCAGCATCCCTGACATCCCCCGATCAGGTGATATCGGGGGTGATAGAAGAATCCGGTGATAAGGATGTGTTTAACATCACTTTAAGAGCCGGTTTCACCTATGACATCCATGTTGCGACCGCTGATGGCACCCTGATACCGGACGGGTTGGATTTTATTGACGTGGATGTAAACCTGGCCAGCGGGCTTTGGCTCGGGTCGGGTCACTACGATCCGAGCAGTGGATCGGAAGCAGGCGGTGTTGCGACCGCGGGTGTTTCGCTGGACTGGCAGGGAAGCTGGACGCCGGGACAGGAGGTGGAAGCAGCGATCACCGTGCAGGGCGCGGTTAACGCGCGCACAGGGGAAAGCGATACCGGTGCATATACGGTCTGGGTCACTCCGGCGGATGATCGGGGCGGAAACGCGCTGACGCCGGATGTAATCTTTCGCAACGACACACAGTCGGGTGCTATTCAGGCACCGGATCCCGACGCCCTGATCAACCGGTTCGGGGAAGAGGACTGGTACCGGATCGACGGCGGCGTGATCAAGGGTTACTCTTATGTTATCACGGCGAAATCCCTGTCAAAGGACATGTCCGCACTGGACCTGAGCCTGTATCGGGACACGGGTGCCTTGCAGGTTTCGCCCCGCCGCGATTTTCTGGTTTACGAGGCCGATGCGACAGAGGACCTGCTGGTCGCGGTAGAAGCCGCTTTTGACGACGAGCACGGGGCTTATGAAATCGGGCTGGGGCAGTATTCCGGCAAGGTGAAAATCTACGAAGGGGCTGAATCCAAAGTCTTTCTTGGCAGCAAAAACAGTGATTTCCTGATGCTGGACAAAGGCGATGACCGCGCCAACGGACGTGGAGGAGACGACACGATCTCGGGTGGTGCCGGCAATGATGTCCTGAACGGTAAAGGAGGACGGGACAGTATTTCGGGGGACGGTGGCAAAGACGTTTTACAGGGTGGAAACGGCAGCGACAGCCTTTCGGGTGGCGGCGGAAATGACAATCTTTCCGGCCAGAAGGGAAGTGACGTCCTGTTCGGCGGCGGCGGCAGTGACAACCTGTTCGGTGGAGGTGGCAGTGATGCGATCAGCGGCGGCGGCGGCAAGGACAAGCTGACAGGCGCAGCCGGCAAGGACACTCTTGACGGTGGCGCTGGCAATGACAGCCTGTTTGGTGGTGGCGGAAAAGACACCCTGTCTGGTGGTGGCGGGAAAGACAGCCTTTCGGGCGGCGGTGGCGCCGATCTGCTTGAGGGTGGCGGCGGCGCTGACACGCTCGACGGGGGGGGCAAGGCCGATACACTCAGCGGTGGCGCTGGCAATGACACACTGAGCGGCGGGGCCGGTTCGGACGTGCTGCGGGGTGATGGCGGCAAGGACCGGATCGACGGTGGCAGTGGCGACGATACGATCGAAGGCGGCGCTGGCAATGACGTGTTGCTGGACGGTGCAGGCGATGACACGCTGTACGGCGGTGACGGCAATGACGATTTGCTTGGCGGCAACGGGTTTGACGTGCTGTTTGGCGGCGCCGGAGATGACCTGTTAATCTGGTCGTCGCACAAGAACTCTGCCGGAGGAACCTACGACGGTGGTGACGGTGTGGATACAGTACGCTTTTATGTCGATGCCGGACTTGCCGAATCTGCTGCCTTCCGTACGGAACTGGCGCAATATCAGCAAAAGCTTTCCCTGAGCACAGGGGCTGTCCCTTTCCGTTTTGAAACAATCGGCGTGACGCTGGCGGGGATTGAAGAGGCCAGCTTTCTTGTACAGGCCGATAAACTGACCGCATATGCGGATGAGGCGGCGCTTGAGGCATACCGTTCGGTTACAGGCAATGTGCTCGACAACGACAGGTCGGAAAGCCCGTTTGACAGTTTGAAAGTCGTGGCTGTGGACGGTCAGGCGGCGCTGGTCGGTGCGGATGTGGTGACGGCTTACGGGGTTCTGCGGATCGAAGAAGATGGTAGCTATACCTACCAGTCAGAGTATTTTTCCCCTGCAACGCAAGGACTTGCGGCGGGTGAGGTTGCACGCGACCAGCTGACCTATAAAGTTGCTACCGCAACCGGCAAGGAAACCGCGACGCTCACCTTGGAAGTTACCGGCACCAACGAATTCCCGACCTTTGAAGCCGTGACCTACGCCGCGGTCGAGGACGGGTCTGCCGTAACGGTGGACTTGCGGGAACACGCTGATGATATTGATTCCGACGATGACAGCACAACGCTGGCCTATTCGGTGTTCCGGCAACCGGCAGAAGGTCTGGTTTCTCTCGACGGCACTTTCCTGACCTTTGAACCGGGCGCGGATTTCCAGGATCTTGGTGTCGGGGAAACCCGAGAGGTTTCAGCGGATGTGAAGATCACGGACAGCCACGGTGAAAGCAATCTTGGCACGGTTACCTTCAAGGTAGAGGGGCGCGCAGATGTTATAGACCCCAAACAGTTCGGCTTCCGGATTGACGGTGTTGGGTCTGATGATGGCGTCGGATATGCGCTTTCTTCTGCGGGTGATATTAACGGAGACGGTTTTGACGACATTTTCATCGGTGCCTATAAATCGGATCCCGAAACTGCGGGTTCGGCCTATGTTGTCTTTGGAACCGCCGGTTCCCCTGCTGCGCCGGTTGATCTGTCGGCGCTGGACGGCAGCAACGGATTTACCCTGAACGGTGCTTCTGCGGGGGATTATTTCGGGTTCTCCGTGTCGGCTGCCGGTGATGTGAATGGCGACGGCGTTGATGATTTTATGATTGGCGCTTACCGCGTTGATTTCGGCCGTCAGATTGATGCCGGAACGACCTACGTGGTCTTCGGGTCCACGTCGGGCTTTCCGGTCAATCTCGACCCGTCGGCGCTTGACGGAACAAATGGCTTCGCCCTTATCGGGAAGGGATATGTCAATCATTCCGGTTTCTCTGTTTCGGATGCCGGAGACGTCAACGGGGACGGGTTTGCAGATATCCTGATCGGTGCTCCGAACAATGTGACTGGCAACAAGGCTTATGTGATCTATGGATCGGATGCAGGGTTTGATGCCAGCCTCCATCCTGACGGGCTGGACGGGACAAACGGCTTCGTAGTGTCTGACAGTGAGGACGGCAGCAAGTTCGGCTATTCGGTCTCTGCCGCGGGAGATGTGAACGGCGACGGCATCGACGATATAATCGTTGGCACGCCCTACTCTGATGAAGGCAGCTTCTTTAACGTTGGTAAAAGCTATGTCGTGTTTGGCACAAAAACAGCCCGCAGCAGCATTGATGTATCCGTGCTTGATGGAACAAACGGATTTGAAATCTACCAAGCCAACGGTACGAACCGCTTGCTTGGATCAAAGGTTTCATCCGCTGGGGACATGAACGGGGACGGCATTGACGATATGCTTGTTCTTGAATCCGACAGCCGCGGTTATGTGATCTATGGCAGCACGGAGCCCTTTGACGCCCGCATAAATCTGTCCGGTCTGGATGCTTCACACGGTTTCGAATTCCATACAGGAGCCATCAAGGATGTCGTCCTTGTCGGAGACTCTGCCGGTGATGTGAATAACGACGGTTTCGATGACATTCTGATCGGCGCAAGCGGAACCGGGGTGGACGGTGCCGCTTCTGCCGGAGAAACATACCTGATCTTCGGACAGGCTGACGGATATGAAGACGTGCTTCTTCTCAACACTCTGAATGGGACAAACGGTTTCGTGTTCCATGGGATGGATGAATTCGACATGACGGGAAGCGCGGTATCGTCGGCTGATGTGAACGGGGACGGAATTGCCGATGTTATTATCGGTGCAACCGGCCAGAGTTCCGGCCTTGGCAAGAGTTACGTTGTCTACGGCGGGGACACAGCTCTGGGTGAATACGATGCGGCAGACGGGGCATCTGACGGCCGCATTGCCCTTTCCTACCTCGGATTGGAGCCGTTCGAGCTTTACGCATAGCCGCTGACAACAGTACGGGCACGCCGGTCAACCGCTTCACAACTTCGGGAGCGGTGCCTGTCTGCGCTTGATTGGTAAGGTTAACTTAATATATATAAGACTTGCAAAAAACCCGAGGCCATTCATGAAAAAACCCATAGACAGCGACAATTTCTCTTTCCTGGTCTTGGACGTGGCCCGATTGTTGCGGTCGGAATTTGAAAGACGGGTCGCAGATTCCTCTCTCGGGGTGACACCGGCCGAAGCGCGTACCCTTGCGAATGTGGCGCGGTTCGGCCCGTTGCGACAGCACGATCTGGCAAATCTGACGGGCATTGGCGCGATGAGTGTGACCGGCATGATCGACAGTCTGGAAAAGGCGGGACTGGTGGAACGGACAATTGATCCCGACGACCGCAGGGCAAAGCAGGTGCAGATCACGAACAAAGCGCATGCGCTGCTGGAAGATCTGCACCGGATCGGAGAGGACGTCCGCGCAATCTCTCGGGGGGATCTTTCGGCAGAGGAGTGGGACAGCTTCCACCGGTTGCTGAAAACCTCGCGGGACAACCACCTGAGCGCACACCAGAGCAGACGTAGTTCGGGAAAAACAGAGCCATGAGTATTGCAGAGGCGATCCAGTCGACCAAAGCCGCCACACAGCGTCCGCGCATGTCCGCCCGCAGGGTCAGCCTGCTCGGGGCGCTGTTCATTGCAACCGGTCCCATTGCGATGGCGCTTTATACCCCCGCTATGGCCGAAGTGGTCACGGCTTTTGGTACAACGAACTCTTTGGTCAAGATGACGTTGACGCTCTATTTCGCAGGGTTCGCTTCTGCGCAACTCATCGCGGGGCCGGTTTCGGACGCTTTGGGGCGCAGGCCGGTGATCATTGCATTCATGGCCCTGTTTGTCGTGGCGAGCCTGCTGGCAATGGTTGCACCGACGATTGAAACACTGATTGCCGCACGGTTCATGCAAGGGGTGGGCGCCAGCGCGGGGGTCGCGATTTCGCGCGCCCTGATCCGCGATATGTTCGAAGGCGATGAATCCTCTAAGATCATGAATCTGATGGGGATCATACTTGCCGTTGCTCCGGCAATGGCCCCTGCCCTTGGCGGTATGGCGGTTACCCATGCGGGGTGGCATTCGGTTTTCGCGCTGATGATGATCTTTGGTCTTGTCGTTATCACGCTGTCAGTGACAAGCCTTGAGGAAACGATCGTACCGGACCGCAGCCGCCTGAATTTACGTGCCCTTGGCGGATCTTATCTGACTCTTTTGGCCAACCGCCATTTTATGGCGACAACGCTGACCATCGCCGGTTCCATCGGTGCGATCTACGCGCTTGCCACCATTCTCCCGTTTATACTGATGCAAAGGCTGGGGCTCAGTCCGACTGTCTTCGGGCTGTGGATGTTGTCCCAGTCCGGCAGCTTCTTTGTCGGCTCTCTGGTTGTGCGACGGTTGATGAAAAACAGCAGCGCCTACCGGCTTGTGACACCGGGGCTGGTTGTGATCATGACCGGTAGTGCTTTGATCCTGTCCCTGCTGTTCGCCGAAATTTCCGTTCTGCGCGTCATGGTGCCGGTGGCCGTTTACACTTTTGGCATTGCCTTCGTCATGCCGGCCATGTCAACGGCTGCGCTGGCACCCTTTCCGCAGATGGCGGGTGCGGCCTCCTCTTTGATGGGCTTTTTCCAGATGGGTGCAGGGCTTTTTGTCGGTTCGCTTGCAGCGTTGTTCGCTGATCCTGTGATCGCTCTTTCGGTTCTGGTCCCGGCAATGGGAACAGTCGCCAGCCTGTCCTATATCTTCTACCGGCGGAATCCCCATCTGGCGGAACCTGAACCGCGCAAGAATGCTATCAGCGGGCCGCCTGTTGGCCGGTCTTGGATGCCATCCCGTAAGGATTAAGGCGATTGGGAACGACCCGAACGTCGGTTTTTCTGTTCCCGAAGCGCCGCCAGACGGCCCCATAAATCCTGCGCCGTTTTCCACGCGATCTGCTGTTTTTCAGCGCTGCTTAGCCTTGCCGGTGCCAAAGCGTGAGCATAAGGGTCATCCTTGAAAATTGGATAATCCGATCCCAGCATCAAGCGGTCCGCGCCATACAACTGAACTGCCGCTTCCAATGCGCGTGGCCCGAGAGAGGCGCAATCATACCAAAGGCGGCGCAGTCGATCTGTCGGGAAGGGGTCATCCGGCGTCCGGTGCCGCGCAATGCTTTCAATGCGTTCAAAAACAAACGGCAAAGTGCCCCCCAAGTTCACCACCTGAAAGCTGATATCGGGGAAAGCTTCCAGCATATCCGACAGGATCACCGTCAGGGCCACCTGCGACGCGCTTGATTGCAATTCGATTGCAGAAAGTCTGAATTGAACGTTGTCTCGGGGTCGTGGCGGCAGCGTTTGCCCGAGCTTCAGGCCGGGATGCAGCATAATATGGCATCCATATTCGTTGGCGGCTTGCAGCAAGGGCCGCAATTCTTCGGCTTCTGCAAGAGAGTTGAAGTAGTTCGAGGGCAGAATGATGCCCGGCAAGCCGAGATCCCGCCGCACACGTATCACCTCGGCGCAGGCAAGCTCCATATCAGCCAGCGGCACGCCCGCAAGCCCGACCAATGCGCCCTTTGTGTCTTGGTTAAGCTGCGCCAAGCCGGTGTTAAAGATCGAGATTGTTTCTGCAATTTCAGCAGCGGGCAGCAATTCGACACCCAAAGCCCCGGGAAAGGTTAACAGGCGGTGGGTCAGTCCGGTGGCCCTCATCTGTTCCAACCCTACGCGGTAGTCGTGATAGTGATCGGTGAATTCAAACTCGCCATTCATAGCAACCATCATCAGCCTGCCATCATCGGCGCGTCGCAAATAGGGCCGTTCGCGGCGGGACATCAGGGCTTCAACCAGCCCGCTCCCGTAGAAATGCGAATGCATATCTATGCGTTTATCGATATTGCTCATGTATCGTCTGAAAATTCGTTGGCAACTGTCATTTAATCAAAGCCTTCGGGTGCGCTTTCTGTCTGTCCATACTCTTGCGGCACTTCGAAAGCGTCAACGGTCTTTGAGCACACGCCGGAAGATTGCCTGACAGGTTGCAGGGTGTTGAAACGCCCTTCCCAGAATTGCTCCTATTCGCTATATGTACATACATATTATGAACGGAGTCGCGTGGATGATTTTTGCAAACCGAGCTTTGCTCCCGACAGGTTGGGTGGAAAACCTGCGCCTGACCCTGTCAGAGGGGCGGATTGAAACAATTGGTGTCTCGCAAACCGCCCGCGACGGAGATACGAGGGTGGATGTCCTTCTGCCCGCACTTGCGAACCTGCACTCCCACAGCTTCCAGCGGGCCATGGCGGGAATGACTGAATATCGCAAAGCCGGAAAGGACAGTTTCTGGACGTGGCGCGATCTGATGTACCGGTTCACAAAAGAACTGTCACCGGACCAGATCGAAGCTATTGCCGCGCTTGTTTTTATGGAAATGCAGGAAGCGGGCTTTGCCAGTGTCGGGGAATTTCACTATGTGCATCACCAGTCTGATGGCACACCTTACGATGACCTTGCCGAACTGTCGGGGCGGATTGCCGCGGCCGCTGCGGAAACAGGCATTGGTCTGACACATCTTCCGGTTTTATACACTTATGGCGGTGCCGGACAGGTGCCGCTGCAAGCCGGACAGGCCCGCTTTGGCAACACGATAGACGGTTACAACGACCTTGTGGACCGGGCACGCTATCTGCTTCGCTCGCTCCCCGCCGATTGTCAGGTCGGAATCGCACCCCATTCCCTTCGGGCCACCTGCCCTGAAGAACTGGGGGCGGTCTTACACGATCATGGCAATGGTCCGGTTCACATCCACATTGCCGAGCAACCCAAGGAAGTTGCCGATATTTTGCAATGGCTGGGCGCGCGTCCGGTAGAATGGTTGCTTAAAAACGTGGATGTCTCCGACCAATGGTGCCTGATTCACGCAACTCATATGACCGACGCCGAGACACGGGACATGGCCGGATCCGGTGCTGTCGCAGGTCTGTGTCCGATCACGGAAGCCAATCTCGGCGATGGACCTTTTAATGGCCCGTCCTATCTGGCGCAGGGTGGGCGCTTCGGGATCGGTTCTGATTCCAATGTCCTGATTTCCCTTACAGAAGAAATTCGCACGCTCGAATATTCCCAAAGACTGCGGGATGTAGCCCGGAATGTCATGGTCGTGGGCGAAGGTTCTATTGGCGAAACGCTCTTTCGGGGGGCAGCCAGAGGTGGCGCGCAGGCATTGGGCCGTGGTGCGGGGGAAATCGCCGTCGGGGAATTGGCGGATCTGATGGCTATAGACAGTACAGACATTGCACTTTGCGCTTTGCAGACCGATCAGCTTATCGACGGCCTCTGTTTTGCCGGACGGGACCGCGTTGTTACCGATGTCTGGTCGGCCGGGCGGCATTCGGTCAGGGGCGGTCAACATATCGGACGGGAACGGATTGTCGCGAACTACCGCACGGCCATGAAAAGCCTGATGTCGGCGCTTTGAATTGTGAAACAGGGCAACAGCCTGCCCATATTCGCGCTCTGCGGCTACCCGATAATGGTTTTGCTGGCCCCTGCCCGCTCCGCGTCAATCATCCGCTGCAATTTCTTTCGAAAGGTTTTCGCACCGAGATCCAGTCCAAGATCAATATTCGGCGTAACCATTTCCGCCATGTTCTTGTGAACCGCTTCCAGAACTGCCTTGTCTTCATTAAAGGCCATTATCGCCCCGTCATTCATCTGCTTTGACACTTCAGCATCATGCGGGTCGGTATTGCGGTGCTGGAACCAGATGTAGCGGGTGTTATTCTCATCCACGGGCGTCATGAAATTGTAAGAAATGTTAATGTAGGTGTCATCCATAAGCGGCGCGTCGTCTCCACCGGTTCCGGCTGGTGTGTAAACCGACTTGTTCAATGCGATTGAGGGCAGGCACAACTCGTAATGCTGTTTTCGATCGCAATTGCCTTGGAACTTTACCAGATCTTTATAATACGGCGACGGGGGTTGGTCGAATATCCAGCGTGACACGATCACGCCACGGTCTGATTGTTCCATCTGCAAGGGTGCATCATCGGTGCCGCCGCCCCCGAATGACGTGACATGGACCCATGCGACATGGCTCGGGTCAAGCAGGTTGTCACAGACCCAAAGGTAATTACAGGCGATGGGCAGCGTGCCCCCGTCGGTGTAACCCCAAGCCGGATTGTCGTAGTTCTCGATCTCGAAAATTGCGTCCGGATCAGCCATTGCAGGATCACCCATCCAGATCCACAACAGTCGATAACGGTCGACAACCGGATAGGATTTCACCACAGCCCGACGCGGGGTCATGCCCCTTTGAGTTGGCGAATCCGTGCAGCTTCCGGTGCAGTCGAAAGTAAGCCCGTGATACCCGCACACAACGGTATCGCCTTCAAGTTGCCCCATCGACAGCGGCAGTTTCCGGTGCGGGCAGGCATCTTCCAGCGCAACCGCAGCTCCGTCGGACCGGCGATAGAAAACGATATTTTCACCGAGTAGCTTCTGAGCCTTCAACTGACGGCCATAATCCTTACTCCAACCCGCAACATACCAGCAATTGCGTAGAAACATCGGGATCTCCTACTCGTACTTCGGCTTCAGGTTAAGTCGGACAAACCATGGTTACAATTCATCATTGTTTATACGTATCTTCAGCTGACCTTATGGACAGCGGCACGGCTTCCGGTCAGTGACGGAGAGAGTTTTCTTCACAACCCATGCAGGAAAGAGCCTTGGAAACGGGCAGCCTGCACCGTCTTGCCATTTCTCAGGCAGAGACCTAGCATGAAAGGACTTAGTGAAATGCGGGCGAAAAAATACCGCGCGACACGGCGAAGTCTTGTAGCCATGCGGCACCAGAACATGAGTCCTGTCCGGTTCTGCAACCTTGTCCGTATCGCGCAATATTCGGTTACCCAACTCCTTTGGAAATTTGTCTTTTTATGTTGAAAACCCTGCCATTCAATGCCCTTAGAACATTGGAAGCCGTGGTCCGGCTTCGTGGTTTCGGACGGGCTGCCGAAGAACTGAATATTTCGCAAAGCGCTGTAAGCCAACATATAAAGCAGCTTGAAGACTGGCTTGGCCATCAGCTTATGGTCCGTAAAAACCCCAAGGTTATACCGACGGACGCAGGTACCCGTCTGGCGACTGCCGCACGCAACGGGTTTGGCATGGTGGAAACGGTTTGCGACAGCCTTCGTGACAGCAAAGCAGCGGCGAACAAAGGGTTGCTGGTCGCGGCCCCGCCGGGGTTTGCCTTTATCTGGCTGTTGCCAAGATTGCTCGACTTTAACGACAGTCACCCGGGCATACAGATATCCCTTTCGACAGAGCCGAAATCGCTCGACCCGAGTAGCAGCACAGCGGATGTAATTATCGCCTACAGCACCGGTGGCTTTCCTGCGCTGCATTCAGAAAAACTAATGGGGGAACGAATGTATCCTGTCTGCGCGCCGACACTGGCGGAGCAGTTAAAAACCCCTCGGGATCTGGATCGATTCACAATATTGCAGGATGGCCAACCGGAGACAGGCCATCTTTCGAACTGGGAGTTCTGGGCCTCCGAACTCGGGTTGAAGGTTCCTGTCCCTGAAAAGACGCAGGTTTACAGCCAAGCCAATATGGTCATTCAGGCTGCGATCAACGGCTCGGGGGTTGGAATGGGGCGCTGTCCGCTGGTGCGGGACGCGCTGCAAACGGGCCAGTTGGTACGCCCTTTCCCGCAAGAGGCAGAGTCGCAATTCTCCTACTGGTTTGTCTGCACCCATAACAAGGCGCAGCTAAAATCCACGCGGCTGTTTCGGGATTGGCTGCACGGGCAAGCCGCCCCGTTCAACGATGTACCGGCACCGGTTCACCTGTAAGACAGTCGTCCGCCAGCACTTTGTCCTACCGAAGTGCGCGGATTGTCGAAGATTTCCTTCATCTCGGGGTATCGGGACAATAGTGCTGCACCACCGGCCAGCCGTTCCGGAAAAAGCCGACCGTTTTCCCAAACTGCAACACCGTCGAGTCGGACAGTCGGGTCCAGAACGTTAAGTGAGATTTCACCCGGTGGCTCTCTCCCGCAGGTGTGCAGGTGCAGGATGCGGGGATTGCCGAACGCGCCGCCGCTCCAGCGTTCGAAATGGCGCGCAGCTTTCTGTGTGTACGAAAGTCCGGGGTGAATACCCGCGTGCCATGAATGCACCGCATAGGTGTCAAGCTTCAACGTGCGGCCGACGTATTCGTAATGCGCCCGCGCCGACTTTACGTCCTGTTCAGTGCCATCAAACCCTTGGATGCGTGAACCGTTGATCCTGACAAACAATGTGTCCCTGATTTCGCAGGTCCATGGTGTGTAAAAACTCGAACCGGTCCCTGTGAGAAATCCCGTTTGCGCGATGTGGCCTGTGAAACCTTCTGAAGAAACCGGCTTGAAAACGGACAAGGGAAACCGTTTCAAAGCGGTATTACAGGCGGTGGTTTTGGAGTTTCCGACGCTGCCGCGGTAGTCCGTTCCGGCGGGACAGGTTACATGAATGTCCCGTGCAGCGGATATTGACTTGGTTACAATCTGTTCCAGCGCGGCGAATGCGTGGTAATCCGTTTCGCCAAACGGCGAACCCATCATCTCACAATCCAGTGCATGGCAGATGACCTGTGCTGATTTCAACGTGTTGGGACGAAACCTGATCTGGTCGCCCAAGCGTGCCAGAAAAACCGCGCAATCTGCTCTTTCAATGCGCGCAACCAGATCGGGGGCGAGTTGTGTAGCCTTTTTGTGCAAGGCTACACCGTAAAGTTCGGATTGATAGCCGAGTTGCTTGGCAGCTTTGGCAACCAATTCGGAGAGTGCCGGATCATAGTAGCCGTCGGTTTCAGTCTCGTGAATAAACAGAACCGATTGTCCGGCTTCGCATCCGGCACAATTTTCCAACAAGTTGCGAGTGCTTTTGACCAGAGAGTTGTGAACAATTTCAAGCATATCCATCTCCTTATTCCGTGCCAGCCAGACGCGGTTTCAGGGTTTGGAAAAGGCGTAACAGGGCGCGAAACACGCCGCTATATACGAAAGGTTATACGTCGCATTCGGTCAGCTTATGGGGAGGGGGCGACCCTTGCACATGCGGGCATTTACCCTATAAAGATAGACATAATAATTTATCAAGGCAGCCCGATGCGAGTCAGTTACCGCGATGTTAAGGCCGAAATCCTGAAGCGCATCCGAGACAATACCTGGCCTTTGGGCACGAACCTTCCCGGCGAAATCGAACTGGCTAGGGAATTCGGATGTGCGCGCGCCACCATGAACCGTGCCATGCGCGATTTGGTGAACGACGGTATTCTTGAACGCAAGCGCAAAGCCGGAACAAAGGTAAAGCAGTCTTTGGTTCGGCAGGCTCAGTTTTCCATATCAATCGTGCGCGAAGAGGTGGAACAATCCGGCGCTGATTACACCTACAGTCTGATAGACAGAGAACTGATCCCCGCCCCAGCTTGGCTGCGCGAACGGATCAAAGTCGAAAAGGACGCACCGATCCTGCATTTGAAATGTATGCATTATTCCGGCAAAAAACCATTTCAGTTCGAAGACCGATGGATCAATCTGGATGTCGTGCCCGCTGCCAGAGATTACGATTTTGAAAAAATCGGCCCGAACGAATGGCTGATCCAGCAGATTCCTTTCACCACGGGCGAACTGGTCTTTTCTGCGACAAATGCGCCGGAAGGGATTGCACGATTTCTCAAAGCTCCGGTTGATACAGCTTTGTTTTCGGTGGAACGAACGACCTGGCTGGAAGACAAAAGTGTGACCTATGCGCAACTTTACTATGCCCGCGATCACAAGATGACGACGTATATCTGATGCCGCCGGTTCCCCGCTAGCAAGGCCTGCTCTATCTGCATCGTTGTTTCCTGTCTTCGCAGACCATTGTAGGCAATCATTTTCTCGACCTACCTTCGTTTCGGCATATATTCCAAGTTGTCGGCGCAACCGTACCGCGCTTCCGTAAGCGTGGGACCGTAGGGCAGCTTGGACTGTTACAACCGTTGCTTTTGGGGCGAGCAAAAGGGGAACACATGAATATGGAGAGGATTTACTGCGGACCAGCGCCTTTACCACAAGAACTCTGGAGCAGTTGGAATTTCGATCCGGTGGTGTTGGTGTGTCTTGCGGGGATGACTTATCTGCTACGAAAACACGCAGCCGGACTGGGCGCTGTGGCGATCCTGTTTGTAGCGTTTGTTTCGCCGCTCTGTGCGCTTTCTTCGGCGCTTTTCTCGGCAAGGGTGGTGCATCATGTGCTTCTTATCGCGGTTGCCGCGCCTTTGTTTGCACTTTCAATTGAAACCCGCAAACCGGCAACAATAGCCCGCCCCTTTGTTGTTTCTACCGTGATCCTATGGGGCTGGCACCTGCCTGCTGCTTATGATCTCGCCCTGTCGAATGTGGCTGTCTACTGGCTTATGCAGGTAAGCCTTCTGATCAGTGCCACATGGTTCTGGCGCGCGGTTCTGTCGGCTGAAGCGGCTGTCGTGGAGCGGATCGCCTTTATTGTTGCCGCCTTTGCCCAGATGGGGATGTTGGGCGCGATCCTGACCTTCGCACCTACCGCACTTTATGCCGCTCACGCGCTGGCCCCGCTCGACTGGGGGATTACACCGCTTCGGGACCAACAGCTAGGCGGGTTGATCATGTGGGTGCCTTCGGGCCTGCCCTATGCCATCGCGGCCGGGGTGGTTGCGCGGCGGCACTGGCACCAACTGACGGGCGGTGCCCCGTGTTAGAGTGGATTTTTGCAACCATTCCCCTGTTTAAGGTCGCGCATATTGCAGCGCTGCTGACATGGTGCGGCGGATTGCTGGCTTTGCCTTTGATGCTGTCCCGACATGACCCGAACGGTTTCGCCGAAGACTATCGAAAAATCCGGCACGCAACCCACAATGTCTACACACTGGTTGTGACGCCCGCTGCCGTGGTTGCGGTGATTGCCGGAACATGGTTGATCTTCCTGCGCGGCGTGTTTGTGCCGTGGCTGTTTGCAAAACTTGTTTTTGTCGTGCTGCTGGTCGTGGCCCATGTCTGGGTCGGACACATCGTCGTCAAAGTCGCCGAACTGCCGGAAGACCACAAACCGCCGCGTCCGGTCCTGCCGCTTCTCGCCGTCTCTGTTCCGGTTGTCGCGATCCTGATCCTTGTGCTTGCCAAACCTGCATTTGACGGGATCCGCTTTCCGGACTGGTTGCTTGAACCAAGGGGCGGTCAGTTACCTTTCGAGGTGCCAAGTTGATAGTCAAAGACAAGCTTGCCACCATGCCAGCCGGTGAAACTGACCACCAGCACGCAGAGGGTGGACAGAAGGATGCCGTAAGGCAGCACGGCCGCTTCATATCCGAAAAGCCGGTATCCCCAATTCGCCCCGAGCAGGGCGAGAAGCGTGACTGCGATGATAAAATGGGTCCATGCCGGCGCACGGGCGCGGATGCCGGGCACCAACAACAGTTCTGCTGTGCCGGACACACCGGCGAGCATACCGAACAGGAATCCGGTGCCGGCCGCCCAAAGTGCGGCACGCGCCCAGAAAATATCGCCCGTCCACCAGTAGGCAACATCTGCGCCAAGCACACAGAAGGTCAGTGCTACGGGGAAAGCGACACTCATCGCGTGAATCGGGTGGCCGTGAATGGCAATGCGCGATTCCGTCTGGTCAAAGCCCGGCATCTCGCTGATCGGGTCGATCAGTTCTTCGCTGTCCTGCTTTCGGGTCTGTTTCGACATAATGCCACCATCCTGCGGTTTTTTGTGCCTACCACGTTTCTCTTCCTGCTTACAGGGTGCGAGGGGGCGCTTTCAACTGTTGATCCCGCCGGACCGGCTGCACGGTCCATCGCGACGCTGTGGTGGGTGATGCTGGCGGGGGCGGCAGCAATATTCGGGTTGGTGATGATCCTGCTGGGGCTCTCTTTCCGCAATCGCAGAAGTTCCGGCGAAGAGGCGGGGCAGATACGGGTCTGGATTCTCGGGCTGGGTTTGGGTTTTCCTGCACTGGTCCTTGGTGCGCTTCTGGCTTACGGGCTGGTGATCGGTGAACGGTTGGTGCCAAGGCAGGGTGTCGAAGCCGTGCAGGTTTCGGCACAGGCCCGCCGCTGGGAGTGGCGTTTCACATACGCCGATGCCCCCGCCCTTGAAACCACAGGGGTGCTCCATATCCCTGCGGGCCGGCCTGTCGATATTGCGATCACCACCGCTGATGTGATCCACAGTTTCTGGGTGCCCCGTCTGGCAGGCAAGCTTGACGCGATCCCGGGTCACACCAACACCCTGCGGCTGGAGGCGGATGCGCCCGGAACCTATCAAGGTGTCAGCGCAGAATTCAGCGGCGCGGGATACGACGGGTTTGCCTTTGAAGTTGTTGTCCATGACAATTCCGGCTGGGCCGCATTCTTACGGGGGCAACCGGAATGAGAGCGCTTGAAAGACACAGGAAACTCTCCGCGATCTGGGCTTCGGAAACGGGGTTCAGGGGCTGGTTTTCCACGGTAAACCACAACGACCTTGGGCGCATGTTCCTGTTTACGGCCTTCTTGTTCTTCATCATCGGTGGCCTGCTGGCCATGCTGATCCGTGTACAACTGGCCACGCCCCATTCCGCCTTTGCGGGGCCGGAAATCTACAACCAGATTTTTACAATGCACGGAACAGTGATGATGTTCCTTTTTGCCATTCCCACCTTTGAGGGACTGGCAATCTACCTTCTGCCCAAGCTGCTTGGCACCCGCGACCTCGCCTTTCCGCGCCTCACGGCTTACGGGTTCTGGTGCTATGCTTTCGGCGGCACAATGCTGATCGTTGCGATGGTATTCGGCATCGCACCGGATGGCGGCTGGTTCATGTATCCCCCGCTGTCCAGTGCCATCCATTCGCCCGGAATCAATGCGGACTTCTGGCTGATCGGTATCACTTTTGTAGAGATTTCAGCCATCGCCGCCGCTGTCGAGATTACAGTTTCGGTGTTGAAATACCGCGCCCCCGGCATGTCTCTGGAGAAGATGCCGATATTTGCGTGGTACGCGCTGGTCACGGCGCTGATGATCCTGACCGGATTTCCACCGCTGATCCTTGGCTCTGTCCTGCTGGAACTGGAACGGGCCTTTGGTCTGCCGTTCTTTCAGGCGGATCTCGGGGGGGACAGCCTGCTTTGGCAGCATCTGTTCTGGCTGTTCGGCCATCCGGAGGTCTATATTATTTTCCTGCCCGCAGCAGGGGTGATTTCAACCGTTTTGCCCGTGATGTGCCGCACGACTTTGCTTGGTTATGGCTGGATAGTATCAGCGGCGCTTGCTCTGGCGTTTTTGTCTTTCGGGCTGTGGGTCCATCATATGTTTACAACAGGCATTCCCCATCTGGGGCTGGCCTTTTTCTCTGCAGCTTCAACCCTTGTGGCCGTGCCGACCGGTGTCCAGATATTCGCGTGGATCGGCACAATGTGGAAAGGCCGCCCCGAATTGCACCTGCCGATGCTTCATATCCTCGGCTTTTTTGTCACTTTTGTTATTGGCGGCCTGACAGGGGTGATGGTGGCTGTTGTGCCCTTTGACTGGCAGGCCCATGACACGGCCTTTATTACAGCACATCTGCACTATGTTCTGTTTGGCGGTTTTGTCTTCCCGATTTTCGCGGGTATTTACTATTGGCTGCCCCATTTTACCGGTCGCAGACAGTTTTTCCGCCTTGGGGAACTGGCCTTTGCACTGGTATTTTCCGGCTTTCACATCACGTTTCTGGCGATGCACTGGGCGGGCCTGCTGGGCCAGCGGCGCCGCATTTCGGCATACGCACCGGAGGATGGCTGGACCACGATCAATCTGATCTCTTCCGTGGGAAGCTTCATCCTTGCGATCGGCATCGCGATGATCCTGATTGATGTTCTGCTGCATGTTTTCACCGCCCGTCGCAGCCGCCGCAACCCGTGGAATGCGTCTACTCTGGAGTGGGCGATGATTACGCCCGCACCCGCCTATACGTTTGCCAGCCTGCCACAAGTTTCCAGTCGCGATCCGCTGGCGCGGGAACCGGAGCTTGCAACGACACTGGCGCGCGGGGAAGGCTTCCTTGGAACGCCCCGTGACGGATTGAGGGAAACACTGGCAGTGGACAGTGCAAGCGGTCGCCCCGAAATGCACGTCCTTTATCCCGCGAATACCCGACTGCCCATAATCATGTCCGCAGTGACCGGACTGTTTTTCCTTTCCCTCCTGTTAAAATTTTACTGGATCGTTCCGCTGGCACTTGCCGGTGTGATCGTACTTGCATGGAAATGGGTCCGGAGCCTTGGCCTTCGGGATGATCCCGCGATGCAACCGGTCGGGCATGACCTGAATTTGCCAAGTTCGGCCACTGTCGAGCGCGCACCGGGGTGGTGGGGATCTGTATTTTTGCTAACGGCAAACGGTACGTTTTTCGCGGCGCTCCTGTTCGGGTTTGCGTTCTTGTGGACCGTAGCACCCGGCTGGCCGCCGCCTGTGTGGTTTACGCCTTCGGTGGCAGAATTGGCCCTTGGCGTGGCAGGTGCGGTCATCGCGCCGCTGGCGATGCGGCGGGCGATCCGCAGAAACCGTGCCGGTGATGCGCCGCTTTTTAGTGTCCTTATTGCTCTGTCGGGATCAGCCGTGCTTGGCATCGCCTGTGCAGCCTTGATGTTGCGTGCACCCGCCCCGACGGAACATGCTTACGGGTCAACCCTGCTTGTGCTCGGGGGGTACGGCCTGTTCCACGCGATAATTGCTGCATTGATGGGCGGTTTTCTGGCAAGGCAAATCCGGTGCGGTTACACCTCGGCCAAGCGGCGGGCTGCTTTCCCAATTGTCGCGCTTTGGGTGAAATACACGAGTATTACAGGGGCAATCATCCTGTTGGCTGCCCATCTTTCCGGTATGCTTTCATGACAGAGATCTTCCGCATCCTGATCGCGCCGCTGGTCTGGTTCGTTTCATTCAGTGCGATCTACGGGTTGCACGGCGTGCTGTGTGAAACCGGACCAGGCGCTTTCGAAGGCTGGCCGGTGCAAAGGGTCGTCCTGATTTCCCCAGTCCTGCTGGCGATAGCCTTACAGGTTGTAAACCTTTGGATGCTTTACCAGCCCCGCTTTACCGCGCCTGCGGGACTGTTGCGGTTTGTCAGCCGCGCGGGCGGCTGGACGGGGCTGGTTGCAACGGTCTGGACCCTGTTTCCGGTTGTGGCCCTGTCCGCCTGCACCTAGACAGGACAAGGGTATAGGCTGAGGCTATGGCTCTCCACGCATTGTAGAATGAGCACGTTGCACCCTGTTTCTGGCAAGAGGGTTCAAGAAGTTGATTCGAGGTAAGGAAATGGCGGATTTATCAGGTTTGCTTGTAGTCTCTGTCGAACAGGCAGTTGCAGCACCCTATGTGTCTGCCCGACTAGCAGAAGCGGGCGCCCGTGTGATCAAGGTTGAACGCCCCGAAGGGGATTTCGCACGCAATTATGACCAGCTTGTCCACGGGGAAAGCGCGTATTTTGTCTGGCTCAACCGTGGCAAGGAAAGTGTTTGTCTGGATTTACGCGAGGACGGAGACAAGGCTTTGCTGTCAAAACTGATCGCCCGTGCCGATATCTTCATGCAGAACCTTGCACCCGGCGCGATCGAACGGTTGGGTTTTGCTCCGGACGTTTTGCGCGTTAAGCATCCCCGCCTGATAACGGTGTCGATCAGTGGCTACGGGGAAGACGGGCCGATGGCGGATCGTAAGGCCTATGACCTGTTGGTGCAGGCGGAAAGCGGCCTGTCCGCGATCACTGGCAATGAGTCCGGTCCGGCCCGTGTCGGCGTGTCCGTTTGCGATGTTGCCTGCGGGATGACGGCCTATCAATCGGTGCTCGAAGCCCTGATAGCGCGGGGTTCCACGGGCAAGGGACGGCATCTGTCCATCAGCCTGTTTCACGCCCTTGCTGACTGGATGAACGTGCCCTATCTGCAATACGCTTACGGTGGAAAAACGCCTGCACGGGCCGGGCTGTCCCATCCAACCATCGCGCCTTACGGCGTGTTTACCTGTGCCGATGGCGGGCAGATCCTGCTGTCGATCCAGAATGAACGGGAATGGGTGCGCTTCTGTTCGGATGTTCTGGAGGATAGCGCGCTTGCCACCGATCCGCGCTTTGCCAGCAACGCACTGCGCGTTGAAAACAGGCCTGTGCTGGACGGGTTGGTGGCAGGTGCCTTTGCGCGGCGCGACAGGTCCGAGGTCGCGCAGATGCTGGATAAAGCCGCAATCGCTTTCGGACAGGTTTCGACAATGGCCGACCTTGCAGCGCATCCCCAGAACCGTTTTGTCGAAGCAGATACGCCTTCGGGGCCGGTACGCCTTCTGGCACCGGGGGCACGGATTAACGGAAAGTCCCGTTCCTTTGGCCCCGTCCCTGCCCTTGGCGCACATACGAACGCGGTGCGGGACGAATTCTTGCATTCCGACAAATCCGAACATCTGACCGAGGAGTGAACCTATCGTGACCCTACCCACCAGCGCCTCTGCCGCCCATGACGATCTGCGTGAAGCCCTGCGCGCCCTTTGTGCCGGTTTTGCACCGGAATATCACCGAAAGCATGCACAGGACGGTACCTACCCGACCGAATTCATCGCCGCGCTGACCCGTGACGGCTGGCTTGCCGCGATGATCCCCGAAAGCTATGGCGGGGCGGGCCTCGGCCTGACCGAAGCTTCCGTCGTGATGGAGGAAATCAACCGCGGCGGCGGCAATGCGGGACATTGCCACGGACAGATGTACAATATGGGTACACTCCTGCGTCACGGATCGGACGCGCAGAAAGCCCGCTACCTGCCGGACATTGCATCTGGCAAACTCCGGCTGCAATCCATGGCGGTGACAGAACCGACCACGGGCACGGACACAACCAAGATCAAAACCACAGCGCAGCGCAAGGGGGACCGCTATGTCATCAACGGTCAGAAAGTCTGGATTAGCCGTCTGGAACATTCCGACCTGATGATCCTGCTGGCGCGTACGACGCCGCTGGCAGAGGTAAAGAAGAAATCCCACGGCATGAGTATTTTCATTGTCGAACTTTCAGACGCGCTCGGTCAGGGCATGGAAATCCAGCCGATCCGCAACATGGTCGGCCATGAAACCCACGAAGTGTTTTTCGACAATCTGGAAATTCCCGCCGAAAACCTGATCGGAGAGGAAGGCATGGGCTTTCGCTATATCCTTGACGGTCTGAATGCGGAAAGAACCCTGATCGCAGCCGAATGTATCGGGGATGGCTACTGGTTTCTGGAACGGGCTGCGCAATATGCCAGCGAGCGGGTGGTGTTCGACCGCCCTATCGGACAAAATCAGGGCGTGTCCTTCCCGCTGGCGCGGGCCTATGTGAATGTGGAGGCCGCCAACCTGATGCGCTTTGAGGCCTGCCGCCGCTTTGATGCGCAACAGGATTGCGGGGCGCAGGCCAATATGGCCAAACTGCTGTCCGCTGATGCGTCATGGGAGGCGGCAAACGCCTGTCTGCAAACCCACGGCGGTTTCGGATTTGCCGAAGAATACGATATCGAGCGCAAATTCCGCGAAACACGGCTTTATCAGGTTGCACCGGTTTCCACCAACCTGATCCTGAGCTATGTGGCAGAGCACGTGCTGGGCCTGCCCCGTTCATTCTGACGGGTTTTGCTATTCCGGCGTCCAGACCAGTTCGCCCTCCCAAATCCCGCGTCTGACCATTTCAGCGGCGACCTTTAATGTCATCCGTTCAATCGCAGCGCTGGCGCGGGTTTGGGGGCGCAGCGGGTTTTTTACCAGATAGACGGGTCGCGAGATCGCCGGATCGACAATCGGTGACTTTAGCAACTTTCCAGCTTGCACGTAGTCATGGCAGGCCGCGGGCGCAAAGATCGAAAACCCAGACCCGCGAGCCACCAGTTCCTTGATCTGGGTCATCGCATCCAGTTCAGTCACCACGTTCAGACTGACGCCGCTTTGCGCCGCGGCGTTTTCTATGATCCGGCGCAATCCGTGTGGTTCGCCCGGAAGGATCAGGTCCAGACGCTCCAGCGATCCGAGAGATACGGGCGCACCGGGCGGTGTGTCCAGCGGCCACGCATCAGGTGCGGCAAAGAAATAGAGCTGTTCATTCAGCACATGGGTCGCCTGAAAATGGGAAGTCCCTTTGAGGTCATAAAGAAATCCAATCTCGACAGTTTCATCCTCAATCCACGACTTGATAAATCCGCTCATTGCTTCGCTCGTCCTGAGACGAACCTGTGGCAGTTCCAGACGCACGGTTTCAGACAAAGGAACGGCCATCACCATAGACACCGAAGGCGGCATCCCGAAGTGCACTTTGCCGGTGATGTGACGGCCGGTCTCGCGCAGTTCATCCACGCAGCGCGACATTGCCTCGCAGATTTCTCTGGCGTGGCGCAGCAGCAATTCACCTTCCGCGGTCAGAGTTGATCCCCGCGGCGACCGGACCACCAGTTGAACCTGTAGTTCCTCTTCCATATTCACCAGATGCTGGGAAAGCGACGGCTGCGCAATATTCAGCCGCAGCGCTGCTGCTGACACAGAGCCGGTTTCCGCAATCGCGATGAAATAACGAAGCTGTCTAATGTCCACAAAAATCCTTTCACGTGGCCGATGACAAGGCGATCCAGCGCCCTGCCCGTTCCGGTCATTTTTTTCAGACTGTCTGTTTCGCTTGGAAGGGACAACCGGTTAATTCAAGGAACAGTTGCTGATGCACATGCGGTTGTGTGCTTGCTGCGATTGTCTGCCTGCCAGACACCGGTGCGATTTTGCCGTCATTGTCCATACCGCTGTTTATCGTAACAGGCCGGTTTGATCCTTGGCCAAAGCGGCCTGAACGTCGTGCGCCATCCTCTGGCACAGTGCCCCGAATGATTGCGAACAGCATGGCAGGTCTGTCCCATTTGCAGAATCCGGTGCTGAACGGCATAACTTCCCCTGCGGGCAATTCCGCAAACGAAAGGCTGAACAAGATGGGCGCATCCGGCCTGCACTTCGAAGCCTATACGTTTGAACCGGGTGCACGGAACCGCCCGTTACAACGCGACAACAGAAAGAAATCCGAATGACCCAAAAGCCCCGCGCCCGTGATATCGGACTAAAATTCTCCGGCATGCCCGGACCCTATAACGCTATCACAGACGTACCGGGAGTCACTGTGGGGTACTCGACCATTCTGGAAAATCCGGTTGAGGGTGTTCACAAAGGGCTTTGCACCGGTGTGACAGCGATCATTCCAAGGGGGATGTCCGGAAGTATTCAACCTGTCTGGGCCGGTATCGATTCTTTTAACGGCAACGGAGAATTCACCGGCAGCCATCTGATTAACGATCTGGGCTGGTTCCTCGGGCCGGTGATGATCACCAATTCCCACGGTGTCGGCATGACCAGTCACGCAACCGTAGGCTGGATGATCGATCGCTTCAAAGAGATCTTCAACGAAGATCACATGTGGTGTCTTCCTGTGGTGGGCGAGACTTATGACGGTGTGCTTAACGATATTAACGCCCGTGCTGTGCAAGAACATCATGTGCTGGAAGCGCTCGACACAGCAACCGGCGGGCCGGTTGCCGAAGGCAATGTCGGGGGCGGAACCGGCATGATTGCCTATGAATTCAAAGGTGGAACCGGCACCGCGTCCCGCAAGATTACAGTGGCAGGGGCCGGATACACATTGGGCGTAATGGTGCAGGCGAACCACGGCACCCGCAACTGGTTCGAAGTCTCTGGCGTAGCGGTCGGGCACCGGATGCGGGAGGACATGGTATTTGGTCACGAACAGGGATCGATCATCGTCGTTATCGCAACAGATGCGCCGCTGATGCCACACCAGCTAAACCGGCTGGCGCGGCGCGGCTCTATCGGTATCGGGCGCAACGGCAGCAAGGGGGGCCACAATAGCGGTGACATATTCCTCGCCTTCAGCACTGCCAACGGGCACGATAATCCATGGCGTGCGCCCGACGTGATGAATCTTGAGATCCTCAACGACGTGCATCTCGATCTATTCTACGAGGCCGCAGTCCAGTCCGTGGAAGAAGCGGTCCTGAATGCAATGATTGCCGCAGAAGACCGGGTTGCAGTGAAACCTGCAGGAAAGCTCGTCAGGGCAATCGATCCTGCAAGGCTGGTTGAAATCGTAAACGGGGCGTAACGCCCCCGCCTAATGGTTGCAGAGCGTTTTCATCCAGCCCAACCCGGCTTTGGTTGTGGTTTGGGGGTGGTATTCCGCCCCGATGAAACCGTTGTAACCAAGATCGTCTATGTGTTGCAAAAGCCAGCGATAATCCACTTCACCGCGATCGGGTTCGGCGCGGTCAGGGACCGATGCAATCTGGATGTGGCCGATCTTGGGCATCAGCCGTTCCAGCGTTTTCGCCAGATCGCCCTGCATGATCTGCATGTGATAGCAGTCAAACATGATTTTCAGTTCGGGCCGTTCCAGCGCGTCTATTATCTGCTCCGCGTGGTCTGTCGTGGACAGATGATAACCCGATACATCGCGGGTGTTGATGGGTTCGATAAGCACGTTAATGCCCTGTTCTGCCGCCAGATCACAGGCATGGTCCAGATTGCTGCGAAAACAGTCTTCAGCCGCTTCATCATCATCTGTGCGCCCGGCCATAACATGAACCGCTTTGATTCCTGCTGCCGCTGCATAGTCAACGGCGCGGGTAATTTCCTTGCGGGCCTCTGACATGCGGTCGGGCCGTGCGGCCAGCCCGAAATCCCCTGCCGCGCGGTCGCCTGGCCACGTATTCAGTCCGAGCATTTGCAATCCGGTTTCCGACAGTGCTGCCCGCATCTGTTCGGGGGGGGTGTCGTAGGGAAAGTGGCATTCGACGGCTTCAAAACCGGCAGCTTTTGCCGCACGGATCGCGTCGGGCAGATCGAGTTCTGTGAACAGAAACCCCAGATTGGCAGAAAATTTGATCAATCGTCCCACTCCACATCGAACTTGGTCACGAGCGCCTGCACATGGGCATCGGTGAGTGCCCGTGCATTCATCCCGCGCAGCATCAGGGCCAGCCTTGCTGTATCTTCGAGCTCTTCGATTGCGTTACACGCCGCTTCCACATCCTTGCCAGCCACAACCGGACCGTGATTGGCCAGCATCACGGCGGTGCGTTTACCGGCAAGCCCGCGCACGGCCTCGCCCATTGCGGGATCGCCGGGCATGAAATAGGGCAGCAACCGCACCTTGCCGAGCTTCATAATGCCATAAGGCGTCAGCGGCGGCAGGAAGTTTTCGGGATCGGTATCGGGCAACATCGACAGGGCCACGGAATGGCAGCTGTGCAAATGCACTACGGCACCGGCCTGACTGCGGGTGTCGTAAAACGCCTTGTGCAAGGGCATTTCCTTGGTGGGCTTGTCTCCTCCGATCAGGGTGCCGCTGGCATCAAATCGGGACAGGCGCGCCGGATCAAGCCGTCCGAAACTGGTTCCTGTAGGGGAAACCAGCAAACCGCCGTCTTGCGTCCGTGCCGAAATATTGCCGGTGCTGCCGCCCGTAAGGCCACGATCGAATAATGATTTTGCCAGCAGGCAGATCTGCTCGCGCAGCGCATTTTCCTGCATCAGTCCTGCCCCAGTATTCTGGCCGCTTTTTCGAAATAGTCTTCGGTGCCGAAGTTACCGGATTTCAGCGCGATTACCAGATTTTCGCTGGCCCGCAGGGCCGGAACCCCGGGATCAATCTCCGGTCCGATTTCCAAGGTGCTGAAATCAAGCGCCTCAACAACGGCGCCGGATGTTTCCCCACCGGCTGTCAGGATACGGGTCACGCCCATCTCTGCCAGACAAACTGCGGTCTGCCCGAAGAAGGTTTCCAGCGCATGGGCGGCGGCTTCACTGCCGAATTTTTCCTGCACCGCAGCCACATCTGCCGGATCGGCAGAACTGTAAGCCAGCGGCAGGCCCTCTGTCTCATACAGCCACTGCGCGGTTGCCCGTGGCGTTTGCGCGCCGCTGATCACATCGGCGGGATCAATCTTCAGGCTGGGATGGCGGGCGACGTGATAGGCAATCTGCCCCCGCGTTGCCACAGAACAGGAACCGGACAGCACCGCTGCCTTACCCGATTCTGGCGTCCATGGAACCTCTGCCGGGGAGATGCCGAAATTGGCAGGCAGTCCCAGCGCCACGCCGGACCCACCGGTTATCAGAGGTAAGCCTTTGGCCGCAGCACCGATTTCCATAAGGTCACTGTCGCGCAGGGCATCCACAACCAGCATCCGGTGGCCCGCCGATTTTTCTGCAGCCATGCTGGCGCGGATCGCTTCCGCCCCTTCAAAAACCGCACTGGCCGGAACATGCCCGACGCTGTTTTTACTTTGCGCCGCCATCAGCCGGCGCAGGTTTGCATCCTTCATCGGCGTCAGGGGATGGTTTTCCATGCCGCTTTCATTCAGCAGCACGTCTTTCACGAACAGATACCCCTGATAGACCGACCGCCCTGCGCCGGGAAAGGCGGGACAGACGATCACGTTATCTGCATTCAGCGCATCCGCCAGCGCATCGGCGACGGGGCCGATATTTCCCTTTTCCGTGCTGTCAAAAGTAGAGCAGTATTTGAAGAAAATCTGCTCGCACCCCTGTGCTTGCAACCACGCCAACGCATCAAGCGACTGGCGGATTGCGTCTTGCGGGTCAATGGAGCGGGATTTCAGTGCAACCACACCGGCCTGAACCTCCGCCCCAGCAGGGGCTGTCGGTACGCCGCTGTACTGAACCGTGCGCATCCCTGCCTTGGCCAGAGTATTTGCCAGATCACTTGATCCGGTGAAATCGTCTCCGATACATCCCAGTAACATTATTCATCCCCCGGAAGTTTCACGCCGCCCTGACGGGCAAAAAATTTCGCAATGGCCGCGTCGTCTTCATCGCCAAACCCCGCCGCAGAGGCGGCCCTGAACTGTTCCAGCGCATTGGCCGATACCGGCACCGGCAGATCGGACGCAGCCGCAATCTCGCCGACAATCCCCAGATCCTTCAGCCAGATGTCCACTTTGGAATGCGGTGTATAATCGCCCTGCACCACATGGGGGCCACGGTTTTCAAACATCCATGATGTGCCCGCAGAAACCGAAACCACATCCACCACCTGCGCAGGGTCAAGCCCCTGGGACGCGCCAAAGGCCAGCGCCTCGCCCATGGCGGCGATATGTACCCCTGCTAGAAGCTGGTTCACGGCCTTCATCGCAGACCCAGGACCCGCGCGATCCCCCAGACGGTGCACGGTTTCAGCCATTGCCTCCAACGCAGGTCCAGCAGCCGCGAAGGCCGCTTCCGTTCCCGAGGCCATAATGGACAGCCGTCCTTCTGCAGCTTTGACAGCACCGCCCGAAATCGGGGCGTCAAGATAAAGCAACCCGAGCGCTTCTGCTTCCGCTTCCATCTCGCTCGCAAACGCAGGGGCTACAGTCGCACAAGAGATGATCACCCCGCCCTTGCGCAACTGCGCCGCAGCGCCGTTTTCCCCGAACAGTGCCGTGCGGGTCTGCTGCGCATTCAGCACTGTGCAAACCACCACCTCTACCGGACCATCCTCATCAGCCAAGCGTTTGCCGCCTGCTTCACACAACAGATCGACCTGACTTGCTGCCGGATCAAATCCGCGCACTTCAAAACCGGCGCGCACAAGGCTTTTCGCCATGCCCAGCCCCATAGAACCGAGACCAACACAATATACAGACATCATTGTCCTCCGAATATCCATTCAACCGGCCACAGCGTGATTGCCGGGACATAGGTGATCACCATCAGGGCTGCGAAAACGGTCAGCACGAACCAGATCAGTTGCGGGATGATTTTTTCCACCTTCAACTGCGCAACCGAGCAGGCCGCGAACAGGTTCACCCCAAGGGGCGGTGTGATCATGCCAAGGGCAAGGTTCACCACGATGATCAGACCGAAATGCACCGGATCGACCCCGTAGCTGAGCGCGATAGGCGTCAGGATCGGTGCCAGCACAAGGATCGCTGCCGATGTTTCGATAAACATGCCAACGATCAGAAGAAGGATATTTACAGCCAGAAGAAAGGCGACGCGGCTTTCAAAAATTTCCTTGAACCACTGGGCGATTTCATTTGGCAGGCCGGAGCGTGTGATCAGGAAGGAAAACAGCGATGCAGCCGAGATGATGATCATGATTGCCGAAGTGGAAATCACGGTCTTTTTCAGGATTTCGGGCAGATGGGATGGTTTCAGTTCCTTATACAGCCCCATGCCAACGATCAGCGCGGCAGCCACTGCCGCTGCACTGGCCTCGGTCGGGGTGAAGATACCGGAATAAATCCCGCCAAGGATCACCACCGGTACCAGCAGCGCAGGCAGCGCCGCTTTCAGCGCAGCTGCGGGACTGGCGCGGCCCATGCCGTCGTCCTTGCCGATGCCGCGGATCCGGCAGATCACCAGCACCAGCGCCATCAGCGAACCCGCCACCACAACACCCGGCCCAAGGCCTGCGACGAACAGCTTGCCGATGGAGGTATCTGTGGAAACCCCGTAAAGGATCAGCGGGATCGAAGGCGGAATAAGCACGCCCAGTTCGGCAGAAGACGCCTGAATGGAGGCCGCCAGCGGTTTCGGGTAATTATGCTTTACCATCGCCGGAATAAGGATTGCACCGATGGCAAAGGTCGTTGCCACAGAGGAACCGGACACGGAAGCAAACAGCATACAAGTCAGAACACAGGTACAGGCCAACCCGCCCTGAATACCCCCGACCAGTGATTTGGCCAGTTCCACCAGCCGGTGGGAAATCCCCCCCGCAGACATCAGGTTTCCTGCCAGAATAAACAGCGGGATCGCCATCAGCGGGAAGCTGTCGATGCCGGTAAACATGCGTTGCGCAATCAGGAGCAGGGGCAAGCGGCCCTCTGCCTGAATGCCGATGATGGATGCCAGACCGATCGAAACCGCAATCGGAACCCCGAGAACAAAAAGGATGGCGAGCGAAAAACCGAGTGCGCTGTTCACAGGGCGTCCTCCTCTTTACGGGCGATCAGCCAGTCCCCCTGGACCGCACGAATAACAGAGGCCACAATGGCCAAAAGAATGAAAACAGATCCGGCGGGCAGTGCCGCATAGACCCATGCGATGGAAATCTCCAGCGCCGACAGGCTTTGCGGGATGACCCGCAGGGTCATCAGGTAGCCCTGCCAGAACAGGAAGGAGAAGAAGATCAGGGAACCGATGCTTGCCAGCACGTAGAGCGCAAGCCCAAGGCGCGGCGGCAGGGCATTCTGGATCATATCAACAGAAATCATTGCGCCGTGTTTGAAGGCGACAGCCACCCCGAGAAACACCGACCAGATCATCGCTGAACGGGTAATTACCTCGGACCAGGTGGACGGAGCGCCAAAGACAAAGCGGGTGACGACCTGATAAAGTGCCAGACTGGCAGCGATCACCAGAAAGGCAATAGAGAGCCTCAGCGCGACTCCTGTCGTGAAATTTTCGAGGCGCAGGAAATAGCGCATGTCGGGGCCTCATGGATAGGTAGGGGAAAACAGGCAGGCGCGGCTTTTCTGACCCGCGCCTGCCGGATATCGTGTTACTCGACGTTCTGGATACGTGTCACCAGTTCGGTGCCGTATTTGTCGGTGTAAACCGCATAAGCAGGCTCTGCCAGTTTGGCGAAGGGGGCTTTGTCCACCTCTGTGATCACTTCCATGCCGTTTTCACGCAGCAGCGCAACGCCCGCTTCTTCCAGACGGTTTACTTCGGCCCGTGTTGCCGCAGCGGATGCTTTGGCGGCTTCGTCAAACCAGCCTTTTTGTTCGTCGCTCAGACCGTCCATCAGGATCGGGGAGGCCAGAACAACTGCAGGGGAATAGACATGTCCGGTCAGGGAAACATGGTTCTGCACTTCCCAGAATTTGGAAGATGTGATCACGGTGACGGGGTTTTCCTGACCATCGACAACACCTTGCTGAAGGGCTGTGAACAGTTCGGGGAAAGCCATCGGGGTTGGCGATGCACCCATGCCGGAGAAGGCTTCCATGTGGACCTTGTTTTCCATGGTACGCAGTTTCAGACCGTCCAGATCGGCAGGCGTTTTTACGGCGCGTTTGGAGTTGGTCACATGGCGGAAACCGTTTTCGGACCATGCCAGACCCACCAGCTGGTTTTCACCGATCTTGCCAAGCAGTTCCTGCCCGATGTCCCCGTCCAGTACCTTGCGGGCGTGGTCATAGCCGCGGAACAGGAACGGCAGGTCGAGCGCGAAAACTTCCGGTACAAAGTTGCCGAGCGGGCCGGTAGACGTGATCACCACATCCATAGAGCCGATTTGCAGACCCTCGATCATGTCCCGCTCACCGCCGAGCTGACCGGCAGGCGCTTGGGAGCCTGTGAACTCGCCACCCGAAAGTTCTTCGAGTTTTGCGATGAAGGCATCTGCGCCAACACCGTAATGGGATGTGGGCGACAGGGCGTGGCCGATCACGATGGACTGCTCGGCCTGTACTGGCGTGAAGCCGAACGCGGCGATCGCGCTCGCCACGGCGAATACTGTGTGTTTCATGTTGGTTCCTCCAATGGTATTAAAGTCTTAGGGTCTTTGTGACGCGCCGTTCAATGCAAACGCGCCCTCCCAGTCAGGCCGTTTGGCCCATCTCATCCTCGAGATAAATCCTGATGATTTCCTCGAAAGAATTCTCGGCACGAAAGCCCGCTTCAAGGGCGCGTGCGGTGTCAAAATCACGGGGCCATCCCGCAACGATGCCGGCAATAGTCGCATCCGGTTCACGACGGATCAGGGCGACGGCCTCGTCTCCGGCGACGGCGCGCAGGGCCTCGATCTGTTCGGCCACGGTGGCGGATACGCCGGGCATGGTCATGCAACGCTGCGCCCCGAGCGGGGCCGTATCCATGGTTGCGGCGTGTTCGATATAGCCGACGGCCGCGCGGGGGCTGGCGAACCAGTGGCGCACGTCGTCATCTACCGGCAATACCGCCTCCTGACCGTTCAGCGGTTCGCGCAGGATGCCCGAAAAGAAGCCGGAAGCGGCCTTGTTCGGCTTGCCCGGACGGATGCAGATCGTCGGGAACCGGATACCGACACCGTCCAAAATGCCACGGCGGGAATAATCGTTCAGCAGCAATTCTCCCATTGCTTTTTGCGTGCCATAGCTGGTCAGCGGCGTAAGATTGAAATCGTCGGGGATCCTGGTCGGGAAAGGTGCGCCGAACACCGCCAGAGAGGACGCATAGATCACGCGCGGGCAGTAATCGGGCAGCGCGGCAATCGCCTCCAGCAGGGCCCGCGTACCGTCCAGATTGACGCGGTAGCCTTTGTCCATATCCGCCTCGGCCTCACCCGAAACAATGGCGGCAAGATGTACGATCACATCCGGCCTGTCAGCGACCAGCTTGCCGGCAACGCCCGCTTCTTTCAGGTCCGCAGCATAGGACACACGCGGCCCTTGAAAATCGCCTGCCACGTCGGGCGCAACCACGTCCACTAGCGTCAGGGCGCCTACACCCTGCCCGCCAAGCGCACCTGTTTGTGCGATTTGTTCCGCCAGCTTGCGGCCAATCATGCCGGCTGCGCCAATGATGGTAACTTTCATTCTGATGCCTTCTGTTCTGATGTCGAAAGCACGGCCCGCGTGCTGTCGTAAATGCGTCTTTCGTGAACACCCAAGCCTTCTGCCAGCGCCTTTGCATCCCCCGCCTTGAGGGCTGCAAGAATAACGCGGTGGTCCTCGATGCTTTGGGCGATTGCCCCGTCTGCGCCGATGGCGCGGCGGCGGTGATCCAGTTGATAGGAATAAAGCGTGGTAGCGAGATCGGAGAGAACCGCATTGCCACAGGACTGATAGATCGTTGTATGAAATGCGCGGTCGGCAATCAGAAAGCGGACCGGATCGCCCATGGCGGCGGCCTGTTTATCAATCAGCTTTTCAAGTTCCGCTATAGTTGCCGCATCCACACGTTGTGCTGCCAGCCTGGCCACACGCTCTTCCACCATCAGGCGGCCTTCGTGCACATCTTCCAGAGCGTAATCCGTGACACGGCCACTAAAGAACGCGGACAGACCGAGACCGCCCACATCGTCTGACACGACTTTGGTGCGCGCCCCCTGCACAACCGAAACAATTCCCTTGGTTGAGAGGATGAGCAAGGCGCCGCGGATGGTTTCGCGGCTGACACCCATCGTGGCAGCCAGCTCCCGTTCGCTTGGCAGGGCGTCACCGACATTGAGAACGCCAGAGGCAATCAACGTTGCAAAACGCTCTGCCACTTCATCTTTGACAGACCGGTGCGTCACCTTTTCCAAAGGGGCGCCCTGACCGGCCAGTAAAGCGTTCTCGCCCATTTGAGTCCTCCCTAAAAACCAGTCGCCTCCCAACTGGTCCGGTTACTAGACCACTAGACCAGAGGGGAGTCAACCGGATTCCAAGGGACAGGTTTCAGGTTTTTCCGAAAGACGGGGCCGTTATCCGTCCTGACGGAAAATCGCGCCTGTTCCGGTGGCAAGAAACGCTTCCAGGGGAATGTCTTCCTGTTTCAAAAAACCGCTTTGGGGCAAGGTGCCGTCCCGCACCATTTCAATTACCGCCACAACCGAACAGGTTGTGGTCCAGGCAATGGCCGTGCGGGTTGATCCGGCCAGTTTGCGGGGCTTGTAAGCGCGCACGAACTCCTCGCGGGCCAGAACTCCGTCGCGCCATCCTTCTGCAGCGGCATGGATATAGACCACATCATCGCTGACCGGCGGTTTTGCATTCACAAGAATTTCCCCCGCTTCCTTGCGCCGCTCCCGCATCAGCAGTTCGTGGAAGAAAAAATTCATCTGCGCCGCGTGCCCCGGATAGCGCATGGTTTTGTAATCTATATTCGGAACCCGCCCGAAATAGGTTTCGCACATGGTTCCAAGCCCGCCGGATGTGGTGAAGGCTTCCAGTTCGACCCCGTTGATATAATGTTTTTCCATCCATTCCATTGCGGAAACGGATTTGATTTCACCGTTTTCCAGAACTTCGCAGTCGTTCAGGTATTCGTTGACCACCCCTTCGGGCGACCAGTTAAAGGAATACCCCATCAGCCCCGTGGGATTTTGCGGCAGCGCCCCGACCCGCATCTTGCAGGACCGGCATTCGTCCAGTCGCGCGATCAGATCGGCCCCGACAATCCCGATAAACCCCGGCGCCAAACCGCACTGGGGCGCCATCAAACGGTCTGAGGATTTTGACATCTCCAGAATAGCCTTGGTGGTCGGCACGTCTTCCGTCAGATCAAAGTAATGGATATTCGCTGCCAGCGCGGCGCGGGCCAGTTTGGCATTCAGATTGTAGGGCAGGCAGGACAGGACCGCGTCCACTTCGCTAAATGCCGTTTTGATCGCGGCATCGTCCTGCACATCTGTTGTACGCACTTCAAACGGCAGGGTTTGTTTTTCGGTGCGCAGATCGTGGGCAATGACAGTGAACCCCGCATCGTGGAGCAATTCCGCCGCGAGAGTCCCGATTTTACCCAATCCTAAAACCGCAATTTTCTTCATGATATTCTGTCCTTTGAACGAAAAGCGGGGGTATCCCGCCTGCCTGTTTTCCGGTCCCAGCGTCAAAGATTGCGGTGTTAGACAAAAGATGCGAAATTCTAACAAATCGCTAAAATAGTGGCATAATGTCAGAGTTATACTGAAAGGGCGCGGCGTGGATGACATAGATCAAAGGCTATTGACCCTTCTGGGCAAAGATGCCCGCACAAGCGCAAGCGAGCTTGCTGCAAAACTTAAGGTGTCTCGGGGCACGGTGCAGAACCGGATCGGGCGGATGCAGGATCAGGGGATCATCAAACGCTTCACGGTAGAGCTTGGCGACGGGCAGCAGGACCAACAGATCAGCGCCTTTACCTTGATCCGCGTGGCCGCAGATGATGGCAAAGTGGCAATCGCGGCGTTGAAGCGGATCGAAGGTGTGATGGATATTTCCACCCTAAGCGGTGCGTTCGATCTGGTGGTGGAACTGCGGACCGGCTCCTTGCGGGAACTGGACAGTTTGCTCGACAGGATTCGCGCGATCAAGGATGTTGCCCAAACCCAAAGCCATATTCGTCTGATGACGGTCGGGCGCTGACGGCGGATCAATCCACGCGATACACCGTGCCGTTGCCTGCATCACGGACAAGATCAACGGCGCTTCCGTTCCAGTGGTAATCCAGATGCCGCCCCTGTAGCGGAGCCTCGGCCAGATCGGGGAAAAACAGACCGGTGCAATCGCCTTCGCCCCGCACGCTCGGGTAGGCGATACCTTCGCCGCCGGCAGCACGCACAGCCGCGCCGAATTCTTGCGCAGCCTGATAGTTTTCAGGATGCAGAAGCGCATCTGCGTTCAGTCCGCGCAGGTCATGCAGACTGGCGTGAACATCCAGCACCAATTCGCGGAATTGGGATGTCCAGCCCGCCGGTTGCGCCGTGGCCGCCATGAACCGTGTATGGTGGTGAATGGTCTCGTAAACCGCTGTTTCAAAATCGCTCGCAACATAAAGCACACCGCGGCGACCGTCTGAAAACCGGCTGGGACGGTCGGTACTTGTGTGGGTGAATGGTGCCATAAGATAGCTTGCCCCCTGCCCCCCGACACGGCGGTGGGGCGGTATCAGGTCCAGATTTCCGATGGTTTCCATCAGGCGGGGATTGGTTTTCTGCTCGGCAGAGATCAACAGTGGCCAGTCCTCGGGGGCGGCGATGTCTTCGAACAGGTCAATCGGGGGGTAAACGCTACGGATGATCCGCACCGCGCCGGTCCAGTCAATCCGGTTAACGGGCACATCCTGCGGTGAAATCACCAGGCGCCACGCTCTGCATCAAGATAGCGGCGCACGCGCATCAGGTCTGTCAGTTCCCCCCCCAGCATCACAGAAAGTGCAGACTGGCCGCTGAACGCTGCATTTCCGGCTTTGATCCAGTCATAGCCCCGCTGCGGTTCGCTGAACAGCAGGCGCAGGGCTTTGTGGATGCCAAGAAGGTTGGACAACCGCGCCCGCGTGTCACGGTCCAGACGTCCGGGTTGCCCCGCCTTCCAGCGGCGATAGGTTCGCACCGGAAGGTCCAGCAGTGTCGCGGCTTCCTCATCAATCACGCCCCATTTTTCAAACAGGGTCAGAACCGCCCGCAACATCGCTGCGGCCTCGGCATCGGTGATCGGGTCGGGCGCAAAATCCTGCGCTTTGGTTTCCAACTGGTGCAGCGCCATGGCGGAACTCCTTTATGGCATAATATAGTGCATATAATGCCATTTGGCAAGTATCCGGTCCTAACCGGCTTTTGCCGACAGCATTTCCTGTGGCTGATAAGCGTCATAGGCCCGCTGGATCGCAATCTGGTCCGCCACATATTTCGCATCATGCCAGACACCCCAGATAAAGGAAGATCCGCGCCGGGACTGCCACGGCAAACCGACGTAATAGACCCCCCGCTCCGGTGAGACCCCGCGCTGGTGAACCGGCTTTCCATTGGCATCAAAAGCGTCAATTTCCAGCCAGCTGTAATCCACAGAAAAGCCTGTGGCCCAGATGATCGAGGTAACGCCGGCCTCTGTGACATCCAGTTCTGTGATCGGGTCGGTCAGGCAGGTAGGATCGGGCCAGCGCCGGCGTTCCTCGGGGTCTTCGGGCAGGTTAAGCCCGTGGCGTGTTACATAGGCGTCTGCCTCGTCCAGAACTGATGCGTGGTTCGCATCACCCCGCGCAATATTTTCCGCAAGATCCGGCGCAAACTGCAACTTGCCATCCACAAACCGCTCGGTCCGGCCGACAAGCTGCATTCCACCGGCAGCGAAGCGGCGGAAATCGACGGTCTTCCCGCCCTTTGCCCCGCTGACCGCGATGGTGACATGTTCGGTCCCCGGACCGGGCGTCAGCATGTCCCATTTGCCCAGCACCCCGAGCCACCAGACGAAATCCCGGCCGCGATAGCTGCGCGGCGGACGGTCGTGTGGCCCGACAGACAGGTAAACCCTGCGCCCTGCATCCATCAGTTCCTCTGCAATCTGCGCACCGGACGATCCGGCACCGACCACCATAACAGCCCCTTGGGGCAACCGGTCCGGATTGCGGTAATCGTGAGAGTGGATTTGCATCAGCCCCGCGCTTTGGGGCACCAGTTGCGGGATCAGCGGCTTCTGGAACGGTCCGGTGGCCGCAACGATCCGTTTTGTTTCAATCTCTCCGGCGCTGGTATCCACCAGAAAGGCAGAACCGTCAGGCGTGCGCCGCGCACGGTGCACTTCGACGCCACATCGCACAGGGGCGTTGATCTGCTTTGCGTAGTCTACAAAGTAATCCGCCACACTTTCCTTTGGCACAAAGGCTTCTGGATCATGGCCAATGAATGCGCGGTTCGGGAAACGGTCGTGCCACGCAGGGCCGTTGGCCACCAGAGAATCCCAGCGCCCCGTGCGCCAGCGTTCTGCAATGCGGTCCCGCTCCAGAACAATGTGATCCACACCCAGAGCACCGAGATGTTCGCTCATGGCAATACCGGCCTGACCGGCACCAACAACCAACGTATCTGTCTTTTCTACGGGCATTCCGGAATCCTTTGTTCTCTTTTAAGATGCAGGCACCCTAGGGAACGGGCCGGAAGCTGAAAAACAGTATATCTCGCAGCATTGCTTAGGCAGAGGCTAAATCAACCCTTCGTGGCGGGATCAATTTACCGGATGCGGTTAGGAAGCGCCTAATCGGGGCTGAGGCACTCCGTACTTTTCGCTGCCAAATATTCCCATATTGCTGAAGCCATAATGCGCAGGGGGCTGTGGATCGCCCGCCCCCGCCTGTCAGTTGCAGAGGATCTTTCATGGCCCACACACGTATTCGCAAATTCAACACCTCCGACACCTACCCCGAACAGAATCTCGACAATGATCTGTGTCAGGCCGTGGTCACGCAGGGCGGCAAAACCGTCTGGCTGCGGGGGCAATGCCCGCAAAATCTGGATGACGCCAGAAACATCGACAGCCATGATCCGGTAGAGCAGACCCATAAGGTGATGCAGAACATCCGCCAGCTGATTCAGGAAGCAGGCGGCGGGATGGAGCATCTGGTCAAAGTGGTTGTCTACATCACAGATGTCCGCCACCGCGAAGCCGTCTACCGCACAATGGGCGAATACATCAAAGGGGTGCATCCGGTATCGACCGGTCTTGTCGTGCAAGCTCTGGCGCGGCCCGAATGGCTGGTGGAAATCGACGGCACAGCGGTGATACCGGAATGACCTTTTCACTTGTTGCCCGCTGTCCTGATACCGGCATGTTCGGTGTTGCCATATCCTCATCCTCTCCGGCGGTTGCCGCGCGGTGTTCTTTTGCCCGCTCCGGTGTCGGAGCGGTGGCGACGCAAAATGTCACCGACCCGAGCCTTGGACCCCTTGCGCTTGATCTGATGGGGCAAGGGCTTGGCGCGGAAAAGGCGATTGATCAGGTCAGGGCGCGTGGGAAGTTCATCGAGTACAGACAAGTGCTCGCCGTGGATTACGAAGGACGCACCGCCATTCATTCGGGCCCGAACTCGCTGGGGATCTGGACACAGGCGATGGCCGAAAATGTGGCGTCGGGGGGCAATCTTCTGGCCAATGACACGGTGCCACAGGCCATTGTGGACGGCTATCTTGCGGCATCGGGCCATATCGGGGATCGTCTGATCGCCGCGATGCGGGCTGGTCTGAACGCGGGTGGTGAGGCCGGTCCGGTCCATTCTGCCGGTATGATGATTGTGGATAAGGTCAGTTGGCCTGTGGCCGATCTGCGCTGCGACTGGACGCAAGACTGCCCGATTGAAAATATCGCCACCGCCTGGGAGATCTACAAGCCCCAGCTGGACGCCTATGTGCTACGGGCGCTTGATCCGCGTGAGGCCCCCTCCTACGGTGTGCCGGGGGACGATTGAACCCTGAAGGCCATATCTTCCCCTTGCAAATTCCTGCCGCTATAACAGGGGCATACCCGCTGCACGTCGCCGCGTTTGAGGACTGGAAACCCGATGCTGAGATTCACCCTGCGCCAGCTTGAATATTTCGTTGCCGTTGGTGAAATGGGAAGTATCGCGATGGCGGCCGAAAAGGTGAACGTGTCCTCGCCGTCCATTTCTGCTGCGGTGAACCAGCTTGAAAAAGAGTTCGGCCTGCCCCTGTTCGTGCGCCAGCATGCGCAAGGTTTGTCCCTGACACTGGCAGGGCGCGAAATGATGAAGCAGGCCAAGCTGGTGCTCGATAACGCTGAAAAGCTGGTGGATCTCGCGGCGGACGTATCCGGAAACGTGCAGGGCCCGCTATCCATCGGCGTGCTGCTGACCTTTGCCCAGATGGTTGTCCCTGCGCTGCGGGCCAGTTTCGAGGCGCTGTTTCCCGATGTGCGCGTCACCCAGCACGAACTGGATCAGGCGCAGATTTTCAGCAAATTACGGCGCGGCGAAATCGACATCGCACTGACCTATGACCTTGATCTGCCGAGTGATCTTAAATTCCAGCCGATCGCTACCCTGCCCCCTTATGCAATCCTGAAGCCCGATCATCCGCTGGCCGTGCGCGCCAGCGTCAGCGTCGAGGATCTGCTGCCCTACCCGATGGTCCTGCTGGACCTGCCCTTCAGTTCGGAATATTTCCTGTCGTTTTTCGGTGCTTCCGGCGCCAAGCCGAAAGTGACGGAACGCACGCGGGATATGGCCGTCATGCGCAGCCTTGTGGCCAATGGTTTCGGGTTCTCCATCGCCAACGTGCGCCCATTGAACGATCTGTCACCGGATGGCAAACCCTTGTGTTTTGTTCCCCTGAACGGGGAAGCCCGCCCGATGCAACTCGGGCTATTGGCTTCAAAAGATGCTGACAGCGCCAGCGTGATCCGCGCCTTCATGCAGCACTGTCTGACGGAATACCGCGACGGGCGTTTGCCGGGCCTGAATGTCACTGCCAAGGACACCAAAGCGGCGGATTAGGCGCGGCCTAAGCAGCGGTTTTGCAAGCCAGACTGTTGCCCGCTTCACGCGAGGGTTAATCTGCGCGCAATTGCAGCCTAAGGAGGTGCCCGTGCGCGATCCCCGTTATGATATATTGTTCGAACCGATGGACATCGGCCCTGTAACATCCAAGAACCGTTTCTATCAGGTGCCCCATTGCAACGGCGGCGGTTACCGCGATCCGTCTGCAGCGGCAGCGATGCGCGGGATCAAATCCCAAGGCGGCTGGGGCGTGGTCTTTACCGAACAATGTGAAATGCACCACACGTCGGAAATCACCCCCTTTATCGAGTTGCGGCTTTGGGAGGATAAAGACATCCCCCAGTTGCGCAAAATGTCGGAAAAGATGAAGGAACACGGCGCGCTTGCGGGGATCCAGCTGGCCTATTCCGGTATCAACGGGCCGAATCTTTACAGTAAGGAAGTGCCCCTTGCGGTTTCAGCCATGCCGATCCGCACCTTTACCAATGATCCGGTACAGGCCCGTGCGCTCGACAAAACGGACATCCGCGACCTGCGGCGCTGGTTTGTGAATGCGGCGAAACGCTCCAAAGACGCGGACTTTGACCTGATCTGCCTTTACGGGGCACACGGCTTTGGCATCTTCCAGCATTTTTTAAGCCGCGCCACTAACCAGCGTTCCGATGAATACGGCGGCAGCCTAGAAAACCGCGCCCGTTTCGTGAACGAGGTGATCTCGGACATGCGGGATGCGGTGGGGGATACGATGGGGATTACCCTTCGGGTCAGTCTGGATGAAACCATCGGGGATCTGGGCTTTTCCAACGCCGAAGTGCGCGACTTCATCGAAATGAACCGTGACCTGCCGGACCTTTGGGATCTGGCACAGGGCACTTGGGAGGATTGCTCCGGCCCGTCCCGCTTCAAGGAGGAGGCCGCGCAGGAGCAACTGGTGCGGGGCATCCATGATCTGACCGACAAACCGATCGTCGGGGTGGGGCGGTTCACATCTCCGGATGTTATGGCCAAGATGATCCGCAGCGGCACGCTGGATTTTATCGGCTGCGCGCGGCCCTCTATCGCTGACCCGTTCCTGCCCAAAAAGATCGAGGAAGGCCGGATCGAGGACATCCGCGAATGTATCGGGTGCAATATCTGCATCACGGGCGACATGACCATGTCCATCAGCCGCTGCACCCAGAACCCGACCTTTATGGAGGAATGGCGCAAGGGCTGGCATCCTGAACAGATGAACGCCAAAGGGACCAGCAGTTCGGTGCTCGTCGTCGGCTCCGGCCCTGCAGGACTGGAAGCCACCCGCGCACTGGCGGAACGGGGTTACGATGTGGCACTGGCCGAAGCCAAAACGGTTCTGGGTGGCCGTGTCACCCGAGAACGACAGCTTCCGGGGCTGAGTGCATGGGGACGTGTGGTGGATTACCGCGAATACCAGATCAGCCAGAAAGCCAATGTGGAAACCTATTTCGACAGCGCGTTGGATGCAGGCAGCATACTGGAATTCGGGTTTGAAAACATCTGTATCGCAACCGGTGCCAGATGGCGGGACGACGGTGTCAGCCGCCAGCATGTGGTGCCGATGCCCGTTAACGGGGACATGCCGCTCTATACGCCGGATCACATCATGGACGGAAAAATCCCGTCAGGAAAAATCGTGATCTATGATGACGATCATTACTACATGGGCGGCGTTCTGGCGGAACTCCTTGTCAGTGCAGGATGTGACGTCACGATCATCACCCCTTCGGCCTATCTGTCGGACTGGACGGTCAACACCCTGGAACAACATGCGATCCACAAGAAACTGGCGGGGATGGGCGTTAACGTCGTGTTGAACCGAGGCGTTACACAAATTGAATCGGGGCATGTGGTATCCGACTGCGTCTACACTGGCACCGAGCAAAATTTTGACTGCGATGCTGTGGTCATGGTCGCCAGCAAGCTCGAAAACAACGGGTTGTACCACCACCTGAAATCACGGGAATCCGAATGGGCAGATGCGGGGATCAAATCGGTTAGACTGATCGGGGATGCCAATGCCCCCGGCCCGATTGCATGGGCCACCTATGCCGGACACCGCTATGCGCGGGAACTGGACGGAGAGGACATCGGGGATGCCCTTCCGTTCCGCCGTGAAATCACCGAACTGGCCGTTGACTGACCCGAACAGGCGGCAGGGGGCATCACCCCCTGCTGCCTGCAAACCGGAAAAATCCGGCCCTTCCCCGCTTTTCAAAAGTATTAAAATTCAGGCATTTCCATGGTTTTTCCGCTCAATATTCTCGCATTAGGTTTTTCCTAATTTCAACTGAGGGAGACAATTCTTACCAAGGTCCGAAGGCTCTCTTACTGTCCTGTCCAACACCACCGCCAACCGGGAGCGCCTGTGTCTTTAGAACAACCCAACGCCATTGAAGTCCGCGACGCAGTAAAGCGGTACGGCGATTTCACCGCGTTAAAAACCATTTCTCTGTCGATCAAGGACAACGAATTCTTTACACTTCTTGGCCCCTCGGGCTGTGGCAAGACAACCCTGTTGCGGATGATCGCCGGATTTGAAGATGTGAGCGAAGGGGCAATCTTTCTGTATGGAGAGGAAATAGAGGGCCTGCCGCCCCACAAACGCCCTGTGAATACGGTCTTTCAGAACTACGCGCTGTTCCCGCATAAAACCGTGCTCGACAATGTGGCATTCGGGCTGCAAATGCGCGGCAATTCCAAATCGGATTCCCGAAAGCGTGCAGGCGAAATGCTGGAACTGGTGCAGCTTTCCCAATTTGCGGGGCGCAAACCCGCGCAACTTTCGGGTGGACAGCAACAAAGGGTTGCGCTGGCCCGCGCGCTGGCACCGCAGCCAAAGGTTCTGCTGCTGGACGAACCTCTGTCGGCGCTCGACCTGAAGCTGCGCAAGGCCATGCAACTGGAACTGAAGCATCTGCAACGGGAAACCGGCATTACCTTTATTTTCGTGACCCACGATCAGGAAGAAGCCCTGACCATGTCAGACCGGATCGCTGTCATGTCATCGGGAGAGTTGCAGCAACTGGGGGATGCGCGGGACATCTACGAAAGACCGCGCAACATGTTCGTGGCCGATTTCATCGGCGAAACCAACCTTCTGGACGTTTCGGTTGACCGGATAGAAAGCGGTCAGGCCATCTGCCATCTGGGCGGAGGGCACGCGCTGACCTGCCCGTCGGTAGAGGAAGTGGCTGCCGGATCCAAAGTACATCTGTCCGTTCGTCCTGAAAGGCTGTTCCTGACAGCGACACAGGATGACGGAAATGCCCTGAAGGCAACTGTGCGCGAAAACATTTTCGTTGGCACTGATATTACGACCCTTGTTGATCTGGCAGACGGTCCGGAAATCATCATCCGAACCTCGAACTCCGAACGGGGCAACCAGCGCATTTTCGATCCGGGTACTCCGGTTTATGTGAATATGGAGCATGGGGCCGCACGGCTTCTGGTGGACTGATGGCAGGCGGAGCAACTTCGGGCGGCAACGCCGTCACCGATACTTACAAAGAGGCCCGCAACTGGCTCTTGCTGCCGGCCTGGGGCACGCTTGGCATTATGGTGCTGGCGCCGGTCCTGTTGATGCTGGTCTATTCCTTTCTGACCAAAGAGTTCAGAGGCGGGGTGATCTGGGAATTTTCCCTTGCGGCCTATGACCAGTTTTTCTTTGACCGCGGCCTGTTCGGGGATGATCCCGCAAAAATCGAATGGACCTATATTGCGATCTTCTGGCGCTCTATCTGGCAGGCTGGCGCGGCAACTGTTCTCAGCCTCCTGATCGGCTTTCCAACCGCCTATTTCATTGCAACCCGTCCCGAAAAGCAACGGGTGATATGGGTCTTTCTGATTACGATCCCCTACTGGGTGAACCTGCTGATCCGCACGGTATCCATGCGCTTTTTGTTGCGCGACGAAGGGCCGTTGAATTCCTTTCTGATGACGACAGGTCTGGTGGATTCCCCCATTCACATGATCAACACCAACTTCGCGGTTCAGGTGGGACTGTTCTATTCCTACCTGCCCTTTATGGTGCTGCCGATCTATGCCGCAGTGGAACGCTATAATTTCACGCTGAGCGAAGCAGCCGCAGACCTTTATGCCAACAAATGGATCACCCTGCGCCACATTGTGCTTCCGGCTGTGAAACCGGGTGTTGTGGCGGGCTGTATTCTTGTCTTTGTGCCCTCGCTCGGATCGTTTCTGGCGCCCGACCTGCTGGGCGGTGCAAAGAACTTCATGATCGGCTCCCTGATCGAAGAGCAGTTCAAAGGCAACGCGGGCAACTGGCCCTTTGGTGCGGCAGCCTCGATGATCCTGCTGACGATGGTGCTGATCATTCTGGTAATCTACGCAAGGGCACAGGCCCGCAGCGACAAAGAGGCGGGCTGATCCATGACACGTCAAAGATATGACATCAAATCCTACCCCGGTTTTTTGCAGATCACACTGCTGTGTCTTTTTGTACTATACGCACCGCTGATTGTGGTGGCGGTATACAGCCTGAACGCTTCAGCCTCGATTGCAGTCTGGGAAGGGTTTTCGTTCCGCTGGTACGTTGATGTCTTTACAGGACCGGAAAGCGCAAAGTTCAAAACCGCCGCCCGCAACAGTTTCGTCATTGCGATCATTGCAGCGAGCGTGGCAACAGCCATCGCAACACTGGCTGCAACGGCGATGGTGCGCGGCGGCAAGTTCCGACTGCGGGCCTGGTCTTTCGGGCTGATCTCCCTGCCCCTTATGGTGCCCGAGATTGTCACCGCCGTTGCTACTTTGATCTTTTTCAACTCTATCGGGTTTGACCGCGGGTTGCTGACGATCCTGCTGGCCCATATCGCCTTTTGCATCCCCTTTGCCTATCTGCCGATTTCCGCACGGATGCAAGGGATCGAGGACAGTTATGAACAGGCGGCGCAAGACCTCTACGCCACCAAACGGCAGGCCTTTACCAAGATCCTGCTGCCCCTGATGCTGCCCGGTATCATTTCCGGCTTCCTGCTGGCCTTCATCATTTCCCTTGATGATTTCATCATCACCAACTTCGTCAAAGGGGCTGGCGTAGAAACCCTGCCCACGGCGATTTTCGGGGCAGTCAAACAGGGCATCAAGCCGAATATCATGGCCATTTCAACCATGCTTCTGGGCTTTTCCGTCCTGATGGTTCTGATTTCCTATCTCGTAAGCCGGACAGACAAAACGTCCTAACAAACACCAACAGTGGAGACAAAAATGAAAAAACTACTTACCACCACCGCAGCAGCCACCGCGCTTTTGATGGGCGCGACGGGCGCACAGGCAGAGGGCAAACTGGCCATCTATCACTGGTTTGAATATATCCCGCAGGAACTGCTCGACAAGTTCAGCAAGGAACATGATGTCGAAGTCATCATGGACACCTACGACTCCAACGAGGCCATGCTTGCCACGTTGAAAGCGGGCGCCATCGGCACCTATGATGTTGCGGTTCCGACCGATTACATGGTTTCCATCCTGATCGCAGAGGGGCTGGCAGATGAAATCGCATCTGGCGAACTGGCGAATATCGGCAATGTCAAAAGCGGCTTCAGCGATCCCGCTTATGACCCCGGCTTGAAACACTCCATCCCGTATCAGGGCGGCACCACCAGTTTTGCCGTAGATACAGCGGAATATTCCGCGGACATCGACTCCACGGACATCATCTTCAATCCCCCCGAAGAACTGCACGGCAAGATCAACGTTCTGGACAGTCAGGGTGAGGTGCTGGCACTGGCGGCGGTGCATATGGGCATTCCCCAGTGTTCGACCGACCGTGATCAGCTCAAGGCGCTGAACGACATGCTGCAAGCGGCCAAACCCCATTGGGCCTCGTTCAACTCGGACACAGCGAAAGAGGTTCTTGCCGCAGGGGATGTCGCGGCGGGGATGATCTTCAACGGCTATGCCGCCAAAGCCCGCGAGACCCGCGAAACGCTGAAATACGCCTACCCTAAACAGGGCTGGGTGAACTGGATGGACAGTGTTGTCTTGCTGAAAGACGCGCCGAACCGTGAAAATGCGCTGAAATTCATGGACTTCCTGCTGGAGCCGGAGAACATCGCGCAGGTCACGAACTTTGCCCGCTATACCGATGTGATCCAAGGCACTGCCGAGTACATCGACCCCGAACTGGCATCCATGCATGAAAGCAACCCGCCTGCCGGTATTGAAGGTGTTTTTGTAGAGGCTTGCAACGCGGAAACACAGGCGGTTTATGACAAAATCTGGACCAACCTGAAGAAGTAAATCACAGTTCAAGCGCGGGTCATCACAGGCATGCCCCGCGCTTTTTTCATTTGCGAGGGACAGGCAATGGAAACCATATTCACGGAAAAACACAGGTTGCGGGATGCCAGAACAGAACTGTTCGGCGGCGAACTGGTGCAACCCCATGAACGGCCGAGCCGCGCTGAATATGTGATTAGCAGGGTGCGCGATGTTGCCCTCGGTCCTGTCAGCGATCCGCAGGATTTCGGGTTGGACCCGATCCTTGCCATCCACAAACCGGATTTCGTCGAATTCCTGCAAACCGCATGGAACCGCTGGCTTGACGCCGGTTTCAAGGGCGAGGCGATGCCCACAACATGGGTCGGGCGCCGGATGTCGGACAAGCGGCCCAATTTCATCGAAGGTCAGATCGGCTATTACGCGCTCGCTGGCGAAACCAGCCTGACGGACGGCACATGGGAAGCCGCCTATGCCAGTGCACAGGTCGCGCTGACGGGGGCCGACCGGATCAACAAAGGCGCAGGAAGTGTCTTTTCGCTTTGTCGTCCTCCGGGGCATCACGCAACGGCGGACATGTATGGCGGCTATTGTTTTTTGAACAACGCTGCGATTGCGGCACAATATTATCTGGATACAGGTGCGAAACGGGTGGCGATACTGGATGTGGATTTCCACCACGGCAACGGAACGCAGGATATCTTTTACACACGCGATGACGTGCTGTTTGTCTCTTTGCACGGTGATCCGCTGGAAACCTTCCCCTACCACCTCGGCCACGCTGACGAGACCGGAGACGGCAAAGGTGACGGGTTCAACCTCAACTACCCGATGCCCCCCGACACCCCGTTTGAAGTCTGGCAGTCCGCCCTGTCGGAAGCGTTGGAGCGGATCGCGGAATATGCGCCCGATGTGCTGATTGTATCACTTGGCGTGGACACGTTTGAAAATGATCCGATCAGTTTCTTCAAGCTGAAAAGCGGTGATTTCACCACAATGGGCGCAGACATTGCCCGTGCCGGTTTACCAACCCATTTTGTTATGGAAGGCGGTTATGATGTTGAAGAAATCGGCGTGAACGCTGTGAATGTGCTACAGGGTTTCAGTTCAGAGCAGGGGGAATAGGGACATGCGCATCGGAGTCTGGCAGGATGAAACACCCCCGGGCGGCGTGGGCGCGGCCCGCAAACGCATAGCTGAAGCCCTTGCGGAGGCACAGGCAGATGGCGTTGATATCCTCGTTTTTCCCGAATGTTTCCTGACCGGATATTATCGCAACGCCGCAGAGGTCGCCCCTTGCGCGGCCGCTGTTACACCCGATGAAATCACCGCCCTGCAAGCCTTATGCGATGACAGCGGCGTTGCATTCGTGTTGGGCAGCTACCTGCCAACCTTCGCGGGCACCGAAAACGTGGCACTGGTTTTCCGGCCCGCCAGCCGAGAGCCGCTTATTTATCGCAAACGGGCCCTGTTCGGTGACTGGGAAAAGACGGTCTTTCAAGCCGGCTCTGCCCCGCTGCTGTTTGACTATAAAGACACCCGTTTCGCCGTTCTGATCTGTTTTGACGTGGAATTCCCCGAACTGGTCCGCGAAGCCGCCCAAGCGGGCGCGCAGGCGGTACTGGTGCCGACCGCGCTGATGGCGCCAGAGCATTGGGTGCCTGACATCATTGTCCCTGCCCGCGCGATCGAAAACAGGCTTACCGTGGCTTACGCCAACCGGATCGGGGATGAAGAACATTTCACCTATATCGGCAAGAGCCAGATTTGTGACGCGGTTACTGCCCACCGTGTCGTCCACAGGGAAACAGGCAGCGGATTGATCAGCGCAACTTTACAACCGAACCGTTCAGCAACCGATTACCTTGGGGAAATCGAAGATCAGGGCCTGCCTAAAATCCGGTAGCAGAAAGCGGGAAGGCATAAGCCCTAGGGGGCAGGTTTGCAGCCGAACGGCACAAAGGTGCTTGCCATGCCTTCATTCATGGTCATGACTGTCAGTAAATCCGCCAGCTTGATTTCTTGTGGGGTCTTCGCACAGACATGCCCTTGTTCGGTGCAGCCGGATGTAATGAAAGCCTCATTCTGTTGCAGGAACACTTCGCGCAAGCCTTCATCGCCCAGCATTCCAACAGCATCACGAAAGGCGATCTGGTAGAGGCTGCATTTTTGCGCCGTCCATTGATCCCCCAAGGCCGGAGACGCCAGAATACATAGCACGGCCACGGCGTTTCGTACGTTCATAATCAATTGCCTTTCACATGGGGCTGCTTCGCTACAACCATACCACAGTGGCCCAAATCAACGCCAGATAGCGCCCCGCTTTGGCAAGGGTGACCAGCAGCAGGAACGGCAGGAACCTTTCGCGCATCACCCCGGCCACCAGTGTCAGGGGATCTCCAATGACCGGAAGCCAGCTTCCCAACAAAGACCAGCGCCCGTAACGGCGATACCAGACCTGAGCGCGCAAAAGTTGCTGTTCATCTGCCGGAAACCAGCGCTTGTGCCGGAAAGACAGCAGGAACCGGCCCAGAAACCAGTTGATGACCGCGCCCAGAACATTACCGGCGGTGGCCACAAGGAACAGGATCAGAACCGGATACTCCTGCGTTAACAACAACCCGACCAGTACCGCTTCAGATTGAAGCGGCAGAATCGTTGCAGCAATCAGGGCAGCGCCGAACAGACCAAGATATGCAATCATTGCGTATATCCGAACAGCAGAAATTCAGGTTTCAAAACGCAGGCCCTTGTTTGGCATAGTCGGTATCTCCTACCCTTGAACGGGCTGCACCGCCACAGAATATCCTGCCTGCCTGAAAAGTTATCCACAGGCTTTAGGAACCTTTCATCGCTTGGGACGTTGATCCACCGAGCAGACGTTCTGAAAAAACCGGAAAGGTAAGAGCATGGCTTTGCAGGCGGATTATTCACTGGCGTCCCGTCGGGACATGGCAGATGCAGGTTCGAAAGACAGCAACAAGCACCCGCAAGACGAAGGCGGCGCTGTACGATTTGCCACTTTGGTTGTGGTCTCAACCGGTGTGATGTTCGGTATCATGCATCTGAATTCCTTTGCGCTGGACCATATGCAGGGCGCGCAGACCCTTATGTGGCTGGCGGTCTATATCGGTGGGTCGGCGGCCCTTATCTCGCTTGGCCTGCTTGCCGGAGTTTTCACCCATCCAAAAGCCAACATAGCAATCGTTGCAGGTTCGCTTCTTGCGCTGGCAATCGGCCTGGGGGCCGAGCGTCTGCACCCGCCAGCAAAGGAATTGGCACAGGTGGACGCGGCCGTTCAGGAACGGCAGGAGGCCGAGACCACGGCCCACCGGATCAAGATCGAAAAAATCGAAAGCTATTTGACAGGCGCCAACTACAAAATGCGCCCGGTACAGGGAAACACGTCCTCGGTGCCCGGATAAACAGCTATTTGTCGCGATCCATTTCCTCGATCAGGCGGGTTTCAAGCAACTGGCCGCCGCGATACAGGATCGGGTAGGCAACCGCTGAAATATGGCTGTTGAATTCCTTCAACGCCCGTGTCGTTTCCAGATGGATATCGCTGGACTCAAAGCTTTTCGCGGTCCCCTCACTCAAACGGCGCAGGTGCTTTTTGCGACTGCTGCGCTCCATTCGGGTCATCTCGGCCTTTTCTTCCAGCAACAGCCTTGCGCTGGCCAGATCATCGGACACCAGCACATTGGAGGCCAGTTTCAGGTTCGCCAGAACCCTTTCGTGCATGCTCACCAGTTCGGACTGTCCGGCGACTGAAAAGCTGATCCTGTCCTTGTTCTTTTCTTCTGCCAGCGGCAGCATCGTCTTGACGATAATATCCCCGGCCGATTTCAGCGCGATTGCATATTCCGTCAGCTCCCTTGCCTGTTTGCTTTCTTTCTTACGCAGTGTATCGCCCGGGATCGCCGCTACATAAAGACGGATGCTGTCAAGCGCACTGTTCAGCGCGTTGTCCTCGTTCTTGATATATGCGGCGCGTTCTGCGTCATAGCTGCCGTAAATATCCATCACCGGCAGCATCATTCCATCGACAATCTGGGTCATTCTTAAGGCTTCGCGTTTAAGAGAGGCGAGCGCCAGACTGGGTGACACAGGTGTTTCGTCTTCAAGAACGCTGCGGTGAAGGACAGGTGTGACCTCCTCGGGATCAAGCCTGTCCGGCAGAAGCCGCAACATCGGCTTTTCCATAAACCGGCAGAACGGCAGGACCAGCAGTTGCGCAAGGTTGAAGGCAATGTGCACATTTACCAGCGTCTGCCCCGCCTGTCCGCTGCTTAGCACGGCAAGGACGGGAAAATTGTTCACAAGGATCACCGCCAGCACAGCCCAACTGCCCCGTATTACCAGATTGGCCAGTGGCACGCGGCGGGACCGGTGCGACATGCCACGGCTGAGCCAGACAGGGATCACGGACGACCCCAGATTTGCGCCGAGCACGAGCGACACCCCCGCTTCAACCGGAACGGCGTTCAGGCTGACCAGCGTTACACACATCAACACCACTGCAAGAGAAGAATGCATCACCAGTGCCAGCGTTGCACCGACAATGAAGGCCGTCACATAATCCTGCGCCAGATAACCGGCAATCGCGGGGAGAAAGTTGCTGTCGCGGATCGGGTCCATTGTCTCGCGCAAAAACCGCAGCGAAATCAGAATAAAGGCAATACCAAGGATGATCCGCCCTGCCTGCTTGACATTGCGGCTGCCAGAATGAATGAAAGTCGCCCCCCCGACCGCCAGCAGCAAAGGCACAAGCCAGTCCAGCGGGAAGGACAGGATCTGGATCAGCAGGGCTGATCCAAGGTCCGCACCAAGGGTCATCGCCAGCCCCTGCCCGAAGCCGAGCGCCGACGTCCCCGCAAAACCGGCCACCAGCAGTCCGACTGCTGCGGAGCTTTGCAGGATGATCGCCATTACCAGCCCCGTTGCAGAAGCCTCTGTCACACCTGCATTGCGCGTAATGATACGCCGGAACGAAGCCCCGAAAGCACGCTCGATCCCTGTTCGCACCAGCCGCACCGCGTAGAGCAACAACATTGTCGCCCCTGCAAGATGTATGATGAAGGAAAGAATAATCACTTTGGTTTAAATGCTCCGGATCTGTTGCCTGACCCCATATGACCTGACACCTTCCCCGCTGGCTTTCAATACATGTGGTACAAATATGATAGCGTTTTTAGGGGTGCATACCCGAAAAAGCCGCCTCGAACGGGGCGGCTTTTCAATGTCGTTAGTGAAGCCAAAGCGTCACACCAGCAGTACCAGCAGGATAACTATCCAAAGCGGTACGCCAATCAACCAGAGTAGTATCGCACCCATCTGTCTTCCTCCTATGTCCAGCGGCCAAAGCGCCCGGAAACGCGGCCTTCGTCACGGTGTTGCCCGCCCATTCCGGCGGCCCAATAGGCGCCAGCTGCGGCGATCAGCAGGGAAGATCCTGCGATGAACGCGGAAATGACAGAATAAATCCGTGCGGTTTCGGCGGCTTCTTTTGCTTCCGCCTCCGTCATGTCCGTGGCTGCTGCTGCCTGTTGTACCGGCTGCTCCGCTGCTGCCTCCACGTTCACTGCATCATCCGCAACGGTTGCGATGGCGGTGCTAACATCTGCTGTCGCCTTGACAGCAGTATCCGCCGTAGACCCGAGCAGAAACGCGCCAAGCAATAGAGCCACGCCCCAAACGGCCAGTCCGTGGATACCATCTCTCACAGCGGCCTCATCATCGTTCACCGGATCAATCCGGCGGCGCATCCGTCCGGCGATATATCCCCCCACCATGAAGCTGGAGATCGTCGTCCACAACATCCAGGAGCCTATAGCAATCATGGATGCCATCGCCGAGCCGTCACCCTCGTACGGGGAGACCAACGACAGGCCGAGCGCCGCGCCAAATGTGGTGAACACAAACGCAATGCCTGATGCAACAACAGCACCGGCGATGATGGACGACCAGTCCACATAGCTTGCGTCATGCTGATAGGCGACAGGCGCAGCGGCCAAACCCTGAGTTCGTTCAGTCATAAGCTTTTCCCTTTTAAAGTTGGATTGGCGACCTCAACCGAGGCCGAGAAGTGAAAGAACCGCCAGTACAACGACGACCAGTCCGACAAGGTAGATAATTCCGTGCATTTTTATTCTCCGTTTAGTGGCTACGCCTGATACGGGCGCCAGGCGCTCGTGGAAAAATAACGCACGGCTCACAAAAAAGTTCCCGATGGTGATTCTAGGAATGAGGATAGGCTGGTCCGGCGGCGGAAAAACGCTGGACTTGCCCATGAAACACGGGGTGGATCGGTGGATTCCTGCCAGCGGATGCCGACACCGGAAACGGCAGGAACTCTCGGCCCCTGTCGCTCGTTGTGGAAGCATGAACACTCAACAAAGGAGGATTATTAAATGACGACTTCATCCAGCAGTCTGGTTTCTTCTGCCGATGTAAACGGTACGAATGTGTACGGTGCCGACGGAACCAAGATCGGCCACATTGACCACCTTTTGATTGATAAACTGTCAGGCAACGTGGCTTATGCCGTCATGGGCTTTGGCGGCTTTCTCGGGATGGGCGAGGATCACCATCCGGTGCCATGGGGCAAGCTGACCTATGATCCGGCCAAAGACGGCTTCGTCACCGACCTGACCGAGTTTGAGGTGAAGGGCGCACCGGAACGTCACGACAACTGGTACACGGACCGTGAATGGGAACGCCGCACCCATGACCATTACGGCGTACCAACCTACTGGTTCTGATACCCTAACCATGACGGGAAAACGGCCCCATAACGGGGCCGTTTGGTTGTTTTACCGCGTTCGGGACACCTCTCCACCTGCATAACGCGACAGGCGGGACGCCAGAAGGCCGACTGCGATATGGAGCAGGACCGTCAGACAGGCCAGCACGATCAGGCTGGCAAACATCAGGTCAATCTTGGCGCGGCCATTAGCCAGCAGCATAAGGTACCCCAACCCCTTTGACGCCCCGACCCACTCCCCGATGACAGCACCGATCGGTGCATAAACCGCCGCCAGTTTCAGACCGGTGCCAAGACTGGGCAAGGCGTTCGGAATCTGGATCTGGCGCAAGAACTGAAATTTTTTCGCGCCCATACTCTGTGCAAGATCACGATAGTTCTGATCAATTCGGGTCAATCCGTCATGGAAGGCAGAGGTAACCGGAAAGTAGATAATCAGAACCGCCATCACAATTTTTGACCCCATCCCGTACCCGAACCAAAGCGTCAGAACAGGGGCCAGCGCGAACACCGGAACGGCCTGGGTAAACACAAGGATCGGCAACATGATACGCTCGGCCGTGCGGGACAGCGCAAGCTGGATCGCCGTTGCCACCCCGAGCAGGGAACCAAACAACAAGCCGAGCGCCACTTCACTGGCGGTGACAAATGCGTTTTCTGCAATGATAACGCGACTGTGCCACATGGCCTGAGCCACCCGAAGCGGGGAAGGCAGGATAAAATGCGGCGCATCCGTCAGGATCACCAGACCCTGCCACAAGGCAAGACCGATCCCCACAGCAAGCACGATGTCAAATGATCTCATGCTTCTACTCCGCGCAAATGGTCGAGCAAACGGGTCTGACAAGACAGCGTTTCCGGATCACTCAGGCTGCGCAACGGGGGACTGGGCGGCACCGGCCAAGGGGCCGCACCTGCGGCAGATAAGACGATAATCTGATCTGCCAGCCGTGTTGCCTCTGCCGGATCATGGGTGACCAGAAGGACTGTCCGCCCCGCTAACACTTCTACCGCAAGCTCTTGCATATCAGCCCGCGTTCCTGCGTCGAGTGCCGAAAACGGTTCATCCAGAAATACCACCGGCTGGTCTTCCATCAGGGTTCGCGCCAGTGCTGCCCGCTGCCGCATTCCACCCGACAGGGCTGCCGGTTTCGCACCTGCCCTATCGGCCAGTCCGACACGATCAAGCAAGACCTGCGCCCTTTCAAGATCAGGAGCAGTCCCGCGCAGCCTCGCACCGATGCAGATGTTTTCCAGAACGGTAAGCCAGGGCAGCAGCAAATCGGATTGCGCCATATACCCGATGCGCCGGTCCAGCGGCACACCGTCCGTGGCAGTGATGCTGCCTTCAAAGCGCCCGCCGGTTTCCAACCCCAGGATCAGACGCAGGATTGTCGACTTCCCAACACCCGAACGCCCCAGAAGGCAGGTCCACTCACCGGCAGGCAGCTCCAGTTCCGCTTTGAACAAAAGCTGCCCTTCCAGATAGTGCTGTCCGGACAGGAGTATTCCCGGAGTCCGGTTCATTGCGGGGACAACCCCATCTGCCAGAAGCCGACTTCCAGTGCGGTGGCTTTGGTAAACCGTGCCTGAACGGATGCGCGGCGCGGTGATGTAGCGAGGTCACCGATACGACGCGCCACAGCGTTATCAAGCATCTCGCCGACTGTAGTACAAACGCCCTGATATTCGGGATCTGCATAGGTCGCGATCCATTCGCTGTAAGGTGTATCCGCAGATTTCTCTGCCGCCAGACGCAGGCCGATTTCACCGTATCCCATAACACAAGGAGACAGGGCGGCGACAAGGTCTACAAAATCCCCCTGCATACCCGCATCCAGCACATAGCGCGTGTAGGCAAGGTTTCCGTCGGCTTCTGCTGCATTGAAAAGCGCGGATTCATCTATTCCTGCCGCCGCGCAGGTTTTCACATGCAGCGACATCTCGTGATTGACGAGCGCATCCACCGTCTGGGCACAGACCCGCATCTCTTCCTGTGTTTCGGACTTCACGACCCCCAGAGACCACGCACGGGCGAAGTGCACCAGAAATACGTAATCCTGTACCAGATAATGCAGGAAACATTCCCGTGGCAGGCTTCCGTCGCGCAAGCCTTCGACAAAAGCGTGACGGGTGTAATCGCTCCAGGTCTGGCCTGCGCCTGTGCGGAGCAGACCAAAGGTTTTACCGTAATCAGGCGCGCTCATTTCACTGTCACGTCGATGGCGATTGCAGAAACGGGGTTTTCGGACGGGATCAGATCGGCCTCTTTCAGAAAGCGTTCAAAGGCGGCATAGCGGCCCGCATCCATGGCCGTAGGGCGCAGGGCAAAACGGGGCACGGTATCCACCCAGGCGCGGGCGTTCAGCTCGTCCCGCAACTCTGCCGAAGTGGAAGCAAAAATCTCCCAGCTTTCGGTCGGGTGGTTCACGATGTACTGGGTGGCTTTCTCGGTCGCAGCCAGAAAACGCGCGATCATGTCCTTGTCCATGGTTTCGGTGTTGGCCACGTAGATCAGCTGGTCATAGGCGGGCAGGCCCTGTTCCTCGACAAAGAAACACTTGCCTTTGACACCTTCGATGTCCATCTGGTTCAGCTCGAAGTTGCGATAGGCGCCGATCACCGCATCAACCTGCCCCGACATCAGCGAAGGCGACAGGGACCAGTTCACATTCACCAGTTCCACATCCCCCAGCGTCAAACCGTTGTGGCGCAGGATCGAACCGAGCACGGCTTCTTCAACGCCGCCGACGGAAAAGCCGACCTTCTTGCCTGCCAGATCGGCAGGGGATTTGACTGGCCCGTCCTCCAGCGCCAGCAGACAGTTCAGCGGAGTTGCCACCAGTGTTCCAACCCGCTGCAACGGCAGACCTTCATGGATTTGCAGGTGCAGTTGCGGCTGGTAGGAAATCGCCAGATCAGCCTTGCCCGCGGCAACCATTTTCGGCGGATCTGACGGGTCGGCGGGAGCGACGATTTCCACTTCAAGATTTTGATCGGCAAAATAGCCTTTTTCCTGCGCAACGATCACAGGGCCATGATCGGGGTTTACGAACCAGTCCAGCAGCAGGGTCATTTTATCCTGCGCCAGCAACGGCGAGGCTGTCAGGGTCAGGACCGCAACAAGGGAAGGAAGTTTCATGGTATTACCTTTCGTTTTCCGGCGTATCGCCAAGAGCAATTAAAGAGATGTCGCCGTCCCAGTAGGACCGCAGGTGAGTTGCCGCATTCCAGGCCCTGAGGCCCGAGCGACAGGCAAAGACGGCACGCTGTCCGTTTCTGGGTTTTGGATTTTCCGCCGCAAACTGCGCCACGGTAAGGCGCTGCGCGGTAGGGATGACGGTTACGGGTGCTTCATCTTCGCCCCGCAGGTCCACGACGAAATCCGCAGCCGCGATCTGCTGTGCTGCGATAAAGCGCAGGTCTGCTTCGGGTTCGGGCGCTGTGTCAAAGCGGAACCCGCCGCTGTGAAACCGGTGCATGTCAAAGCTGATCACCTGCCCGAGCGGTGAGGGACTCTGCCCGATCAGCACCCCCAGCGCCATTTGCGCCTGCGCGGCCCCGATCAGCCCGACAACCGGCCCCATCACACCGGCAGTTGCGCAGGTGGCGGCACGGTCTGGCAGGTCGGGAAATACTGCCCGCAGGGAAGGCGCCGTGCCGCAGAAACCGCCCACATATCCCGCAAAGCCCAGCACCGAGGCACTGATCAGCGGAACCTTGTGGCGCAGGCAGCTATCCGACAACACGTAGCTGACGGCGAAACTGTCCGCACAATCCAGCACCAGCGTGTTTTGCGCGACCAGATCATCTGCATTCTGCGGGTCGAGCACTTTGAAAAGCGTCGTAATCGTGCAGTCCCCGTTCAAATCGCGCAGTGTTTTTGCAGCGGCCTCGGCCTTGGGTCTGCCCGCATCTTCCTGCCGGAAGAGGGTCTGGCGATGGAGGTTCGACAAGGAAACCGTATCAGCATCCAGCAGCGTGATGTTGCCCACTCCGGCCCCGACAAGATATTGCAGAACCGGTGCACCCAGCCCCCCTGCCCCGACCACCAAAACGCGGGCGGACCGAATTGCCGCCTGACCTTCCGGGCCGACTTCGGGAAGGATCATCTGTCTTTCATAACGGGTCATCGGGTCGCCGCCAGCCATGCGCGAACGCGGTCCTCGGGGCTGTCGTTCAGTGTTATGTCCGTCACCGCTGCCACCACATCCGCGCCTGCGTCAAAGGCGCCTGACGCACGCTCAATAGACATGCCGCCAATGGCAATCAGGGGCGTGTCCCCGATCCGGTCACGCCACTTTGCCAGACGATCCACCCCCTGCTCATGCCATTTCATCTTTTTCAGAATGGTCGGGTAAATCGGACCAAGCGCGATGTAATCCGGTGTCAGTTCCAACGCGCGGTAGAGTTCCGCCTTGTCATGGGTACTGACCCCGAGCCGCAATCCCGCCGCACGGATCGCGGCAATATCTGCGGTGTCGAGATCCTCCTGTCCCAGATGCAGCCAGTCGCAGCCTTCTTCGATTGCGATCTGCCAGTAATCGTTGATAACCAGAGTGCAATCATGGGCCGCACAAACCGCTTTTGCACGGCGGACCTGATCGCGGATTTCCTCCTTGGTCTGGTCCTTGATGCGCAGTTGCACCAGCCTGATGCCAAGGGGCACCAGCCGTTCCAGCCAGTCGGCGCTGTCAAAAATGGGATAAAAACGGTCGAGTGTCATGACAGGAACGCCTTTCCAATTACGGGGGTTGAAGGGGCGGCCATATCACGGGGTTCCATCGGATCAGCGGCAGCGCCAAGCTGGCCTGCGCGGATCGCGGTGGCAAAGGCTTCGGCCATACCGGCGGGATCTCCGGACTTGGCAACGGCGGTGTTCAGCAGAACCGCATCAAACCCCAGTTCCATCGCTTGCGCTGCCTGTGACGGCAGGCCGAGACCCGCGTCAATCACCAGTGGCACGTCGGGAAAATGGGCCCGCATCGCGCGTAGACCGAACAGGTTGTTCAACCCCAACCCCGAGCCGATGGGTGCGCCCCATGGCATCAAAACCTCGCAGCCGGCGTGCAGCAGACGGTCCGCCACCACCAGATCCTCGGTGGTGTAGGGAAAGACCTGAAAGCCGTCTTCGGTCAGGATACGCGCGGCCTCTACCAGCCCGAAAACATCCGGTTGCAGGGTGTCTTCCTCTCCGATCACCTCAAGTTTGATCCACTTCGTATCAAAGACTTCCCGCGCCATATGGGCGGTTGTCACGGCCTCTTTCACACTGTGGCATCCGGCGGTGTTGGGCAGGATATGCACATCCAGCGCACGGATCATCTGCCAGAAGTCCTGCCCCGCGCGATCCTGTCCGCTTTCACGGCGCAGGGACACGGTGGCAACGCTGGCACCGCTGCGCCGGAAGGCATCCGCAAGGATCGCAGGCGAAGGATATTGTGCCGTTCCCAACATGAAGCCGTTGGCCAGCGTGGTTCCGTAAAAATCCCGCATGGATCAGCCTCCCTGCATCGGGGCGAGCACTTCGATACGGTCGCCTTCGGACAGGGCACATGTGGCCCGTGCGGGGGCCGGAACGAAATCACCGTTCACAGCGGTTGCGATCTTTGCGCCGGTGAACCCCTGTTCTTCCAGCAGCCCGTCCAGCATGGCTGCCTGTGTTTCGATCATGTCGCCGTTAAGTTGCAGTTTCATCCATCACCTCCGGTGTTGTGTTGTCAAAGATCCGCTCTGCCACCATCCGCGCCAGTGCAGGCGCCAGCAAAAAGCCGTGCCTGAACAGCCCGTTGGCGCGGATCAGATTACCGCTCTGGCGGATGCGGGGCAGGTTGTCGGCAAAGGCAGGGCGGCTGTCGACGCCGATCTCCAGCACCTCGGCCTCGCCAAAGGCAGGGTTGATGGCATAGGCCGCGCTGAGCAGTTCCAGCAGGGCGCGGGCGGTTACATGCCGGCCTGCCTGCCCCTCGATCATCGTTGCGCCAAGCATGAAAACCCCGTCACCGCGCGGCACGATGTAAAGCGGGATGCGCGGATGCAACAGACGGACCGGACGGGACAGGGACACATCGGGACAGGAGAGCACCAGCATCTCTCCCTTGACGCCGCGCAGATCCGGCAGATCAGCGCGGGCCTGAAACCCGCGACAGTCCACCGTCAATCCTTTGGCGGCGTACTCCACAGGGTCGGCATCTGCCACAACATATTCCGCACCATCGGCCAGAACCGAAGCCCGCAATCGTTGCAGGGCTTCTCGCGGGGCCAGATGGGCCTCGGTCTCAAAGAACAGACCTTTGGCAAACCGCCCGCCCAGATCGGGTTCCAGTGCGTCGATCTCGGCCCCCGAAACCTCTCGAAAGCCGGTCGTGCGGCGGGCAAATCGGGTCAGCTCGGACCTGTCCCGCGCGGGCGACACCACCAGCGATCCCTGCCGGTGGACGGCCTGCGTTTTGGCCTCCCACCAGTCAGCGGCTTCCTGTCCCAGACGAACAACAGGTTCTTCGGCGCTTTCGCCTTCGCAATAGGGCGCGAGCATACCGCCCGCCCACCATGAACAGGCCCCGGGGCCAAGTTCACGCTGGCGGTCGATCAGGGTGACACCTGCCCCGCGATCCAGCAGGCTGCGGGCCACGCAAAGCCCTGCCACACCCGCACCTATGACGGTAACGTCTGTCATGTCCAGTATCCGTGGAAATGGTGCACCGGACCGTGCCCCGCCCCGATGTAGAGCTGGTCCGCCGATGTGATCGCCGCCTGCAAATAGCTGTGGGCGGCTGTCACTGCGCCGGACAGATTAGAACCTTTGGCAAGATGGGCCGCAATGGCTGCGGAATAGGTGCATCCGGTGCCATGGGTGTTGCGGGTGTGGATACGCGGCCCAGAGAGGGTCAGCGGTTCGCCCTCTTGCCCGATCAGCACATCCGTACAGGTCTCGCCGCTGGAATGCCCGCCCTTCATCAAAACTGCTTGCGGGCCGAGCGCCATCAGGGCCTGAGCCTGCTCTGCCATTGCTTGCGGAGTCTCTGCCTCTGCCACGCCAAGCAGCGTTGCGGCTTCGGGCAGGTTCGGTGTCAGCACAGTGGCGATAGGCAGGATTTTTTCGCGCATCGCATTGATCGCGGCGTCTTGCAGCAGCGTATCGCCGGATTTTGCAATCATCACCGGATCGACAACAATCGGCCCCTGGAAACCGGCAAGCTGATCTGCAACCGCATCAATAATGCGGGGCGAAAACAACATGCCAAGTTTGATCGCGTTTACCGGAATATCTGCCAGAACCGTTTCGATCTGTGCAGCGACCACATCGGCGGGCACCTCATGTACCGCTGTCACTGCTTGCGTGTTCTGTGCGGTGATTGCGGTAATCACGCTCGCCCCGAAAGCACCATTGGCGGAAAACGCTTTCAGGTCGGCCTGAATGCCTGCCCCACCACCACTGTCAGAACCTGCAATGCTAAGGGCTATGGGTGTTTTGCCGGTCACTGGTCTGTCTCCATCGTTAAACGGGATGACCAGCGAAAGAAAGGACTGCGGGCGGTGTTCGCCTGTGCAGTGTACCCGTTCCCTACGCCGGCATGACCCGGATCAGGTTCGACGGGTCGGTGCGAACACCTCTCAGCCCGATGTGGGCTCCCCGACGGATAAAATTGTCTGCGCCAATGGTTAGGACAGTTCGCACTGCCTTGCAATGGGCAATTCGGACCGTTTTACCGATCCGTCATTCTGGCGTGTCAGACGGTCAGTCCTCCGTCCACTTTCAGGGTCTCCCCTGTAATATAAGAACTGTCATCGGACCCTAGAAACAAGGCCGCTCTGGCAATATCCCACGCGCTGCCCTGACGGCCCATAGGAACCATCGCGGCGCGGCGGCGGGACAGTTCTTGGGGATCGGTTTCGGAATCCACAAAAGCCGTTACATGGGGCGTGTCGATGACACCGGGCAGAATCACGTTGGAACGGATCTGATAGCAGGCGTTTTCGTGGGCCACAGATCGGGCAAAGCGGACCAGCGCCATTTTGGACACTTCATAAGACACATAGCTGTAAGGCGCGGAATAGACCGCCGCCAGCGAGGAAACATAGATCAGCGATCCGCCGCCGTGATCCCGCATCAGGGGCAGCACCGCGCGGGTCATCCGCAGCGCCCCTGTCAGATTGATGTCAAACACACGGTCCCAGTCCGCATCTGTTGTTTCAAGCACGCCACCCTGCTGGCTGATCCCCACATTATAGTCGAGCACATCAAGCCCGCCCCAGAGTTCAACAGCCCGCGCAGCGACCTTTTCTCCGGACGCTGCATCCGTCACATCCGCGACAGAGGTTTCAGCGATGCCACCCTCGGCGCGGATCAGATCGGCAGTCTCCTGCGCAGCCTCTGCCACGCGGTCCACACACAGCACTTTCGCGCCTTCCCGCGCGAACAGCACGGCAGTCGCCTTGCCGTTGCCCCAGCCCGCGCCGGACGACCCAGCGCCGATAACGACGACCCTTTTATCCTTCAGCCGGCTCAATTCCCCAACACCTTGCCTGGCAGCCACATGGCCAGTTCCGGTTGCCAGATCAGGATGAACAGCACCGCCACCTGCAACACAACAAAGGGAATGATCCCGCGGTAGATGTCTCGCATTTCCACAAGGTTCCCAGCCGCACCTTTCATGTAGAACAGCGCAAACCCGAAGGGCGGCGTCAGGAAGGAGGTTTGCAGATTCACCGCGACAAGAATGGTAAACCAGTAGACCAGATCCTTTTTGTCAATGTGATCCCCGAGATCCATCAGATCTACAATCGGGGCAAAAATCGGCAGCAGGATCAGGGTAATTTCGATCCAGTCAAAGAAAAAGCCGAGCACAAAAACCATGATCATCATCATGAACAACAACGCCCAATCCCCGAGGTTCAGGCTACGGGCGAGTTCAACGATCAGGTCATCCCCGCCCACTTTGCGAAAGATGTAGGAAAACGCGGTAGCAGTGGCAAAGATGAAAAACAGCAGTGCAATGGTACGCAGCGAACTGTCGGTCGCCTCGCCCAGCACGTTCCAGTTAATCCGACCCCGGATCAACCCCAGAAACAGCGCCGCAAATGCCCCCACACCGGAGGCTTCGGTCGGACTGGCAAACCCGCCGATGATAGAGCCGAGCACGGCCACAATCAGGATCAACGGGAAGGAAACAGAGACTATCGCCTCGTGCCAGAGACCGGATTTCTCCTCAATTGTCAGGCCACGGGGCACAGGTGTTTCACTGGGGCGCAGAATAGAGCGGGTCACAAGATAGACCAGATAGACCGCCGCCAGAAACAGGCCGGGCAGGAAGGCCGCGACGAACACTTTGGCAAGGTTGAGGGACAGCAGGTCGGACATGAAGACCAGCATCACAGAGGGCGGAATAAGGATGCCAAGTGTCCCCGCGCTTGCCACTGTGCCGGTGGCCAGCGGCGCGGAATATCCCGCCCGCATCATGGTCGGCAGGGCCATCACTGTCAGCATCACAACCGATGCCCCGATGATCCCAGTGGCAGCGGCCAGAATTGTCCCCATCAGAACCACCGCCAGCGCCAGCCCGCCCGGCACCCGCACCAGCAGCTTTTGAAGGGTCAGCAGCAGATCTTCGGCAATGCGGGTTTTTTCCATCACAACGCCCATGAAGATAAACATGGGCGCGGCCACCAGCACCGCGTTGTCAATCACCCCGCCATAAATCCGTGTCGGCACAAGGGACAGATGAACAAACCGCATCTCACCCAAGGCAAGGGCGATGATGGCAAAGATCAGCGTCACGGCCGCCAGCACGATGGGCACCGGCAGGGCTGTGAACAGCCCCGCGATCAGGCTTAGAAACATAATCGCGGGCAGGAATTCGGTCAGCGTTTCCATAGGCCTCTTTCAAGGAATGTCTGTGAGATCAGATCGGGGCGTTTCAGCGTGGCCAGAATGCGCAGGGCAACTGCGCTACAGCCCGCAACGGTCAGAAGGGCCGAAACGGGCACTGCGGACTTGATGATCCAGCGATGGGGCAAGCCGCGCCCGCCATTTGCCCCTTCCCCGCGTTCAAAAGCGCGGGCGGCAAATTCGTAGCCGTGCCATGCGATGAACAGAAAGAACGGAATGACCAGCAGTACAACCACCCAGAATTCCAGCCAAAGCCGGAAGCGCGGGGTCATCTTGGCGGCAATAACGTCAATGCGTACATGGGCGTCGCGGGTATAGGCATAGCCGAAAGCGAACACTGCGATCACGCCGTGCAGGTGCCATTCCAGTTCCTGCAACATGGTTGATCCGGTCGAGAAGAACTTGCGCCCGATCACATCATACATGATCACACCGACAAGCACGAACAGCAGCACCGCCGCCAGCCGTGCAGCCCAATCGCAAATGGTCGTCAGCGCAGAAGAGATTTTCAGACTGGTTTGCATGATCCCCCCTTTGAAAAATCCGGTGCGGCGGCTCCCCCCGCCGCACCGGGCTTTGTATTAACGGCTTACTTCAGATAGCCGATGTTTTTCCACTCCGAGTAATTCTCACGGAAGGTCTGGATGCTTTCCCAAGTGGTTTTGAAATCCTCATCCGCTGCGGATTTTTCAGCGGCGACTTCGGTCCATGCAGCTTCGTAAGCGTTCAGGATTTCTTCGGGCCATTCGTGAACCGTAACACCGTTTTCAGCCTGCATTTTCGCCAGAGGCTCAAGCTGCACCGCTTCGCCTTCTGCCATGGTCTTGAGAACCTGCGCTTCGCAAGCGGTCTCGATGATGGCGCGTTCCTGATCGCTCAGGTCGTTCCACGTATCCAGATTGATAATCACGCTCAGGAAACTGGTTTGCTGGTGCCAGCCCGGGAAATAATAGTGTTTGGCGTGGTCATACATGCCAACCATATTATCAAGGAAGGGAAAGCCCAGTTCCGCACTGTCAATCGCACCGGTGTTCAGTGCTGACATGGTGTCGGCCAACCCCATGGACTGCGCCTCGACGCCGAGCTTGCCCATCACAGACGCACCCAGACCGAAGAAGCGCATCTTCTTGCCCTTCAAATCGTCCAGCGTCTTAATTTCATCGCGGAACCAGCCAGAGGCTTCGGGCACCAGTGTCGAACAGTGAATGGTTTTGATGTTATATTCGGCTTCGGTTATTTCGGACCATTTTTCCTGCCCGCCGCCATAATACCACCAGGCCGCATATTCCTTGATGTCAGGGCCGAAAGGGAATGTGGTGAACAGCGGTGCCGCAGGTACAACGCCTTCGGCGAAACCGATGGAATACCATGAACTTTCGACCGCCCCGGTAGAAACAGAATCCCAGACCTCGCCCGTCGCCACGATCTCGCCCGGGGCCTTCACATCAAACTTGATACCGCCCGCTGTCAGCGTATCCACCCGCTGTGACATATCCCAGGCGGGTTTTCCAAGCAGCGGCAGGGATTCAGGAAAAATGGACTGCATTTCAATGTCCTTGGCCCCTGCGGTTCCGGCCAGTAATGCAGCAGCACAGGCTGCCAGTGTAAGGTTGCGTTTCATATTGATCTCCTCCCAATCAAATAAAGTTTGTAAATCTGTCGTGTATCAGGCCACACGGTCGCCTTTCTTCACTTGCACGGTCCGGTTATCCACTGCCGGAAGCATCTTTGCCGGATCGCGCGTGACCATCACGTCAATCACGCTGGGCCGGTCTGTTTCCGCAAAAGCCGCCTTCAACGCATCCGCGATTTCTGCGGGGTTTTCGACGCGAATGCCGTGGCAGCCCATCGCATCTGCCAGTTTTGCATAATTCGTTTCCGCCAGATCGGAGCTTTGGTAATTCCCTTCCCCGTACATCAAATGTTGCAGCGCCTTCACATATCCGGACGCAGCGTTGTTTACGACGATCACCGTAACGCCCAGTTTCATCCGCCGCGCTGTCTCAAGCTCTCCGAGCACCATGTTAAAGCCGCCATCGCCGGTCAACCCCACAACCACCGCATCACGGTTGGCAAGCTGGGCGCCCATTGCGCCGGGCAATCCGTACCCGATAGAGGCAAAGCCGCGATCCGGCACAAAAGTGCGCCGCGCTTTTTTGGAATTGAACAGCAAGCCGCCCCAGTGCGCTGCAAAACCGCCATCTGCAATCAGGTGGCCGTCTTCGGGCAGATGGTTGTTCAGTTCTGTAATCAGACGCGCCATGTTGATTGGGGTTTCTTCGGAATACAGCCGCTCTGCTGCGACCTCGTCATGCCAGACCTGCATTTTAACCGGAATTTCCGCCAGATAGTCCACCCGCGCCTTGCGCTGTTCCGCAGCCCGATCTGCAAGCGCATCGCACAAATCATTCAGACCTTCCCGTGCATCCCCCCAAAGCTTGACCGTCGGTTGGTAGGTGCGGCCCATTTCCTCGGCCACATTGTCCAGATGGATCACGGTCTGGCCTTTGGTCGGAATGGTGAACCGTTTCGTTGCAATCTCGCCCAGCTTGCAGCCTGCCACGATAATACAGTCAGATGCTGCGATCAGATCGTTTGCGATCCGGTCATAACGTCCGAACAGTCCGGCGGACAAATCAGAAGTGCAGGCAATCGCGCCCTTGCCGCTCATGGTGTGGGCGACGGGGATGCTGTTTTCCTCGGCAAGGCGGGTGACGGCCTCGGTTGCCTGAGAGATATGGATACCCCCACCGCACAAGAGGATCGGGCGCTTGGCAGCCGCAATCAGCCCTGCGGCTTTGGCCAGCGGTTCAGCCGCAGGGCGGCACCGGATGGCAGGGGCGGATTCATGGGCGGGGTCAACTGCAAAGTCGGACTCCTCAAAACCGTAAAGCCCGTGTGCGATGTCTTCGGGCACATCCACAATCACCGGACCGGGACGCCCCGAAGTGGCCACCTCAAAGGCACGGCGCATGATTTCGGGGATGCGCTGGATCGCCTCGACCCGCAACAGTTCCTTACAGGCCGGGCGCAGGATCGACACCTGATCGGTTTCCTGCGTCATATTCTTGCCCGCGTGATCCCGCTGTGCATCGCCAATGATCGCCACCATCGGGCTGCCCGCGTTCAGCGCCTCAACCAGTCCGGTCACAAGGTTCGTCGCCCCCGGCCCCAATGTGGCATCCACCAGACCGACACGGCCCGAGACCTTGGCATAAGCATCTGCGGCAAATACCGCACAGCGTTCGTCGTTGATCAGGTTGTGATCCAGCCCCAGACGCCGCGCCGCATCGTAAAACGGCAGCAACTGGAAGCCCCCCATGCCAAACATCGGTCCTGCATTATGGGCCAGCAACATCCGGACGAGCGCCTCGCCCCCTGTCATTTCATTGGTATTGCTCATGCGGGTTCATTCTCCATCATCTCTTGCGCGGCCCTGGCAATCATCGGTGCCGTGACGCGCATCTGGTCTTCAAGGTTCGGCGCATAGGCGATCAGCCCGCGCGGGCTGCCCAGACGTTTGGGCAGGGTTTTCATCGGAATATTCTGGGCCACGGTCGCCACCACTTCGGCCCCGAAGCCTGCGACAGAAACCGCTTCATGGGCCACCAGCAGACGGCCCGTCTTGCGCACGCTGTCAAACACCTCCGCCTTGTCCCACGGCCAGAGGCTGCGCAAGTCGATCACCTCGGCCCCGATCCCCTGACGGGCCAGCACATCGGCTGCCTCGACACACAGGTTCGCGGTTTGGGACCATGACACAAGCGTCACATCGCGCCCCGAACGGCGCAGGGCCGCTTTGCCGAAGTCCACAGCCTTTGTGGGATCCACCTCGCCTTCGTGCGCCCAGATATTCTTGTGTTCCAGATAGACCACCGGATCATCACAGGCGATGGCGGCTTTCATCATGGAATAGTTGTCCTGCGGCGTCGCCGGACAGCACACTACAAGGCCCGGAATATGGGTGTACCAGCTTTCGAGCGATTGGGAATGTTGCGCTGCCGAGGACCGCCACATGCCCATCGGCTTGCGGATCACCATGGGCGCGCGGCTTTGACCGCCAAACATAAACCGCGCCTTGGCGATCTGGTTCACCAGTTCATCCGTGGCGCAGAGCGCGAAATCCGCAAAGCGCATTTCCACGATCGGGCGGGTTCCAGCCATGGCTGCGCCAAAGGCTGCGCCCATAATCGCCGCCTCGGAGATCGGCGCGTCGGATATCCGCTGCGGCCCGAATTCTTCCACCAGTCCGGTATATTGTTTGAACACACCGCCACGGCCCAGATCCTCGCCCACGCACCAGACCGTTGGATCGTCGCGCATGGCTTCGGCCACGGCCAGTTTCGCGGCATCGGCATAACTCATCACAGGCATCAGAACGCCTCCTTAAGGGGGGAGCCGATGTCCTGCACATCGGCAAAAGCCGTTTCATTGGCAGGCCATGGTGCATCCCGCGCTGCATCTAGGGCGCGGTCCATTTCTGCGCGGGCGTCCTGTGCCAGCCCGTCCAGTTCGTCCGTTGAAACGCCTGCCTCAGCAAGCGTTTCGCGCAGGCGGGCAATCGGGCAGGTGGTGGCTTGCATCCGCTCTGCCTCTCCCTCGGGCCGGTAGGTGGCGGGATCGAAATAGGTGTGACCGCTGATCCGGTAGGTCTTGGCCATCAGGAATTCCGGCGTTCCGGTTTCGCGGATACGCGCCGTGATCTCTGCCGCTGTTGCGGCCAGAGATGTCACGTCATTACCATCCGCTTCAGTGGTGCGCAGGCCAAGGGCGCGGGCGCGGTCTGCAATGTTGCCAGAGGTCATGTCACTGGTCAGGGTAGAAGCGGAATACTGGTTATCCTCACAGACAAACAGGATCGGCAAGTTGAACACACCCGCCCAGTTCACGCCTTCCAGAAACGGCCCCCGATTGGACGCGCCGTCCCCGAAGAAACAGACCACGATCTGATCCCCGCCTAGCAGTTTGATCCCGTGGGCCGCTCCCGCTGCGATGGTGATATTGGCACCGACCACACCGTTTGCACCCAGCATCCGAACACCGAAATCCGCGATATGCATGGACCCGCCCTTGCCGCCGCAACAACCGCCCTCGCGCCCCAGAAGCTCCTTCATCATTGCATCCGCATCCGCACCTTTGGCCAGCGTATGGCCATGGCCGCGGTGGGTGGACAGGATATAATCGTCGCGCCGCAGGTTTTCGATGATCCCTGTCGCCACCGCTTCCTGTCCGATGGACAGGTGGATCGCGCCAAGCACCAGTTCCTCGTCTATTGCAGCGCGGCGGGCGGTTTCCTCAAAGGCGCGGATGCGCTCCATCATGTGCAGACGCCTTAGCCCTGCATCCTGATCGAAATTTGTCAGGTTCAAAGCAACCCCTCCTGATCCAATATCGTAAATTTATCGGACAGCACCTCTACCTCGCGGCGCAGCAACGGGATCAATTCCCCCTCAATACGCGCTGTGCTCATCCGTTCGTTAATGGCCCCGATGCCAAAGGCGGCGCAAATCCGCCCGCTTCTGGTGACAATCGGCAGGCCCACCGCGCTCATCCCCGGAACAGGAATGGACGGGTTCAGCGCATAGCCCCGCTTGTGAAAATCCTTGGCCAGAGCTTCGACTTTTTCCGGTGTGTAATTATACTCTGCCATCCACGCGACATTTGCTTTTGCCGCCGCGCGGCGTTTTGGCTTGTCCGTCACCGCATAAAGCGCCTGACCGGACGCGCCGACCCCGAGAGGAACGCGGCTGCCTGCGTCCAGCGTCAGGACGCGGATCGGAAAGGCGCCCAACTCGCGGCAGACACAGATCGACGCCGCGCCTTCAGGGGCAGACAGGAACACGGTGTCTTCGCAGGCATCGGCAATGCGGCGCATGCTGCGCTTGGCCAGTGCTGCCAGATCGGACCGGTTCGCCATCCGCGCAAGGGAGGCCAGTGCATGACCAAGGTGATATTTCCGCGTGTCGGGATCCTGATAGACGTAGTTGACCGCCTGAAGCGATGCGAGCACGCGGTGCGTGGTCGTCTTGGTGAATTCGGTCTGCGCCATAATCTCGGTCAGGCTCGCCCCGAGTGGCTGGGACGCCAAAGCACCAAGAACATTTCGTGCACGCGCAATCGAGCCTACCGGCGCTTCCGTTGTCACTTTGCTTCCTCCCTCATTCCTTTTATCGGAATGTTTGTTTTGATAGTAGGAACATATTGCGGCAGGCTGTCAAACAAAATATCGTTAACTGCATGACTTCAGAGCTTCGATTCTATGACTCGATCACCGATGCGGACGCAAATGCGCAGGGGCAGATCGGGATCAGCGGTTCGCACGGCGGACTGTTTGCAGCCGCTTGTGCATCGCGTGCGGGGTTGCGGGCTGTTGTGCTGAATGATGCGGGTATTGGCCTGCATGACGCAGGTATTGCAGGGGTGCGGGCGCTGGCGGATCTGGGTATGGCCGGCTGTGCTGTGGATTGTATGAGCGCGGAAATCGGATCGGCGCGGGACAGCTTTGACACCGGCGTGATCTCTTATGCCAATTCTGTTGCGCAGGCTTTGGGGATAAGGCCGGGACAATCGGTAAAAGACGCGGCGTCATTCCTCGTCAAGGCGCCGGAGCCTACCGGAATTATGACCGCTGTTCCCGAATCAAGAACCCTGATCAGCGTAGGAGATCTGGAGGTGTTAAGCGTCGATTCCGCTTCTCTGATCACACCAGAGGATGCAGCCCGCATCATCGTGACAGGATCACACGGCGGGTTGATCGGGGGCAATCCGGCACGGGCCTGTAAGGCAGAGGCACGGTTTGTCAGCTTTTCGGATGCTGGAATCGGCAAGAACGACATCGGCCTGTCCCGCCTGCCAGCACTCGACACACGGAGCATCGCGGCGGTGACACTAGACTGCCAGACCTGCGAGATCGGCAACAGTGCTTCCGCGTTGCAAACCGGAATTATAAGCGCCACCAACCGCACGGCAGAGGCCCTTGGAATACAGCGCGGGATGCCCCTGAGCGACGCAATCCGCCTGTTAGCCTAACCGTTGCGCAGCTTGGCCGCTGTTTGCGCACTTGTCCGCATGTTCCGCGCAAACAGGGTCACGTCTATTTCCGTGGCAATGAATGTTGCGCCCAGATCACGGCACTGTTGCTGCAACTCCGCATCCAGTGTCAGGATACCCGCAGCCTTGCCGCACTCCACGATCCGCTTCATGGCATCCAGCACGGCCTCTTTCACCGCCGGTGCACCGGCCTGCCCGATATATCCCATATCCGCCGCCAGATCGGACGGGCCAATGAACACGCCGTCCAGTCCCTCAACCGCCAGAATATCATCCAGCGCCTCCATGCCTTTCTGGTTCTCCACCTGTGCAAGCAGGCAAATTTCCTCCCGCGCAGTGGTCAGGTAATCCGCGATCCCCGAAAAATCCGAGGCACGGGCAAGGGCCGAACCCACCCCCCGCAGCCCGTGGGGTGGATAGGTCACAGCGGCCACAAGTTCGCGCGCCTGCTCCGCCGTTTCCACCATCGGCACCAGCAGGCTTTGTGCGCCAGCGTCCAGCAGCTGCTTGATCATCCAGACCTCACCAACGGGCGGGCGGACGACCGGATGGGCAGGTCGCCCCGCAATCACCTGCAACTGCGCCACAATAGAACGCAGGTCGTTGGGCGCGTGCTCCCCGTCTATCAATAGCCAGTCAAACCCCGCCCCGGCGCTGATCTCTGCAATATAGGGGTCGGCCAGACCGAGCCAGCAACCGAGCTGCAGTTCGCCCTCTTTCAGGGCCTGTTTGAAAGTGTTCTTGGGGGCTGGCATGGGAGTTTCCTATTCGAATGAGATGCTGACAGAGCCGAATCCGGCGAAATCGGCGGATATTTGAGACCCTGACGGGCATTCAACAGGTCGGATAAAACTGCCTGAAAGGATGATCTGGCCCGGTTCAAGACTTTGCCCGTATTGCGCCATGCGGCGGGCCAGCCAGACAACGCTTTCCACCGGATCGTTAAGAACCCCTGCGCCGAGGCCGGTTTCCTCTACCTCTGCATTGCGCGAGGTGATCGCCCCGACCCAGCGCAGATCAAAAGCGTCTACTTTGTGCCGCTGCGCCCCCAGCACAACACCCGCGTTGGCGGCATTATCGCTGATGGTGTCGAACACCTTACGGGTCTGTCCGGTTTCAGGGTCCGCCCGCAGAATGCGCGTATCAAGGATTTCCAGCGCGGGGGCAACATAATCGGTTGCCGCCAGCACATCATCGCGGCTTATATCCACGCCACCGATTGCGGTGTTCAGGACAAAGGCAATTTCCGTTTCGATGCGCGGCTGGATAAACCGGCCCTTTGTCACTGTTGCGCCGTCCGCAAACACCATATCGTCGAACAGGATTCCGCTGTCTGGAATGTCGATGTTCAACGCGGATTGCATCGCTTTCGATGTCAGACCGATTTTCCAGCCGACGACCGTACGCCCCTGCTTTAGCTTGGCGCGATAAATCGCGTTCTGGATGGCATAGGCGTCGTCCATGCCCATTTCGGGAAAGGCTTTGGTCAGCAGGCCAATCTGTTGACCTGTCGCTTCGGCCTGCAACAGATCAGCCGCTGCTTTTGCGTGATCTTCGGGAGTCATACCGCTTCGTCCTCAATCGTGTTGCGCAGGGTGCCGATGGTGTTCACCTCCACCTCTACCACGTCCCCGGGTTTCAGGTATTGCGGCGGGTCGAGCCGTGCGCCGGAGCCCGTCGGCGTTCCGGTGACAATAATATCGCCGGGCTGCAATGTCATGAAAGTGGAGATATATTCGATTTCGCGCCGGATCGGGTGCATCATGCGGGACAGCACATCGTCCTGACGCACCTCACCGTTAACGCGGGTAATGATGCGGGCGTCATCCAGTTGCGCCGCATCGGTGAACGGCACCAGCCACGGCCCGATGGCACCGGAGTTGTCCCAGTTCTTGCCTTGCGTCACGTTGAATTTCGCGTGGCGCACCCAATCGCGGATGGTGCCTTCATTACAGATCGTCAGCGCGGCAATATGATCATAGGCATCGGCCTGTGCAATCCGCCGCCCCGCTTTGCCGATCACGATGGCCACCTCGCCTTCATAATCAAGCTGCGGGCTTTCTGGCGGGCGGATCAGCGGGCGGTCATGGCCTGTGAAACCGCTGGCAAAACGGGGAAACAGGGACATGTATTTCGGCTGCTCTGATCCGTCTTTATATTCCGCGTTCCGGTCGGGGAAGTTCACCCCGACGCAGAGGATACGCGGCGCATTGGGCAGCACCATTTCGAACCGGTAGTCAGTGTGGGTCGCCGTTTTTTCGGCAGCGGCTTTTTCAAGGTCGGGCAGTCCGCCTGCCTTCACCGCATCCAATAGGGTTGGCCATTGGGGAAAATCCCCGTCCAGCGGGATCATCCCGTCATCTGTAACCGCACCGTAATATGTCCCGCCAGCGGCAGAGTAGGTTGCAAAACGCATGATGTTATTCCTTATGGCGCGATGATCGGGCTGGCTTGGATCTCGGAGTCGCGCGTGTCGGCGCCGACGAAATTCGTGCCATGCTCAAACCAGCTGCGCGGTGCGGCAGCCCCCCAAAGCGTCTGGCGCTGCGGGTCTTTGAGATCCCATTTGATCGGCTCCATATCAGGATCGACCGTCTGGTAATCCGAACAATAGATTTCGATCCGGTGCCCGTCAGGGTCAAGAATATAAAGGAAGAAAGCGTTCGAGATACCGTGCCGCCCCGGCCCCCGTTCGATGTTGTCCACATACCCCGTGGTCGCCATCAGGTCGAGCAGGTCGATGATATTCAGCGGTGTCGGAACCCAGAAGGCAACATGGTGCATGCGCGGGCCTGTGCCATTGGTGAAGGCCATATCATGCACACCCCCCTTGCGGTGCATCCATGCCGCCCAGAGCTTTTTGCTCTCATTGTCCTCGGTATATTCGGTCACGCGGAAGCCGAAATCATTGTAAAACGCAACCGATGCGTCCACATCCGGCGAGAAGCAGTTGAAATGATCGATGCGCAGCGGCTTCACCCCGCGATAAAGCGCGTATTTCTGGTGGATCGGCTCCAGACGGTTCATCTTGTGGTAAAACTCCAGCGGGATGCCGATGTTGTCAGAGGTCAGCAAGGTACGGCCCTGATAGGGGCGCTTCACCCATCCGGTCGGGCGACCTTTCGCCTTGAAGTAGGTTTCTGCCTTGTCGAGATCGTCTTCGTCAAAGGTTTTGAATCCCATCACTTCGACCGTGCCGGGCTGGTCGGATTTTTGCAGGATAATGCAGTGATGCCCCCGTTCTTCCATCGCACGCAGGTAGACATGGGTGTCGCTTTCATCCGTCACCTGAAGGCCGAGGATTTCGGTGTAAAAGGTCTTGGATGCCGCCAGATCCTTCACATTCAGACAGGCGTGGGACAGACGGATGGTGTTGAAATCGGGGTAGAGATTTGGTGCAGGTACAGGCATCAGTTTGCTCCCAGTTTGGTAATTTTGTGCTGTCCGGTGGCGAAACCGATGTGCTTTTGTTCCATGTAGAATTCGAACGACCAGTCGCCGCCATCACGCCCGATGCCGCTGGCCTTTACGCCACCAAACGGGGTTGGCAGGTGGCGCACGTTTTCCGAGTTCACCCAGATCATGCCCGCCTCCAGCCTGTCGGTAAAGCGCAGCGCACGGGTCAGATCGTTGGTCCAGACATAGCCTGTCAGCCCGTAAGGAATGTCATTGGCGATTTGCAGGGCTTCTTCTTCCGTGCGGAACGCAATGGAGGTCAGGACAGGACCAAAAATTTCCTCTTGCGAAATCCGCATTTGGTTATCCGCATCGGTGAACAGGGTCGGACGCACGAAATAGCCCTCATCGCCCACAACCTCTCCACCTGCGGCAACGGTCGCGCCGTCCTGTTTGGCGATGTCAAAATAGCTGGTGACCTTGTTGAAATGTTCCTCCGTCACCAGAGGCCCGATTTCTGTTGTTGGGTCCAGCGGATGGCCAACCTTGATCCGGTTCACCCGTTCGATCAGCTTTGTTTCGAACTCTTCGCGGATGGTGTCCTGAACAAGCAGACGAGAGGAGGACGTGCAGCGTTCGCCGTTGATCGAGTAGATCATGAAAATGGCCGCATCGAGCGCGCGGTCCAGATCCGCATCGTCAAACACGATTACAGGGTTCTTGCCGCCCAGTTCCAGATGGTTGCGCTTGAGCGTATCCGCCCCCTGTTTGGTGATCAGGCTTCCGGTGCGGCTTTCGCCCACAAAGGCAATCGCCTTGATTTTGGGGTGTTCGCACAAGGCCTTGCCCGCATCCTCGCCAAAACCATTGACCGTGTTCAGAACACCCGCGGGCAGACCCGCTTCTTCTGCGATTTCCACCAGCAGTCGTGCCGTCAGCGGTGACGCTTCGGCCGGTTTATGCACCACCGTACAGCCTGCCGCCAATGCCGGTGCAATCTTCCATGTGGATAGCATAAAGGGCGTATTCCAAGGGGTAATCACCCCGACAGGCCCGATCGGCACACGCGTGGTGATGTTCATCAACGTCGGGGATTTCAGGTGTTGCCCGTCCCGCGCCTGCACCACCTGATCGGCAAAATAGCGGAAGTTTTCCGCCCCGCGCAGGGCGGCCTTGGACATGAATTTATAGGCCTGCCCCGTATCCCAACATTCGCACAGCGCGATTTCCTCGGCCCGCGCCTCAATCCCTTCGGCAATGCGGATCAGGATCTTCTTGCGCTCCAGTGCAGGCAGGTCGCGCCACGCAGCAAAGGCATCGTGGGCCGCATTAGCCGCTTTATCTATATCCTCACTGGTACCATGGGCCACGTCACAGATCACGCTTTTGTCCACGGGAGAGGTGGACTGGAACACGCCGCCACTTCCAGCAGTGTCCTGACCGGCAATCCGGTTGGCAATACCACCATCGCGGAAGCGGTTCAGATAGCCGTCAAGTTTCCGGATATTGTCTTCAAGCACGCTCATGTCAGCTCCTTCAGTCGGCTGCGGTCAGATGGTCGCGGATGGTTCCGCATTTGGGGGAAAGCGCAGCATCAATGTCGCGCATCTCGGCGGAAAGGGCGATGGAACGGGTGGCCATCACGGGGACAAGGAAATCCTTCATCGCCTCGAAAATTTGCGCAATTGCGTCCTGTTTCACCTCCGGTGCGCGCCCTTCCCGAAGGCGCACGGAAAGATCGACAAACCCGTGTTTGGCATTCCCGTCCGCAATCGCGTAGTGGTCAACGCGGGTGGCCCGCACACGAATACCTGCCATCGGGAATGTCTCGATTTGCGCGGCAGCGGCACGGATCGCTTCGCAAAGAGCGCCCATATCAACGACGCCTTCCAGGTTACCGGAGTACTCTATATGAAAATGGGGCATGTCTGTCCTTAATGCGTTAATGATTGCGTTGTTAATTAATTTATGCCTAGCTGTCAACCCTTCGACCGTCGACTCCAGCCACTGGACTGCAGTGCTGGCAGCCGCGCGCGCCGCTCTGCGACAAAATCCCCCTGCGCAAAGAGGAAAATTTCATCTCACCACCTTGACCCTCCCCCACTGGAAGCCACCACATCACTCCCATGAAACCAGTGATCTGCCTCATACTCGGCCTTGTACTTGCCTTGACGGCCTTTTCAGCCCCGACGGAGTTGCGCGCATCTGCGCCCGGCGCAGCCTGTATTGGCTGTCATCCCGCATGGCCGCCCCGCCAGATCCTTTCCCCCCGAAACAACTTCTTTGAACCTGACGCTGCCATCCCATCGGGTGGCCCCCTCGCGCGGCTTTAAGCCTGAAGCCGCGCCCCCCCCGACAGTTTAAGGACGACCAAATGTTCAAAATCCCATTCCTAAACCGGCTGCAGTTTCTTGCCTGCGGTGCGGCACTGGCTGCTTCTACACAAATCGGCGCGGCGAACACGCCCGCACCCGTTAACACCCCTATCAAACTGTGCGCAGGTACCGGTCACGCCGCGCTTCGCCCTGCGCCATTCGGACTGACACAGGTCTGGCAAACTAACGGCTCGGTACCGGGTGCGGAAATCCGTATCCGCCAGGGCGAGAAGTTACGCATCGAAGCCCACAACAATCTGCCTGAAGACACTACGATCCACTGGCATGGTATTCGCACGCCTAACGCTATGGATGGCGTGCCGGATCTGACCCAAAACGCGATACGGGCAGGAGAAACATTTCTTTATGAATTTGATGTGCCTGATGCCGGACCAGATGGCCTTTAAATCCGGTGAACGCATCCGTCTGAGGCTGATCAACGCCGCGAATGCGCGGATCTTCGGTCTGGACTTTGGCGCCCACCCCCTTGCCCGAGCCGGACCTGGAAGCGTCGACGCGACATGAAATCCTCTTCAACGGCAGCATGATGGGCGTAATCCGCGTCACACCACAGGCCTAGCCCCGTTTTCAATCCGTCCGAACACAACAACAGCCGGAAAATCCGGCAGAACCGAAGGAAACACTCAAATGACCATAAAGTTAAACAAGCCCCGTAAACTGGCCGCGTTCGGAACAGCGGCTGCAGCGCTCGCAGTTTTTGCGGCTGTATCCCTTGGCAGCGGGCCTGCTGCTGTCTCTGCTCAGGAAGTCAAACTCTACAAAGACCCGTCCTGTGGATGTTGCGAAGTTCACGGGGAATATTTGCGAGAGCACGGGTTTGATGTAGAGATCATTCCCACCCACGACCTGAGCGGGATCAACCGCAAGGCTGGCGTGGCAAAGGGTTTGCAAGGCTGCCACACTGCCCTGATCGGAGATTATGCAGTCAGCGGGCACGTTCCGGTAAGCGTGATCGAAAAGATGCTGGCAGAAAAGCCGGATATCGCTGCTATTTCGCTGCCCGGTATGCCACAAGGATCTCCGGGGATGGGCGGGGGCAAGCAGGAACCCTTGGCTGTCTACAGCATGAAGTCCGGCAGCGCCCCGCAGGTTTACGCCATCGATTGATCCCCACGGGCACCGGCGCAGCTCTCTCGCTGGTGCCCGTTAATGCCTTGTCTGTCATAATAGTTTTACATATCCATGCGAAATCCCGCGCGCGCGGCTTGCAGAAGAAGAATGGAATAAAACGATGACGACTTATGCAATCAACGGCCTCGGCCGGATGGGTAAACTGGCGTTGCGGCCCTTGCTGGAACGGGGCGCTGACATCGCTTTCGTAAATGACGCCACAGGTGATCCGGCAATGCATGCGCATCTGCTGGAGTTTGATTCAGTGCACGGTCGTTGGCCCGCGGCTTTCTCTGCCGATGACACGTCAATCACGATTGATGGTACCCGCATCCCCGTCCCCAAGACCCGCACTCTGCAGGATCTCCCGCTGGATGGCGTGGATGTGGTTATCGATTGCACCGGCGCCTTCAAAACCGAGGCCAAGCTCGCACCTTATTTTGAAGCCGGCGTCAAAAAGGTTGTCGTCTCCGCTCCGGTCAAAGACGGCCCGACGGCCAACATCGTTTATGGTGTGAACAACGACACCTATGATCCCGCAGCCCACAACATTGTCACCGCGGCAAGTTGCACGACCAACTGTCTTGCACCCGTGGTCAAGGTACTGCTGGAAGGGATCGGGATCAAACACGGGTCCATCACAACAATCCACGATGTGACAAATACCCAGACCATAGTGGATCGCCCCGCCAAAGACTTGCGGCGGGCACGTTCTGCCCTGACCAATCTGATCCCGACGACCACAGGTTCGGCCACGGCGATCACGCTGATCTATCCCGAATTGAAAGGGAAACTGAACGGTCACGCCGTCAGGGTGCCGCTGTTGAATGCCTCTATCACGGACTGTGTGTTTGAAATGGCAAGGGAAACCACCGTGGAAGAGGTGAACGCCCTGTTTCAGGTGGCCGCCGAGGGTCCGCTGAAGGATATTCTCGGGTATGAAACGCGGCCGCTGGTGTCTTGCGATTATACCAATGACCCGCGCAGTTCGGTGATTGATGCACCGTCCACAATGGTGGTGAACGGCACACAAGTAAAAATCTACGCATGGTATGACAATGAATACGGCTATGCGCACCGTTTGGTGGATGTGGCACTGATGGTGGGCGCTTCGCTATGACCCGGGCGGCGGGATTTTCCGCCTACGTTACTGTAACGGCGGCGTATTGGGCGTTCATGCTGACCGATGGCGCGTTGCGGATGCTGGTGCTGCTGCACTTCCATACGCTCGGCTTTTCACCTGTGCAACTGGCCTATCTTTTTGTGCTCTACGAGATAGCAGGGGTTGTTACCAACCTGTCTGCGGGCTGGATCGCGGCCCGCTTCGGGCTGACCTCCACCCTATACGCTGGTTTGGCTTTGCAGGTGGTTGCCCTGCTTGCTCTCACACAACTGTCACCGGCCTGGTCAATTACAGTTTCGGTGGTTTTTGTAATGCTGGTGCAGGGTCTGTCCGGGGTGGCCAAAGACCTCTCGAAGATGAGCGCAAAAAGTGCGGTCAAAGTGCTGGCACCCGAAGGCGACAACACCCTTTTCCGCTGGGTCGCGCTGCTGACAGGATCCAAGAACGCAATCAAGGGCGCGGGGTTCCTGCTGGGGGCGGCCTTGCTGGGGCTGGCCGGATTTACGGCTTCGGTATTAGCCATGGCACTGATCCTTTTTGTCATTCTGATCGCGGTCCTGCTGGCCATGCCCAAAGGTCTGCCAGCGGGGCGCCGTGATGCAAAATTCCGCGAGGTTTTTTCCAAGAACCGCAACATCAACTGGCTGAGTGCGGCCCGTCTGTGCCTGTTCGGGGCGAGAGATGTCTGGTTCGTGGTCGGCATTCCGATCTATTTTTACGCCGTTCTGTCCGACGGCACCGAAGCGGGAAATCGCGCCGCCTTTTTTACCATCGGCAGCTTTATGGCGCTTTGGACTATTCTTTACGGTGCCGTGCAGGGCAGCTCGCCGCGTATTCTTAGTGCCTCTACCCGCAGCAGATCCGAACTGCTGGTTCTGGCACAGAAATGGGTCGGAATGTTATGCGCGGTGCCTGCAATACTCGCGCTGGTGCTTTGGCTCGCGAAAGAACCAACACCGCTTCTGACAACAACCGTCGTGATCGGCCTGCTAGCCTTTGGCGCGATATTTGCCGTGAATTCGGCGCTGCACTCGTTCCTCATCCTCGGCTTTACCGATACACAACGGGTGACTATGGATGTGGGCTTTTACTATATGGCCAATGCAGCAGGGCGTTTGGTGGGCACCGTGCTGTCAGGTTTGACCTATCAGTTTGGTGGCATTGCAATGTGTCTGGCCACGGCAGCCGCAATGCTGGTTCTAAGCTGGCTGGCCACCGGCCAGTTGCGTGACGAGACCGGCGAAAAGGCGATCCCCTAGGGCCCGCCTTTTCGCCTGTTACTCAGGCGAGCGTTGCCGTCACGCTGCCAAGGCCGGACATGGACACTTCGATCTCTCCGGTGCCTTCATGGTACCAGATCGGGCTGTGGGTGCCGCACATTACAATCTGCCCTGACTCCAGCGCAAAACCGCGCGATGCCAGATGGTTTGCAAGCCATGTTACGGCTGTCAGCGGATCCTGCGGCGCAGCACCGGTCACATCGTGTTGCACTTCTCCGTTGATGCGCAACACGGTGCGGATCGCGGCAGTATCAAGGGCGTCGGGCGGAACACCGGGCCCGCCGGTTACAGCCCCCACATTCGAGATATTCTGCGCGATTGCATCGGGGATATGGGTGTTCGGCATATCCGTGTGCCGCATGTCCAGCAGCTCCAACCCCGGCACAAACCGGTCGATCGCAGCAGAGACTTGTTCGGAAGTAAACGGCGTATCACCGGGCTGCAGTGTGTCCTTCATCACCGCGACAATTTCCGGCTCAAAGGCGAACTGGGTGTAACCCGCCGCCTTCAATTGAACACCGGATTCATCGCGTTGCTTGGAAAACACCCGCCCCGTGGCGGGTTCCTTCAGCTTGAACCGCTCCATCAGTGCAACGGAATTTGCGGCGATTTTCCAACCGGCTACCGGACCCCGCCTGTCAGAGGCTTGCAAATGGCTGGTCAGGATGTCTTGAATTTCATAGGCCGACTCCACCGTGCGCAGCGGCGTTTCGCTGTAGGGCTTGAAGGGTGTGCCGGACTGCACGTCCTCCAGTATATTCCGCGCTACTTTTTCACTCAGTGTCATGTCAGCATCCTTTTGAATTCAGGCATCCAGTCCAGCCCCTCTGTTGTTGTGTGTTCGGGATTATATTCAGCCGAGACTTCTCCATTATAACCGGTTTCACGCAGCGCCTTCAGCGCCGCAACAAAGTCCACGCTGCCGGTGCCCGGTTCATGACGCCCCGGAGTGTCTGCGAACTGCACATGACCGATCTGCGCCCCCGCGCGTCTGATCGCCTCGCTCAGATCCGGCTCGGTAATTGCCATATGGTAGAAATCAAACTGCAGCGCGAGATTGGGGTGGGACAGTTCCGCCAGAAGGGAAAGCGGTTCGTCAAGGCCGGTCAGGAAGAAGCCCGGCACATCGGTGCGGTTGACCGGCTCTATCATAACCTTCACGCCGATCTGTGCCATAACATCTGCGGTGTAAATCAGGTTGCTTTTCAGAACCTCCATACACGCGGCCCGATCCGCGCCTGCCGCTGGACGGCCGGACAGGACGTTTACCTTGTGCACCTTCAAGGTCTCGGCCTGCTTCGCGCAGCTTTGCACCGCCGCACGGTAGGCGTCCTGTTGATCGGGCAAACAGGCCAGACCCACCGCATCCCCCGGCCCGCGCGGCACGTTGATCAGCGTCACAGGCATCCGGCTTGCCCTGCTGGCGGCGGCAATTCCGGCTGTTTCGTCGAGGGCGGGAAACTGGATTTCCACCCCGTCAAAGCCTGCTTGCGCAGCGGCGACCAGCCGGTCCGGCAATGGCAGTTCGGTAAACATCATAGAGATGTTGGCGATCAGTTTCATGGCAAATCCTCGAATTCAATATTGACACAAAACGGGATTCGGGTGTCTTGTTCAAGAATAAACCTTCTACTTTGCAACTTTCTTTGAGGTTCCTTCCCATGGCGTCCACCCCCAAAAAGCCCCTTCGATCGCGTATTACGACCGACGGTCTGGACCGCAGCCCGCATCGGGCTTTCATGCACGCGATGGGGCTTGATGATGCGGCCATTGCCAAACCCATGGTCGGGGTTGTCAGTCAGAAAGGGGAAACGACCCCCTGCAACATGACCCATTACACACAGGTGGAATACGCCAAGGAAGGCGTGATGATGGCGGGCGGCACACCGCGGGAATTTACCACGATTTCCGTATCCGACGGCGTCGGGATGAACCACGAAGGCATGAAATTCAGCCTTGTCAGCCGCGAACTGATTGCCGACAGCATCGAAGCGGTGATCCACGGGCACGCCTATGACGGGGTGGTCGGCTATGGCGGCTGCGACAAGACATTGCCGGGGGTCATCATGGGCATGGTGCGCTGTAATGTGCCGTCGGTGTTTGTATATGGCGGATCGGCGCTGCCCGGTCGTTTTCAGGGCCGCGATGTCAGCGTTCTGGACACTTACGAAGCGGTGGGCGCGGTGCAAGCGGGCACCATGACAGAAGACGAACTGACCCAGTTGGAAGAAGCCTGCAAACCTACGATCGGGTCTTGTGCAGGGCAGTTTACCGCCAACACAATGGCTATGGTGTCCGAGGCCTTGGGCCTGACGGTGCCTAATTCCTCCATGATCCCCGGTGTCTATTCCGAACGCAAGGGCGTCGGCCACCGCGCAGGCGCACTGGTGATGGACATGATCGAACGGGGTGGCCCGCTGCCCCGCGATATTGTTACCCGCAAGGCGCTGGAAAACGCCTGCGCCATCGTGGCGGCCACGGGCGGATCCACCAACACTGCACTGCACATCCCTGCCATCGCAAACGAAGCAGGCATCGCCTTTACCGCAGACGATGTAGCCGAAGTCCTGCAACGCACGCCCTTTATCGGCAACCTGCGGCCGGGTGGCAAATATCACGCCAAGGATGTTTACGAAATCGGCGGCGCCCATGTGGTGATCAAGGAACTGATCGCCCACGGCTATATGCACGGTGACACGCTGACCGTGACGGGCCGCACCCTTGCCGAAGAGGTTCAGGACGCCCCAGCACCGGACGGGGAGATCATCCGTCCCGTGAAGGATGCGATTATGGACTCCGGTGGTGTTGTGGTGCTGAAAGGCAACCTTTGTCCAGACGGAGCCTTGTTGAAGGTGGCTGGTCTGAAATCGCTGACCTTTACCGGAACCGCCCGCGTGTTTGAAAGCGAAGACGATGCCGTAGAGGCGGTTCATACCCGCGACTATAAAGAAGGCGAAGTTCTGATCGTGCGCAATGAAGGCCCTGTCGGCGGTCCGGGCATGCGTGAAATGCTGGGGCTGACCGCGCTGATCTACGGTCAGGGGATGGGCGAAAAAGTGGCGCTGCTGACGGACGGACGGTTTTCGGGGGCAACACGGGGCATGTGCATCGGCCACGCCGCACCCGAAGCCGCAACAGGCGGTCCGATGGGGCTGGTTCAGAACGGGGACTCAATCACCATCGACGGCGCCGCTGCAACGATCACATTGGATGTGTCAGACGCCGAACTGGAAGAACGCCGTCAAAGCTGGCGCGCACCAGAAACCCGTCATAAGGCAGGTCTGCTATCGAAATACGCAGCGACGGTGGGACAGGCCCATCAAGGGGCCGTGACCCATGCAGGGAATGCGCAGTGGCCGGTCTCCCGCAGGAAAGGAATGGAATAATGCAGCATACGCCAACAGTCGGATATATCGGAACAGGTTTGATGGGGGCGCCCATGGCGACCCGCCTGATTGATGCAGGCTATGAGGTGACGGTCTGGAATCGCACCGCAGCCAAGGCACAGCCCTTGGTTGATAAGGGCGCAAAGCTTGGCAAGAACGCAGCGGATGTGGCAGCACAGTCTGACATCGTCTTCATGTGCCTTACAGACACCAAAGCGGTTGAGGCTGCAGTGTTCGGGGACAACGGCGTGGCAAGCGGGGCAAAGTCAGGCTCGGTTCTGGTGGATTTCTCATCCATTCAACCTGATGCCACCCGCAGCATGGGGGAGCGTTTGAAAGAACAGGCAGGCATGGACTGGATTGATGCGCCCGTATCCGGTGGCGTTCCGGGTGCCGAAGCTGGCACGCTGGCCATCATGGCCGGTGGCGAGCAGGAAGTATTCGACAGGGTTGAAAATGTGGTGCTGAAAATGGCTGCGCGGTTTACCCTGATGGGACCGGCAGGTGCGGGGCAGACCACGAAACTGTGCAATCAGGTGATTGTCGGCTGCACCATGAACATTCTGGCAGAGGCCGCACGGCTTGCCACCAATGCAGGGGTAGATGCGAACCGCCTGCCCGAAGCCCTTGCCGGCGGGTTTGCAGACAGCAAGCCCTTGCAGATTTTCCTGCCACGTATGGTGAACGCCCAGCACGAACCACCGCTCGGGCATGTGGAAACAATGCTGAAAGACCTTGATTCCGTTTGCGAACTGGCCAAATCATGCGGTTCGCCGGTTCTGTTCTCGGCACTGGCAGCGGAACAGTTCCGTCTGCTGAGCGCAAGGGGCGGCAAAGAGGCCGACGCGCTGGAGATTTATAAACTGAGCGGGCCGAGCAAGCTTTAACCGTTCTGACAACAGGCACTTTATTGTACCAAATCAACAAGGGAGACTGAAATGAAAATACTCGCAACTTTCGGACTGGCGCTGGCACTCGCAGCCGGTTCGCTTCCGGCCACAGCGCAAGAGTCAAAGACCCTGCGCGTGGGATCATGGCTTCCACCCCACCATCTGATCGTCTCCGGCATCCTGAAGCCTTGGGCCGCTGCGATCGAAGACGAAACCGGCGGGTCGCTGAAATTTGAGATCATGACATCCGCGCTTGGCCCGCCGCCTGCACAATTCGATCTGCTGCTGGATCAGGCCTTTGATGTGGGCTACGGCGTGTCCGGCCACAACGCAGGCCGCTTCCCGCTGACACAGGTTATGGACCTGCCGTTCATGTCCCCCGATCCTTGGGCCGGTTCTGCTGCATCATGGCTGACCTACGAAAAATACGGGGCCGATTATGGTGAACACGACGGCGCGCATGTGGTGGGGCTGTTCACCCACTCCAACCCGAATATCAACATGGCCAAGGGTCGTGTGGACACGCTCGAAGACCTGAAAGGCAAAACCATCCGCGTCGGGGGCAATGTGACAGGGCGGATCATGACCGAACTCGGCGCATCCCCTGTGCAACTGCCCCCGACCGAAGCCCAAACCGCCATGTCACGCGGCGTGGCGGACGGGATCACCTTTCCGTCTGAATCCATTGACTTTTTCGGCATCACGCCGGTCATTTCCACCATCACCCGTATTCCGGGCGGGCTCTATACCGATACCTTCTGGGTCGCTTTCAACCAGGACACATGGGACAGCCTGAGCGAAGCCGAACAGGCCGCGGTGAACAAACACTCCGGCATGGCGATTGCGATGCTGTCAGGGTTTGCATGGACGAACGGGGACAAGCACGGCGAAGCAAAGCTGAACGAAAAAGGCGTTGAATTCGTCACACTGCCCGAAGCAGATGTCGCCAAGGCCCGCGAAGCCCTGAAGCCGCTGGAAACAGAATGGCTGGCTCTGGCCAAGGAAAAGGGGTTCAACGGCGAGGAAATCCTCTCTTATGCCCGCGACATGGTTCAGAACTACCGCGCGGACACCGAAGTGAACGTGGTCAAATAAATCCACACAGGTGGCGCGCTTGACTTCGCGCCGCCTGACCCATTTTCCAAGCCGAGATCGCGATGTCACCAGCAATATCCGTCTTTGACAGGCTTTGCCTTGCCCTTGCATGGCTTTCCGGCCTGATCGCCTTTTTTGTCATGTCTGTGACCTTTATAGGGGTTGTGATGCGCTACGGTCTGCGCAGCCCGTTGATGGGCGGGTTCGAGATGATCGAAATCGGCATGGGCCTGATCGTTTTTACAGCCCTGCCCCTGATGATCCGGCGGCGCAGCAACATAACGGTGACCATTCTGGTTGACCGGTTTCCCCCTGCCCTGCTGCGGGCAACAGGGTTCGTATCCGATGCCATCGGTGCGGCGCTGATGGGGTTCATCGCATGGCGGGTCTGGTTACAGGGTGAACGTCTGCTGCGGTATAACGAGGTGACAATGGAACTGCGCGTTCCAAAAGGACTGATTGCGCAAGGCATGTCCGTTTTGCTTGTGATCGCTGCCCTGGCATTTTTACTCTGCGCGGTTGAAGCCTTCATGCGCAACCGTCCCGCAACAAGCAATCGTCCGGGGAGCCTGTAATGGGAGTTTGGGAAATCGCAGCCATCTCCTTTGGCGGTGTCTTTGTATTGATGATGGGCGGGATGCCCATTGCGCTGGCCATGTTGCTGGTGGGGCTTTCGGGGATCTGGATCAACCTGTCCGAACGCACGGCCATGGGGATGATCGGGCAACTTCCGATCAACGCCACCATGTCCTATGAACTTTCGGTACTGCCGATGTTCATCCTGATGGGCGTTTTTGTGACGCGGGCGCGGATGTCCGAAGATCTCTACCGCCTGTGTCACGGTTTTGTTGGCCATATGCGCGGCGGGCTGGCGGCGGCAACAATCCTTGCCTGCGGCGGGTTTTCCGCGCTCAGCGGGTCGTCCCTTGCCACAGCGGCAACCATGGCCAAAGTGGCGGTGCCCGAAATGCGCCGTTACGGGTATAAGGACGGTTTCGCGGCTTCGGCTGTGGCGGCAGGGGGCACCCTTGGCATCCTGATCCCGCCTTCCGTGATCCTTGTGCTTTATGGCATTGCAACCGGCACGGACATCGGCTCCCTTTTTATCGCCGGTATCATTCCGGGTGTTCTTGCGATCCTGCTCTATCTGGCTGCCATCCGCGTTGCGGCCCAGCTTGATCCCGAACGCGCCCCAGCGGCCCCCCGCGTCGGCTGGAATATCCGCCTGCGGTATCTGCGCAGTGTCGGTCCGATCCTGTTGCTGTTTATCGGCATCATTGGCGGCCTTTACAAAGGCGTCTTCACACCGACCGAAGCAGGGGGAGTCGGGGCAACCGGCGCACTGGCCTTTGCCCTGTGGCGGCGGTCGCTTTCATGGCGCGATATGGTGGATTCCCTTGTGGAAACGGTTCAAACCACGGCCAGCCTGTTTCTGGTCCTGATCGGCGCTTTGGTCTTTTCCAACTACATGAACCTCATCGGCCTGCCGTCTGCCCTGTCCGACCTGATTACCTCGCTGGGGTTGGGCCCGACCGCGGTTATTCTGGCAATCCTCGTGGTCTATCTGTTTCTCGGCATGTTCATGGAGAGCCTTTCCATGATCCTGCTGACCATTCCGATTTTCTTTCCCATTGTCACACAACTCGGTTTCGATCCGGTCTGGTTCGGCATCTTTGCCGTCATGGTGACAGAACTTTCGCTGATTACGCCGCCCGTCGGTTTGAACCTGTTCGTGATCAAATCGGTCATCGAGGATCTGTCCGTCGGGGACATGTACAAGGGTATCCTGCCCTTTGTTCTGGCGGATCTTTTACGCATCATCATTATAATCGGCTTTCCGTGGATCGTCATGGTTCTGCCGGAACTGGCGCAATAGCCATGGGACATCAGGACAACACCACCGCCCCGCAGGATGCACCGCTGGAATATGGTACGGAAGTGGCACCTGACAGTGACTCAATCGATCAAGGCATGTTGCAGGATTTCATGGGAATGTATTTGCGCCGCGCCTATGAGGTCGCCTATGAGGATTTTCGCAGGCGGCTTGGCAAGGATGCAATGCAACCCGGATATTTTACGATCCTGACCCTGATTGTGCGCAATCCCCGCATCAGCCAGACGCAGATCGGCGCGGCCTCGGCACGGGACAAATCCAGCGTCACCAAGGCGCTGCGGGCGATGGAGGATGCAGGGCTGATCCAGCGGCTGCGCTCTGCCAGCGACAGGCGCATTCATCTGAGTGTTGCGACCGAAGAAGGCATCGCAATGCAAGCGCAGATGGAACTAAAAGCCGCCGCACATGTGCAAGCCCTGCACGACGCCGTCGGAGCAGAGCGCTACGAAGGTTTTCTGGATACCATGAAAGACATGATCCGTACGTTGGAGCAATCGGCCTGTGAAAAATAGAAAAGGTACGATCCGGCCAGTTCGCCGGACCGTATAGAACTCTTACGCCGACAAAGCACTGCGCATTTCGCGGATCGCATCGCCGATGTCGTCTCCGTAGCGCAGCAGGCTGCCGCCAAGCAGATAGACGCAGTCCTCGCCATAATGAGCCATCATGTCCCCAAGCCGGTCCAGTGACATGCCACCGCCCGGGCTGGGCAGGATCGCCGGACCAACGCCGGAGTCTGCGCGGCAGGCTTCCACGATCGAACTGCATTCGTCCTTGGAAAAGCCGAACCGCCCGCCGTAGTTCGGGAAGACGGAAATGTCCGCCCCCGCCAGCCGCATCAACTGGCCGAACAGCATCCCGTGGCTGTACCCGTGATCGGGGGACAGGACATAGGGGCCGAGATGGCTCGGGTGGGCCATGACCGGCAGGTCGAAATCCTTATCCTGTGCAAGACGGTTCATGGCATCAAAGCCGAACAGGCCGGGGATCAACAGGATACCACCGGCGCCGGCTTCTTTTGCATAATAAGCCAGATCACGCACCTGATCACCGTGGCCCCCAATGCTGGCGAAGTAGAGCGCGCGGGTGGTGTCCCCCTGATCTGCCCGTTCGCGATTGGCCTGACTGACCGCTGCGGCGCAGGCCTTCACCCGTTCCCTGAACGGTGCCGCATCCTGATTGGACAGTCCGTGGTCCTCTTTCACAATGTCTGCACCTGCCACGGCGGTCAGATAGCACAGCCGCGCCAGTGTTTCGGAAGAACTGCCCTGCGGTTTGATTACAGGGCAGACATAGCCACCGGATGTCCGCCCCGTCAGTTCGCGCAAGCCCGCTGCCCCGAAACGGGCCCCCGGAAAACGGGCCGCCAGATCGGCATTTACGTCCAGATCAATAGCTTTAACGCCACGCAGGATCGAGGCGTTGCCAAGGATCACGTTCAGCAGTTGAGGCAGTTCATGCCCTACTGCATCCACATGATACCCGATCCGCCCGATCCAGACACCATTGCCACAGGCTGTGACCGATTCGACGCGGCCAAGCACGGTATCCTCGACATAGCCCGACGGGACCACGTCGCGCGGGATTTCAACCGTATCTTCCAGCGCGATGGCTTCGGCGCGGGCCATTGCATCGGCATCATCCTCCGCAACAATCCTGTAGGTTACGGTGAAACGCTCCATCAAAGGCCCTCCGCCTTGGCCAGAGAGTGGACCGCGTCAACGCGGGCTTCCGCCAGATCGGCTTCGCTAATGCCGAGTTTCTGTCCCAGCAGATCCTCGACCCCTTGGGTCAGTGCCAGCGCATCCAGCCCGTAATAGCGCATCAGGTATGCGCGGCTGCCACCATGGGCATAAGTGTCCTTCAGACCCAGACGCCGCAGTTTCTTGCCGACGCCATTGTCCGCCATAACCTCTGCCACTAGCGAACCGATACCCCCTTCTGTGACGTGGTTTTCCAGCGTGATCACCCCGCCTTTAACCGCGTTGATATGGTCTAGGATTGCCTCGGCATTGAACGGTTTGATGGTGTGCAGATGCAAATGGCGCACGGAAACACCGGCCGCTTCCAGCGCTTTGGTTGCGCGCATGGCTTCTTCTGTAGTGATACCTGCGGTAACGATCAGCACATCGTTTCCAAGGCTCAGCTCGCGCATCTCGCCAACCTTGATCGGCGTATCAAACAGCCGCGGCATGGAGCCGCGCAGCACGCGGCAGTAGACCGGACCGTCAATGCTGTCAGCCGCTTCACAGATGCTTTCCACCTCGGTCGCGTCGCCGGTTTCAAGGATGGTCATATTCGGCATGGAACGCATGACCGAAATATCCTCGATCGCCTGATGGGTCATGCCCCCCGGCGTAGTGATGCCGGGCAGGAAGCCCATGATCCGCACCTTGCGCCGTGGATAGGCAATCGACGCCATCAACTGGTCATAGGGACGACGATAAGTGAAGACCCCGAAGGTATGGATAAAGGGACGATAGCCCGCAAGACCCAGACCGCCGCAAAAGCTCATCATATTCTGTTCCGCCATCCCCATAGAGAGGAACTGGTCGGGGTGGTTATCGCGGAATTTGTCGATTTCACAAGACGATGTCAGATCCGCAGAGATACACAGAACCTCGGGATTGGCGAGTGCGTGTTTTTCAAAAGCCCGCTCGTAGGGGCGGCTTACCATTTCTACCATTTTAACGGCTCCGGTCAGTGGGCGTAGTCGATGGGATCTACACCCAAGGATTCAGCGATTGAGATGTTCATGCGGGCGCGTTCCTCTTCGGATTTGAAACGCACATAGTGAAGACGCGGGAAGCGTTCTTCCAGAATGGGCATGGCGTGGAACGGGTTGGAATTGGCCAGAATAATCAGTGGTTTGCCGTCATGTTTGGTCTTGGCTGCCTCGCGCATGTCGTTCACGTTATGGGCATCCACCTCCACAACAACCGCACCGAAGTTTTCCATCTTGGTCTTGATGTCACCCACTTCCATAACGGAATCCATCGCCCCGTCACATTGCTGGCGGTTCACATCCATGATCGCCTTGACGTTGTCGATCCGGTGGTGCGCACAGCACTGGATCGCTTCCCATGTCTGGCCTTCCTGCACTTCTCCGTCGGACATATAGACCCAGACGCGGCCCTTTTCGCCCTTGCGCTTGCGCGCCCAAGCCAGACCGGCGGCCGTAGACAGGCCAATGCCAAGGGTGCCGTTATGCACCTCCATACCGGGGCTGTGCTCTGCGCCGATCATCTCAACGCTGGACCCGTCCTTGTTGAACATTTCCAGACCTTCGGCCGCCATACGGCCGGTTTCGATCAGCGTTGCATAGGCCACCAGCGCATAGTGGGCGGGGGCGATGAACAGGCGGTCGAACTCCGGCTCGAACGGGCCGTTGTATCCCGCGCCGGTGTGATAATCCGGATTGTCTGCATGGGGTACACCGCCGAAAGGTTTCGGGATCATCGGCAGGGTTGGCGCACCAAGGATCAGTTCCTCGTTATAGAGCCATGCCAGTTGTTCGGCAGAGGAGCAGGCTTGCGACAGATACCCGCCATTGTTGCGCATCGCATGTTCAAACACGCGACGGCGGATTCCCAGGGCGATGTCTTCGGTGGTTCGTTCGTTCTTCACGGCAATATTCCACATTGGCCGGCGCAAGGGCCGACAGGTTAAAGGAGGACCGGTTGGTCGGTTTCGGGGCGAAAGGCGCGGTCAGACCACCACATCTTTTCGCAAAAGAAATCGGGGCGAGGGGCGCAATGAGCGGCATTCCGGAACAGCGGGCGCTTGGCCGGTTCGGATACAGAATGCGGGGTGCGACAGGCTGTGCATGACAGTTTCCCTCGGGGATAAAACGGTGTTGGGGCTTTGACCGGCCCGCCCGAACAGCGGGCCGATCAAACAAGGTTTAGCGTTTGGGCAAAGGCATCCAGTCAGCCATTGCAACGTCTGCATGCTGGAATTGCGGCATCTTGGCGCCAAGTTCTTCCATGTTGCTAACGTCCTGTTCATTCAGGAAGTCCTGCGTGATCAGGGTCGGTGGAACCACAACGGAGTTGCCCGGATTTTCACCGGTCAGCAGCAGCGCGAGCGTCCGCACGGAAACCTCGCCCACGACAGCAGGATTGGTAGCAACAGTTGCTACCCAAGCGGAATCCGGTTCGCGCATGGCAGAAATATCCGCGGTAGAAACATCGGCGGAGTAGATTTTGATGTCTTGCGACAGGCCTGCTTCGTCGACTGCAATCTTCACGCCTTTGGCGAATTCGTCAAAAGGTGCGAACATCACGTTGATGGTCGGATTGGCTTGCAGAATAGACCGGGCCTGGTTTGCAACGGCATTGGCAATCGGATTGTCCAGCGTTCCGAAAACAGCCGCTTCCTTGATGCCGGGATTGGCCTGTTTCACTTCTTCCCAAGCCACATCGCGGCGATCCAGTGGCGCGATACCTGGCACATAGACGTAACCGGCTGTAAACTCGTTGCCGTTATCCTCAATCGCCTGATCCAGCGCCAGTTTGCCCAGCAGGTAGTCCGATTGTTCAATCTGCGGGATGGCGTCGTTTTCAACATCAACGTCAAAGGCAACAACCTTGATACCCGCGTCAACAGCGCGCTGAGCGGCGTCTTTCATGGATTCGGTCAGACCGTGCTGGATGATGATCCCGTCCACGCCAAGTGCGATGGCCTGATCTACCATATCAGCCTGCAAAGCCGCGTCCTGACGGCTGTCAAACACCCGCAGATCCATGCCGATTGCCGCCGCCTGTGATTCTACCCCCGACAGGTAGGACTGGAAGAAGTCACCGGTGGACAGATACCGGACCAGTGCGATTTTCACGTCCGAAGGTTTGTCCAGCGGTGCAGGCATTTCCGCAAATGCGGCACTGCCCAAACCTGTCGCAAGGGCTGCAAGCCCGGCGAATTTGATAAAATGACGTCTCAACATGATTTTTTCCTCCCATCAGTTGATTAGGTTTTTCCACCTGCGCCACGCTTGGCGCTCAGGTAGAAGGTAAAGACGAGCGCAATCACCAGAACCGCGCCTTTGACGAAATCTTGGGTGTAATACGGGGCGTTCATCATGGTCAGCCCTTGCAGAAGAATGCCCACGAACAGCGCGCCAACAGCGGTGCCAAAGGCATTCGGACGGGCCGCCCCCAGCACGGCGAAACCGATCAATGCCGCAGCCACACTGTCCAGCAACAGGTTGTTCCCGCTGGCAATATCACCGCGCCCCAGTCGCGCCGCCAGCAGGATACCACCGATAGAGGCTGTCACACCGGAGATCATATAAGCGGCGATCTTGTAACGGTTTACATTCGCGCCAACCAGTGCGGCTGCACGCTCGTTCGAGCCGATCGCGTACATCAGGCGGCCATGGCGTGTCAGTTCAAGAAACACATAGATGGCAAGGGCTGTCACAAGGAAGATCACAACCGGAACCGGCACCAGACGCTCTACCACCAGATCAAAGCGGTGCCGTCCGAGCCACAGGAAAGCCTGCGAAAACGCGCCTTCTGCAACGCTGCCGTCGGGCAGCTTCATCCCTGTCGCAATGGAATTTCCCTGTGTGGGAATCCGCTGCAGGCCGATCAGCAGGAACATCATCCCCAAGGTGGCCAGCAGGTCCGGCACTTTGAATTTCACGATCAGCAGGCCGTTGATCAACCCCACCACAGCGCCCATCAAAAGGCACAGCATCACAGCGGAAAAGGCCGACATTTCAAGGATCACCATCGCATAGGCCGAGAGCATCAGGGATGTTGTCGCTACCGATCCGATTGACAGGTCAAACCCGTCCACCACCAGCGTGCAGGTCACGCCAAGTGCCAGAATACCCGTGATGGCAACGGATTGCAGAATGAAAGCCGCCGAACGGGGCGAAGCGAAACCGCTTGCAGACAGGCTGAAATACAGCACCAGCCCGACAAGCAGGATCAGAAAGCCGAAGCGGATGGCAAAGTTCAGGATTTTCTCGTTCTTCATAGTCAGTTCGCCTGTATTCGGGCATCTTTCGCCCCTGAGACCTGCGCAATCAGTGCATCAAGGTCGATGTTTGAATTCTCATGGGTGCCGACGATGGCCCCTTCGTGCAGCACGATGATCCGGTCTGCGATTTCCAGCGCCTCGTCCAGTTCGGCCGCAAACACCAGCGTCGCCCGCCCCTTGGCTGTCGCGCGGATATGGCGGCCGATGTCCCGCCGCGCACCGATGTCCACACCTTGAAACGGCTCGTCCAGCAGCAGGACGCGGCTGTCTTCCAACAGCCAGCGGCCGATCATCACCTTCTGCTGGTTGCCCCCTGACAGGGTTCCGATGCCATCCTGATCGGACTGGCACTTCACACCGATCTGTTTGATCATATCTGTCGCCGCCCCGCGTTGTTTGCGTTTGCTGAGCAGGGACAACCGGCTGAAACTGCCCAGAAACGGCAGGGTCATGTTGTTGGCGATATCAAAGTCGGGAATAACCGCATTGGTGCTGCGATCCTTGGAGGACATGAAAACCCCCGCCGCCACCGCTTGGGCTGCCGAGGCTGGCCTATAGGGCTGGCCATCGATCCGCAACTGCCCTGCCCTAACCGGCTTTTGCCCGAAAATCATATCCGCAAGCTGGCTTTTCCCGCTTCCCAACAGGCCTGTAATCGCGACAACCTCTCCGTCATGGGCAGAAAAACTGACCGGAGTATCGCTGCCATCCAGCAGCACCTGATCCACTTCCAGAATGGCCGGCCCGCCAGAGACAACTTCAATATCCACTTCGGTCATCTTGTGCCCGAGCATTGCCGTCACTGCACCGTCATAATCCAGCGGTGCCTGATCGAATACACCGGAAATCCTGCCATCGCGCATGCAAACGATCCGGTCCGCGATACGGCGGATATCGGACATGCGATGGGAAATATACAGAATGGCCACACCCTGATCGCGCAACCTGTCCAGCAGGGCGAACAGCCGGTCCGCTTCGGAGGCGGACAGGGACGATGTCGGCTCGTCCAGAATAAGAACTTTCGGCTCATAGGCCATGGCGCGGGCAATGGCGATCATCTGGCGATCGGCTACAGACAGATCTGACACTCGCGCCCGCACATCGAGATCAAGACCCATATTGTCGGCCACCTTACGGGCAGCAATCCGCAGCGCACGATCCCGCACCATCAGGCCTGCGCCCTGCTCTGTCAGGCGGTTCAGCATCAGGTTCGTTGCCACATCAAGATCGGGGATCACACCGTCATCAATGGACTGGTGCACGGTCACGACGCCGCAGGAAATAGCATCCGCAGCGTCTGCGGGGCTGTAGGGCCGCCCCTCCAGCGTCATGGTTCCGGCATTCGCGCCCTGAAACCCGCAAAGGATTTTCACCAGGGTAGATTTGCCCGCCCCGTTGGCGCCCATCAGGACGGTCACTTCGCCCGCACCCAGATCCAGATCGATTCCGCGCAATACATGATTGCGGCCGAAAGATTTCTCCAGGCCTCTGATTTCACAGGCTTTCATGTTTTTTCCCAGATCTTGTTTATTCATGCACCAACGCAGGGCGCGCCCCTTCGATAGTAAGCATTTCAACACTTGTCAAATCATTTGTCTATTGACTAGATTGCTCCCCGTCGCGATAAACAGCGCAGGACTAACGGGAGACTTCGGGATGGAGAACGCGAACTATACGGCCCTTACGCCAGAGACACTTTCGGAACGGCTGGGCGCGCTGCCCGCTGTCACAGACCGGATCGGCTCTGATTCTTCGAACTGGCAGGTCAAGGAAGTGGGCGATGGCAATCTGAACCTTGTTTTCATCGTGCAGAGCGATCAGGGCAGCGTCATCGTCAAACAGGCCCTTCCCTATGTGCGCCTTGTGGGGGACAGCTGGCCGCTTCCGCTGTACCGCGCCTATTTCGAATATCACGCCCTGACCCGTCAGGCTGCGCGCGACCCCGGATCGGTGCCCGAGATTTATCACTTTGATGAAGAGCAGGCACTGATCGTAATGGAGTTCCTGTCGCCCCATGTGATCCTGCGCAACAAGCTGATCGCGGGCGAGAAGGTAGAGGCGCTTGGTCAATTCTGCGGCACACATTGCGCGCGCATGGCGTTTCGCGGATCCGAGCTTTCGATGAAATCGGCTGATAAAAAGGCCGATGTCGGTCTGTTTTCGGGCAATGTGGAAATTCCTGCGATCACCGAAGGGCTGGTTTTCACCGACCCGTATTTCGAAGCCGAACTGAACAACCACACCCCCGGACTGGAGCCGGTGATAAAAGAACTGCGTGACAACGTGGAACTGAAGCGGATGGCGCAGGTGATGCTGGTCAAATTTGCCTCCAACACCGAAACGATGTTGCATGGCGACCTGCATTCCGGCTCCATCATGGCCACCGACACGGAAATCCGCGTCATTGATCCCGAATTTGCACAATACGCGCCGATGGGCTTCGATATCGGGATGCTGACCGCGAATTATCTGATGGCCTATTTCAGCCAGCCCGCCCATCGGGACAGCGATCTGGACAGGTATCAGGACTGGATTTTGAACGTCATCACCGAAACTTGGTCCAGTTTCGAGGCCGAGTTCCGCCAGCTGTGGAACACGGAGCGCACTGGCATGTTGTTCCCCAAATCCCTGTTCGAGGATCAGGGCCACAGCTCTGCAAGCGCCTGTGACGGGGTTCTGGCCAACATCTGGCAGGATGCCCTGCGGTTTTGCGGCATCGAAATGCACCGCCGCTGCCTGTCTCTGGCCCATAACGCGGATTTTGAAACCATCGAGGACACCTCCGTTCGGGCGCCACTGGAAGCACGCAACCTTCATATGGGCGCGGAACTGGTTCTTAAAACTGACACACTGAAAGATGCCAGCGCACTGACCGCACTGGCCCGCACAATCAACGCAAGGAACATCCTATGAAAGTAAACGGCACCCATTACCGCTCTTTGTGGTGGAATGCACAGGATGCGGTTCTGGAAATCATCGACCAACGCTCGCTGCCTTATGAATTCATCACCCAGCAGGTCAAAACGCTGGAGGATTTTGAAGCGGCCATCGTAGAAATGCGCGTGCGGGGCGCGCCCCTGATCGGGGCCACCGCGGCCTATGGCATGGCGCTGGCGATGAAACTGGATCCGTCCGATGCCCATATGGATGCGGCTTGGGAACGGTTGAACGAAACGCGGCCCACCGCGATCAACCTGCGTTGGGCGCTGAACCGCTGCCGCGAGGCCATGCGCCCCCTGCCCGAATCCGAACGGGCCGCTGCCGCCTTGCAACTGGCCCATGACGTGGCGGACGAGGACGTGGAAATCTGCCGTCAGATCGGGGAACACGGTCTGAAACTGATCCGCGAAATTGCAGCCAGAAAACCCGCCGGAGAGCCTGTTCGCCTTCTGACCCACTGCAACGCAGGCTGGATTGCGACTGTTGATTGGGGCACCGCCACCAGCCCGATGTATCACGCCCATGATGCGGGAATCCCTCTGCATGTCTGGGTCGATGAAACCCGCCCGCGCAACCAAGGGGCATTGACCTCTTGGGAATTGGGCAGCCACGGTGTACCACATACCTATGTGACAGATAACGCCGGAGGCCATTTGATGCAGCACGGGCAGGTCGATATGGTGATTGTCGGCACCGACCGCACCACACGGCGCGGTGATGTGTGCAACAAGATCGGCACCTATCTGAAGGCGCTTGCCGCTCATGATAACGGTGTACCGTTCTATGTGGCGCTTCCCTCCCCCACGATTGACTGGACGGTGGATGACGGCGTTGCCGAAATCCCGATTGAGGAGCGCAGCCCGCGCGAGACCACCCATATTCAGGGGACTATGGAAGACGGTTCTCTCGGCGTGGTTCAGGTCACACCCGAGGGCACTCCGGGGGGTAATCCTGCCTTTGATGTAACGCCGAACCGTCTGGTCACTGGCCTGATCACCGAACGGGGTGTTTGCGAAGCCACCCCCGAAGGGCTGGCCGCCTTGTTCCCTGAAATGGCAGGTGCTTAAAGGTGGCGCCTGCCTCTGGCTCTTCCACGCGTCCGGGCGTTGATTCAGCCGGACGCGGGTCGCGGCAGGACGATCTTATCATCGAAACCGCCTGGCTGTATTTCCATGACGGGTTGAACCAGAATGAAATCGCCAAGCGGCTCGATGTCAGCCGTGCCTCTGTCGTCAATTATCTCGCAGAGGCCCGACGCCGCGATTATGTGCGTATCACTCTGGACAGCGATGTGTTTCGCAACAACCGTCTGGCGTCCGAGTTGCGGGCAAAATTCGGACTGGCAGATGTGCTTGTTGTTCCCGAAGACAGCAGTTCTGCGCAGCGAACGGCTGAACGTGTCATCCGTGCCGCGTCGGACTGGCTGCCCCATCTTCTGGAACCGGGGGACCATCTGGGCATCGCCTGGGGGGAAACCATTTACCGGCTGGCGCAGATCGCGCCCAAACTGGTGATGGAGGATCTGACCATCGTGCAGCTGCTTGGTTCCAAACCCTCGGACATCGGTTTCGCCGCAGAAAACTGCGCAGCCACGCTGGCGCAGCGGTTCGGGGCCTATTGCGCCAACCTGCACGTGCCCTTGATGCTGTCCACGCCACGGCTTTGTGAAGACCTGAAGGCCGAACCCATGGTTGCTGCACAATTGCAAATGGTCGCAGATTGCAAAAAGGTCATTTTTGCAGCCGGAACCACCGATCCGGACAGCCACATCGCCATGACCGGCCTGCTGGATGCCCCGACCCTGACGCAGATGCGCAAGGACGGCGCTGCAGCTGTCATTTGCGGCCGTGTTATTGATTTTGAAGGCACCCCGATGCCCGCCCCGAACGAGGACCGGTTGATCGGCGTTACACTTGAACAGATGCGTGCCAAAGACATGGGTATCCTTGTCTCCGCAGGGCTGGAGCGTGTCGGCGCGGCAGCCGCAGCCATTCGTGGCGACTATGTCACGCATTTCATCACATGCTCGGCCTCTGCCGAAAAACTACTGAAAGACAAGATATGACTCCCGCACAAGACACGGCCCTGCGCCAGAGCATCATAGACGGATGCCTTTGGATGAAAAACAGCGGGCTGAACCAAGGTACCTCTGGCAATATTTCTGTGCGCTACGGGGATGGAATGCTGATTACGCCGTCCGGTGTTCCTTACGAAAAGATGCGCCCCGACATGCTGTGTTTCATGCCGTTAGAAGGCGAACCGGACCTGTCGGGTGACATCCGGCCTTCGACAGAGTGGCGCTTCCATCAATCCATACTGCACAGCAAGCCGGATGTGACGGCGGTGGTCCATGCCCATCCGGTCCACGCCACAGCCATAGCCGTACAGCGCCGCCCGATCCCCGCCTGCCATTACATGATCGCGGCCTTCGGGGGAAACGATGTACCACTCGTGGATTATGCGCTGTTTGGCAGCGACGCGCTGGCCCGTATGGTCGCTGATGCCATGGCCGAGAGGACCGGCTGCATCATGGCCAATCACGGCGCGGTGGTGGCCGGAGAGTCCCTTGACCGTGCGCTCTGGCGGATGGAGGAACTGGACAATCTGGCGCGGGTTTACCTGCTGGCCCTGTCCACCGGAACACCCGAAATACTGACCGATGCCCAGATGGAAGAGGTGGTCGCCGCCTTCGGGAACTACGGTCCCAAGGATATGGATTAAACCGCGACGGGGCCACATGCTGACCTTTACCCGCGATCAGGCGCTGATTCTGCAAGCAGCCGCCTGCACCACCCCACCCAAGGTTGTACCCGCCCCGCCAAGGCTTATTTTCTTTGCGTGAAAAAGCGAAAACCCGTGGTATTTATTTTAATTTCCCCCCGACTCTTGGGTCATAACCTGTTACAAACACGACAAAACCGCTTGGTTTTGGTGTAAAATTTGACGTAAGCGCCATTAGGGTCTTCGCTCATGCGCTGGCACAGCCTCAACAGGAGAAACAAAAAATGAAAAAACTAATTCAAACGCTCGCACTGGGTGTGACGGCACTTGGAACATCCCTGTCCGGAGTCAGCGCGGAAGAATGGCGGCTGAACAACTTCCTGCCGGAAACCCGCCCCGAGACAGCCGAGATCGAACAATTCGTAAAAGACGTCAACGCCACTGTTGAAGGCGATTTCGAACTTAAACTTTACAGCGGCGGCTCCCTTGGCCTGCCCAACACGGACACGCTGCGGTTCCTGCCCAAAGGCGCGGTAGAGATGAGCCTGATGTGGGCAAACTATCTGGGCCGCGACGCGCCTGCGCTGAGCTCCGTTGTGGTGCAGGGCACCATCGGTTCCATCGACGAATTCGAAAAAGCAATTCCGGCGGTTCAGGAAATCTACGAAGAGGAATTCGCTGACTGGGACGTAACCTCTGTCGGCTATGTCGCCATTCCGATGCTTTCGGTTTCCGTTTTCTGCCGCGATGAACCCGTGCGCACTATCGAAGACCTGAAGTCCAAGAAACTGCGGGTTTGGGCGCGGGATCAGGTAGAAACCTTCACCCGTCTTGGCGTTGCTGCACAGATCATTCCACAGGAAGAAATGTATGTAGCGATGAAAACCGGCGTTGTGGATTGTGCGCTGTATCCCGCGCTTTATGCCCACACCGTTTCCCTGCAGGAAGTGGCAAGCCACGCGGCGTTTCTCTACCCGATGGCATCCGGTCCTTATGTGATCGGTGTGGCCACCGAGCGCTGGGAAGAGACTGACGAGAACATCAAATCCGCCATCACCAAAGCCGCCGATGATCTTTGGAACCGTACAAACCAGTACGAAGACGATCAGGCCCGCGAAATGGAAGCCCGTGAAAAGCTGGCCGAGCAGGGCGTGACATGGGCCGAGGATTTTTCCGATGCGGACCGCGAGATGTTCGTGTCCTCCGTGACCGAAACATGGGCGATGCTGGCAGAAGAAGCCGGTGGCAACGCGCCTGCCTACCGCGAACGGGTTCTGAAAGCCTTGGGTCGCTAAGTCCGGTCTGATGCAGAAGATCAAACACATGATTGCGCAGGGGCTGAACGGTTTGGCCCTTGCCTGTGCCAGCGCGGCTGCGCTCGGGATGGTGTCTATTGTGGGCATCATCATGTACTCCGTGCTGATGCGCAAGTTTGCCAATGCGCCGGTTCATATCACCGAAGAAGTGGTCGGCCTGTTGCTCAGCGTTTCACTGTTTCTGGGGCTTCCCATGGTTACGTTGAAAGCGAAACACGTGCGGGTTGCGCTACTGGCTGACCGGCTGAAAGACTCCTTGCAGACCGGCTTCCAGATCGCCGCCCTGCTGGTTGGCATCGTGTTCTTTTCATGGCTGATCTACGAAACAATCCCGTGGTTTGAATTTGCCTTCAAACGCAGCCTGAAAACCGAAACCTCGCGGATATTGCTCTACCCTTGGATGGCGCTGATGCCGCTGTCCCTGTTCCTGACGCTGGTCATTTTCGTGGCGCGGCTGTTCGGAGTTATCGACCGGATGCCAAAATCCGACCCTGACCAACCCCTTAGCGGATCCGCACACTGATGTCTTTCTGGCTTACTTTGATTGGCGGGCTTCTGGCCACCGCCAGCACCGGCGTGGCTTTGGGCGTGGCCCTTGGCCTGACCGGCCTGACCATCCTGCATTTCTTTTCCAACGGCGCGACATCGCTTGCGGTTGATGCAATCTGGAATGTGTTCAATTCCTTCACGCTTAGCGCTGTGCCGATGTTTATCCTGCTTGGGGAAATCCTGCTGCGCAGCGGCATCAGCCAGAAAGCCTATGCCGCGTTTTCGCCGCTGTTTCGCAGGGTGCCGGGCGGTTTGCTGCACACCAATATCGCCGTCTGTACGCTGTTTGGTGCGGTCAGCGGGTCCAGCCTGTCGACCGCCGCATCGGTCGGGCTGGTCGCCTATCCGGAGATGACAAAACGGGGCTATGACAAGGACACGATCACCGGCAGTCTGGCGGGGGGCGGCACCCTTGGCCTGCTGATCCCGCCAAGTCTGTCGTTCCTGATTTACGGGGCACTGACCGAAACCTCGATCGGACGTCTGTTCGCGGCGGGGATTATTCCCGGACTGCTCGCCGGATTGCTGTTCATGGCTTATCTGCTGGTCAAAAGCATCCGCAATCCCCAAATCGCGCCGCGCGATGACACCCCTGTCGGCTTTTGGCTGGCCCTGCGGGGCTTCCAGCAGATCTGGCCGCTACTGGCGCTGATCTTCGCGGTGATCGGCAGCATTGTTGCCGGGCTGGCCACCCCGACCGAAGCGGCTGGCGTTGGCGTGGTCCTTGCGGTGATCATTTCATCCATTTGGGGCGATCTGACGTTCGGGAAACTGATCGAGGCGATTTACCAGTCCGTACTTTTGTTTACCTCTGTCGGGTTTCTGGTGCTTGGTGCCACGATCCTTGCCCAATCGGTCAGCGTGTTGGGCATTCCCCAACAGATCCTTGCCACGGTGGCCGACAGCGGGCTGGGCACTTACAGCGTGCTGCTGATCGTGGTGCTGGTTTACCTTGTGCTCGGCTGTTTCTTTGACGGATTGTCCCTGATGATCATGACCCTGCCGGTGGTGTTTCCACTGCTGACGGGTCTTGGCTTTGATGCCATCTGGATTGGCGTGGTGATTACTATCGTGATCGAGATCGGCCAGATTACCCCGCCGGTGGGGTTGAACCTGTCCGTGCTCAGCGCGCTTACCAACGGGCAGGTCAGCCTTGGCCGCGTTGCCATTGCCACTGTGCCTTACTGGATTATCCACCTGTTCATGATCTTCATCCTGACCCTGTTTCCGGTGCTCGCACTCTTCCTTCCCGACCTGTTATTCTAGAAAGACCTGCTCATGGCTTTGAAAATGAAAGCAAAACCTTTTGGACCCGTTTATGTCATCTTTGATGGCAGTGACACATTCCAATACGCCTACAAAGATGTGGCAAATGCCACGCCACATCCGCCAGTGAACTCTCCCGTGGATACAATGCTCGCCTCGCTCGGCTCTTGCATTGTGAAATCCGTGCAATGGGCGGCAGACCAGCAGAAGGTCGCTCCGCAACCGTTTCAGGTGAAAGTAGAGGGTCTGAAATCTCTGGATCTGCCCGGGCGCGTAGAAACCGCGACGATAACCGTAGAGGGCGCGATTGTAGAGGATGCACAGCTGGCTGAGAAGATCGTAAAACAGGCGAAATCCGTTTGTACCGTCAGCAACTCCCTGACCACCACCGTCGAGATCGTCATAGACGCCGGATAAAACCTGATCCCACCCATCTACACCAAAGGCCGCCCGTGACACAGACCAGCCAGACCGTTCCGGTTGATACGATAACCACGCCAGAGATGCTCGACCGTGATCCGCAATCGGTGTACCGCCGGTTGCGCCGTGACATGCCGATCGCGCGGATTGCCTCGATCAACCGCATTGTCCTGACCAAGGCGGATGACACCTATCTGGCGAAAACCGATACAGCGCATTTCGGCTCGAGCGATACGACAACGCCGATGCAGCGGGCCTTTGGCGGCCATACGCTGATGCGCAAGGACGGCACGGCGCATCAAATCGAACGCGCGGCGATGACAGAAACCTTCCGCATCACTGCGACGCGCACTCATTGGCAGGGCATCTTTGATAGCATTGCCGAACAGGCGGTTGCGGCTCTGCCGGAAGGGGAAGCTGTAGACCTGCGCAGTGCCCTGGCTGTTCCGATGACGGTTGCCTTTCTAAAGCAGGTTCTGGGCATTGAACCGGAACCCGACGGGCAGTTGTTCGATTGGGCCAATGCACTGATTACAGGCGCGATGAACGCCGGATTCTCTGAAGATGTATTCGCGATCAGTGATCGGGCAAACGGTGAAATGGACGCCTGCTTTGACCGGATGATCGAACAGCACCGCGCAGACCCCAATCCTTCGGTGCTAGCGG
>JAAEZA010000077.1 GCA_018223125.1 Paracoccaceae bacterium | reverse complement strand
ATTTACACAACGCTGAACAACGGTGTTTACAAAGCGGGCTTTGCCAGCAGCCAGAACGCTTATGACAGCGCAATTTACCCCTTGTTCGATACGCTCGACTGGCTTGAAAATCACCTTGCGACCCACCGCTACCTGACGGGCGATCGCCTGACAGAAGCCGACTGGCGTTTGTTTACCACGCTCGTGCGGTTTGATGCGGTCTATCACACCCACTTTAAATGCAACCGCAACCGGATCACGGATATGCCGAACCTCTGGGCCTATGCGCGGGAGTTGTACCAATGGCCCGGCGTCGAACAAACGGTGCATTTCGGACACATCGTGCGGCACTATCACTACAGTCAGGACAATGTGAATCCGCACCGGATCATTCCGATCAACCCCGCGCCGGACTGGCACAAAGCGCACAAACGAGGAACATAATTTCGCCTCAGAGCAATGTCAGCCTGTCAACGTACAACCGGAGACAGGTTATGGCATATCTCGCACGGCTCGTCGCAGCATGTTTACTATCTCTCGCCCCCGCAGGCCTCGGGGCCAGCGGGCTGACACCTTTGACAGACCGGACCGATATCCTCGGCTGGGAGGCTGTCGGGCGCATAGACGTCGCCGGTCACGGCTATTGCACCGGCGTTCTGGTGGCAAGCGATCTGGTCCTGACCGCAGCCCATTGTGTTTTTGACCCGCGGAGCAACCGTTTGCACCATGCAAGCGCGTTCACTTTCGCGGCAGGCTATCAGGACGGCACCTCTATCGAGACCCGCGCCGTGCGACAGGTTGTGGCCCATGCCAATTACAAGGCCGCCCTTGGGCCGATCACCTCTAACATCCGCCATGATGTGGCACTGCTGAAATTATCCTCTCCGATTTCCACCTTCACAGCCGCCCCCTTCGCCATCCATTCCGGCATCGCCCCCGGCAATTCGGTTAGCGTGGTTTCCTATGGTAAAGGACGGGATGACGTAATGTCATGGCAGAAACAATGCGATGTGCTGGGGCGCGGGGCAGGGCTTATTGCCTTTAACTGTGATGTGACCTTCGGATCATCCGGCGCGCCGGTCTTTGTAAAAGAAGGCAACCGCGCAAGGATTGTGTCCCTTGTATCGTCGGGACGGAATGCGGACGGGGACATCGTGGCTTTCGGAATGGACCTGCCAGCGAACATTGCCCATCTGAAACGTGCCTTGCGTGTGTTGCCCGGCTACGCAACCACAGGAACCAGCACGCCCCAGCCGACACAGATCAAACGGATTACCGTAGGATCGGGCCGCAAAACCTCGGGCGCAAAATTTGTGAGAAGCGGAAACTGACATCCCATTTGCAAGCAATAGCCGCTCTAATCCTTGTCGTTCCGCCCGTAGTGTTCCACCAGCGCGGCGAGATCGTCAGGCAGGACCGGCGTATGCAAGTATCCGCGTGCGTTCGGGATCAGATCAAAAATCATACCATCCGAAAAGAAACTTTTGGCGGTCACAACAATAATTGCCACATTGGGATTCCGGTATGTTGCAAGATCACTAATCGCCAGAACGCTCGTGTTTTCCATCCCCACGTCGAGAACCAGCACATCGAAGGGTTCGAACCGCAGGGCATCAAACGCAGATCTTTCGTCGAGACACAGGCGCGTGTGTCCGCCCTGCCGCTCCAGATGGCGGCACCACAGGCGGCCAAGCTCCGCTACGGCTTCTACAACGAGGATGTTCATCACGCACCAGAATTTACCCAATTTTAAGGGTCTGCGCTATGCGTTAATAAAGTTTTAATTTCTCCCCTCCTGACCGTTATCAATTGTCTTTTTGCTCTGTAGATGGTGAAACAAGCGGAAACACGCTGAAAGACTGCTATGACGACCACCATTACCATATGCGAAACCTGCAAACGTGAAGGCTGGAGCGCCGAAACACACTCCCAAACAGACGGGGAACTTCTGGCCGAGGCGGTGGAAGCCGCCGCAAAAGGCGCCAGCGACGTAACGACTCGCCGCCACGCCTGCCTGATGGGCTGCAACCACGGCTGCAACATCGCCATTCAGGCACAAGGCAAGCTGACATACGTTATGGGGCGGTTTGAGCCGGGGGCCGAGGCCGCCGAAGGCATTGTCGAATACGCCCGAAAACATGCCGCCAGTGAAAAGGGGCAAGTGCCGTTTCGCGAGTGGCCCAAGGCGGTGAAAGGCCATTTTGTGTCGCGCATCCCTACCCTGCCAGAGTCTGAATGACGCCGCCGGATCAGAAACGGGACCACGGCGGCGGGCTGGATGCTGCCATCGCCCGTTTTGGCGGCGTGCGGGCGGATTGGCTGGACCTGTCCACCGGAATCAACCCCGTTCCATACCCCCTGCCACAGATTCCGCCCCGTTTCTGGCAGGCCCTGCCCGACAGTCAGGACCAGAGCGATCTGCTTGACGCGGCAAGACAGTTCTGGAGCGTGCCCGAAGGGGCAACCATTGCTGCGGCATCCGGCGTTTCTGCCCTGATTGCCGCCCTGCCGCGGCTTGCACCGGCCGCTGAAGTGGGCATTGCGCGCCCGACCTACAACGAACACGCCGCAAGCTTTGCAGCCTTTGGCTGGACAGTGGGCGACTCCCCCGCAGCGGCCAATGTCTATGTTCACCCGAACAATCCCGACGGACGGCTCTGGGACAGGGACACGGTGCTGCGCCAGCACAACTCCCTCACAATCATCGACGAAAGCTTTTGCGATATCAGCCCTGCCGCCAGCCATATGGACCTTGCAGATCGCGCGGGATTCGTCGTCCTGAAAGGTCTGGGCAAGTTCTGGGGGCTGGCGGGGGTACGGCTCGGCTTTGCGATGGCGCGTCCCGAAACCATCGCCAGACTGGAACAGATGCTCGGCCCTTGGGCGATTTCCGGTCCGGCCCAGCATATCGGCCTGCATGCCCTGTCAAACCACAGATGGGCCGGTGAAACCCGCGCCCGTCTGGAACAGGACGCCGCACGGCTGGATTCCATCGCGACCAATGCGGGATACAAAAATCCCCGTGGCACCAGCCTGTTCAGACTTTACGATGTCGAAGATGCAGAGGCAGCTTTCGACCAACTGGCCAAGGGGCGCATCCTGTCACGGATTTTCCCGTTTTCCAAAACGCTGATCCGTCTCGGCCTGCCCGGAACGCAGGCCGCTTGGACCCAACTGCAAAAGGTTCTGGAGTAAACGATGAGTATCTTCCTGATGGTTCTGCTGGCATTGGTGCTGGATTTCTTTTTGGGGGAACCGGAAAAAATCTGGGACCGCTACCCCCACCCCGCCACGCTGATGGGGCGGCTGGTGAACAGTCTGGATGAATATTTAAACCGTGGTTCTGCGCGGCGAATTAAAGGCTTTGTTGCCGTCGCCGTACTGGTTCTGATTGCCGGAGCAATCGGGCTGTTTTTTGAACTGTTAAACAATGTCGACTACCTCGGGCCGGTGGTGAACCTGTTTGAAGTTGTGATTGCGGCGATCCTTATCGCCCACAAAAGCCTGACCGACCATGTGCGCGATGTGGCAGCCGCCCTGCAAAAGGGATTGCCACAGGGACGGAACGCCGTATCGATGATTGTAGGACGGGATACCGGCGCCATGCGGGAAAGCGAAGTCTCCCGCGCTGCCATTGAAAGCGCTGCCGAAAATTTTTCCGACGGTGTGGTCGCGCCGGTGTTCTGGTTCCTGATCCTCGGCCTGCCCGGCATCCTGATCTACAAAATCGTCAACACCGCCGACAGTATGATCGGCTACCGCAACGAAGAATATGCCGAGTTCGGCTTTGCTGCCGCCAAACTGGATGACATCCTGAACTGGCTGCCCGCACGGATCACCGCCGTGCTGATCTGTTTCGCCCATTTCGACCGCGCCGCCCTTGATGTGGTGTTCGAGGACGCAGACATGCACCGCTCCCCGAATGCCGGATGGCCGGAAGCGGCCATGGCCGGAGTCCTTGACGTATCGCTTGCCGGACCGCGCAGTTATGACGGCGAAATGACCAATGACCTGTTCGTGAACGAGCGGGGCAAACGGGACCTCAGCAGTACGGATATTCTGGATGCCGTGCGCGCCCTGAACCGCAGCTGGTTCGCCATGACAGGCTTTTTCGCCCTTCTCGCCCTGATTTTCTGGTTGCTGTAATCACCCTGCGACTCAAATGCGGTTGAACCTTTCGCCCGCTTACGTTATCGCTAACGAAACTGCGAAAACGCCCCGTTCGGGCGAAACTTTTGGGATCGGAGAAGCACTATGACTGTTAAAGTAGGAATTAACGGCTTTGGCCGGATCGGCCGCAACATCCTGCGCGCCATCGTAGAGAGCGGCCGCAAGGACATCGAGGTCGTCGCTATCAACGACCTCACACCGGTTGATAACTCTGCCTATCTGTTCAAATACGACAGTGTGCACAAGATCTTTGAAGGCGAAGTCAAACACACGGAGAACTCTCTTGATGTGGGCTATGGGCCGATCCCGGTCAGCGCCCTGCGCGATCCTGCCGAACTGGACTGGGGCCATGTGGATATTGCGCTGGAATGCACAGGTCTGTTCAAGGACAAGGAAAAGGCCGGGAAATACCTGCAAGCCGGTGCCAAGCGTGTTCTGGTATCCGCACCGGGGAAGAACGCCGACAAGACAATCGTTTATGGTGTGAACGACGACACGCTGACAGGCGAAGACATCATCGTTTCCAACGGCTCCTGCACCACCAACTGTCTCGCCCCGCTGGCGAAGGTTCTGCACGATACATTCGGGATCGAAGACGGGCTGGTGACAACCGTGCACGCCTATACCGGCAGCCAACCAACACTGGATCGCGGCTCCAGCAACTGGGAGCGGGGCCGTGCGGCGGCGCTTTCGATGGTGCCAACATCTACCGGCGCGGCCAAAGCGCTGGGACTGGTCCTGCCGGAACTGGACGGCAAGCTGGACGGCGTTGCCATCCGTGTACCGACCCCGAATGTGTCCTGCGTCGATTTCAAATTCAACACCACCAAGGAAATGACCATCGAAGCGATCAATGCAGCGCTGCAAGCCGCGGCTGATGGCCCGATGAAAGGCGTTCTGGGTATGGAAACCCTGCCGCTTGTGTCGATTGACCTGAACCACGACCCGCGTTCTTCGGTGGTGGCGACCTCCGAGACACAAGTTCAGGGCCGCATGGGCCGTGTGCTGAGCTGGTATGACAATGAATGGGGGTTCTCCAACCGCATGGCCGATACCGCTGTTGCGATGGGCAAATTCCTGTAAGGACGTTCCGGCAATCAAAAAAGGCTTCAAGACACTGCTGCCTTGAAGCTTCATTTATGAAGCGTGATATATGAAGCGTCTTGCAAGACGCTTCATATTTGCAGGGTGATAAGTAACACTCTGTTAATCTTTAGCCTCGGTTGGCTGACCCTGTTCCCCAATCAGAAAACCGGCTTCTGCCATCAAACGGTTTGATGCAGGTTCAATCGCCCGTTCCAGCACTTTCGTGATCTCGCCACTGTCCTTTCCGTCCAGATCCTCGGCCTCAAGCCGCGGCAGGAATTCCACCACGGCCAGCCCCGGCTTGCGATAAATCCCGTGACGGGGCCAGAACACGCCCACATTGGTCGCGGCGGGTACCACGGGTTGCCCCGTCTGCTGGTGCAGCACTGCCGCGCCCACCTTATAGGGCAGATGGGCCCCTGCTGCCACGCGGGTGCCTTGGGGAAAGATAATCAACTGGCCGGGAAGTTGCGCCCCGGATTTCACATCCGCCACCATCTTCTTGATCGCTGCACCGCGCTTGCCCCGCTCCACCGGCACGCAGCCGATTTTCAGGGCGAACCAGCCCAGAATTGGCGCCCATTTCAGCACAGCCTTCATAATGAACTTGGGCCGCGGGACCGCAGAAACAATCAGGATGATGTCAAAAAAGCTCTGGTGTTTGGAGGCGATCAGCACCTCGTCCACCGGCACCTCGCCGCGCACTTCGGATTTCAGCCCGACCATCCAGCTGGCCGTCCAGCGCACCCAGTGACAGTAGCTGCGCACCGCCCAATAGGAATTTTCCCGTTTGATCATTGTCATCGGTATGAAGAACAGCGCCATGACGAACATCGCCAGATACATTTGTCCGATAAACAGCAGGGAGCGGAGCCATTGGATTGCATACATCAGCTTAACCTCGACAGGGCACGGAACGCCGCCAAACGAGTCGCCCAGAACGCAACAACTGCAGCGATGACCGGCACGATTATCGGCAGGAACCAATGCCAGCCGACAAACCCCAACCCCGTCAGGAAGGCGCCCTCTTCCGCCGGAGCTGGCATAAATGCAACACCGATCATAGCCAGAGCAGTACCAATTGCGGCACCGATCAGCGCACGCAGGGTGAAGCGGCGCACAAAGGCACGGGCGATGTAAACGTCCCGCGCACCGATCAGCCGCAGCACACCAATCACCTGTCCATTCGCAGCCAGCGCGGACTGGGCCGCCAGTGTAATCATCGCTGCCATAGATCCCGCTATCAGCAGGATCGATACCAGCCCCAACAACCGCAAACGTGTGGCCGCATTCACCAGCGGTCTGCGCCAACGGGTGTGATCATCCAGAACCGCGCCGGGGGCTTCCGCGCTCAGCCGCAGCTTCAGGCCGGCCATATCCGGCCCTTTGCCCTCTTCCAGCACCTCGATCAGGCGAGGCACCGGCAAAGTGTCCAGCGGCAGGTCCGGACCGAACCACGGCTCCAGCAGCTTGCGTTGTTCCGCATCCGACATCACCCTGGCACTGGCAATTCCCGGCGTGGTGCGCAGAACCTCCAGCACGGCTTCGGACTGCGCGGCCAACTGCCCTTCAGGAGCGGCGATGCGGATGGTCGAGGTCCGTGCCAGTTCTGCATCCCACCGATCCGCCAGCCGTCCTGTCGCCAGCGACAGGGCCAGAGCGAATACCGTCAGAAAGGCCATCGCACCGGCAGTGAAGGAAGTCAGCCGAGAGGTAAAGCCGCTTGGCGGAACCACGCGGTCTGCATTGGTATCCCCGCTGAAAACCTCAAATATACTGCGCAAACGATCCATTACAAATCCGCTCCGGCCAGTTGCAGTTTGGTGTTGTTGATCCGCAAAACCCGCGCCGAGACTTCGGATTTCGTGTTGCGGATCAGATTGAGATCATGGGTCGCGATCAGGATTGTCTTACCCATCCGGTTCAGTTCCACCAGCAGCGCAATCAGCCGCTGCGCCATTTCCCAATCCACATTTCCGGTCGGTTCGTCCGCAAGGATCAGGTCCGGCGACATGATAATTGCGCGGGCCAGCGCAGCGCGCTGCCGCTCGCCGCCGGACAGTTCCGGCGGCAGGGCATCGCCCCGCTCGCTCAGCCCGACCCAGCTCAGAAGATCGTCGACATTCCCCTGATCCACTTCGGACTCCCGCCCCGATACGGCCAGTGGCAACGTCAGGTTGTCCCGCACGCTGATATGGTCGAGAAACTGGCAGTTCTGATGCACAACACCAATGCGCCGCCGCACACGTGCCACGTCATCCCGTGTCATTGCCCGCACGTCCTGCTCGAAAATGCGGACCATTCCGGTTGTGGGCATCAGGGCCTGATAGCACAAATTCAGCAGGGTCGTTTTTCCCGATCCGGAAGGCCCGGTCAGGAAGTGAAACGATCCCGGGGACAACCGCAGGGTCATATCGCTGAGAATATCACGCCCACCATAGTTAAAACCCGCGTTTTTCAGCTCTATCACTCTGTGCCTCGTCTGCTGTTCGACAGTCTGTTTTGTCGGTTTTCGCTCATACCGCCCATACATGCAATGTTTACAAATTTGAACAGATACTTGGAATGAAAGGGTTCCACGGCTAAAACTAGTAAAAACGCTGATTCGCGGGCTGGCGGTTGGCAGAAAAAAATAAGCGAGGGTGCCATGCGTATAGTATGCCCAAGATGCGTCGCGCAGTACGAGGTAGATGAAGCAGCGATTCCGGAGTCCGGGCGCGAGGTTCAGTGCGCCAATTGTGACAATATCTGGTTCCAAGACTATATCGAAATGTTGCCTGATCGTACGTCTGACAGTGTCGAAGAGTACGAGGACAAGGGCGTCTTTGATAATCTGGACGATCTCCCCGAACTCAACTTCAGGTCAAAACGCGCACAATCCGCAGGGACCACTGCACAAGACACAGTTACAGCGGAAAGCGCCGACGCCCCTGAAACAGTATCAACTGCAGCGGTTGACGATAGCGCCGCCACTTCAGCACCGCGCTATTCCGCAAGCGAAGACGATTACGACGACGATGACTATGATGATGATGCACCGTCGCCAAACCTGCGTGCCGCCCCTGTCACCGAAGATGTTCTCAATGTTCTGAGATCGGAAGCGGCCTTTTCCTCTGCGTCGGCAGCGCGGGATAAACTGGATGCGGCTACGGCGGATGCCATTGACGGAGACGGTGAGGAACGCAAGATCGCTGTCGACCGCGCACTGACCGAAAACGATGAGCAGGCGGTTGAACCAGACGACAGCGTGCTTGAGACAGAAGAACTGGGCGCGGCGGATTTTGCGGAAGAAGTACCCCGGAGTGACGACGACGCGGATGAACCTGTGCAAGAGTCTGCAGACGCCAGTTCTGAGGAAGCTGCGGCAGACGAAGACGCCCCTGACGAAGACGACGATCTCGGCTTTGCGGGCCTGACAGAA
>JAAEZA010000006.1 GCA_018223125.1 Paracoccaceae bacterium | reverse complement strand
CCTCGATCGTGGCGACACGTTCGTCGTTGGCGATAAAGCTGGACAGGGCGTTCAGCGTGGTGGTTTTACCCGAACCCGTACCGCCCGAAACAATGATGTTCAGACGGCAGGCCACGGCCGCTTGCAGATAGGCGGCCATTTCATCTGTAAAGGCACCGAATTTCACCAGATCGTCAATGCCAAGCTTGTCTTTCTTGAATTTCCGGATGGACACCAGGGCCCCGTCGATGGCAATCGGCGGGACCATTGCGTTGAAACGGGAACCGTCCTGTAGCCGCGCATCCACATAGGGGTTTGATTCATCCACACGGCGTCCCACGGCGGATACGATTTTGTCGATGACGCGCAACAGGTGTCTGTCATCGCGGAACACCACGCGCGACAGCGAGAGTTTACCGTGTTTTTCGATAAAGATCTGTTTCGGGCCGTTAATCAGGATATCGGCAATATCCTCGTCCTTCAGCAGCGGTTCAAGCGGGCCGAGACCCGTGACCTCGTCGTACATTTCGTTGTTGAGATTCGTGCGTTCCTCTTTAGAAAGCACCAGACCCATTTCCTGCAGCCCGTCTGCGCAAATCGCGGCAATCTCGCGGCGCAGATCCGCCTCGGAGGCGGTTTCGATCGCGCCGAGGTTCAGGTTTTCAAGAAGGCGGGTGTGCATGTCCAGACGCACATCCATCAGCTTCTGGGCACGGCGTTCTTCGCGGGTCAGGTTGTCCGACTTTGCCTTGGCAGCAGCAGGCACGGCCTTGGGGGGCGCTTTGGCAGCGACAGGCTCTGCCGCAACGGCCTGTGGCGCTGCAACCGCTTCGGGTTCTGCGCTTGGTGCTGTCGGTGCCGGTTTTGCGTCTTGCTTCTTGTATCTCTTGAACATCTTGTACTCCCCGTTACTGGGTGTCGTCTCTTACGAGTTCGGATAATGTCTTGGCGATCTTGAATATTTCCTTACGAAGGGGATTCTTTGCGGCAATTTCTGCCAGCGGGACGCCTTCGTCCCCTGCATTTGACACCGGTTTACCCCCGTCAGGCAAGTGATACCGGAATTCGATTTCCAAACTTTCGCCCATACGCTTTACCCGCTGTTTACCAGACATGTCGGTAAATTTCGGGGCGCGGTTCAGGGCGAACTGGACCTTTTCGAATGGCAGGTCTTCGGCCTTGAGCGTCCGGATAAAACGCAGGGCGTTCTGGGCGCAGCGCATATCGAGTTCAAGCACAGCGAAATACAGTTGCGCCTCTTCCAGAACTGTTTCGGACCAGCTGACCAATGCTTGCGGAACATCTACGATAACAAAGTCATAACTGGATTTTGCAAGTGTCAGAATATTCTGGATGCCGTCCGGCTCTACAAACTCCAGCGGCAGGGCGTCAATGGGCGAGGACAGCACATCGAGCCGGTCCTTATAGGCGGCCATAGCCTGTTGCAGCCCGGTTGCGTCTGTTGCCGCAGCGTCTGAAAGAAACTCGAACACGGCTTCAGAGCGGGGCACGTCCAGATAGGTCGAGACTGCGCCGTACTGAAAATCGAAATCGAGAATACAAACTTTTTTATTCTCTTTTTCACTAATTTTCTGAAGCTCCCAGGCCAGATTGGCCGCGAAAGTCGTCGCGCCAACACCGCCGCCAAGTCCGTAGACCGGCAAAACGATTCCGCTGCGCGTTGTGTCTGCGGGCGGCATTACAGCGCCGGGCGCAGCGACTGGCTGCGGAGCGGGAACGTTGGAAATGCGTTCGATCGCGTCGTGCAACGCCCCTTCGGGAAGCGGGTAGGGGGCAAAATCATCGCAGCCCATACGCATCAGCTGGTGCAGCGCAACAGTGTTCAAATCGTTCGGGATCAGGATAACCTTGATGCCCTTGTCGCTGGCAGCACGGATCGCATTTGCGACCGGAGTCAGATCGTTTTCGTCTTCCTTGTCCACCGCAATGGTAACAAGTTTCAGATCCTTGCCGATTTCGGAATTCAGGGCTGCTTCGGCAGCTTCAAATGTCAGAGCGCCCCAATTCTCGCCGAATTCGGTCTCCATATCTTCAATCAGAAGATCGAACGCTTCAATGTCGCGTGCGATAGCGCAGGCGATCACTTTATCCGCGTTCTTATGTTCTGTTTCGGCGCTCATAACCTCGGTCCACCCCAATGCGGGATTTTTTCCCGCTTGTATTTAAGCGCATAATGCGCCCGTTCTTCACATAGGAAATATTTTAAAATTGTGGTAATATTTTGTTTGATGCGGGCAATTTTAATAAAAACGCTGCCCGCACCTGAGTAGCTGAAAATTGTTATTCTGTAGTGTCTTCAGTCGTGTAAGTCGTCGAGATGTACTGATCGTAGACGTATTTGGCATATTTGCCATCCAGGTCCGAAGCACGCCCTTTGCGGGCGAAGCCGTAGACCTCTGTCACAGTGCGACGGTTCGCACGGCTCGGCCCTTCCGTCAGCACAACAGGCCGGGTTTCCCCGAAAGAGGCAACAGCCTGAACCTTGCGCCGGTCGACGCCCTGACTGACAAGATAGTTTACGGCTGCAACAGCGCGCTGTTTGCCAAGACGGCGGTTATAGGCGTCTGAGCCAACCTTGTCCGTGTGACCGTAGACTCGGAACACGATCTGGGGGTGCGCCTTGATCCATGCGGCCTGCTGGCGAAGCTGGCTTTGGGCGGTTGCGTCCAAAGCCGCGGAATTAAAGGCAAAATTGATCTGTGCCGGCGCTTCGGCGGCAAATTTACGGGTCAGGTTGGCGGCCATTGTGCCAAGCTGGCCTGACAGGATTGCAACGTTATGCGCCGTGGAAACACCCAGATTGGCATCGGTGATTTCGGCCCCTGCTTCCGGTCCCAGATAGGCGAAAGAACTGTCGGTAACCGAACACCCGGCGAGCAGTAGAGCCACGACGGCGGAGGAGGTGATTGATACAGTTTTCATCTGTCTTACTCCATCACATAGCCGTAAGAACCGGTGAAGTCCTGAGAGGACACGGAACCTGTGGCGCGTTTCACGTTGTTACCTTTGCGGTTGCCAGTGACATTCCCCAAGAGGAACAGTTCGCTCTCGTTCGGGATTTTCACACGGTCGGTCGGCAGGCTGAGGCTGTCTCCGTCCACGGGCGTTACAAGGTGTGGCGTTACGATCACAACCAGCTCACTTTGGTCGCGGGAATAGTTGGCACTGCGGAACAGGGCGCCAAGGATCGGCACATCCCCGAGCCAGGGCACTTGTGATGCGGCATCGGTGAAGTTGTCCTGCAGCAGGCCTGCAATGGACATGCTCTGACCGTCGCGCATTTCAACAACAGTGGTTGCCTCGCGTTTGGAAAACGCCGGAATGACAGAGCCGCTGACGGTGACGGCTTGGGTCGGGTCCAGTTCGGAAACCGCGCTTTCGATCGTCAGGTTGATCAGGTCGCCGTCCACCACGATGGGCTTGAATTTCAGTTCAATACCAAAGGGTTTGTATTCGATTGTGATGCCGTCGCCGTCGGCAACGGGAACAGGGAATTCGCCCCCAGCAAGGAAGCTGGCTTCGTTGCCGGAAATGGCCACAAGGTTCGGTTCGGCCAGTGTGCGGACCAGACCTTTGGTTTCCAGTGCTTCCAGCATCAGATTGATCGCCAGATCACCCGAGGAGAAGCCCAGAGAGAAGGCGCCCTGCTGGCCTGTTGTGGCAACGCCAACCCCTGTGGTGGTGGGCGTTTGCAGCAGCGATCCGGTGCCGATCTGGGCGACGGGGCTGTTGCCGGTAATGTCGACGCCGATGCTGGCGGACAGATTTTTTGCAACGCTGCGTTGCATTTCTGCAAAGCGGACTTTCAACATAACTTGTTGCGATCCGCCCACCGTCATCAGGTTGGTGACGCGTTCAGGGGCGTAGCGTTCTGCAAGATCCAGCGCACGGGCCAGTTTCTGTTTGCCCGAAACGCGGCCCGAAAGGACGATACCGTCGTTGGCTGTGCGCACTTCGATCGGCTCGCGGGGAAGGATTTCCCGAAGCCGCTCTTTGAATTCCGCCAGATCAGGGGAGACGTGCACATCTACGTTGGTGATCAACTTGCCGTCTGCGGCCAGCAGGGTCAGCGTCGTTCGGCCGGGGGATTTCCCCAGTACATAAATGGTCCTATCCGACAGTGTCGCAATGTCTGCGATACCCGGATTGGCCACTGACAGTTCTGCGAAGGGCTGGTCGGATTCCATGACGATGGCACGGTTTACCGATACTTTAATACTACTAGTGGTCGCGCCACGCATGATTTTCAGCACATTCTGCGCTGCTGCCGGTGGTGCGACGAAGCCGGTTGTGCATATGCCCAACAGGCCTGCTGTTAACAGGTTTTTGATACTCATGTGATCCTGCCTCTCTGAACCACTACTGCTTTGATCCGGGTCTTTGCTGCCCGATTATTACCGAGCACACTGCGTCAAATGGGTTTTATTATCAAGATTCAATATTTTGTAAGGGGCAGTGTATGTTGAAACGGGGCAACAGTGTCACAGTTTTTCTTTGATCTCATAGCAAAACGGGCGCCGAAGCGCCCGTCTGTCTGTTGCAATCGAGTGTTTGCGGGATCAGTTGGAGCAGGGGATCGGGATTTCGATCACTTCTGCACCACGGCGGGTTTTGATGGTGCAGACCTCTTTTTCGACCAGCTTGATCTCTTCGCGGCCAAGTAGATCGTCCTTGGTAATCTCGATCTGCTCGGAGGTGGTTTCGTCATCGATACCGCGCAGGGACAGCAGCAGTTTCCCGGTCGATTGGGCCTGAACCAGTGCCGCAATGGTTTTCACATTGGCGGCCACGGTCACTGTGCGTGCCACGGTCGGGCGGTTGCGGGTGGCATCGGCCTGCTGGTCGATTGCGATCAGTTCCAATCCGTTCAGGATCAGTTTTGTCACGGTTTCCTTGTCTGTCGTGCCGGTCCAGTAGACATCGACCTTGTCGCCGGGGCGCAGGAAGCCGGACACGCCGGAGGCCACGTCAACGCGGATTGCAAATGCGCGCATGCCTTTTTTCAGGCGGGAGGAAACGCCCGCATCTTCGCCAAGGCGTGTAACTTTGGACGCCAGGATCGCTTCGCCCGGCACCATCGCCTGCAGCACGGTGCGGAACTCTCCGTCGTCTTCCCCGCTACCCATCAGGGCTTCCAGTTCGGAAAAGGAGTTTTCCGGCACGGCGGCCAGTGGAAATTCAACCGCTTTGATATCTTCTTCTGTCAGCGGTTTGCCGTATTCCAGTTCGTTCGCTGCGACGTAAACCGTCTTCAGGTCGATCTTCTGGATCGTCGGCGTATTCTTCTGGGCGAGAGCTGTTTCATACTGATTGAACCGCTCCATCGCCATGTAAACGGCGCCACCAGCTATGGCGACCCCCATAATTAGCACTAATGCAAAAACCATACGCATTTTGTTTACCCGCTCTTCTTGTGTCTGGTTACTCGATTGAACTCATCTAATCGGTTGAGTTGCGACCGGTGGCAGCGCACGATTATGTGCAAGCGGCCGTTCAAGCTGTTGTTCAGGAGTATCGTTTGATGCACCCCGTGAACGTCTGGACTGTTCCACCAAAAAAAAGCGCGAGCCGATCAGTGATCGTTCGCGGCATACAAATCTTTTTGTTTTGCTGCCGCCTTGCGCGGTGGAGAGCGAAGGGCCGCCGGCCCTTCGCTACAGCATCAGTCAGCTTACGATACGGAAGTCGCGGACAGCTGAGTGTTGATGTCGGAGGCCAGATCTTCCATGCCGCCGCGGATCGCTGTCACAACAACGCCACCAACCAGAACCAGTGCAGCTGTCAGAACAACCCAGTCTACAGTTACAGCGCCGTCTTCGTCTTTTGCAAATTTAAACAGTTTCATTTTTGAACCCTCCAAGGTCACATTTAAGTTTTTCTCTTAGACCCGGCTAACTGGGAGAGCGTTCTCGTCAATGCTCGGCCCGTCGTGTCTATGAAGCTATTTATACTGGGAAATGTGACCACAGTTTGGCGCATAAACTTGGAATTTATAGGATTTTCACTTTTTGTCTCAGCAAGTCGAAATTCCCTTATTTTACGATACTTTACTTGTGAAATTTTTTCTGGAGCCGGCAGTTTTTTGTAAGGTGGGAAGGACTTTTCGACAAAAAAGCCACAGTTAAAACACACAATCTTCTAGCTTTGCGGCTGCTTTTTTGCGATTCCTAGGAAAACAAAATCAAAAGAGCAGAGCAGTGACAGGTATTCCCGCATTCAAGGCGGTGTGTTTGGCCGGAGCAATCAGTCTTGCCGGAGCACTCGCCCCGACAGCAAGCGCACAAGGCATCACGTTCAAGAAAGTGGGCGTTCCCGGTAACAGCTCCGGTAAACGCATAAACGTGCAGATCACGCCGGAAGAAGACTATTATAAACGGGTCCATCGCGAGAAGATGGAAAACCGCAAAGCCAAGGCTGCCGAGGATAAACCCGACCTTGCAGTTGCTGCGGTCAAGCCAACGGATCTGCAGGACTGGTTCTGGGACGAAAATTCGCCCCTGATGACAGCAGCAGCGTCGGGGCGTCTGGAAAAGGCGCTGCAAAGCCTGAACAAGAACCCCGCCCATTCCGCACGCCTGTCACCCAATATCGGGCATATGCAATCGCTGGCAGATAAATACGGCGGCAACATCCTGCTGGCGACCTTGGGCAAGAATGTATCGCCTGCATTTGTACTGGCGGTGATCGGTGTGGAGTCCGCGGGACGTAGCGATGCTGTCAGCAGTGCAGGGGCCGTGGGGCTGATGCAGCTTATTCCGGACACGGCTGCGCGCTTTAACGTCACCGACAGCACCGATCCGGCGCAGAATATCAAGGGTGGTTCGGCCTATCTGGACTGGTTGCTGGACGAATTCGACCGTGACCCGCTGCTTGCCCTTGCAGGTTATAATGCCGGAGAAAATGCCGTGAAAAAGCATCTTGGCGTGCCACCCTATCCCGAAACCCGTGCTTATGTGCCCAAAGTGGTCGCAGCTTGGCAGGTTGCCCGCAGTTTGTGTATGACGCCTCCCAGATATGTGACAGACGGATGTGTCTTCAAAACAAGAGCCAGTAAATGACCGATAAAAGACCGCTTGCCGTAGATATCGACGGCACCTTCCTGAAAACAGATATGCTGTTTGAGGGGTTCTGGCTTGCGATGGGCAAACAGCCCCTGAAAACAATAAAGACGGTTTTCCGTCACTTTAAGGACCGTGCCCGTCTGAAGCGCGAGATTACCGAGCTTGCGGATGTGAACGTCGAGTTGTTGCCGGTCAATCCCGATATCAAGGCCTATATGGAAGAGGCCCGCGCAGAAGGGCGCGAAGTGATTTTCGCCTCTGCCAGTGATGCAACGCTGGTGCAAAGACTGGCCGAACATCATGGTGTAAAGGGCGATCACATCGGTTCGGACGGAGAGGTGAACCTGAAAGGGGAGGCAAAGGCCGCCGCCCTGAATGCCCGTTTCGGAGAAGGGCAATACGCCTATGCCGGAGATCAGAAGCTTGACTTCAAGGTCTGGAAATCCGCCGGTGAAGCAATCGTCGTCGGGCGTCATCCTTCGGTGGTGCGCCAGTTGAAAAAAGACGGGGTCGAGGTGGTGCAGGTGAAAAAGTCCTGGTCCCGCCGTTCGCTCGCTATGGGGTTGCGGCCCCATCAATGGGTCAAGAATGCCCTGTTGTTTCTGCCGCTGATTGCCGCGCATTCCCTTGATCCGCTGTCAATCATGCGGGTGTTACTGGCAATTGCAGCGTTTTCGGCGGCGGCGTCTTCGATCTATATCGTGAACGACCTGCTGGATCTGGAGGCAGACCGCCAGCACCCCAAGAAACAGTTCCGTCCGCTGGCCTCGGGTAATGCGCGCATCCCTGATGCCATGTTGATGAGCTTTGCACTTGGCGTGTTCGCGCTCGGGGTCGGGTTTATTCTTGGCTGGGCGTTGTTGGGGGTGATCGCGCTTTATATGCTTTTGTCGCTGTCCTACTCTTTAAAGCTGAAAAAAATGCGCTGGGTGGACATTGCCACCCTTGCCGCACTATATACCCTGCGGGTGATCGCGGGCGGCTTGGCGGCGCAGGTCGCGGCCTCGGGTTGGCTGGTCGGGTTTATCTTTCCGACCTTCCTTGCCCTTGGCTGTGTGAAGCGGCTGACCGAACTGACCCTTGCCAAATCGGATGGCAAGGTGCCCGGACGGGGCTATCGCAAATCCGACCGTGAGGATCTGGTGAACGTGGCAGGTCTTGGCGTGTTCTTTTCGCTGCTGGTGTTCGTGATGTATACATTCAGCGGCACGGCGGCGACTCTCTATCAGGATATCTGGATGCTGCGCCTTGCGATCATCCCCCTTGCGCTGTGGCAGATCCGTATGGTGCTGCTGGGCTGGCAGGGGAAGCAGGATTATGATCCGATCGTTTTTGCCATGCGGGACAAATCCGGCATCGCCATTATTGTCGTGACGGTGCTGATCCTGTTCTACGCGGCGGGTGATTTCGCCTGACCACTCTCACGAGGAACCAGACGCAGAAGGATCATATTCGTCGCGCGGCTCCGTGTTCCTATAGCAGCCGGATGAAATTTCCGATCTGAAGCGGTTTTTGTGGTACACTTGCCCCCATAGAAACTGCATCGGGAGGGCAGGCTTTGAAACACGGATTAACTATGGTCTTCTGCTTGGTGCTGGGGATCGCGCCACATGCACAAGCGCAACAACTGACGCTTTGGGGGAGTGCTGGTGGCTGGGAAGTCCTGATCGATCCCTCGCTGGGGGGCGGATGTCTGATTCAGGCAGAGTATAACGACGGCTCTGTGGTGCGGATCGGATTCGACCGACTCGAAGGCGGCGCATATGTGACCGTCTTCAATGACGCGTGGGGCGATATCGAGGAAGACGCTATTTATCCGATCTCTTTTTCCCTCGACGGGCAGGTTTATGACGGCGAGGCGGTAGGTATCTATCTGGAAAATATTCCGGGTGCGGATATTGCCTTTACGAATGCTGATTTTCTTTGGGATATTGCCAAGCGATATACGATGACACTCTATTCCGAAGAGGGTGAGGTTATGTCCATCGATTTGGACGGGAGCTATGTTGGCCTTGAGGCCGCGCTGGAATGTCAGGAAGAAGTCGGCTAGCCAGCAAAGCTGCACAGTTCCGGTACATTGTCAGACGGACAGCTTTTTAAAGATCGGTTCCGGAATGGCCTTGATGATCGCCATGATGTAGCGCCAGAAAAACGGGGTGTAGAGCGTGTTCTTGCGCTTTTCATGGGCGGTCCAAAGGTCATCCGCAATCTGTTCGGGGCTGGCCACAAGGAACATGCCTTCAATTCCCCATGTCATCGCAGTATCCACAAACCCCGGTTTCACGGTGACAACATGCCCGCCGCTGCGGTTCAGACGGTTGCGCAGGCCCGACAGATAGGTGTGAAAACCGGCCTTGGCCGCGCCATATGTGTAGTTTCCAATCCGGCCGCGATCCCCCGCAACTGATCCGATCCCCAGAACCGTGCCGCCCTTGCGGTCTTCCATGATCGGGGCCAGCCCGTGCAGGAAGTTCACAGGACCGGTGAAACTGTCCTGAATGGTCAGATCGCCCGTATTCGGGTCCGCGTCCACATCCGCCTGCGGCGCCATGGAGCCGACGAAAACAGCCGCATTGATAATCCCGTCATTGGCTTTGGCGGCATCATAGATCGGCGCGAAACTTTCGGGTTTGCGCACGTCAAACAGCACAGCCGCCGCCGAAGCCGCGCCCCGTGCCAGAGAATCCGCAGCGGTGCGGGCCAGATCATCCTGATCCCGCGCGGCAAGCACCAGATGCGCCCCTTGTGTGGCCGCTTTGCGGGCGAAAGCGCGGCCCATAGCCGAACCGGCGCCGAGTATTATCCATGTCTGGCTCATGCGGGGGTCCTCAGTTTCAGGCGGCGGACAAGATCGGTTTTGAAAACGCCCTGCGGATCGGCGGCCTCTACCGTATTCTGCCAGTCTGCCAGTTCGGGATACATCTTATGTGCCTGTGCGGCGGTGGCCAGACTGTCCTTTGCGAAATAAATGCGGCCTCCGGCGTCTGCTGTCAGCGTGTTCAGTTGGGTCACCAGCGCACGGGCGTTTTCGCTGTTGGGAAAATCCAGCGCCAGCGTAAAGCCTTCCATCGGGAAAGAGAGCGGCCCCGCCCGCCCCGGACCTGTGCGTTTCAGAACCGCCAGCGGCGAGGCCAGCCCCGCATCTGCAATAAGGCGCAGCATATCGCGCAGGGTGCGTTCAGCGGTTTCATCGGGCAGGACGCATTGGAACTGGTGGAAGCCGCGCTTGCCATAAAGCTTGTTCCAGTCGTGGATCTTATCAAGCGGGAAGAAAAAATCCTTAAGGCTGCGCAACACGCCGCGCCCCTGTTTCGGGATGCGGTTGAAATACATCCGGTTGAACAGCCGCACCGTTGGCGGGGACAGAGCGAATTTCGGGGCATTGAAAGGAACTTTGCGCGGCTTGCGCAGCTTCGGGGCCATGTTGGAACTGGTCAGTTCGGCCTCCTCCAGAATGCCCCGCCCGAGGCTCCGGCCATTGGCGGTGCCGTCAATCCAGCCGACACAATAGGTCGCGTTAGAGGCTTTCAGCATCTCCATGAACTCTGCCAGATTTGCGGCGCGGCGTTCGTCCACCTGAATCAGTCGGGACGAGCAGGGAATCATCCGGATTTTCGCGGACAGAATCGCGCCGGTTTGCCCCAGCCCGCCGATTGTGGCTTTGAACAGGGCCGGATCGCTATCAGGGGTTACCGTTGCAGTCCGGCCATCCGCTCCTGCCAGTTCGATTTCCAGAACATGCTGGCCGAAGGTGCCGGCCTTGTGGTGGTTCTTGCCGTGGACGTCATGTGCGATACAGCCGCCGAGTGTGGCAAAGCCGGTTCCCGGCATCACCGCGGGCATCCAGCCTTTGGGGGCGAATGTGTCGAGCATATCGGTAATGGAACAGCCTGCTTCGGCATGCAGGATGCCGGTGTCCATGTCAAAGCTGATAAAGCGGTCCAGCCGCGTCATGTCGATTGCGCGCCCGTCGCTGTTGACTGCGGCATCCCCGTAAGAGCGTTGTGCACCAATGGCAGGGGCGGGGGTATCTGTCAGTATTGCCGACAGGGCAGCGGGTTTTTCGGGGCGGGCCAGTTCGGCCGTGCCGGATAAAACACGGCCCCAGCCGGTCAGTTCAGCGGTTTTCCAGCGCATGTGGCCTCCGTGCGGCAGCGGTTTCGGCAATCGGGAAGATCAGCACACCCAGCCCGATTGCAAACCAGAGCGTGGTGATGCGGATGATGGCTGTGGCAGGCAGGGCGGTTTCCAGCGGCACCCCTTGTAAGGACAACAGCGCAAGCATCGCGGCCTCTGCGCCGCCGACACCGCCGGGCAATCCGGTGGCGCCGCCGGTCATCATGGCAAAGACAAAGATGCCGACGCAGGTCCAGACAGGCAGGCTCGCGCCCATCCAGTCCAGCAGCAGGTAAAAGGCGTAGCCTTCTGCGAACCAGCCCAGGAATCCCAGTGCGAAGGCAGGCAGCGCAATGGCAGGTTGGGAAAACGGTTTCAGCGACAGCGCCGCGCGGCGGGCGCGGGCGAAGAGGCGCGGCTTGCGTCCGGTCAGTTTGAACAGCATGGTAACGCACCAGCGGAACAGGGCAGGCCGCGTCGCAATAATAGCGGCGAGGATTGCGACAATGGCAACGGGGATGCCACCACTGATGCCCCCTGCCATAACCAGCATCGCAGCCGCCAGTAGCAGACCGGAGGAGGCAAGATCAGCCGCGCGGTCCACCAGCACCAGCGGTGCGGTGCGTTCAACACTGGCACCGGTTTCGCGGTTGATCCAGCGCACGCGCACCAGTTCCCCCAGACGGCCCGGCGTCATGGTCAGGGCAAAGCCGCCAAGATAGTGCCGCAGCACCTGTAACACACCAAGCTCCAGCCCCAGTGCGCGACCGTAAAGGAACCAGCGAAAGGCGCGGAAGGTGTAATTGACCAGCGACAGGGCCAGAAGGATGGCGATCTGGGTCGGGGACAAGAGGGTGATCTGGTGCCAGATGTCCTCTCCGGAGGCGGTGGCAAAGGCCAGCACACCACAGCCCAGAAAAATCGCCAGAACGATCAGGGTGGAGCGATATGGATGCGCGCCGTTCATTGCGGGTGTCATTGTCTCTGCCTCGGGCGGTCTGTCTTGTGCCGCGTTCCCTGCTGGATAGCGCCGGATTCGGGCCAGAGTGTGGCGCGCAAGGGTCCCGACTGTTGCATATTTGTGGTGATTGCGCGGGCAAAAGAAAAGGCCCCGAACAGGGTCGGGGCCTTTGGAGTGTGATTTGCGGAGCGTCAGATCAGTTGACCAGAGTAGCCTCTGTCAGAGAGTCGATTTCCGCGCGGGTGACACCGTCAGCCATTTCGACCAGCTTCAACCCGCCTTCGACCACGTCAAACACACCCAGATTGGTAATGATGCGATCCACGACGCCCTTGCCTGTCAGTGGCAGGGTGCATTCTTTCAAGAGCTTGCTTTCGCCTTTCTTGTTGGCGTGATCCATAATGACGATCACTTTGCCAACACCGGCCACCAGATCCATCGCGCCGCCCATGCCTTTTACCAGCTTGCCCGGAATCATCCAGTTCGCCAGATCGCCGTTTTCGGCCACTTCCATCGCGCCAAGGATCGCTGCCGCGATTTTGCCGCCACGGATCATGCCAAAGGATGTGGCGCTGTCAAAATAGGCGGTGCGGGACAATTCGGTGATTGTCTGCTTGCCTGCGTTGATCAGATCGGGGTCTTCTTCCCCTTCAAACGGAAACGGCCCCATGCCGAGCATACCGTTTTCTGATTGCAGGGTGATGTCCTTGTCGCCTACGTAGTTTGCCACCAGCGTCGGAATGCCGATGCCAAGGTTTACATACCAGCCGTCTTGCAGTTCCTGCGCGGCCCGTTCGGCCATCTGGTTTCTGTCCCAAGCCATGGTTCAAGCCTCCTCGCGCTGGCGCACAGTGCGCTGTTCAATACGTTTTTCGTGCTCGCCCTGAATGATGCGATGCACATAGATGCCGGGCAGGTGGATGTGATCGGGATCAATAGAGCCGCGCGGGACGATTTCTTCGACCTCTACCACACAGACCTTGCCACACATGGCTGCTGGCGGATTGAAGTTGCGCGCTGTCTTGCGGAACACCAGATTGCCGGTGTCATCCGCTTTCCACGCCTTGACGATGGACAGGTCTGCAATAATACCCTCTTCAAGGATGTAATCCTGCCCGTTGAATTTTTTCACTTCCTTACCTTCAGCGATCACGGTCCCAACACCGGTTTTGGTGTAAAAGCCCGGGATGCCGCAACCCGCAGAGCGCATACGCTCGGCCAGAGTGCCTTGGGGGTTGAATTCCAGTTCCAGTTCTCCGGACAGATACTGGCGCATGAATTCGTCGTTTTCACCCACATAAGAAGAGATCATCTTTTTCACCTGACGGGTTTGCAACAGCACGCCCAGGCCGAAATTGTCGACACCTGCGTTGTTGGAGGCGACGGTCAGGTCTTTGGTGCCAGCGTCTTTGATGGCGCTGATCAGGTTTTCAGGGATACCGCAGAGGCCAAAGCCGCCTGCCGCGATGAGCATTCCGTCAAACAGAAGGCCGTCGAGCGCCTCTGCTGCGGAGTTGTATATCTTACCCATTGGGGACTCCTCGTTGCAATTGAAACGTGTTTACGCTGCGTCGCAGCAGTATGCAAGAAGCGGCCAATTTCCGCAGCAGGGTTAACGTTATCAGGTTTTGTACAGGCATTGGGGAAATTCCTGTGCCGCAGAATTGCAAGAGGGGGTTGGTCAGTTGAAAATAAAGGGGAAGCCCGATCAAGACCCTGCAAATATGAAGCGTCATAAATGAAGCTTCATATAAGACGTGTGTTGCATGACGCTTCATAAATGAAGCTTCATAGATGCAGGGTGATCATGGCCGGACAAGCGGGCAGACATAAGCAGGGCGCATGGCAAATTCTTCCGGTGTTGCCCGGGCACGGAAGAACTGCGTCGCGCGGAACGGAATTGTGAATGTCGCGGGCCGGTCGGCCGGTTACTCTTTTTCAGCAAACCGGTAGCTGCCTTCCGGCAGGTCCAGCGCCGCCTGAAGATCGCGCAACTGTGCCATGGACAGGGTAATCTTGTCTGTCCGGTCCGTATCCGGATTATACTGTTCCACGGTCACAACACTTGCGAAGGCGGCGATGGTAATGTCATCCTGCAACGGGCGTTCGCCGTCGTCGATCAGGGTAACGATGGTGGCGTCAAAATCGTGTTCGATGGTAAACATGAATCCAGCGTAACCTTCAGGGGCCAAAGCAGCAATGATACAAATCGAAAATGTGCTGACAGATCGCGGTTCCAAATACGCGGTAAGCGGCGGCGCCGCCAAAGACCGTGACAGCGCGACCGGATTTATCAAAACACTCTGCCGCAAAAAGAAGTTCGCGAAAGCCACCCATAACACATGGGCCGTGATTCTGCCGGATGGCACTCAGGTCAAAAACGATGACGGCGAGAGCGGGGCCGGCATGGTCATCCTGCGGATGCTGGAGCGGGACAATATAATCGGAGAGGTCGTCGTCGTCACCCGCTGGTACGGCGGTGTACATCTGGGCGGCGACCGGTTCCGCCATGTGCAAACCTGTGTGCGTGCTTATGTGGAAGCCCGCACCGGTGTCAGCGCCGCCGGATAGCTGCGACCCCCTGCGCGATGGCCCAGCCGACAAGAACAAACACGATGTTTACCGCCGTAACGCCTGCATAAAATACCAGTCGCTGTCCAAATTCCATATTGTTGAGGAACGGATAGGGTAATCCGGCCGTCACACGGCCCACAGGCGCATCGTTCAGGGGATGAACCAGCAGCTCTACCCACAAAGGATAGGCAACGCCCAGTATCACAACTGCAACAAACACAGGTTTCAGCCGCGAAAACACGCCCAGCAGGAAAAAGGCGTCGATCCACATCAGAACCGGCCCCGTCAGATGCAGATAATACTCCTTCCACCAGACCGGACCGCTGCCAGAGGTCACATTCGCCGAATCAAGGAAGTACAGCCGCCAGTATTGCGCCACCACAGCCATATTCATCACCACCACAAGCGAAACGAAACTCTCCCATCGCGCGGTGCTCCGCCCGAGGCTCAGGCGCAGCATCTGAGCGGCCACGATAAGGTTGGCGGTCAGCGTCCAGATGGTGAGAAAGCGGAACTGCCAGCCGAAGGCGGCGGGATCAATATGGCGGAACAGTTCCAGCCAGTAAAAGGCGGCCAGAAGAAATACGATCGTACGATACAGCGTCATGCCCGCAGCCTAGCCGCTACAGGGCTGTCGGGCAATGACGTCGGGGGCCTGCGAACAGGCCCAATTCAGATAACGCGAACCTGTGCGCCAACCGGTGTGATCTCGAACAATTCCTCGATCATGTAGTTGAACAGGCCGATGCAGCCGGAAGAGGACTGGCGCCCGATCTTGCGGGTGTCATGGGTGCCGTGGATCAGATAGGCAGGCCAGCTTAGATACATCGCATGTGTGCCCAGCGGGTTGCCTTCACCGGCTGGCATAAAGGCAGGCAGGCTCGGGTCCCGTTTGCGCATATTGGCGGTCGGCGTCCATGTGGGTCCGACTTTCTTGCGCACCACACTGGTATACCCGCGTTTGGTCAACTCGTTGCTCTGGGGCACAGATGTCGGGTAAATGCGGTAGTCATTACCCACCGGATTCCAGTAATGCAGCGAGCGGGAATTCGTGTCACACAGAATGGAAACCCGATCCAGTGCACTGAAATGGTCCTGCCAGTCCTGCGCCATAAAACCCGATACATTCCGGTGAACCAGAGGGTTCACAGCGGGTCCATTTTGTGCACGCAGCAAAGACGGCGCGCTCAACGTGGCCAGAGCGGCCGTGATGAATGTACGGCGGTTTTGGTGTGTCATAGCTAGAACTCTTCTCATTGGTTTCACGCTCTCCTAGCAGATAGGGCGGATTCGCAAAAGATTCGAGTCCTTCACTTGTATGTGAGCCATGTCACGCCGGTTTCAGGCGTTATGCACCCTGGCTGGCATCCTGCAAGCGGGTTTCCAGCTGTTCCAGTTTTTCAACGGCAGCGGCAAGCATGTCCTTTAATTGAGCAATTTCCCCCAATGCGTCATTGATCGCCACGGGACGGTCAAAGCTGTCTTCGATATTGCTGGTTCCGTTGCTCTCGCCGGTGATCAGCCAGATGATGGAAACGTTCAGAAGCCCTGCAAGCATGGAAATGCGGTTGGAACGGGGCTCCTCCTCGCCGCTTTCCCATTGCTCAATGGTCTCGGGCTGCACGCCAAGCTTCTCGCTGAGGCTCTGAACAGTCAGTCCTTTGGCTTCGCGGGCGGCTTGCAGGCGTCCGCCGAAACTGGCGGAGGTTTCTTCGAAGGTCTCTGCGAGGGCGGTGTCTGTCGGGGTCAAGGCGCAATTCCTGTTTCTTGTGTGAAGTCCTGGCACAGTGTTGCACGGACAGCCGCCGGATGATGCAGTTTTTTGCGACTTTTTTCCGGCGTTTTGCGAAACCGCCGGAACTCTTTCCAGATCCGGCGCGTTCCATTGGCAGAGCAACCGGTGTCTGCGCAATGATCTGGGCAGACACATTAACGAAGAAAGGAACCGTTATGAATTGGGACCAAGTTGAAGGTAAGTGGAAAGAATATTCCGGTAAGATCCAGTCCGAATGGGGCGATCTGACCGATGATGAAGTTGCAGAGGTAAACGGCGACCGCCGCGCACTGGAAGGTAAAATCCAGTCCAAATACGGCAAGACCAAAGAGCAGGCCGAGCGCGAAGTGGACGATTTTCTGGCCCGCCACTAAAGGCGTGCAGTATTAAAGCGTAGCGAGTAGCAAAGGGGTGCCAAAGGGCGCCCCTTTTTGCTGTGGGGGCGTCTGAAAGGACGCCCCGCGCCCGACCTCCCCACGGGAGGGCGCTTTGCAAAGGTTGTTCATGAGGTGAGTAGAAAGAAACGCGCCCGCCCGAGGTCGGGCGCGGGGCTTGAACTCGGGACGTCTCGTGCGAGTGACTCGCGCTTCAACCACGGCCGCGCGAGCGGCCCGCGCCTGACCTTCCCCACGGGAAGGCGCGTTGCGCCTCCCCAAGGTCAGGCGCTGGGGCGGGGATTATACGACGGGTTTCCCCCACAAGTCATACTCTGACGCTTCGTCCACTTCGACCGTCACCAGATCACCGGCTTTCAACCCTTCAAATCCTTCATCAATGAACAGGTTTCCGTCTATTTCCGGTGCATCGGCCATGGTGCGGCAGGTGGCGCCGTCGTCTTCTACGCTGTCCACGATGACTTGCATCGTTTTGCCGACTTTGGCTTCCAGCTTTGCCTCGGAGATTGCTTGGGATTTCTCCATGAAACGGTTCCAGCGGTCCTGTTTCACCTCATCGGGCACATGATCGGGTAAGGCGTTTGAGCGTGCGCCATCCACGTTCTCATACTGGAAGCAGCCGACGCGGTCCAGTTGCGCCTCGTCAAGCCAGTCCAGCAGATGCTGGAATTCAGCCTCGGTCTCACCGGGGTAGCCGACGATAAAGGTGGAGCGCAGGGTGATGTCGGGGCAGGTCGCCCGCCACGCCGCAATTTCATCCAGCGTTTTCGCGCTCGCCGCAGGGCGGGCCATGCGTTTGAGAACATCCGGATGGGAATGCTGGAAGGGTATATCCAGATAGGGCAGTACGCCGTTCTTCGGATCCGCCATGATCGGGATCAGGTCGCGCACGAAGGGGTAGGGGTAAACATAGTGCAGCCGCACCCAAGCGCCGAGTTGCCCCAGTTCGCGGGTGAGGTCAGTGATATGGGAGCGGACCTCTCCGTCTTTCCACGGGTTCAGATCGTGGCGGCGGTCCAGACCGTAGGCGGATGTATCCTGCGAGATCACGAGCAGTTCCTTCACCCCTGCATCCACCAGCTTCTCCGCTTCGCGCAGTACCGCATGGGCCGGACGGGAGGCCAGCCGCCCCCGCATGTCCGGAATAATGCAGAACTTGCACTTGTGGTTGCAGCCCTCGGAAATCTTCAGATAGCTGTAATGGCGCGGCGTCAGAGACACGTTTTGCGCGGGCAGCAGGTCGATAAACGGATCGGGTTGCGGCGGGACTGCGGTATGTACGGCGTCCAGCACCTGTTCGTATTGGTGCGGTCCTGTCACGGCAAGCACGCTCGGGTGGGTGCCACGGATGTAGTCTTCCTCTGCACCCAGACAGCCGGTCACGATCACACGGCCATTTTCATTCAAAGCCTCGCCAATGGCTTCAAGGCTTTCGGCCTTGGCGGAATCCAGAAAGCCGCAAGTGTTCACGATCACCGCTTCCGCACCGGTATAGTCCGGCGAGATGGCATAGCCTTCGGCCCGCAGCCTTGTCAGGATGCGTTCGGAATCCACAAGGGCTTTCGGGCAGCCGAGGCTGACCATGCCGATTTTCGGCTGGCCCTCGCGCGGGGCATCAGAGAAACGGGCTTGCGGGGCAAGGTCGGGGCGGAGGCTGGGAGGGTTCTGGCTCATTTTTGCGGTATAGGGTTTTTTTATCCGCAAGGAAAAGGGTTTTGGCGGCGTCAGGATTGGATATTTGACCCAAAAAGAGCCGGTGTGCCGGATTTCCGGCGCTTATCCGCCCGAAGCAGCGGGGGCAGGGGGCTGGTTCGGGAAATATTTGCGCAGGACTTCATCAAAAGGGGAGTTGGTTTCAGCCAGAGAGGAAAACAGGGTCATGCAGGAACAAAGCTTCAGATCATCAGGGGAGCCGAACACCTGATAGGCGGTTTTGTCCCCCGTGGTCAGAAGGATGCCGCTGCACTGGCGCAAACGTGCGCCGAGCGTTTCATGGGCCAGATAGGAACGGGCCTCGGCAATGTCTTTCAGTCCGAAGTAATCGGCCGTGGTGCTGCGGCCCAAGCCCCGCAACTGGGGGAAGATAAACCACATCCAATGGGTTGTCTTGCGTCCTGCCCGCAATTCGGACAGCACCGTGTCATAGACCGGTGCTTGCGCGGTTAAAAATCGCTCTAGACTGTTGTTCAGGGTCGGGTCTATCGGGGGCATCGGCGCGGCCTGTCTGAATACGCTTGCCCAACGGTAGGTAAGATCGCGCCCGAAGGCAAACGATACGGTGGTGCCACCGGCGGGGATTGGCCGGTGGCGCCGGATGTTACGGGGTTCAGGCTTCGAAAACCGCCATGCCCAGCCATTGCGCGATCAGGGCCGGCGTGTCCTTGCCCTTGATTTCGATGGTCAGGGTGTTTTCCGACAGCAGTTGTGTAGGGGATTTCTGTGTTACGGATTTCAGCACAAACCGCCCGCGGATCTGGTCACCGGCGCAGACAGGGTTGAGAAACCGCACCTTGTTCAGGCCATAGTTGATGCCCATCACCTGCCCCGGCAGATCTTCTGCAGTGTCGATGGCGAATTTCGAGGCCATGGACAGGGTCAGGAACCCGTGCGCGATAGAGCCGCCGAAAGGGGTTTCTTTCGCTGCCCGTTCCGGATCGGTGTGAATCCACTGCGGGTCTTCCGTCACTTCGGCGAAGGTATCGATCCGGTCCTGTTCGATTGTGACCCAGTCGGAAACGCCGGTTTCCGTGCCGATTTTCGACGTCTGGAGTTCAAGTGCTTTTTCAATCATGTTTCCTCCGGGCGAGGCCCGCTCCCATTTAATTCGGACAGAGTGAACCCGCTTTGCGGGGCGTTGTAAAGCCGCCGTGACGTAGTGTTCCGGCGGGTTTGAAGGCTTGAAAGGGCGCGCGATTACAGGGACACTTGGCCCGAAAGCGCCCCTGTCTGCGGGAGGGTCCCGTGCGGCCGGGTGCTGTGAATTGGTGTTTAGAAAAAGGTCAGTCAGATGGCGCGTATCCCCCCGAGCTTGCGGTCCGAATATTCCCTGTTCCGTCCGGTGCAGACCCGCTGGAATGACAACGATCTTTACGGCCATATGAACAATGCGGTGCACTACCAGCTTTTTGATACAGCTGTGAACGGTTGGTTGATTGAGCAGGGGCTGCTGACCTTTGGGACAGAGACTGCCTTTATCGTGGCGGAAACCGGTTGCCGTTATCATGGTGATCTGATGTTTCCGGAGACGATTCAGGCCGGACTGCGCATCGAACGTTTGGGTGGGTCGTCTGTGGTCTGGCAGATCGGATTGTTCCGTGACGGTGCCGGCGAAGCTGCGGCGGACGGGCGTTTCGTGCACGTCCATGTAACATCTGACGGGCACAAACCGACGCCGATGGAGGCAAGTCAGCGCGACAAACTCCTGCCGCTGGTTATGGCGGGGGAGTTATCCTGAAGAACCCGAGCGCAGAAATGCCGCGCAACCGCTCTGGACAGTTTATAGCACGCGGCGCAGTTTAGGGCGAACTGAAGGAGCCGTTCCCCATGCAACAAGCAGAAGATTTCCGTGCGGAAAGCGAGGCGCTGGCAGAGGTGCTGGCCCCGCTGGCGGAAGAAGCGTTTTTCACACCGACCCAGTTCAAAGGCTGGACGATAGACGATGTGCTCGGCCATTTGCACATGTTCAACCACGCCGCAGAACTGTCCTTGCGCGACGGGGATGGGTTTGATGCGTTCTTTGGAGAGATTGCCGCGCGGATGGCCAAAGGCGCCACGATGGTGGAGGCGCAGTATCCCTGGCTCGACGGGTTGAAGGGCAAGGCGTTGTTTCAGGCGTGGCAGCAGGGCTGTGAGGTGCTGGCAGATGCCTATGCAGGTGCCGATCCCAAGACCCGTGTGCGCTGGGCGGGGCCAAGTATGAGTGCGCGGTCCAGCATCACTGCGCGGCAGATGGAGACATGGGCCCACGGCCATGAGGTTTTTGATCTTTTGGGGGTGGAGCGACAGGAAACAGACCGCATCCGCAATATTGTCGTGCTCGGGGTGAACACCTTCGGGTGGAGCTTTACGGTTCGGGGGAAGCCAGTGCCGATAACCATGCCCTGCCTGAAGCTGACCGCGCCCAGCGGCGAGGTCTGGACCTTCGGTGAAGACCTTTCTGATAACATCATCACGGGATCAGCACTCGGTTTTGCGCAGACGGTAACACAGACGCGCAACTGGAAGGACACGGACCTGCACGCACACGGCGACGTCGCGGCGGAATGGATGACCACCGCGCAATGTTTTGCCGGTGGTGTGTCAAAGCCACCACGCAGGGGAACCCGCTTCCGTCAGGAGCGGTAAAAAGCGCGGCGGCGGGGAGGACGCGGATGCAGGATCAGAATTACAGCGGGGCGCAAGCGCTCTGGATTTTGGCGGGTCTCGCCTTTGGGGTCTGTATCACCAGCGGCTTTGCGCGGTTTGCTTACGGGTTGATCCTGCCATCGATGCAGGACGATCTGGGATGGGGGTTTGCGCAGGCGGGATGGATCAATACCGCCAATGCGCTGGGCTATCTGCTTAGCGCCGTTGTGTCTGTCGGGCTGTTTCGCCGCTTTGCACAGGAACGTCTATTTGCATGGGGTGTGGTGCTGACCACGCTGACCCTTGTGGCCAGCGGGCTGACACGGGATTTCTGGGTGCTGTCCTTCTGGCGCTTTGCCAGCGGCGTATTTGCAGCGCCCGTCTTTATCGCCGCAGGGGCGCTGGCGTCCAATCTGTTTGGTGCGGACCAACGCCGCAATGCGATGGCAATTGCCCTGACCTTTGGTGGCGGCGGGCTTGGCATGGTGCTGGCCGCTGTCACTTTCCCGCCGCTGTTTGCCTTTCAGGGGGCCGGATCTTGGCCGGTTGCGTGGTTGTCCATGGGGGTGGCCAGTGTTCTGATGATGCCTTTATCGCTTTGGGCTGCGCGGCAGTTGAAAACGCCCGTGCGCAGGGGCACCGATGCTCCGGCACCGCGCTTGCGCAGTATGGGATTCGAGATCGCAGGCTACTTTATGTTTGCTGTGGGATATATCGTCTATCTGACTTTCCTGAGCGCATGGATGCGCAGCCTTGGCGCCGGGCCGTGGATGGTCTCAGCCGTCTGGTCGATTGTGGGCGTTGGAACGCTGCTGTCATCGTTTATCTGGCGCGGCGTAATCGGGCGGTTCCAGTCAGGTGTGCCCCTCGCGCTGACCAACGGCTGTGTCGCGGTGGCGATACTGTTGCCGGTGGTGTTTCCGACACTCACAGGGCTGCTGGTGTCTTCGGCGCTGTTCGGGCTGACGGTCTTCATGCCGCCGACTTCGGTGACCAGTTTTATCCGGCAGAACAATCCGCCTGACACATGGGGCCGGTTGATGAGCGTTTATACCGTGATGTTTGCAACGGGACAGTGTATCGGCCCCTATGCGGCGGGGCTGATCGGGGATGCGTTTGACAACATCGGCTACGGGCTGGTCGCGGCGGCGGTTATTCTGGCAATCGGGGCAGTCTGCGGCGCGATGCAGCGGGGTCTTGTTACACCGCCCGCCAAGGATGCCGTTTTACCTTAAACGCAGGCTGTCGGAATCATCCATATCAGAGGTAAAAGCCGTCGGGCGCAGTTGCGCTATATCCCCGTCGTCCAGACCGATGTCCCGCAGCAGATGCTCTGGCATCTGGCGCAGGCGGTTCAGCCGGCGCGCCTTTGCAGCGGCGCTGCGAAACCGCCCGAGCAGAGGCAGTCTGTCAAGGAAAGAGAGCCCGGAGCGCAGGGCGTTCGGAGTGCTGTTCAGGGCCGCACGGAGTTTGCGGGACGGGTGTGTTTCAATCAGGGCCATTTTCATCCCCTTTCGGTTTCATCAGTTGCGTTGGCTCTAATCTGGGGGCTTTACGCCGTGCGGACAAACGGCTTTACTTGACAGGTACTGTGCAAAAAAGTCACGTGTCCGCCATGGCTCGAATCCTTCCTCCCCTGAATGCCTTGCGTGCCTTTGAATCGGCGGCGCGGCTGAACAGTTTCACGCGCGCGGCGCAAGAGCTGAACGTATCCCATTCCGCCATCAGCCGTCATGTGCGCGGGTTGGAAAAGCGGCTGGATGTGGCGCTGTTCCGCACGGTGCCACGCGGGGTGGAACTGACGCCGAACGGGCAGTGGTATCTCGAACGGATTGGTCCGGCGTTTGACACAATCGCAGAGGCCACAGACGGATTGACGGATATACCGGCAGGGCAGGTGATCCTGAGCTGCGAACCTTCTATTGCGCAAAAATGGCTGATCCCCCGCATGGGGCGTTTTGCGGCGCTGCATCCGGAGGTGCGGATCACCCTGACGGTTACGGACACGCTGGCCAATGTGGCCAACCATGATTGCGACATTGCGTTGCGCTACGTCAGCGAAGGGGTGGATGTCTCGGCTTATGACGAAATCAGCCGTGCGCCGGTTTACCCTTACGCCAAACCGGGTTTTGCCGATCTGGATCCGGACAATCTGGATCTTGCGCTGCTGGCCCGCCAGCATTTGATACAGGAACACACCGGCTTGCTCTGGCCGATGTGGTTCCGCGCCGCGGGCGTCGTACCGGACAGGCCGCTGAACCTGTCCACGCCGCTGGATGCTGTGCTCGGGATCGAAGCAGCGATTTCGGGACTGGGGGCAATCCTGATGTCTGCAGAGCTTACCTCTGTTGAAGTGGAAGCCGGAAGGCTGATCAAACTTTCGGATGTCGGGGTGCAATCGGGGGGATATTACCTGCTGACAAATGCCACCGCGGCGCGGCGCAAGGCGGTGAAAGTCTTTCGGGACTGGGTGCTGATGGAAAGCGCCGCATGGCGTACCCGCTGAGCCTTCATCTGTTATTCAACCGGAACGTTGAATAAGCGAAAAGGCGCTGAATCCGCCAATTACGCAGCAGCCGTCCCTGCGACATCCTGAAATATTCTTTTTAATCAACGTGTTGGCAAATGCTATTCCCGTTGACTCTGTGCGAGCCCCTGCTATTTTCCGCGCAACTGTCCAAAGCGGCGTTTTACCATGGATGAAGGAGGCTCGGCATATGTCAGACAGCCCTGACCCCGACAGGTTGAACGCCCTTGAGGAAAAGCTTCTGGCAAAGAGGAAGGCAAACGAGCCGGCCCCTGCGCAGGAGCATCACCTCAGTCAGGCGCAAGCCGGATGGCGGATGGTTACGGAACTGGTGGTGGGTTTGCTGCTGGGTTTCGGGCTGGGATACGGATTGGATCGTGCATTTGGCACCACGCCGGTTCTTCTGGTCATATTTACAATGCTGGGTTTCGCCGGCGGGGTGCGCGCGATGATGCGATCCGCCGAAGAGATCACAAAGAAAAACGCGGAAACGCACGATAGTTAATTCGGAACCATAAGGGTTCCGCCCGATAAGAGGACACGAGACCGTGGCAATTGAAAGTGATGCAGTCGAACAGGAGCTTGAGCTCGCCATTCATCCAATGGACCAGTTTCTGGTCAAGCCGCTGTTTGGCGGTAGCGACATCGGCATGTTCACAATCACCAATGCAACGCTGTGGTTGGGGATCACCGTGCTTTGCGCCATCGCGCTGATGGTTCTGGGCACACGGGGCCGCGCCATCGTGCCAAGCCGCAGCCAGTCCATCGCCGAAGTAATCTACGTCTTTATCTACAAAATGGTTGAAGACATTACCGGCAAGGACGGTCTGAAGTACTTCCCTTACATCTTCTCGCTGTTCATCTTCATTCTTGTGGCAAACGTTGTCGGCCTGCTGCCAGCGTCCTTTACCACAACAAGCCACATCGCTGTGACGGCAACGCTCGCCCTGATCGTGTTTGTCGCTGTAACAGTTCTGGGCTTCGTGAAAAACGGCGCCTCCTTCCTGTCCCTGTTCTGGGTTTCTGCGGCACCTCTGGCGCTGCGCCCGATCCTCGCACTGATCGAAGTGATCTCTTACTTCGTGCGTCCGGTCAGCCACTCCATTCGTCTGGCAGGGAACATGATGGCGGGACACGCTGTTATCAAGGTTTTTGCAGGGTTCGCAGTTGTAACCTTTATCTCCCCTGCTGCAATTGGCGCGATCGTTGCGATCTATGCGCTGGAAACGCTCGTGGTCTGCATTCAGGCTTACGTGTTCACCATTCTGACTTGTGTATACCTCAAAGATGCTCTGCATCCGTCGCACTAAGTCCGAGTAAACTATCTACGTCATTAGAATCTTAAGGAGAAAAAAAATGGCAATCGAAGGCGATCTGGCACAAATGGGTGCATTCCTTGGCGCAGGCCTGGCAAGTGTTGGCATGGGTGGCGCAGCCATCGGTGTGGGCAACGTTGTAGGCAACTACCTGTCCGGCGCTCTGCGTAACCCTGCTGCGGCTGCCGGCCAAACAGCGACCATGTTCATTGGTATCGCGTTTGCCGAAGCTCTGGGGATCTTCTCGTTCCTCGTTGCGCTGCTGCTGATGTTTGCCGTTTAAGCCAACCGAACCGAAGTACGTAAGGGTTGGGCCATTCGGCCCGCCCTTTGGTTCTTAAGCTGAACGGAGGTTGCCATGGCAACTGAAACAAACGGAGCTGCAACCGAGCATGCCCAGGGTATGCCGCAGCTGGACTTCTCGACTTTTCCGAACCAGATCTTCTGGTTGCTGGTTACTCTGGTCGTTATCTATTTCGTCATGAGCCGCGTGGCGCTTCCGCGTATCGCTTCGGTTCTTGCGGAACGGCATGGCGCCATCCAGGGCGATCTCGACAAAGCCGAGCAAATGAAAGCCAAAGCTGTCGAGGCAGAGGCTGCGTATAACAAAGCACTGGTGGATGCCCGTGCCGAAGCGCAGGCTATTGTCGAGGCAACCCGTGCCGAAATCCAGAAAGATGTGGATGTGGCAATGGCGAAAGCAGATGCGGAAATTGCTGCGAAATCGGCAGAATCCGAAGCTGCGATCAAAGAAATCCGCGACTCCGCCATGAGCGCGATCGAAGAAGTTGCGAATGACACAGCCGAAGCCATTGTGGCTAAGGTTATGCCGGCAGCAGCGGATAAAGCAGCGGTCAAGGCGGCTGTATCTGCACGGCTGAAAGGGTGAAGACTATGAAAATTCTCAACACTCTCGCAGCCCTCGCCCTGTCGTCCGCTCCGGCGTTCGCCGCCAGTGGTCCATTCTTCAGCATGGCCAACACCGACTTTGTGGTCACAATCGCATTTGTGATCTTCATCGCGGTTCTGGTTTATCTGAAGGTTCCTGCGAAGGTAGCCGGTTTGCTGGACAAACGTGCGACTGACATCCAGTCCGAGCTGGATGAAGCCCGTGCCCTGCGCGAAGAAGCCCAGAGCATTCTGGCCACTTACGAGCGCAAGCAGAAGGAAGTGTCCGAGCAGGCCGACCACATCATCGAAACCGCCAAGGCCGAGGCCAGCCGCGCAGCCGAACAGGCGAAAGAAGACATCAAAGTCTCTATCGCACGTCGTCTGCAAGGGGCCGAGGACCAGATCGCATCCGCGCAAGCTGCCGCGATCAAGGACGTGCGGGATCGTGCTATCGCTGTAGCTGTAGCTGCAGCCAGCGACGTGATCGCCAAAGGCATGACAGCAAAAGACGCAGGCGCGCTGATCGACGCTTCCATTAAGGATGTGGGCGAAAAGCTGCACTAATCTGACTGTCGGACGGACCTTTTAGCGGGGTCTGTCTCTGGCGCTACGATACAAAAAACCCCGCAGTGAAGGCTGCGGGGTTTTTCTTTGGATATTTCCAGAAAATGGAAGCCGGACCCCTCAGGTTCCGGCTGTGGTGTCTGCTTAAACCTCGACGATCTTCAGGGCGATCGGTTCGCTTGTGGCATCGCCCGTGGCCTTGATGCCCTTAATGGCAGCGGCTACATCCGATGGCTTGCACGGGTGGGTGACGATCAGCACAGGGGCGCTGTCGCCTTCGTGGTTCTGCTGGCGCAGGCGGTCGATCGACACATTGGCATCGCCAAGTGCGCGGGCGATATTCGCCAGCACTCCGGGTGCGTCCCGCAGGCTGGTGCGGATGTAATAGGCCGAGGGCGCTTGCGACTGGGCGGAGGGTGTGTCGACCAGTTGGTCGGCAGGGATGCCAAAGACCGGCAGGGTAAGCCCCCGCGCGATATCCATCACGTCGCCCATCACGGCGCTGGCTGTGGGGCCTTCGCCGGCACCGGCACCGCGCAGGACGATCTGGCCGACGCTGTCGCCTTCGATCACAATCATATTTGTGCCGCCCTCAAGCTGGCCCAGCGGCGAGTTATAAGGCACGAGACAGGGTTGCATGGTTTGTTCCAGCCCGTGTTCTGTCATCTGGCTGAGCCCCAGCAGTTTGATCCGGTAGCCCATGTCACTGGCGGCGCGGATGTCGTCGATGGAAATTTCGCCGATGCCTTGCAATTGTGCCGCTTTGAAATCAACCTGTGTGCCATAAGCGATGGACGACAGCAGCACGAGTTTATGCGCCGCATCAATCCCGCCGACATCAAGGTTCGGGTCCGCTTCGAGATAGCCAAGCTGGTTGGCTTCCTCAAAGACATCCTCATAGGGCAGGCCGCCGTTTTCCATCCGTGTCAGGATGTAGTTACAGGTGCCGTTCATCACCCCCATGATGCGGTTGATTTTATTACCGGCCAGCCCTTCCGTCAGGGCCTTGATCACCGGAATACCCCCAGCAACGGCGGCTTCGAAACGCAGGTTCAATCTGTTCTTCTCTGCCGCCAGGGCAAGCGCGTGGCCGTGGTGGGCCAGAAGCGCCTTATTGGCGGTGACGACGTGTTTGCCTGCCGCCAGCGCAGCCTCTACCGAGGCTTTGGCCGGGCCGTCTTCGCCGCCCATCAGTTCGACGTAGACATCCACATCATCCCGCTGTGCCAGTTTGGTCGGATCGTCTTCCCATGCGTATCCGGACAGGTCCACCCCACGGTCTTTCCCGCGGGAGCGGGCACTGACCGCTGTCACTTCGATCGTGCAGCCCGAGCGGGCCGTCAGAAGGGCCGCATTCTGCTGTACAATCTTGATGACGCCGGAACCAACGGTTCCAAGTCCGGCAATGCCGAGACGGAGTGTGGTGGACATGGGATCTACCTTTGAAAAACGGATGAATACTACGGGTTTCGCTCTCTGTTATCCCAAGGGGGCATAGGGTGCAATCCGATCCGGCCTGTCGGCGGGCTCAATTGGTTGCGTCCCGTTTCAGACGGGCGGCGCGGGCGCGCAGCGCACGGGCACGGGCTGCAAGTCTTTCGGCCGCAGCCTGATTTTCTTGTGCAGCGGCGCTTACGCCTTCTCCTGCGGCCGCCAGTTCCGATGTTACAGCCAGTTCCGGCCAGTCGGCGCCGGAGGCATCGGACCCTTCGGGGTACTGGTAATCGGGCCGGTTCGATTTAATTGAACAGGCCGCCAGTGCCAGTGCGGCGGTCATAAGAAGGATCAGGCGCATCAAGGAAGGCTCCGCGGTTGTGCTTTGCGGAGTTTATGGAAATCCGCAAGTCAGGGCAATGGCAGGCGACCGCTTCCTTTGGGCTTGCAATTAAACGGGCGTTCATTTTTCTTGGGGGCAGGCAGTTTGATTATAGCAAAGGCAGGGACAGGCATATGGCGCGGACATCCGGCTCCAGTTCACAAAAGACCGGACCACTGGTGCGGGCTGCGGCGTTGCGGCTGTTTGCGCAACACGGGTTTGCCGCCGTTTCCATGCGCCAGATTGCAGCCGAAGTGGGTGTGCAGGCAGGGGCGCTTTACCGCTATACGCCGGACAAACAGGGCCTGCTGTTCGAACTGATGAAAGTGCATATGGAAGAGCTTCTGTCCACATGGGCAGAGGTGGACGCCGGTCCAGAGCCGCTTTCGCGGCTGGACAGTTTTGTGCGGTTTCACATTCTGCACCATCTGGATCGCGCAGATGCGGTGTTTATTTCCTATATGGAACTGCGCAACCTGACGGCGGAAAACTTCGCACAGATCGAAGCCATGCGGGCGCAATACGAGCAGGTTCTGGAGGATATTCTGGTGGCCTGCGGCGGAGAAGGTCTGGGTGATCCCAAACTGACGACCCTTGCTGTTCTTGCCATGCTGACAGGGGTCAACACATGGTACCGCGAAGGCGGGCGTCTGGACCGCGAGGCGGTGGTCCAGACCTATGTCGCAATGGTGCGTCGCGTGGTCGGGCTCTAGTCCTGCAATTTTTCAAGACAATAGCGCAGCGGCTCTGACAGGGGGAGTTCGCAATAGCCGTTCTGTTCCTGCATCTTGGTGTCCGGCGGCAGGGTGCCGCCGATCAGCAGGATCAGATAGTCCGAGAAGGGCGGTAGGCTCTCTTTGCCATTTGCAGCGATGGTTTCCAGTTTTGCCTGCACAAGGGCACTGAACAGGGGTATTTTCACATCGCCAGTGGTGCCGTCGGGATATTCGAACAGGAACTGCATCGCAGTCCAGGACGGGTTGGTGGCGAACCTGTATTCGAAACCGCTGCGCAGACGGCGCTGGTTGTTGGCCAGTCCCTGCGCCCCGACGTCGCCCGCGCGGGCACTTTCATAGATTGTGCGGATGGTTTCCAGAACCGCAGGCCAGTCGGGCGTAGAGACAGTTGCACTTAGCGCCAGCAGCGCCTGATTGCGGGCGATCTGGTGGAAATCCGACGCCGGATCATAGGCGGCGCGCATTTCCTGCCGGATGATGCGGAACATTTCCGAACCCTGATAGGCGCCCATGTAATCCAGCAGCAGGTTGGCGTTGATCTGCTGCTCTGCATTTTCGAATATACTGTGATGAACGGCAAGGATCAGGGTTTCCTCCCCGTCCGGATCCGGCGCAAAGATGATACCTTCGGGCAGGTCCACAGGCCGGTCCGGTTTGTTCGTCGGTTCAACGTCAGCATTGCGCAGGGTCAGGCCGTTTACGGCGCTCTGGATCAGCGGGGACGGGTCCCGTTCTGTGGTACGGATGATGATCTGGCGGGGCATGCCAAAGGCAAATTCTACGCCCCTCGTGTCAAAGCCGTCTGTTTCAACCGGAAAGCGCACATAATCGGACAGCACATTGATTACATGGTCGGGGCGCCGGTTCTTCGTGGCTTTGACAGGGGTCAGCAACAGGGACTGGCGCTTGTACCAGTCTCTGGAAAAGGCAGGATTGACCAGCAGCGCGTTCAGATGGGCCAGCGCCTCTGCAAAGACGGCATGGGGGGCTGTCATGGTCAGCAGGATATCGGAGTCCTGAGTGGAGATGCCAAGGGAAATGCCGTTCACCTCGCGGTAGGTTTCTGCCTCGAAGGGGGAGAGCTCCGCTGTGCCCGCACTGATCGCGGTGGACAGCCCGGCATTCAGCGCGAGCACGCGGTTCATCGCAAAATCGGGGATCGCCCAGACAAATGTGACGGCTGACAGGCCGTTCCGCATCGGGGTCAGTTGCGCGATTTTCGGATCGGAAGATGCCGCGACCAGTTCGGCACGGGCCATAAAAGGCAGAAACAGGGACACAACACAGAGGGTCAGGACGCGTAAAATCATCTCAGTCTTCCTTTGTTGCGAATACGGCGGACATCGGTGCGGGGGCGATCAGGTTTTCAAGAAACGCCAGAACCTCTGCATCTGTGGTGTTTTCGATCAGGCTGGCATAGGTGCCCGGCGAGATCGGCGGCAACCCGTCAGAGCCGACGTTTTCCAGAAAGGCCAGAAAATCATCGGGGCGCCGCGCGGCCGAACTGGCATGGGCGGCGTTGCGCTTGCGGGCGGTTTCGATTTCCTGCGCGCTTGGCGGGGTGTCGAGCAGACCGGCGATTGTGGTTTCAAATGTCCCTAGCGCATCTTCATAAGACACGCCGGGCATGGGCACCAGAAAGGAAACCATTTCCATATCGCCGTTCTTGGCCAGAAAGAAGCTGGTGTTGATCGTCTGGAAATCGAAACTGTCGAAGATCAGTGCCTTGCGGATGCGGCTTTCGAAGATGGAGACACCGATGAAGAATTCTCCTTGCAGGTCGATGCTGGTGTCTTCGACCGGATATTCGACGAATTTGGTATAGACCAGCGTGTCATCATACAGCCGGTTGGAGGACAGCCGTTCGATCTTGCGCAGGCCGGCTTGGGGTTTTTCATCCAGCCACCATTTTTCCGGCGGGGTGGAGGCTTTGGTATCGCCAAAATACTCACCGACCTTCTTTTCGGCCAGTTCGGGCGGGATATTCCCCGAAATAATCAACATGATATTGGATGGGACGTAGTGTTTGGCGTGAAACTCCAGCGCCGCTTCAAGGCTGAGCTTGGGGACATCTGCGATGATGTCATTGGCCCGCCCGCGGGTGGAGCCGTAAAGGTTCTGCAAGGCCTTGCGCCGCAGCCAGCGGGTCGGGTACTGGCGCTCTCTCAGGTAGGTTTCCCGCTCCACGATCTTCTTTTCGCTTTGCAGGAAGTCTTCGGGCAGTTTGGGGGTGTCCAGCAGGGCGCGGGAGAGTTTCATCAGCCGGTCGATTTCTGCGCGATGGCCGGAGTTGGTGTAGATCGTCGCAACAGGGGACGTTTTAGCGAAAAGATCCCGTTCGCGGGGCTGGCGCAACACATAGGTATCAGCGGAAAAAGCCGCGAGATGCTCCAGAAAATGTGCGGTTCCGGCGACTTCATCGTCGTCATAACTACCCGAGAGTACCAGAACCTGCACGTCCACACGGTTGAAATCATTGCGCGGCACCACATAGGCAGAATGCAACCCGCCGGTGTTCTTCAGGGGAATAACCTCTTGGGCGGTGGCGGAAACGGGCAGAAGGAACAGGAAGACGGTGACGAGAAAGCGGAGCAATGAAACGTCCTTTTCTGGGTGATGGCGCCGGGGTGCCTTATGCCGGTTTAAGCTGGGCCATATGGTGCAATTGGCAAGTCACGGAAAGGGCATCCTCGGCCTCGGGGTGTTTGGTTGGCGACAACGTGCATTTACCCGGCAGCGCCATGGTTTCACGGCGCAAAAGGATCGGGTCCTGTCCGGGCAGGCAGACATAGGTGCCGTTCGAGCTGACATCCCGTAAGTAGGCATGATCCTTACGCATTTCAATGATGATATGGCGGCGCGATACCCATTGGCGGGGCAGGATAAGATCGCAGGTGTCGGCCCGTCCGACCGTGACCTCGCGGTCCTGCGTACATTCTGCGACCTTGCCGTCAAAGGCGATCAGAGCTGAAAGTTCTTTGGTGCCGTCACTGCTGGCGCGGGGCAGGTCCGTGTTCGGGGCTGATCCGAAAGACACCTGTGTGTTGCTGTCCACAGTGACATCAGCATAGCGGTAGATGTTTTCAGCGCGGGCCTTGCCCCGCAGCCTGCGGCTGTCAAAATAATGCAACTGGTCGCGCCCGCCTTGTTTGATCGCTTTGAAGAAGGCACGGCTGCACAGGGATTCATTGGGGTTGGCAAGACCGGTCAGACGGGCCGCAACATTCACGCAATCCCCGAAGATATCGTCCCGCGTGCGGATAGCCGGCCCGAAGTCCAGCCCGATATGGACCGAAAGGACACCTTCCCGCGTGCGCGCCAGCATGTCCTGCATGGTCTGAAGCGCGTTGTTCGGGTCTTCGAAAATGCACAGCACATCGTCCCCGCGGGAATGAATGAACTCCCCGCCGTGTTCGCTGATCACATCCCTGAGAATACGCAGGCAATCATCAATCTGGGCGCGGGCCTCAAGATTACCCACCTGATCGTACAAAGCCGTGCTGCCGGAAATATCCGCGCAGACAACGGCAACAACCACTTCGAACTGGGCGTCTGACATGAAAAAAAGTCCTTGGATCAATACGCAACCCATTGGCGGCGCCAATCTGAATAGGCAGGACGATAGGGAAATCTGTAACCGCGTGCAAGGCACAGGCCGGATAAACTCGCCCGCCTGAACGCTTCATCACCGAGTCAGAAGAGTTGCACAAAAAAGCCGCCCCCGGGAAAGGGGCGGCTCTGAATTGCGGGTATCGCGGCTAAGTGCGATAAAACCTTAGAGATCGTCGTAAAGCGGGAAACGTTTGCACAGGTCGGCAACTTTGGCGCGTACAGCGGCTTCGACCTCTGCATTGCCGTCTTCGCCGTTGGCGGCCAGACCGTCCACAACCTCGATGATCATATCCCCGATCTCGCGGAATTCAGCCTCGCCAAAGCCGCGGGTGGTGCCCGCAGGTGTGCCAAGGCGGATGCCGGAGGTCACTGTCGGCTTTTCAGGATCAAACGGGATACCGTTCTTGTTTGCAGTGATATGCGCACGGCCCAGCGCCTTGTCGGTGATGTTGCCTGTCACGCCTTTGGGGCGCAGGTCCACCAGCATCACATGGGTATCAGTGCCGCCTGTGACAATGTCCAGACCGCCCTTCATCAACTGGTCTGCCAGTGCCTTGGCATTGGCGACGACCTGCTTCTGATAAGATTTGAACTCGGGGCGCAGCGCTTCACCGAAGGCGACAGCCTTACCGGCGATCACATGCATCAGCGGGCCGCCCTGAATGCCGGGGAAGATGGCAGAGTTTACTTTCTTCGCGATCGTCTCGTCATTGGTCAGGATCATGCCACCGCGCGGGCCGCGCAGGGTTTTGTGAGTCGTGGTTGTTGCGACATGGGCGTGCGGGAAGGGGGAGGGGTGTTCACCGCCTGCAACCAGACCGGCGAAATGGGCCATATCCACCATCAGATAGGCGCCGACGCTGTCCGCAATCTCGCGCATTCTGGCAAAGTCGATCTGGCGCGGGATGGCGGACCCACCGGCGATGATCATCTTTGGTTTGTGCTCATCCGCAAGGGATTGCACCTGATCGTAGTCCAGCAGGTTGTCCTGTTTGCGCACGCCGTACTGGATGGCGTTGAACCATTTGCCGGACTGGTTCGGCTTGGCGCCGTGTGTCAGGTGGCCGCCTGCATCCAGGGACATGCCAAGAATCGTGTCGCCCGGTGTCAGCAGCGCCTGAAACACGCCCTGATTGGCCTGACTGCCGGAATTCGGCTGTACGTTGGCGAATTCGCAGCCGAACAGCTGTTTGGCGCGGTCAATGGCAAGGTTTTCTGCCACGTCCACATGCTGGCACCCGCCATAATAACGGCGTCCGGGATAGCCTTCGGCGTATTTGTTCGTCATCACCGAGCCTTGCGCTTCCATCACCGCTTTGGAAACGATGTTTTCGGAAGCGATCAGTTCGATCTCGTCCCGCTGGCGGCCGAGCTCGTCAGTGATTGCGCCGAACAGTTCGGGATCACGGGTGGAAAGGGATTCAGTAAAAAATCCAGCGTCGCGGACGGTTGTCATAGGGGATGATCCTTTGTTGGTCTTGCCGATGCGGTACGGGTAGTCCACGCGCTGTGCTCTGGCTGATCCATATGCGACGTGTGACTGCCAATTGCGGACGCAACTACGGGGATTTGCCCTAAAAGAAAAGGCGCAAACTGTCGCGCAATAGTCGTTTTTCGCCTTTTTCCCTCGGGAATAACCCTGCGGCAGGCGGGGGATTTCCCTTGCACAGGACCGGCGGGGCGGTGAAACTGTCCGGACGACCATTGCAGGACCACACGGGGCGCTTTGATGCAGTATAGGAAAATCTGTTTTCTTGCCAGTCAGGTAGAGACTGCACAAGAGGCGCGTGCCGTGCTGGTAAAGCGTTACGGGGATGTGCCGCCGGTGCAGGCGGATCTGATTGTGGCGCTCGGCGGGGACGGGTTCATGCTGTCCGTGCTGCATCAGACCCAAGGGTTGCGCGCACCGGTCTATGGAATGAATCGCGGCACCGTCGGCTTTTTGATGAATACTTTTGCGCCGGAAGGGCTGACGGACCGGCTGGCAGAAGCCGAAGAAGCGGTGATTCACCCGCTGCGGATGCGCGCCCATTGTGTGGACGGCACAGAGATCGAGGCCCTTGCGATTAACGAGGTGTCCCTGTTCCGTCATGGCCCGCAGGCTGCAAAACTGCGTATTCTGGTGGACGGCAAGGAAAGGCTGCCCGAACTGGTCTGTGACGGTGCGCTGCTGGCAACACCTGCCGGTTCGACCGCCTATAACTATTCGGCGCACGGACCGATTCTGCCGATCGGTGCAGAGATCCTTGCCCTGACGGCAATGGCCGCCTTCCGTCCCCGTCGCTGGCGCGGAGCACTGCTGCCGATGAAAGCAAAAGTGCGCTTTGAGGTGTTGGAGATGGAAAAAAGGCCCGTGCAGGCTGTGGCGGACGGGAATGAGGCGCGGGAAGTGGAATGGGTGGAAATTGCCATCGCACCGGAAATCACCCATCGCCTGCTGTTCGATCCGGGGCACGGTCTGGAAGAACGCCTGATCCGCGAGCAGTTTGTTTAACCGCACGTCGGGATTTCCAGCGCTCCGCGCGGGGATATTTTTCCCAAAAAGAGCCGAGGGTCAGCCGGTCTTGCTCAGTTTCCAGTCGGCTGTGTTGATCGGGTAATAGGCCTCTATCGCTGCTGTGGCGATGACGCTGGCAGTGCTGCCGTCAGGCGAGGGGATATTCTGCCCGCCTTTTACGGCGGTGACTTTTGCCTTGCCGCGGGGCAACTCTGCGGCGACCCGATCCCTGTCCAGTTGATCCGGTTCCTGCACACCGATTGTAACTGCAACAGTCATGTCCTGATGATCCAGTCCCAATTCACTGAACAGCGTCAGCGAGGAATGGCGGATCGCATCATTTACCGCGCGGATCGCGGCTTTGGTATAATCCTTGCCGTAAAGATCGGTGCCAATGCCGGTTTCAAGGATAATGCGGGCATCGGTTGTCGGGGTGTTCTGAGTCATGTCCGCTCCATATCAAAAGAAACAACAATGGAGGCATTGGCGATCACGGTGATCCCCGCGCCGTCCGGTTTGGCAATATCAAGACCCCCGTGGGAGGCCGTGATGGCGATCTGGCCGTAGGGGAACATGTCGGCCAGCGCGTCAGTGTCCACCTGATCCGGTTTCTGTACGGCGATATCCACATCCACGATCATGGCTTCTTTCGGAAAGCCCAGAGCAGGGGCCACCGTCAGGGAATTGCGCCAGAGCGCATTTTGAATCGCACGGCGGGCGGCAGCGGTATAATCGGCGCGGCGCAGGGATGTGCCATGGCCGATTTCAAGAGCAACACGGGTTTTGGGCATAACAGGGCCTTTGATTGTTCCTTATCAGGGCTATCCTGTGTATGGACCCTTGCGCAAGTCCCGTGGCGGGTGAATTGTTATTGTTACAGTCCTGGGTTAGAACGGATTTCGGAATTTGGTGGAGCTTACATGGCGTTAAGTGCAAATGAGCAGGTGCGGTACTGGGGGATCGGTCTGGTGCTGGTGCTGGTGGCCATGTGGTTACTGGGCAATGTCCTGCTGCCTTTTATTACCGGCATGACCATCGCCTATTTCCTTGATCCTGTTGCGGACCGGCTGGAGCGGGCGGGGGCGTCGCGCGCGGTGGCGACGACATTGATCACGCTGACGGCGATGCTGGTGATTCTGCTGCTGGTGATCGTGCTCGGCCCGTTGCTGGTGAAGCAGACAGCGGCCTTTGTGACGGCCCTGCCGGATTATGTCTCGCAGTTCCAGAAGTTCATCTCGACGCGCTTTCCCGAGTTTTTTGACGAAACCTCGGCCGTGCGTCAGGGGCTTGGCACATTGGTAGAGTTCATCCGCTCGAAAGGCGGGGAACTGGCCAATGCCGTGCTGGCCTCCGCCTTTACCATTGTGGATGTTGCGATCTTTATCGTGGTTGCACCGGTGGTGGCCTTTTACATGCTGCTGGACTGGGATCGTATGGTTGCCACCATTGACAACTGGGTGCCCCGCGATCATCTGGAAACGGTGCGCTATCTGGCGCGGCAGGTGGATAATGTGCTGGCGGGATTCGTGCGCGGGCAACTGACGGTCTGCGCCATTCTCGGCACGTTTTATGCTGTCGCGCTGATGGCGGTGGGATTGCAATTCGGCATAGTGGTCGGGCTGATCGCAGGCTTGCTGACCTTTATTCCCTATGTAGGATCCATCATCGGCGGGGCGCTGTCCATTGGTCTGGCGCTGTTCCAGTTCTGGGACACGCCGGTCTGGATTGCGGCTGTGCTGGCGATCTTTATTGCGGGCCAGATGATCGAGGGGAATTTCCTGACGCCAAAACTGGTGGGGCGGTCTGTGGGCTTGCATCCGGTGTGGTTGATGTTTGCCCTGTCGGCCTTCGGGTCGTTTATGGGATTTACCGGCATGTTGATCGCGGTTCCGGTTGCGGCCTGTCTTGGCGTGTTCTTCCGCTTCGGGGTTGGTCAGTATCTGGACGGGCGGCTTTACAAAGGGCTGGCGGAGGAGGAGCGGGCCGATGGCTGAGCAACTGGTCTTCGACCTGCCGGTGGTCACAGCCTTCGGGCGGGACGATTTCTTTACCTCGCCGGCCAACAGTCTGGCGGTCGCCGCGATCGAGGACTGGCGGCACTGGCCGCTCGGCAAACTGGTGCTGAGCGGGCCGGAAGGATCGGGCAAGTCCCATCTGGGCAGGATCTGGGCTGATATTGCCAGCGCGAAAGTGGTGCAGGCGCGGGATGTCAAGGATGCGGCAACGCTGGCGCGGGGGGCTTTGTGTGTTGAAAACCTGCACGCAATCGCAGGGGACCGCACGCAGGAAGCCGCACTGTTCCACCTTCATAACCTGATGGCACAAGGGGGGTATCCCCTTTTGATGACGGGTCGCGGCGTGCCGCGCAGTTGGGGGATAGCCCTGCCGGACCTCGCCAGCCGGATCGAGGGCAGCCAGCTTGTCCAGCTTGGCGCACCCGATGATACGCTTTTGGCGGCGGTGCTGCTGAAGCTGTGCGCGGACCGCCAGCTTTTGATGGAGCCGGGTGTCGTCGATGTGATCCTGCGTCGCGCAGAGCGGTCCTTTGCGGGTATCCGTGCGCTTGTGGGGGAGTTGGATCGCGTATCACTACAACGAAAACGGCCGGTTGGTCCCCGCATGGTGACGGAGACACTGCGCCGGTTAGAGGAGATGACCTGATGGATGGCAGCTTGCAGGAACAGCCTGCCGAACGGAGTGTGCAAGCAGATTTCCTGCGCAACCCCGCGCCGGAACCTCTGGACCTTCCGTTACTGGACAAGGAAAGTACCGACCGTTTTTTCAACCGCGAACTGAGCTGGCTTCAGTTTAACTGGCGTGTGTTGGAAGAAGCCCAAAATCCCCGCCTGCCGCTGCTGGAACGGGTCAGGATGCTGTCGATCTCCGGCACCAATCTGGACGAATTCTATTCCGTGCGGGTGGCCGGCCTGCGGGAACTGGAACGCAACGGAATAGAAACACCGGCGCTGGACGGTCGTACTCCAAAGGAACAACTGGTCCAGATCGACGCGGAAGCGCGCCATCTTATGCATGTCCAGCAGGAAGTCTGGGTCACGTTGATCGCGGAAATGGAAAAGGTCGGGATTGATATTCTGGTCCGCTCCGAACTGGATGACGCGGATCGCGAGTATCTCAAACAGGTGTTTGTGGATCAGATTTTCCCGATCCTGACACCCCTTGCGATTGATCCGGCGCATCCTTTTCCTTTCATTCCCAACACCGGCCTGACGCTGGCTTTGCAGCTCAAGCGGAAGAAGGACAAACGGGTGTTGCAGTCGCTTTTGCCTATTCCGGCGCAGGTGCAGCGGTTCATTCCGTTGCCTGACGGTCCGGGTGGAACACAGCGGATGATCATGCTGGAAGAGGTGCTGCTGAAGTTCATCGACCAGTTGTTTCCGGGGTATACGGTGGACGGATACTGTGCGTTCCGCCTGTTGCGCGACAGTGATCTGGAACTGGAAGACGAAGCCGAAGACCTGCTGCGCGAGTTCGAAATCGCGCTAAAGCGGCGGCGGCGCGGCGAGGTGATCCGCATGACCATTTCCGCAGATGCCCCTGCAGCCTTGCGGACGGTCATTTTCGGTGCGCTGGGACTGACGGCCGAAGAAGCAATCGAAGTGGACGGGTTGCTTGGTGTGTCCGATCTCGGCGCCCTTATTCTGGACACGCGCAAGGATCTGCAATGGCCCGAATTCAAGCCCCGTGTGCCTGAACGGGTGCAGGACTTTGAGGGCGATATTTTTGCGGCGATCCGTCAGAAAGACATGCTGCTGCATCACCCTTACGAAACGTTCGATATCGTGGTCGAGTTTCTGCGTCAGGCGGCCCGCGATCCTGCGGTGGTTGCCATCAAACAGACACTTTACCGGACTTCCAACGAAAGCTCGATCGTCGAGGCGCTGTGTCAGGCGGCGGAGGAAGGCAAATCCGTTACGGCGCTTGTGGAACTTAAGGCCCGTTTCGACGAAGCCGCCAACATTCGCCAGTCCCGCAGGCTGGAACGGGCAGGCGCCCATGTGGTTTACGGGTTTCTCGACCTTAAGACCCATGCGAAACTTTCGACCGTGGTGCGGCGTGAAGGGGCGGAGTTGGTCACCTATACCCACTTTGGCACAGGCAACTATCACCCGATCACCGCGCGGTTCTACACGGACCTGTCCTTTTTCACCTGTGACAAGCAATTGGGTCATGACGCGACCAAAGTGTTCAACTTTATTTCCGGCTATGTCGAACCCGAAGGCCTGCAACAGCTTTCGGTTTCGCCGATGTTTCTGAAACGTGATCTTCTGGCGATGATCCACAACGAGATCGAAGCGGTGAAAGACGGCAAACCCGGTGTGATCTGGGCCAAGATGAATGCGCTGATCGACGGGGATGTGATTGATGCGCTTTATACGGCCAGTCAGGCGGGGGTGAAGATAGACCTTGTGGTGCGCGGGATTTGCGGCTTGCGGCCGGGCATCAAGGGATTGTCCGAAAACGTGCGCGTGAAATCCATCGTCGGGCGGTTCCTTGAACACTCGCGGATTGTCTGTTTTGGCAACGGTTACGGATTGCCCGACAAACGCGCGCGGGTGTTCATGTCCTCGGCGGACTGGATGGGGCGTAACCTTAACCACCGTGTGGAATCGCTGGTAGAAATCACAAACAAGACCGTGCACGCCCAGATCATGAGCCAGATCATGGCGGCCAATATGGCGGATCAAGTCAATTCCTGGGTGTTGCAACCGGACGGAAGCTATATTCGTGAAGTTGAAGAGGATGGTGAAAAGCGCTTCAACTGCCACAGGTTCTTCATGGAAAACCCTTCGTTGTCGGGGCGCGGTTCGGTCGGGGCCAAGGATGTGCCTGAACTTATGCACAGTGATGATGCCTGAAACAGGTCAAAGGAACAGGACAACAGCCAGCAGGGGGGCACGGCTTGAAGATCACAACTAAATTCGCAGCGCTGGAACGGGTCGGCGTGATTGACGTGGGCTCGAACTCTGTCCGTATGGTCGTGTTTGACGGTGCTGCCCGGTCTCCGGCGTATTTTTATAACGAAAAGGTCATGTGCGGCCTTGGCAAGGGCATGTCCGAAACAGGGCGCCTGAATCCCGAGGGGCGGGACCGTGCCCTGTCGGCCATGAACCGGTTTGCGGCTCTTGCCAAAAGCTTCAAGGTACAATCCCTGACTGCCGTTGCCACCGCCGCCGTACGCGAAGCAGAGGACGGTCCCGCTTTTTGCACCGAAGTTCTGGAAAAGACTGGGATAGAGGTTTCCGTGGCCAGCGGCGTCGATGAGGCCCGCCTGTCTGCGCAGGGTGTCCTGTTGGGATGGCCCGGGGCGGACGGTCTGGTCAGCGATATTGGTGGCGCGTCGATGGAACTGGTGGAATTGAACGACGGAGACATCGGGGAGCGGCTGACCTCTTCCCTTGCCCCGTTGCGGCTGGCAGGTGTGGAGGGGGATCTGGATACCCATATCCGCGACACTTTGCACGGGTTGCGCAAGACCTTGTCCAAGGATTACCCCACCCTGTTTCTGGTCGGTGGCTCTTACCGTGCCATTGCAAAGCTGGATATGGCGCGGCAGGACTATCCCTTACAGGTGCTTCACGAATACAAGCTTTCCCGTGCGCGGCTGGCGGAAACGCTGGACTGGATCGAAACCGCGACGCTGGATGAATTCCGTGCCCTGTCGAGCACAAGTGTGGACCGGTTGATGCTGGTGCCGATGGCGGCCCGTGTGCTGCGGCATCTGGTGGATGTGTTTGATCCCAAAGAGGTTGCAATCTCCAGCTACGGGCTGCGCGAGGGGCTGCTTTACGAACAGATGCCCGAAGACCTGCGTGCCCGCGATCCCCTGATCGAGGCCTGCCTGTTCAGCGAACGCACATCCGCGCGGTTTCCGGGGTTCGGAACAGAACTTGCCCGCTGGATTCTGCCGCTGCTGCCCGATCCGGACCGCTGGGAACGGATTACACTGGCCGCAGCCTTGTTGCATGATGTCAGCTGGCGTTCCGACCCGAGTTCGCGCGCCGAGGAATGTTTTGACAACGCTTCGCGCGGCAACCTTGGCGGGCTGGACCATCCCGGGCGCGTACTTCTGGCGATGGCGCTGTTGCACCGCTACCGCAAAAGCGGGAAGCTTGACAAATACAAGGCCCTGCGCCCGCTGCTAAACGACGAACAATATACCGGCGCACAGGTCATCGGGAAGGCAATGCGGCTGGGCGCGTCACTGGCAGGGGGCGATCGCAGCGTGCTGCGTCGTGCGAAACTGGTGCAGACGGACGGAACGCTCGAACTGCACATCCCGCCGAAAATCGCATCCTTCAGCGGCGAGGTGGTGGAAACGCGTCTGGCCGAACTCTCCGGCGCACTGGGGCTGGACAGCCGCCTGATAAGGGGCTGACCGGCAAGGCCTGTGGTCCCGCACAGGGTGAAGGCTATCGGGTTTCAAGCTGCTCTTGCGCGGCATTGATCGCTGCGATGGCGGCTTCACCTTCCCGCCTGTCCCGTTCGAACAGACTTTCGAGCTTGCGCCCCCAAGCGTTTGGCTGGCGGCCCATTGCCTCGCCTACAGCATAGAGTCGGCTCATGTATACCGGATCGAACAGTTCGCTGGATTTATCCGTGAAGCGGGCGGGCATGATCATCGCCCGCAGGGAAAACCCGTCGCGCCGCGCAAGGGCGGCGATCCGTTGCAGATCCCCGACGCTCTGGCTTTTGATGAGGGTGGACAGGGTGCGTTCCCCGATGTGGCGCAATCCGGTTTTCTGGGGCTGGTATACGGGGTTTATCAGGTTGTTATGGATCACCCAGACGCGGTTGTCCCGATGGGCCAGCCCCGCGCGGCGCAGGTAGCTGCGCACGGGCAGTTCCGGCGAATAGGTGAAGATTTCCTGCGTCAACCCGCCGTCTGCGTGAAGTTCGGTAAAATTCTCGGTGCCATCGGTTACATTGAAGCGGACCGGCGTGAACATGATCGGGATAGAGGCAGAGGCAAGGATCACATCACGGATCAGGGCGCGGGCTTCTTCGCTGCGGTAGCTGGCGATTTCAGTGACGTTCCAGATCACGGGGCGTTCTGCGTCCATGTTTGTCGTGCCGATCAACAGCAACCGCCCGCGGGTATATTCATCCGCCAGCGCGCTGACAAATTCGGGGGTAACGACCGAGTCGATCACCCGTTTCAGTGGCGCTGTGGAATAAAGCGATCCACCGCCGAAAATGCCGGCGAGAAAGCGTTTGTGTACAAGCGCGTCTGTTCGGGCGGTTTTGTAAAACTCCCCAATCTGATCGTCATATTCGGGGCCGAGAAACGCAAAGGGTGCAATTATCGATCCGGTGGATATGCCCGTGACGATATCAAATTCGGGACGGGTGCCTGACGCGGTCCAGCCTTTCATGACACCAGCGCCAAACGCGCCGTTCGGGCCGCCCCCTGACAGGGCAAGAATATGCAGCCCGTCTCCCTCGCGCCGCACAGCGCGCAGGCGCTGGGCAAAGGTGTCTACCTCATTGTCCAGACTTTCGGGCGCGGTATCTCCGAAATAGCGAACATCGGGAAAGCCGATGGGTTGCATCAGGGCGTGGCTGGCTTGGGGCGGTGCATAGATAGCTCTGTCGATGCCGCCACAGCCTGCCAGAAAGAGGGACAGGCAGAAAAACAGTGCCTTTGCTGAAAATTCCATGAAGACCCCGATAAAAACCATAATAAATAGGGAAACTGTAAGCAGTGACCGGCATTCTGGCAACGATTCAATTCAAGGTAGCGGCGCAAGGACCTGACCTGTTGCGGCAGATGCAGCGCATGTTGCACCCCATTGCAGTTTCGCCTAGAGCAATAGCCAAAGATAAGTTGGAGCCTGTCCCATGCGTATGTCCCGTTATTTCCTGCCTGTTCTGAAAGAAGACCCGGCCGAAGCCGCGATTGTCAGCCACCGCCTTATGTTGCGTGCCGGTATGATCAAGCAATCCAGCGCCGGGATATATTCGTGGTTGCCCATGGGCTACAAGGTTCTGCGCAAGATCGAGGATATTGTGCACGAAGAACAGGCTAAAGCCGGCCATATGCCGATGCTGATGCCAACCATCCAGTCTGCGGATCTGTGGCGGGAAAGCGGGCGCTATGATGACTATGGCGAAGAAATGCTGCGCATCAAGGACCGTCACGACCGTGATATGCTGTTCACGCCGACCGCTGAAGAACTGATCACCGATATTTTCCGCTCTCATGTCAGCAGCTACAAAGACCTGCCGCTCACGCTCTATCAGATCCAGTGGAAATTCCGCGACGAACGCCGTCCGCGCTTCGGGGTGATGCGGGGCCGCGAGTTTTATATGAAGGACGGGTATAACTTTGACCTGACCAAGGAAGACGCGCTGCACGCATACAACCGCCATCTGGTCAGCTACCTGCGCACCTATGAGCGTATGGGGCTGCAAGCCATCCCGATGCGCGCGGATTCCGGCCCGATTGGCGGCGATGACACCCATGAATTCCTCGTGCTGGCGGAAACCGGCGAATCCGAGGTGTTCTATGACAGCGCTGTCACCGATCTGACCTTCGGCGACCGCGAGATTGATTTTGATGATGTGGACCAGTGCCAGTCCATCATGGAAGAATTCACCACCAAATACGCCCGCACCGATGAAACCCACGACGAAGCCTTGTTCAACGAGGTTCCCGAAGAACGCCGCCGCACCGCGCGGGGGATCGAAGTGGGGCAGATTTTCTACTTCGGCACCAAATATTCCGATGCGATGAACGCCAAGGTTCAGGGTCCGGACGGCAAGCCTGTTGCGGTGCATATGGGCAGTCACGGCATCGGCGTATCCCGACTGCTGGGCGCGATCATCGAGGCCAGCCACGACGACAAAGGCATCATCTGGCCCGAGGGCGTGACCCCCTATCACGTCGGTATTGTGAACCTGAAACAGGGCGATGAAGAAGCCGATGCGGCATGTGAAAGCCTTTACAAAGAGTTTACCGCTGCCGGTCTGGAACCGCTTTATGATGACCGCAAGGAACGGGCAGGGGGCAAATTCGCAACAATGGATTTGATTGGTTTGCCCTGGCGTATTACAGTAGGCCCCAGAGGTTTGAAAAACGGTGTTGTCGAACTCACCTCGCGCAAGACGGGGGAAAGCACGGAAATGACACCGGCAGAAGCAGTGGCACGGGTAAAGGACATTTACGCGGGCGCTTGATACAGGCGGTCCCATGGGGCAGATACTAAACTTGGGAGGTGGGGTGATCCTGTTGGTTGCCGCATCGCAATTCCCTGAATACACGCAGCAATATGTGCAGCGCCTTGGCGGTGCCGTGGACGAACTGCGTCTGGTTGCAGCGGATTTCGACAAAAGCGCGCAGAGCGTCGGGCTGACACGTCAGCAGGCGCTCGATTCCATGACCGGCAATGCCTTTCAGAAGGCGCGGCAAAGGGACATGACGGGAACATTTACCCGTCTGGAACGGCTGGAAGCAGATCTGGCGGTTCTGGCGGGGGCCGGTCCGTTTGATCGTCTGGCCCGTGTGACCCGCTTCTCGGACCCGCGGATTGCAACCCGCGCATGGCAGGATTACCGGCCTGCCTTACCCCTTACCATTGACGGATTTATTTTCGCTATGGGCGGATTTCTTGCAGGCTTCGGCCTTTTGCGTGGCTTGGGGCTTTTGTTTGGCCGCCGCAAGCGCTCGCTGTCAGAGGTAACACCATGAGAACAACACCTCCCTTCGCCCCTTTCGAGTGGCTGATCGCGTGGCGCTACCTGCGGGCCAAACGCCGCGAAGGTGGTGTGTCTGTGATGACGTGGATTTCGCTGATCGGAATTACGCTGGCGGTCTTCGCGCTGATCGCGACAATGGCCGTGCGCAGCGGGTTCCGCACCGAATTTACCAACACGATCCTTGGGGCGAATGCCCATGCCACGGTCTATGTCTCGCCCCATCTGGATGAAAACAACCGCACCGTGCGCACTTTTGCGGATTTCGACCCGATTGCAGAGAACCTGCGCGCGGTGGAGGGTGTTGTGCGGGCGGCCCCTGTTGTGAAGGGGCAGGTGATGGCTTCGGCCAACGGGCGCAACACCGGCGTCGAGGTCTTTGGAGAGCGTTTCGAGGACATCAAGACGATCCCCCTTGTCGTGAACCCTGAAACCCGACTGGGCAATCTTGAGAATTTCAACAAAGGCGTTGCCATCGGGCTTGGTATCGCACGGGAACTGGATCTTGCGCTCGGGGATAAGATCACGCTGATTTCACCGGACGGGATCAAAACCGCCTTTGGCACCAGCCCGCGGGTCAGCGCCTTTGAAGTGGTCTATATCTTCGGGGTGGGGCGCTATGACATTGATCGCACCCGCGTCTACATGCCGATGAGCGAGGCGCAGATTTATTTCAACCGCGACGGAGTGGTGGACGAATTTGAAGTGCAGGTCGAAAACCCTGACGATATCGGCAGGATGGTAGAGCCGCTTATGGCGGCAGCGGGTGACAATACGCTGGTCTGGACATGGAAGAATGCCAGCGGCGGCTTCCTGCGGGCGCTGGAGATGGAGGACAACATCATGTTTATTATCCTCTCCATTCTGGTGCTGATCGCATCCATGAATATCGTGTCCGGCCTGATCATGCTGGTCAAGAACAAGGGGCGCGATGTGGGTATCCTGCGCACGATGGGGCTGACGCAAGGGTCGATCCTGCGGGTTTTCTTCATTTGCGGCGCTTCAATCGGCGTGGTGGGAACAATCCTCGGGGTGATCCTCGGCTGCCTGTTTTCGATCTATATCGACCCGATCTTCAACTTTGTTAATCTCGTTGCCGGTGGCGGCGTCTGGGATCCTTCAGTGCGCATGTTGTCTACGCTTCCGGCGGAACTGCAATTCGGTGATGTCGCAAGTGCTGTGATCCTCTCCCTCGGGCTGGCGTTCGGAGCGACTTATTTTCCCGCCCGCCGCGCCGCCCGCATGAACCCTGTAGAGGCGCTGCGCTATGAATAAAAAGTCTCGCGTGAAACGGCTGAAATGTCCCCCATTGAGCGGATCAGGCAAACAGGTTTGCCTGTGTGTAGAGGCGCTGCGCTATGAATAAGGCACTTGAATTGAGCGGGATCACCAAGGGGTACAATCTTGGTAAACCGACAGAAGTGCGCGTGCTGAACGGCGTTGATCTGGCACTGGCCGAAGGCGAAGTGGTGGCGATGGTTGCCCCGTCGGGTGCGGGTAAATCCACGCTGCTGCATATTGCGGGGCTGCTTGATACACCTGATACAGGCGAAGTGAAGATCGGGGGCAAGCTTGTCGGTGGAGGGGATCGCGCACGCACACGGTTGCGCCGGCAGGATGTGGGGTTTGTTTACCAGTTCCATCACCTGTTGCAGGAATTTACCGGACTGGAAAACGTGGTCCTGCCGCAACTGGCTAACGGGGTTTCAAAGTCTGAAGCCGAAGCACACGCGCAGGAACTGCTTGAACGGGTCGGCCTGAAGGATCGCGCCAGTCACCGCCCGGGCGAACTGTCCGGCGGGGAACAGCAGCGTGTTGCCTTTTGCCGTGCGCTGGCCAACAGGCCACGGCTTCTGCTGGCGGATGAACCGACAGGCAACCTTGATCCCAACACCTCGGACACGGTGTTCGCAGCCTTGATGGAACTGGTGCGGGCTTCGGGCATGGCTGCCTTGATTGCCACCCACAATCTGGAACTGGCCGCGCGAATGGACCGGATGGTCCGGCTGGAAGCGGGCGAGATCGTCCCCGCGTAATTCGGGTGTCAGAGGCTTTTGGTCTGGATTAATCTGCCATTTCCCGTCATTGGAGAGGCAGAACCGTTTTGGGATGGACAAATTTCCGGTCCGCGCATCACGGTCCGGAGAGGATTTACCCATGTACAGTACAGCCGTGAAAATCGCAGATGCCCATGAACTCCCGCTCTGGCGGCGGCCCGTGGTCCTGCTCGGGCTTATGGCCTTTGTCATGCCGCTGGCCTTTTCTACGTGGTTGGCGCTGCTGAATAACTTCGTAATCGAAGTGGCGCATTTCGACGGATCAAAAATCGGCTGGCTGCATTCGATTCGCGAGATTCCGGGCTTTCTCGCCATTGGTGTGATTTATGTTCTTTGGTTCGTGCGCGAACAGGTGCTGGCGGTGGTATCGCTTCTGGCGCTGGGAATCGCTGTCGCCGTGACAGCCTGGTTCCCCAGCTTTTTGGGGCTGATGGTAACAACGATGATCGGCTCTATCGGTTTTCACTACTATGAGACCGTCAAGATGTCCTTGGAACTGCAATGGATCAGCAAGGACCGCGCGCCCCAAGTGCTCGGCTGGATGGTGGCAATCGGCTCTGCGGCCTCGCTGATTGCCTATGGCTCTATCGTGCTGGTCTGGAAGATACTGGGCTGGGATTACAACACGATCTATTTGATCGGCGGCGGTGTGGCCGTGGTGCTGACGCTGTTCTGCTGGCTGGCCTATCCCACGTTTGAAGCCCCCCATAAGCAGCACAATAAGATGATCCTGCGCAAACGCTACTGGCTGTATTACAGCCTTCAGGCGGCGGCAGGGGCGCGGCGGCAGATCTTCATGGTCTTTGCCGCCTTTATGATGGTGGAACGGTTCGGGTTTGAAGTGCATGAGGTCACGGCGCTGTTCCTGATCAACTATGTCGCCAATATGATCTTTGCACCGCTGATGGGGCAGTTCGTGTCCCGCGTCGGAGAGCGCAACGCGCTGGTGTTTGAATACATCGGGCTGATCCTTGTGTTTTGTGCCTACGGGGGCATCTACATGTTCGGTTGGGGCGTTCTGGTTGCTGCGGCGCTTTACGTGATCGACCACCTGTTCTTTGCGCTGGCCTTTGCGCAGAAAACTTACTTCCAGAAAATCGCCCACCCCTCCGATATTGCGCCTACAGCAGCGGTTGCCTTTACAATTAATCACATCGGCGCGGTGCTTTTGCCTGCGATGCTGGGGTATTTGTGGCTGGTTTCTCCGGCGGCAGTCTTCATTTTTGCCGCATCTGTTGCGCTGCTGTCGCTGATCCTGTCCCTGATGATCCCGCGCCATCCGCGCATGGGGTATGAAACCGTCTTTGCACGAACTGTTCTGCCTGCGGAGGCTGCGGAATAGCATGTCAGGGACCGAAACCGATGTGCCGGCAGAAGAGCCGGACAAGAAGGCACGCTTTCTGACCGGATCGATCATGCGCCATGTGGTTGTCATGACGCTGACAGGATCGCTCGGGCTGGTGTTCATGTTCCTTGTGGATGTGGCAACGCTGTTCTGGGTTAGTACGCTGGGGGACCAGGGGCTGGTGGCGGCGCTGGGCTTTGCGTGGACCATCCAGTTTTTCACCATCTCGACCGGCATCGGGCTGATGATTGCCAACATGGCGCTGGTTTCGAAATCCATCGGGCAGGGCAAGACCGGACTGGCCCGTCAGCAAACCACCAGTGCGGCCATATTTACCTTTGTTTTCCAGATGGTCATGGCGACGCTGGTTCTGGTGTTCCGTTTTGAAATCCTCGCCTTTGCGGGGGCCGAAGGCCAAACGCAGGCGGATGCCGCGCGGTTTTTGTCCATCAGTGTGCCGAGCCTGCCGTTCATGGCGCTGGGCATGGTCGGATCGGCCGTGCTGCGCTCTATCGGGGATGCGGTGCGCTCTATGGCTGTCACCATGTCCGCGGGGCTGATGGCTATGGTGATTGATCCGGTGCTGATCATCGGGCTTGGTATGGGGTTTGACGGGGCCGCTTGGGGTATCGTCATCTCGCGCGGATTGTCGGCGGCCCTGTCCGTCTGGTTCGTAATCCGCGTCTATGACATGGTTGGACCCGTCAACCGCACCGTGATGCGCCAGTTGCTGCGCCCCTTCCTAATGATCGCCGTTCCGGCTGTTATGACCCAGTTGTCCACGCCGTTCGGCAATTACATCCTGACCAAAGTGATCAGTGCCTACGGCGATGCAGCCGTGGCAGGCTGGGCGGTGGTCAGCCGTCTGGCCGTGCTGGCCTTTGGCGGCATATTCTCGCTCTCGGGGGCGATTGGCGGCATAATCGGGCAGAATTTCGGGGCGGGGCAATTTGACCGTGTCCAACAGGCCTATCGGGACGCGCTGAAGTTCTGCGCGCTCTATACGCTGGTAAGTTGGAGCCTTCTTGCCCTGCTGCGCAATCCTGTTGCCCGATTGTTCGGGCTGGAAGGAACCGCAGCAGAAGTGCTGATGGCTTTCATGCTGGTCGGGGCAGGCGGCTATATGTTTACCGGTGCGCTGTTTGTGTCCAACGCGGCCTTTAACAATCTGGGGCGCCCGATCTATTCCACCGCCTGCAACTGGCTGCGTGACGGCGTGCTGATCTTTCCATGCTGCGTATTGATGGGTAAATGGCTGGCCGCGCCAGGCGTGGTCTACGGACAGGCGCTGGCGGCGGTTCTGGCGGGCACTGCTGCGATGATCTGGGCCGCGCGTTTTGTGCGAAATCTGCATGCACGGGGTTGAACCACCCGCAAACGTCTTACCTAAGAGCTTATCTTGTGACGCACAGCGATGCAGGGTAATGAGAGGCGGATCGAATTTGCAGGAGTAAAGCAATGCTGAAGGGTTTAGGCGGACTTGGCGACATGGCCAAGATCATGAAACAGGCGCAGGAAATGCAAGGCAAGATGGCCGAGGCACAGGCCAGACTGGACGAGATCACCGTCGAAGGTGAAGCCGGTGCCGGTATGGTGAAAGTTACCGTGACGGCCAAGGGCGATGTCAAAGGCATCAATATCGACCCGAGCCTGTTTGTTGCCGATGACAAGGAAGTGGTCGAGGATCTGATCGTGGCGGCGATCAAGGATGGTCAGGCCCGCGCTGCGGAAACCGCGCAGGCGGAAATGGGCAAAGTGACCGAAGGGTTAAACCTGCCTGAAGGTATGAAACTGCCCTTCTGATCCGGTCGGGTGGTCAATTCCCTGTCACGGTGCGGTTCCGGTGGTTTCGGGATCGCTCCGCGGGGGATATTTGACGAAAATGGAGACGGGCTTGGACAGTAAGAACCAGGACATTGACGCGCTGATCGCCCTGATGGCAAAATTGCCCGGCATGGGGCCCCGTTCGGCCCGTCGTGCCGTGTTGCATCTGATCAAGAAGCGCGCGCTGCTGCTGACGCCGCTGGCGGATGCCATGTTTGCAGTCGCCGCCACGGCGCGGGAGTGTCTGGTCTGCGGCAACATCGGCACGCGGGACCGCTGTGATATCTGCGAGGATACCCGCCGTGCCAACGGACAGATTTGCGTAGTCGAGGATGTGGCCGATCTTTGGGCGATGGACCGTTCCGGCGTGTTCAAAGGGCGCTATCACGTCTTGGGCGGGTCGCTGTCTGCACTGGATGGGGTCGGGCCGGAAGAATTGCGCATTCCCGCCCTCATCCGCCGCGTGCTGGACGAGGAAATCACCGAAGTGATCCTTGCGTTGAATGCCACCGTGGACGGGCAGACCACGGCCCATTATATCGCGGAGCAACTGGAAGAGGCGGGGGTTTCCGTGACCTCTCTGGCGCAGGGTGTTCCGATTGGCGGAGAGCTGGATTACCTCGATGACGGGACGATCTCGGCTGCGCTGAGGGCGCGAAAGGCCGTCTGAGAGGGGTATAGGCGCCGCCCGCCCTTGGCGGGAGGCACGAGTGTGTGGCGGTGGTTACTTTGCCGCTGTGATGATGATTTCCACCTTGTATTCCGGCGTTGCCAGATGGGCAGAACCGGCGGCGCGGGCCGGTTCGTTGCCTTGGGGCACCCAAGCATCCCAAACCGCGTTCATTTCGGCAAAATCCGCCATGTCATCCATCCAGATGATCGCTTGCAGGATCTTTGTCTTGTCCGATCCGGCCTCTGCCAGCAGGGCGTCAATCTTGTCCAGAATGTCCTGTGTTTGCTGTGTCACCGATGCACCGGCTGTGCCCACCTGTCCGGCAAGGTAAATGGTATCGCCGTGGGTGACGAGCTGGCTCATCCGGCCGTTTCCGTGGGCGCGCGTGATTTCTGACATGGATCGTTCCTTCTTGGGTCAGGGCGCCCACCTGTTTGCGAGGGCGCCGGTTAACGGAGTTATGCAGTAGCGGCCAGCGCCTGTTCGAAATCCGCGATCAGGTCGTCGATATTTTCGATGCCGATAGAAATGCGCAGCAGGTTTGCTGGTATGCCGCTGTCTTCTCCGGCAACGGTGCGGCGGTGTTCGATCAGGCTTTCGACGCCGCCAAGCGAAGTGGCAGGGATAAACACTCTGGTCTGCTTTGCCATCTCGAAGGCACGGCTGTCACTGCCCTTCACGCGGATGGACATCATCCCGCCAAACCCGTTTTTCATCTGCCGCGCGGCCACATCATGGCCCGGATGATCCGGCAGGCCGGGGTAGAGGACCGCTTCGATTTCCTTATGGGCTGCGAAATGCTGCGCAAAAGCCATCGCATTGCGGCTGCATGCCTCGTAGCGGATATGAAGGCTGCGCAGGCTGCGGATCAGCAGCCAGGATTCAAACGCGGGCAGGATCGTGCCCTGAAAGCTTCGCACCTCGCGTATGTCAGCCCAGAGCGGCATGTCCTTGCGGGCGGACAGGACACCGGCGGTGAAATCGGAATGGCCGCCCATGTATTTTGTTGCCGAATGGAAGGAAATATCCGCCCCCAGATCCAGCGGTTTCGTCGTGCAGGGCGGCGCGGCGGTGCTGTCCACCATCAGGACAGCGCCGGCACGATGGGCCAGTTCGGCGGCGGCGGCGATGTCTGTGATCGACCAGTCGCCGTTGGCAGGGGTTTCGATCCAGACCAGTTTGGTTTCACCCGGTATCAAGGCGGCTTCCAGCGCGTCAAGGTCGCCGGCAGGGAACAGATCCTTACGGATCACGCCGCGTCGGGCCTGACGGTCCAGCCAGTGCAAGCCGACGTGATACATCATCGACTGGGCCACCACATGGGCGTTCGGGGGCAGGGCTTCGACCACTGCAACCGATGCTGACATACCGGAATTCAGCAGCAGGCTTTCATCCGCGCCTTCCAGTGTGGCGATGATCTCTTCGGCGTGGGCCGTGGTCGGACTGCCGTAGCGGGCATAGATATAGCCTTCACGCAGATCATAGTTTTCATCCCGCGCAAAGGTCGATGCCGCCACCATGGGCGGAACCACGCTGCCAGAGGCAGGGTCTATATGGCGCAGGGCTTGGGCCGCCAGAGTTTCCGGCGCAAGGGTATTGGATTTGCGCGCCATTCAGTTGCCCCTGTAGGGTTCAACATATTGCAGAGCCATATCCCAAGGGAAGAAAATCCATGTGTCCTGCGAAACTTCGGTGATGAATGTATCCACCTGCGGACGGCCTTTGGGTTTTGCGTAAACGGTTGCAAAATGGGCGTTCGGGTACAATTTGCGCACCACTTCGAGCGTTTTGCCGCTGTCTACCAGATCGTCGATAATCAGGATGCCGGTGCCATCGCCCATCAGGTCGTCATCCGGTTTCTTCAGCACTCGCGCTTCGGATTGTGACTGGTGGTCGTAGGATTTGATCGAAATCGTGTCTACAGTGCGGATGTCCAGTTCCCTTGCGGCGATCATGGCAGGGGCCATGCCGCCCCGCGTAATCGCAACAACCGCGCGCCATGCGCCATCGTCCGGCCCGTGGCCGTCCAGCCGCCACGCAAGTGCGCGACTGTCCCGATGGATCTGGTCCCAGGAGATATGAAATCCTTTTTCGTGCGGGAGACGGTTTTCTGACATGGGCAAGAGACTCGTTTTTTCTGAATGTTGTGCATGATTGATACTATGGCGCATGATCCTTTGGAAAGGGCGAGTTTTGTGGCTTGTTTTATAGGGCCGGTTGCCTTACGTTATCGCTAACGTAGGTTTGACGAATACCTTTTGAGACGAGAGAGGGAGGCACCCATGTCGGTCACAGGCACTTTGGCAGAGGTCACATCACGGATCGCGAAAAAATCCGAACGCAGCCGCGCGGCGTATTTGCGCCAGATGGAGCAAGCCCGCTCCGAGGGTCCAAAGCGCGCGCATCTGTCCTGTGGCAATCAGGCCCATGCCTATGCGGCGATGGGACAGGATCAGGCGGATATGGTGGAAAAGCGCGGCCCGAATATCGGGATTATCACCGCCTATAATGATATGCTGTCGGCGCATCAGCCGTTTCAGGCCTATCCCGATCTGATCAAGGATACGGCGCGGGCTGCCGGGGGCACTGCGCAGGTTGCTGCCGGTGTGCCAGCCATGTGTGACGGAATCACCCAAGGCCAGACGGGAATGGAACTGTCGCTGTTTTCCCGCGATGCGATAGCTATGTCCGCGGCGATCGGCCTGTCCCATAACGTGTTCGATAGTTCGATCTACCTCGGGGTGTGTGACAAGATCGTTCCCGGTCTGGTGATTGCTGCGGCACGTTTCGGTCATATACCGGCGGTGTTCCTGCCAGCAGGGCCGATGCCCAGCGGACTGGCCAATGACGACAAGGCACGGGTGCGTAAGGAGTTTGCCGAAGGTAAATGCGACCGCGATGCGCTGATGGCGGCAGAGATGGCCAGCTATCACAGCGCGGGCACCTGTACCTTTTACGGCACCGCCAACACAAACCAGATGTTGATGGAATTTATGGGGCTACACCTGCCCGGTTCCAGCTTTGTCGCCCCCAACACGCCGCTGCGCGAAGCCTTGACAAGCGAAGGAACACGTATTGCCCTCGGGCTGAGCGATCTTGGCAATGCCTACACCCCTGTGTCCCATGTTCTGGACGAAAAGGCCTATGTGAACGGGATTATCGGATTGATGGCAACAGGCGGGTCCACAAACCTGCTGATCCACCTGATCGCAATGGCGCGGGCCTCGGGCATTGTGCTCGACTGGGAGGATTTTGCCGACTTGTCCCAAGTGGTGCCGCTGCTGACGCGAATTTATCCCAACGGTCTGGCCGATGTGAACCATTTCCATGCGGCGGGTGGCCTCGGGCTGGTGATTGGCGAACTGCTGAATGCGGGTTTGCTGCATGATGATACGCTGACGGTGATGGGGCAGGGGCTGGAACGCTATACCAAAGAACCCAAGCTGGTGGACGGCGTGCTAAGCTGGCAGGACGGGGCGAAAGCCTCTCTGAACGACAAAATCATCGCGAGCACAAAAGAACCTTTCCAAGCCACGGGCGGTCTGTCCAACCTGTCGGGCAATCTGGGGCGGGGCGTAATGAAAACTTCTGCCGTTGCACCGGAACGTCGTGTGCTGACGGCGCCCGTGCGGGTGTTCCACACGCAAGAAGCGGTGCTGGCGGCCTTCCGCGCCGGTGAGTTTACCTCTGACGTGGTTGTCGTCGTTCGCTATCAGGGACCGAAAGCCAACGGGATGCCGGAACTGCACGGTCTGACGCCCTGCCTGTCGGTGCTTCAGGATCGCGGCATCAAGGTGGCGCTGGTCAGCGACGGGCGCATGTCCGGTGCCTCGGGTAAAGTGCCTGCGGCCATCCACGTCAGCCCCGAAGCGCTTGACGGTGGGCCGCTGGCCTATTTACAGGACGGTGACATCGTAACGGTCGACGCGGAAAACGGCCATCTTGACGCGCAAGACGTCAGCATCTTTGAACGCGCGATCACCCATCCCGACCTAGGCAGCAACGAGTTCGGTCTCGGGCGGGAACTGTTCGCCGCTTTCCGCCAGAATGTCGGCGCGGCCCGCGACGGGGCAACTGTATTTAACTTCGAGGAGGCCTGAGCCATGACAATAGACGCAAAAACCGCGAGCGCACAAACGCTTGAGATTTGCAAAACCGCGCCGGTTATTCCTGTGCTGCTGGTGGAATCTGCGGACACAGCCGCCGCGCTCGGTCAGGCACTGGTGACGGGCGGGCTGCCAGTTCTGGAAGTCACGCTGCGCACCAAAGCGGCGCTGGATGTGATCGCGGCAATGGCCGCGGTCGAAGGCGGGATCGTGGGGGCAGGAACCCTGCTGACCGCGCAAGACGTGAAAAACGCAAAAGCGGCCGGTGCAAAATTCGGCGTATCCCCCGGTGCCACCGACGCCCTGATCGACGCCTGCGAAGCCGAAGGCCTGCCGCTGCTGGCCGGGGCTGCCACAGCAACCGAGGCGATGCGCCTTTTGGAGCGGGGCTATACCACGCAGAAGTTCTTTCCGGCAGAGGCCGCAGGCGGGGCCAAGGCGCTCGGCTCTCTGGCGTCACCCCTGCCACAGATTACATTCTGTCCTACCGGAGGTGTGTCGTTGGACAATGCAGGCAGTTATCTGAAGCTGCCCAATGTTGTGTGTGTCGGTGGAAGCTGGGTTGCGCCCAAAGATGCTGTGACAAGCGGCGATTGGGAGCGGATTACCGATCTGGCGAAGACTGCTTGCACAAAGCTTGGCGGATCTAACTGACGTAGGGTTCGGCAGAATAGAATTTTACTTTCTCCACGGGTCTGCCCATCCTGCAAATGGAACGTTTAGCAGGAGGAAGTGTCATGTCATCAATTGCGGGAAAACGGGTCTGGATTACTGGCGGGGGAACCGGAATCGGCGCCGGATCGGCCTTGTTACTGGCCGGACGGGGCGCAGAAGTGATTGTATCGGGCCGCCGTGCCAACAAGCTCGAAGAAGTGGTCGCACAGATCACTGCCAAAGGTGGCAAGGCCAGTGCCGTTGCAGTGGATATGGCGGACGCCAAGGCTGTTGAACAGGCCGCTGCCGACATCGGTCGCGTCGATATTCTGCTCGCCAGCGCCGGACTGAATGTGCCGAACCGGTCTTTGGATAAACTTGGGAGCGGCGATTGGGACAAGGTGGTTAATGTCAATCTGAACGGTGTCTACTACCCGATCCATGCTGTGCTGCCACAGATGCGGGCGCGCGGTGACGGTCTGGTGGTGATCGTGTCCAGTTGGGCGGGCCGCCACGTTGGGCGCCTGACAGGTGCGGCCTATACCGCCACCAAACACGCGGTCGTCGCGCTGAGCGAGACAATCAACTGCGAAGAAGGGGGTAACGGGATCCGCTCTACCGTGATCATGCCCGGAGAAATCGCTACCGATATTCTCAAAGACCGTCCGGTGCCGCCGTCTCAGGCCGAAATGGATCGGATGTTGCAGGTGGACGATCTGGCCCAAACCGTGCGCTATGTGGCGGAAATGCCCGCACACGTCTGTGTGAACGAGATACTGATCTCGCCGACATGGAACCGTTTCTATCAGGGATTTGACGAGGTTTAAGCCCCGTTAAAGCGTTTCGACCGAAGCCCGGCAACAATCGAAACGCCAGTGTTTTCGTTGGTCAGGGCGCGTTACTTGCGCCCTGTGACCACATCAATATCCGGTGCGTCTTCGGCCTTCATCCCGACAACATGATACCCCGCATCCACGTGGTGGTTTTCACCCGTTACACCCGAAGCCAGATCAGAACACAGGTACATGCCGGATTTGCCCACATCATCCGTAGTTACATTGCGGCGCAGCGGAGAGTTCAGCTCGTTCCATTTCAGGATGTAGCGGAAATCACCGATGCCAGAGGCCGCCAGCGTTTTGATCGGACCGGCCGACAGCGCATTCACGCGGATATTCTTCGGGCCAAGGTCCATGGCGAGATATTTAACCGAGGCTTCCAGACCGGCCTTGGCAATCCCCATAACATTGTAGTGGGGCATCACCATTTCGGCGCCGTAATATGTCAGCGTCAGCAGGGCGCCGCCATCGGGCATCAGTTGTTCGGCGCGCTGGGCAACGGCGGTGAAGGAATAGACGGAAATATCCATCGTCATGCGGAAGTTTTCAGCACTTGTGTCTACATAACGGCCGCGCAATTCGTTCTTGTCGGAAAAGCCGATGGCGTGAACCACGAAATCCAGCTTGCCCCATTTGTCCTGAAGCGTGGTGAACAGTGCATCCATTGAAGCACTGTTGGTCACATCACATTCCAGCACCATATCAGAGCCGACGCTTGCGGCCAGCGGTTTGACCCGTTTGCCCAAGGCTTCGCCCTGATATGAAAACGCCAGTTCTGCGCCTTGTTCGTGGCAGGCTTTCGCAATGCCCCATGCAATTGATTTGTCGTTTGCGACGCCCATGATCAGGCCCCGTTTGCCTTGCATTATTCCAGAAGTCATTGCCTTGTTCCTTGCAGGTATTGCGGTCAACCACATTTAATCCATGGCTGGCCCCGCCGCAAGTCTGGGGTTTCAGACACTTGGCGGTCTGCGGGGGGCCTGGTTATCGTTTTCAGAAAAACGCTGCCCCTTTTTTGCAGGCGGGCGGGAATCTTCGGGGATTCAGGCACTTGCTTTGCAAGTAAAAATATTGTGGGGTGGGAAGGCCGACCGGGAACGGCACGAAAAGACAGGCTTTGATTACATGAAACCCAACGACTTATCGTCGGACAGGCAGGGGCTATTCGCAGGAGATGACCCGTTCGAAATCGCACGCAACTGGTTGTCAGAGGCGGGCGAAACCGAAGTAAACGATCCGAACGCCGTGGCGCTTGCAACTGTGGATGAAACCGGATTGCCCAATGTCCGTATGGTGCTCTTGAAAGAAATCCAGTCTGACAGTTTCGTTTTCTTTACCAATTACACCAGTGCCAAAGCGGCAGAGTTGACCGGTTCGGGCAAGGCCGCTTTTGTGATGCACTGGAAAAGCCTGCGTCGCCAGATCCGTGTGCGCGGGGCTGTTTCGACTGTTTCGGAAGCGGACTCGGACGCCTATTTCCTGAGCCGTTCGGTATTCAGCCGGATCGGGGCCTGGGCAAGTGACCAGTCTTCGCCACTGGACAATCGCCAGACTTTGGTAAATAGGGCAGCAGAGCTGACTGAAAAGCTGGGCGACAATCCCGAACGCCCCCCGTTCTGGGGCGGGTTCCGGATCAAACCTGTAGAAATAGAATTCTGGTGTGATGGCGCCGACCGGCTGCACGACAGGTTTGTGTGGCGTAAAACAGAAGAAGAAACGCAATGGGCCGTAAGCAGACTCAATCCTTGACAGGTCAACTTTTAAAGGCGAAATGCACGAAAAGATGGGAGTTCTGTTGAGAGGGTGAGCGTGGAGGAAGGGACGGAAGGTCTTATTTTCTTGAGTTTGAGCCACTTTGACCTAAAATACTCAACAGATGGTGGAGTGAATAATCTTGATTAAAACCGGCAACGTGAAATGGTTCGATAGCACCAAAGGCTTTGGCTTCATTACCGATGATGAAGGCGGGCGCGATATTCTGTTGCATGCGAATGTTTTGCGTAATCACGGTCACAGCTCAGTCGTAGAGGGCACGCGGATCAATGTTGAAGTTGCCGAGAGCGCACGGGGCTTGCAGGCGGTAGACATCCTGCAACTGGATTTGCCTGACGCCGAAAGCTCTGTGGTTTTGCGCGGTGTGCCGGAACTGGGGATTGATTTGTCCAGCCTGCAATCTGACGAACCTTTGACCCCTTCACGGGTAAAGTGGTTTGACAAAGTAAAAGGCTTTGGTTTTGTTAACCTCTTTGGCAGCACAGAGGATGTGTTTGTCCATATGGAGGTTTTGAGGGCTTATGGATTGGCAGAACTGGCGCAGGGTGAAGCAATTTGTGTGCGCACCGCTCAGGGGCCGCGCGGCCGCATGGCGATTGAAGTGCGCGCGTGGGATTACGAAGCGACACAGGACGCTTAAAGCTGCTCTCATTGTATTTTTATGCGTAGCAGGCGCAGCACAGGCCGCGTGCGAACGGGATGCCGTGGATTTGCGCTGGGATGGTGGTTCTGTCCGGTTTAAAGTTGAAATTGCCGAAACATTCGAAGATCGCGCCCGTGGTTTGATGTTTCGCGAATCCCTGCCGCGATATGGCGGGATGCTTTTCATCTACGAAAAACCGCTAAGCGTTTCCTTCTGGATGAAAAACACGCTTATTCCGCTCGACATGGTTTTTCTGGACCGTCACGGTGTTGTGCAGAACATCCATGAAAATGCCGTACCCGGCAGCTTGGAAAGCATTCCCGGAGGCGACGATATCCTTGCTGTGCTTGAGGTGAACGGTGGCTTGTCATCCAAGCTTGGTCTGCCTGTCGGGGCAGAGATGCGTCACCCTGCTTTTGCCGAAACAGACCCGATCTGGCCCTGTAATTGAAACTGAATCCAAAACACTTCATTTTTGGGGTTTTCAATCCTGATAGGCCAGTGTAAATCGCATCTCACTGGATCGGGGCGTGGCGCAGTCTGGTAGCGCACCTGTTTTGGGTACAGGGGGTCGTGAGTTCGAATCTCGCCGCCCCGACCAGTAAAATCCCCCACATGCATATTGTGACGACCCGCCGGAGACATCTATCTCTGGCGGTCGGGATTTTGCGTTCTGCTGTCCTTTTCGCCCGGTCGGATTCGATCTGTCGCGATGGCGTTGTAGCTGACCGGGAATAAAATTGGCGTTGCGTTACCTTGTGACTTGAAACGGTATTTGCATATCCGATTGTCTTGGGTGTCTTCTCTTGTGGTATTTTCGCCTCAGGGTTGATTCTGCGTTGAACAAGCCGGTGCCTGCGAACGGGATTCTGATTTTTCCTTTGTTCCGGCGCGGTTATCCAAGGGCGCGTGCGAAGCAATGATTCAAGTGCGTAACAGCGGTGAATCAGCAACTGCACAGTCAACATAAAATTCCCGCAAATTTCGAAAAAGTTTGGTTGACGGATTCCCGAGCATCGTACAGTTTGTGTGGACGTTCCGAAGACACCACTACATTTTGTGGCGCATCATAGGGGCTGAATTTGTGCAGTAATCGGTAGCAGAGACATTTGGGGAGGGCCTTTGCCTTTCCGATTACGTTTTAACGACAAGATACGCTTAGGGGCAGAAATGAAGATCGACCGTCGATTCACCAAAGAAAACCAGGACGCTTACGCGGACATCGCGTTCCATACGACAACTTCGGAAATCCGGAACCCTGACGGGACCGTTGTCTTTGCACTGGATGCTGTGGAGGTTCCCCAAAACTGGAGCCAGGTGGCGGCGGATGTGATCGCACAAAAGTATTTCCGCAAGGCGGGCGTTGCAGCCAAGCTGGAAAAGGTGAAGGAAAAGGGCGTACCGGAATTTCTGTGGCGCTCTGTTCCGGCGACGGATGCAGCGGCAAAAACCGCTGGCGCCTATGACGGCGAAACCTCGGCCAAACAGGTATTCGACCGGCTTGCGGGCGCCTGGGCCTATTGGGGCTGGAAGGGCGGCATGTTCGATACGGAAGCGGACGCGCGCGCCTATTACGACGAAATGCGTTTCATGCTGGCCAACCAGATGGCCGCACCAAACTCTCCGCAATGGTTTAACACCGGTCTGCACTGGGCCTATGGCATTGATGGTCCAAGCCAGGGGCACCATTATGTAGATTACAAGACCGGCAAGCTGACCAAGTCGAAGTCAGCATATGAACATCCGCAACCCCATGCCTGTTTCATCCAGTCCGTATCGGACGATCTGGTGAACGACGGCGGGATCATGGATCTTTGGGTCCGTGAAGCGCGGTTGTTCAAATACGGCTCTGGCACGGGTACTAACTTCTCCTCCCTGCGAAGTGCAAACGAGCCACTGGGCGGCGGCGGCAAATCCTCGGGACTTATGTCCTTTCTGAAGATCGGGGACAGAGCCGCCGGCGCAATCAAATCGGGCGGCACAACACGGCGTGCGGCCAAAATGGTGATCTGCGACATGGATCACCCCGACATCAAGGATTTCATCAACTGGAAGGTGCGCGAGGAACAAAAGGTTGCGTCCCTCGTTGCCGGTTCCAAAATGCACGAAGACAAGCTGAACGAGATTTTCGGCGCGATCCGGGCCTGGGACGGTTCCGAAGAGGGCGCGTTTGATCCCAAAGCCAATGCCGGTCTGAAAGGGGCGATCAAATCTGCCAAAAAGGCCCGTATTCCGGAAACCTACATCAACCGCGTGCTGCAATATGCGCGGCAGGGATTTGAAAGCATCGAATTCCCCACTTATGACACGGATTGGGATAGCGAAGCCTACGGCACAGTCGCGGGGCAGAACTCTAACAACTCGGTCCGTGTCACCAACGCCTTCCTGAGCGCTGTGGAAAACGACCAGCCTTGGGAATTGCTGCGCCGCACCGATGGCGAAGTGGCCGAAACCGTCAGCGCACGGGAGCTGTGGGAAGACATCGGACATGCCGCTTGGGCCTGTGCCGATCCGGGTGTTCAGTATCACGACACCATCAACCAGTGGCACACATGCCCCGAAGACGGTTTGATCCGCGGATCAAACCCCTGTTCGGAATATATGTTCCTTGACGACACCGCCTGTAACCTTGCCTCTATGAACCTGCTGAAGTTCTACACAGATGGCAAATTCGACGCACCATCTTACATGCATGCCTCGCGTCTGTGGACCATGACGCTGGAAATCAGCGTTCTGATGGCGCAATTCCCGTCCAAGGAAATCGCAGAACGGTCCTACAAATTCCGCACGCTGGGTCTGGGCTATGCCAATATCGGTGGCTTGCTGATGAACATGGGCTATTCTTATGACTCTGACGAAGGCCGCGCCATGTGTGCTGCGCTGACTGCTGTTATGACGGGGGTGGCCTATGCCACATCTGCGGAAATGGCCAAAGAACTGGGCGCATTCCCCGGACACGCGAAAAACGCCGATCACATGCTGCGGGTCATGCGCAACCACGCCCGTGCGGCCCAGGGGGCAACAGACGGTTATGAAGGGCTGGATGTGAAACCGGTTCCTCTGGATCACGCCAACTGTCCTGATGAGGACCTGTCCGCCCTGTCAAAGACCGTTTGGGAAGAAGCCGTGGCACTGGGCGAAAAACACGGCTACCGTAACGCACAGGTTTCCGTGATTGCACCAACCGGCACCATCGGTCTGGTGATGGATTGTGACACCACAGGGATCGAGCCGGACTTTGCGCTGGTGAAGTTCAAGAAACTGGCCGGTGGCGGTTACTTCAAGATCATCAACCAGTCTGTACCGGCGGCGCTGGTCAAGCTGGGCTATACCACATCGCAAGTGGAAGAAATCGTGTCTTACGCCGTGGGGCACGGCACGATGGGCAATGCACCGGACATCAACCACACCTCTCTGACGGGCCACGGCTTTGGTCCCGAAGAACTGAAAAAGGTAGAGGCCGCGTTGCCGACCGCCTTTGACATCCGCTTTGTGTTCAACCAGTGGACGCTCGGGACCGAGTTCTGCGCGGGCACGCTTGGCATTCCCGAGGCCCAGCTGAACGATCCGTCCTTTGATCTGCTGACTCACCTTGGCTTTAGCAGGAAACAGATCGAAGCCGCCAACAACCACGTTTGCGGGACGATGACACTGGAAGGGGCGCCCTTCCTGAAGGCAGAGCATCTGTCCGTCTTTGATTGTGCCAACCCTTGCGGTAAAATCGGCAAACGGTTCCTCTCGGTCGACAGTCACATCACCATGATGGCGGCGGCACAGTCGTTTATCTCCGGTGCGATCTCCAAGACGATCAACATGCCAAACGATGCGACCATCGAGGATTGCCAGAAAGCCTATGAACTGAGCTGGTCTTTGGGTGTAAAGGCGAATGCGCTTTACCGTGACGGCTCCAAACTGAGCCAGCCGCTGTCCGCAGCATTGATCGAGGATGACGAGGATCTGGAAGAGACACTGGCCGAAGCCCCCGCAGGGGAGCGCGCGCAGGTTCTGGCCGAAAAGATTGTCGAGAAGGTCATCATCAAGGAAGTGGCACAGGCGCGGGCCAAACTGCCCGAACGGCGCAAGGGCTATACCCAGAAAGCCACCGTTGGCGGGCATAAGGTTTACCTGCGCACCGGCGAATACGAAGACGGCAATCTGGGCGAGATTTTCATCGACATGCACAAGGAAGGGGCGGGTTTCCGCGCCATGATGAACAACTTTGCCATCGCGGTGTCTGTTGGGCTGCAATATGGTGTGCCGCTGGACGAATTTGTCGATGCCTTCACCTTCACCCGCTTTGAACCGGCCGGTATGGTGCAGGGCAATGACAGCATCAAGAATGCGACCTCTATTCTGGATTACATCTTCCGCGAACTGGCCGTGTCCTATCTGGACCGTACCGATCTGGCCCATGTGAAACCGAAAGGGACTACATTCGACGATCTGGGCCGCGGCGTGGAGGAAGGGACCAGCAACGTGCGTCCGGCGTCTGATGATGCGGTTGCCATGCTGAAACAGGTTGTGTCTCCGGGCTATCACCGGCACCGGATGCCGCAGGAACTGATGGTGCTTCAGGGCAGTCAGACCGGATTGTTCGGCTCTGCGCAGCGGGACGTTTCGCTGGGTGGCGGTTTCTCTGAACCGGCAGCAGCAGCGCCGGTTGCTCCGGCGGCAGTTGCGGCAGCACCCGTTCAGATGGATGACCGGGCGAAAGCCAAGATGCAGGGCTATGAGGGCGATGCCTGCGGGGATTGCGGAAACTACACGCTGGTGCGCAACGGCACCTGTATGAAATGCAACACCTGCGGTGCAACCTCGGGGTGCAGCTAGGATATACGAACAGGGGGACGGCGTGCCGTCCCCCAAAGGCTTCAGGCGCAGGCAACCGATCGAGCGGAAAATCAAAAGCCTGAATAAACGACTCGAGGGGGGCAACAGCTCCCCTTCTTTTTTGTTCGGGTGCAATTGATTCGAAACCTTGGACCTCTATTGAAAACAATCTGCTAGCCAGAATAGCATTGTCAGGATGCGGGAAACAGTCGGCGCCTGTTGAACCGATTTTTGGTAGCAAAGCGGCAGCAATGTGTCGAATTTGTGTTCCTTTAGGTTAAAACTTGTTAATCTTTTTAGTGATTGCAACTGCTTGCGGTCACGGGACAACAGAGTGTGTACACCGCCGGTTTTGGCGATTGGGAGAATGAATAGCTATGATCGAGATTGTTTTATTGTCTCTGGTAGGGCTTGGCGCCGTTATCTGGGGTATTGATGAAGCCCGCGATGACGATGACAACAAAGGTACAAGCACCGGCGGGCCGACGGAATACATTGGCGATGACGGGGAAAACGAATTTGAGGGCACGGATGCGGACGAACTGGCGATCCTGAACGGCGGCGACGACACGGCAGATATGCTGGGCGGCGATGATGAGGTTCTGGCCGGAACAGGTGACGATCTGGTCACTGGCGGTGACGGAGATGATTCAATCGACGGCGGTTGGGGCCGCGATGTGCTTTACGGCAATAATGGCGCTGATACGCTGCGTATGGGCGAATTCCGCGACATCGGTTATGGCGGGGCCGGTGATGACCTGATCTCTGGCGGGCAGGGCAACGATCTGGTCTATGGCGGCGACGGCAAGGACGACATTTCCGGCGGCACGGAAGATGACACGCTGTTTGGCGGCGAACATGCCGATCTGATCAGCGGTGGTGATGGCAATGATGCCATTTCCGGCGATAACGGCTGGGACGAACTGTCCGGCGGTGCGGGTGATGACGTGATCAACGGCAACGCTGGCAATGACACGATATTCGGCGGTTTCGGTGAAGACGAACTGCGCGGCGGCATCGGTGACGATGACCTGTTGGGCGGTGCCGGTGCAGACTTCATGCATGGCGCAGATGGTTCGGATGTTCTGTATGGAGAGGGCGGTCGCGATGAAATCTACGGCGGTGCCGGAAACGATCTGATCACGGGCGCTGGTTTTAATCTCGCAGCGGCGGAATCCGGTGTGACGGGCTTTGATCTGGTGCTGAACGACGGCGCTGCGGATGATCTTTATGGCGGTGACGGCGATGATCTGATGATCCTGCAGGATGGTGACAGCGGAACCGGTGGTGACGGGAATGACGGCTTTGCAATTGATGTGCGAGAGGACATTGAGACCGCTGTCGTGATCAAGGATTTTGTCGCGGGCGAGGATTCGATCTTCATTGACTACGATGCAGCAGCAGGCGTGCCTCTGGTTGAGGTTGAAGACCTTGAAGACGGTTCCGGCGCAACCGTTCTGGTGAATGGTGCGGCTGTCGCGGTGGTGAGCGGTGGTGCAGGGCTTACCGCGGATGAAGTGGCGCTGGTGCCTGTCTGATCACGATCCCAGCCTGGCAGGCGGGCGCGCTGCGCCGGTCTGCCGGTTGCCCTGTTACCCTGCATTCCTGTGGATATAGCGTGACAGGGACATCAGGGTGACAAACCCGAATACGGCCATTCCCGCGCTTGACAGGGACAGACCGGCAATATCCGCCAGCGCCCCTAGCAGAAATGCCCCGAGCGCGGTAGACCCGAGCCCGACAACCACCCAGATTGACATCACCCGACCGCGCATATCGTCCGGCAGGTCCGTCTGGATCAGGGATTGCATTGTTACCCCGAAGAAAGTGCCGCTGGCCCCGAGTACGGCGGCACAGATCAGGGCGACAGTCCAGGACTGGGTATTCCCGATCAGGCCGATCGCGACCAGTCCGGCAATCGCAACCCCGAGATTGAACGGCGAGAGCGCGTCTGTATTGGCGGGCTTCGCGCTCCGGTGCAGCGTCTTATAAACCGCAGAGCACAGCGCACCGCCCCCCACAGCAGAGCCGAGCTGCCCGAGCCCGACAGCCCCCCGCCCGAAGGCGCCATCAGCCACAATGGGCAGAACCTCCAGCACACCGCGCAGGGCGATGGAAAAGACGGTTGTGGACAAAAGGATCACAACGATCACACGCCGCTGCCGGATGTAGCGCAGGCCCGTGGCCATCGCGGTGGTAAACCTCTCCGTGCCGTGTTTTTCAAGGGCACGCGGATGCAGGCGGAACAAAACCGCAAGGTTGGGGAAGAACATAACCACAGTGAAAATCAGGGCCGTTGTTATGCCGACGGCGTCAATCAGTATGCCCCCGACAGCGGGGCTGATCAGCCGTGCAAGATTGAAGTTGAGCGCCGACAGTGCCACGACAGAAGACACATGCTCCTTCTCTACCAGACGCGGACCAAGCGACAGCCGCACCGGATGATGGGCCGCGGTCACTGTGCCTATGGCAAGAGACACGAGAACCAGACTGATATGGGAAATCATCCCGCTGGCCTGAAGCGATAGCAACGCGCCGATGCACAGGATCATCGAGATATTCGTACAATACGCCGCCTTGCGCACATCCGCGCGGTCTACCATGACGCCGAAAAACGGTCCGCCGAGAAGTGTGGGCACCAGCGAGCAAGCCGCGACAATCCCGACAAACTGTGCGCTGTGGGTTAAATCCCAAGCCAGCCATCCCAGAATAATCCTTGCAATCCACATGGCATTCACATTTGCCACGGCACCTATGAAATAAAGACGGAATTCGGGGGAACGCAAAGCTATAAGATTCATAGCTACGGTTTAGGCCAAGGCGCAGAGAAGGGGAAGCGGATTTCCTGTGCTGCCAGCGCCGCCGGTTTTTGCGAAGGCTGGTAAATCTGCCCTGTAAGCCGATGGCCGGAGATTGCAACAGTTACAACAATCCGGAAACAATGATCCGCAGGGATACTGGTGCCGCTGAGAGGACTCGAACCTCCGACCCCATCATTACGAATGACGTGCTCTACCAGCTGAGCTACAGCGGCTTTCAGATTTCTTCAATTGCCCCGAAACCGGACGTTCTGCAAGGGGGCAATTTTACAAAATGAAAGTGCCGGTTTGGTTCCACCGGAACAGGAGCTGTTTTCGCCGGTTTTGCGCTGTGGTAGCAGGTCCGGTTATGCCGACGGCGGATGCTGAAATGACATTTAATGTGTCGGGTTATTGGGCAGGGGGCGAGTCTCCTGCGAAATAAATGGGCATTTCGGTCAGCCCGCATTCCGGAACGGATTAATTTCTAGCCATTCGCTGCGTTGCGGCATGTGCTGTGGGTGCCCGAATGACTCGGGCGTCGCGTGACGGGCTATCCTGGCAGATGTTTCCCGCCACACGACCACAACACAACTGTTGCGGGTCCAGCCTATTAAGTTGGTCCACCGTTGGAAAGGGGCGCGAGCACCTTTGCAGCGACCCGCGGCGAAAACGGGGAATTTATTTTGATGACTTACAAAACTTCCGGGGTGGTTCTTGCTGCCTTGCTCGGTTCTACGACACTGGCCGCTGCTGAATGTGCTGATCCGATCAAAGTCGGTGTCCTGCACTCCTTGTCCGGTACGATGGCGATTTCTGAAACGACTCTCAAAGACACAATGGAACTGCTGGTTGAAAACCAGAATGCAGCGGGCGGATTGCTGGACTGCCAGATTGAAACTGTCGTGGTTGATCCGGCGTCCGACTGGCCGCTGTTTGCCGAAAAAGCGCGCGAATTGCTGACAGTGAACGAAGTCGACGTGATCTTTGGCAGCTGGACCTCGGTCAGCCGCAAATCCGCGCTGCCGGTTCTGGAAGAACTGAACGGGCTGATGTTCTATCCGGTTCAATACGAAGGTGAAGAAAGCTCCAAAAACGTGTTTTACACGGGTGCAGCGCCGAACCAGCAGGCGATTCCGGCGACCGACTATTTCCTCGAAGAACTGGGCGTTGAAAAATTTGCGCTGCTCGGGACGGACTATGTTTATCCGCGCACAACAAACAACATCCTTGAATCCTACCTGAAATCCAAAGGCATCGCAGAAGAAGACATCTTTGTGAACTACACGCCATTCGGTCATTCCGACTGGGCCACGATTGTGGCTGATGTGGTTGCGCTGGGTGCAGACGGCAAGCAGGTTGGCGTGATCTCAACCATTAACGGGGATGCCAACATCGGTTTCTATAAGGAACTGGCTGCTGCGGGCGTGTCTGCGGATGATCTGCCGGTTGTTGCCTTTTCTGTCGGGGAAGAAGAACTCTCCGGTCTGGATACATCCGATCTGGTCGGTCATCTGGCCGCTTGGAACTACTTCCAGTCTGCGGAATCAGAAGCAAATGAAAAATGGGTTGCTGCGTGGAAGGCCAAAATGGGCGAAGATCGTGTGACCAATGACCCGATGGAGGCCCATTACATTGGCTTCAACATGTGGGTGAACGCAGTCAAGCAGGCAGGCACAACGGATGTGGATGCCGTGCGCGAGGCGATGTACGGGCAGGAATTCCCGAACCTGACAGGCGGCACTGCTGTTATGTTGCCCAACCACCATTTGGCCAAACCGGTTCTGATTGGCGAGATCACGGCCGAGGGTCAGTTTGACATTGTCAGCCAGACCGAAGAAGTACCCGGCGATGCCTGGACCGACTACCTGCCTGAATCAGCGGTTCTGACCTCTGACTGGAAAGAGCTTGGCTGCGGTATGTACAACACAGAAACCAAGACCTGTGTTCAGCTGACATCCAACTACTAAGCAGAACGTTCGGGGGCGCGGGTCCGGCCTGCGCCCTTGATGATCCGTGATTTGAAAGATCGGCTTTCCCTTATGTTCCGTCTGTTTTCGCTGGCTGTATCCTTCTGGCTGCTGCTGTCCTCCTCCCTCTTTGCACAATCGCTGCAGGATATTTTGCAAACCCATGCAGCAGAGGTGGCCAAACCGTCCCGCAGCAGTGTCAGTGTGGTTCTGGATGATCTGGTTGCAAGCGGGTTGCCACAAGCGCTGCCCTTTCTGGAGGCATGGCGCGACCGTGAAATCGTGCGGCGGGAAAGCGACGGGCTGTTCTTTCGCAGCATGGAGAGTGCCGGTGAAGTGCAATTACTGGATCTCGACAGTGGCGAGATGATCGCAGCAGAAAACGAGGATTTGCAGAAAGTGCGTCCCAATGGCGGGGTGCGTCGCGCCATCGGGGATGCTCTGGTACAGTTCCAGCTTTCCGATCCTGATATTATCAAGCGACAGGCCGCCGTTGGTGCCATCGCCCGCAGCATGGATGCAAGCCAGCTTGGCCCGCTTCAGGCCTCTGTTGCAGGGGAAACGGATGCAGAGCTTAAACGTGTGAAGCAACGGCTTGCCGGCATGCTGGTGGCCACATTTGGCGAAACACCGCAGGAGCGGATTGCGGCGATTGACGGGCTGTCAGGGGATCTGTCCGTCGATACACGCGCAGTGCTTAACACGATTCTGGCGACAAATGCCGCCGTGTCCCAAACGCTGCCCGAAGGGGAAAACCTTGCGAAGGTTCTGACCGTCGGAGAGGATATTTCACCGCAAGAGGCCTATAGCCGTCTGGTCGCGAAAAACCTTGCGCCTGCGCCTGTCAGCAAAGCTGCAATCCGCGATGCCCTGCTGGCCCGTATGGACGGGGGCAGCGTTGGGGGCATTCCGCTATCCGCGCTTGGCAGTGATGCCATGCGGGCAAAAGCCTATGACCGGCTTGCAGAAGACGGGCTGGTTCCGCCCCGTGTCAGCGAAGCCGCCCGTTCCAATGCCGTAGCCGCCCATAAGTTCTATCTGGAATATGTCGAAGCCGATCCTTCCATTACAGAGGCTGCGCGCGCGGCCCTGAACGGGATCGAAACCAGTGTGGCGCTCAGTCAGACAGTGGATCTCGGTCTTGATGCGCTCTCGCTCGCCTCGATCTATTTTCTGGCAGCGATTGGCCTGGCCATTACCTTTGGTGTGATGGGGGTCATCAATATGGCCCATGGTGAATTTATCATGATGGGGGCTTATACGGGGTATGTGGTGCAGCAGTTCGTGCCCGATTATACTGTGTCGATCATCATCGCCCTGCCGCTGGCCTTTGCCATCACATTTGCCGCAGGGGTGGCGATGGAGCGGCTGGTGATCCGGCATCTCTACCACCGCCCGCTTGAAACGCTGCTGGCAACTTTCGGGATTTCCATTGCGCTGCAACAACTGGCAAAGAACATCTTTGGTACACAGGCACGGCCGCTGACCTCGCCCGAGTGGCTGGACGGGGCGCTGGTGTTCAACGATGTGATTGCAATCAGCTACATCCGTATCGCGATCTTTGTGTTGGCGCTTCTGTTTTTGATGCTGATCCTTTTCGTTCTGAAACGCACCCGTCTGGGGCTGGAAGTACGGGCTGTGACCCAGAACCCCGGAATGGCGGCATCCATGGGGATCAATCCCGACCGGATCAATATGATGACCTTCGGGCTGGGGTCCGGCATTGCAGGCATCGCGGGGGTAGCGATCGGGCTTTATGCCAAAGTGACTTCGGAAATGGGCGCGGATTATATCGTGCAAAGCTTTATGACCGTGGTTGTGGGCGGCGTTGGCAATGTCTGGGGCACGCTGGCAGGGGCATCGCTGATCGGATTCCTGCAAAAAGGGATCGAGTGGCTGAACCCGTCGAATACGCTGGCCGCGCAAACTTATATGATCCTGTTCATCATCCTTTTCATTCAATTCCGGCCCAAGGGTATTGTTGCCCTTAAGGGGCGTGCCGCGGCGGATTAAACCATGCGCAAAACCTTTCTCTCCCAAAACCCTTCGGTGCTGATCTTCATTGCGCTGCTGGCTGTTTTTACCTTTGCGGTAACGCTTTTGTCGGAAGTGACCGGCGTGGGGCTGATCTCTACGTCTTTCGTGAAAACGCTGGGCAAGACCCTGTGTCTTTCGCTGGTTGCCATCGCGATGGATGTGGTCTGGGGGTATTGCGGAATTCTCTCGCTCGGGCATTTCGCCTTTTTCGGGATCGGCGGCTATGCGATCGGCATGTGGCTGATGTATGCGCGCACTGAAGGCATAGTGATGACAAGCCTCGCAAGCCAGCCCCTGCCACCCACACCGGCCGAGATTTCCGATGCGATTGGCAACCAGATTTTCGGCGTGGTCGGCAGTTCCGAATTCCCGCTGATCTGGGCATTTGCGGATAATCTGTTTGTGCAATTGCTGATGGTGGTTCTTGTGCCCGGACTGCTGGCGCTGGTGTTCGGCTGGCTGGCATTCCGCAGCCGCGTGACGGGGGTTTACCTGTCGATTCTGACGCAGGCGATGACACTGGCGCTGGCGCTGTATCTGTTCCAGAACGACAGCGGGTTGCGGGGCAACAACGGTCTGTCCGGTCTGCAAAACATTCCGGGGTTCGAGGAGACTTCACAGGCCAAAGTGTCGATTGCCTTTTTTATCGCATCCGCCTTTGCGCTGGGCGCGGCCTATATCGGCTTTGCGTGGATTGTGTCGGGAAAGATGGGCAGCATCGTGCAAGGCATCCGCGACAACGAAGCCCGCGTCCGGTTTCTGGGCTATCATGTGGAAAGCTACAAACTGTTCATCTTCACCACCACTGCTGTCGCCGCTGGCATCGCCGGTGCGCTTTATTACCCGCAGGCCGGTATCATCAACCCCGGAGAAGTCGCACCAATCGCGTCGATCTATCTGGCGGTCTGGGTCGCGATTGGCGGGCGGGGGCGGCTCTATGGTGCTGTAATCGGCGCGGTGTTCGTCTCGCTGTTGTCCAGTTGGTTTACCGGCGGGGGGGCGCCGGACATCAATCTGGGCTTCTACACCATTCAATGGACCGATTGGTGGCTGGTGCTGCTAGGCATGTCGTTCGTCGCCGTAACCTTGTACTTCCCCAAGGGCATAGGCGGGCTGTTTGACTATCTGGTGAGGAAACCCTCATGAGCATGTTGCTGGAAGTGAATGGCGTCAGCGTTACTTTTGACGGGTTCCGCGCCATTAATAACCTGTCGATCAACTTTGCCCCGACAGAATTGCGTGCGATCATCGGGCCGAACGGGGCGGGCAAGACAACCTTCATGGATATTGTCACCGGCAAGACCAAACCGGATGAAGGCACAGTCATCTGGGGAGACCGGAACATTTCGCTGCTTGGCATGTCCGAAAGCCAGATCGCGCGGGAGGGGATCGGGCGCAAGTTTCAGAAACCCACCGTGTTCGAGGCCCAGACGGTGCGGCAGAATCTTGCGATGGCGCTGAAGACACCCCGCGGGCCGTTTTCGGTGTTGATGCACAAAAAGACCAAAGCGAACGGCGCAAGGATAGAGGCCGTGGCCGAACAGATCGGACTGGCCGACAGTCTGACCCGCAGCGCCGGAGAGTTGAGCCACGGGCAAAAACAATGGCTGGAGATCGGGATGCTGCTGGCACAGGAGCCCCGTTTGATGCTGGTAGATGAACCCGCCGCGGGTATGACGTCCGAGGAACGGGAAAAAACCACCGATATTCTGCGCGAGGCCGCCAAAACCCGTGCGGTTGTGGTGGTGGAGCACGATATGGAATTTGTGCGCCGTCTGAACTGCAAGGTGACGGTACTTCACGAAGGCTCGGTCCTGGCCGAGGGAAGCTTGGATCACGTCACTTCGGATCAGACGGTTATTGATGTTTATTTGGGACGGTCCCATGCTTGATGTGCAAGATGTTACGCTGAAATACGGTCAGAGCCAGATCCTCTTTGATGTCTGTCTGCGCGCAGATGTCGGGCGGATTACGGCGGTGATGGGCAACAACGGAGTCGGCAAGACCAGCCTGTTGAAAGCGGTTTCGGGCCGGCATCCGCTGGGGGGCGGGTCTGTTGCGGTGGCCGGAGAGGTGGTAACGCTCCGTTCGGCGTTTCAGGCGGCCCATGCGGGGATTGCTTATGTACCCCAAGGGCGTGAGGTGTTTCCGATGATGAGCGTGCTGGAAAATCTGGAAACCGGATTTGCCTGCCTGCCAAAAGCCGAACACCATATCCCTGATGACATTTTTGATCTGTTTCCCGTCCTCAAAGACATGCAAAAGCGCCGTGGCGGGGATCTGTCCGGCGGGCAGCAACAGCAGCTTGCGATTGCCCGCGCACTGATCACCAGACCGAAGGTGCTGCTGCTGGACGAACCGACAGAAGGCATCCAGCCTAATGTGATCCAGAAAATCGGGGACGCGCTGGAAACCCTGCGGGGGCAGGGTGAAATGGCGATTGTGCTGGTCGAACAGAACGCGGATTTTGCCTATCGCATTGCCGATACATTCGTGGTGATGGAACAGGGGCGCGTCAAACGCAGTGCGGACAAGGCGGATTACAGCAAGGATGCTCTGATGGCGGATCTTGCGCTTTAGGATATATCCAGTGCGCGGGGCGCGACGATAACACAGTCGCGGTCCGCATAAATCCAGTTGCCGGTCTGGACAGTTGCGCCCCCGATCACAACGGGGATGCCGCCGCTGGAGGGATTTGGCGCTGGCCCGCGCCGCGCCGTGGTGCCGAGTGCTTTTACCCCGATTTCCAGCGCATCTATGCCGCTGCTGTCCCTGACAGCGCCGTTGATCACAACACCCGCCCAACCGTTGTTCGCGGCGATTTCTGCCAGCCTGTCGCCCAACACCCCGACCCGCAGAGAGCCTTTCCCGTCAACAACCAGAACGCGGCCCTCGCCCTTGGTTTCAAGGATTTCCAGTACGGGGCGATGGTCTTCAAACACCGCGACGGTGACGCAGGCACCTGAAAAACACATATGCTTTCCGAACGACCGAAACTGAAGGTCGCAGGTCTGCAGAAGATCGGGCTGTGCATCAAACAGATCGGCAGTGGAAAAGTCCTGGGTCATCGCGGGGGCTTTCTGTTCAGGCAGAGGCTTTGGCAAGCTGTTGTTCGAAATGGTGGCAGGCCACGGCGCGCAGTTCTGCGACGGGTTGCGTGGCGGGTTGCTGCGCGCTGCACTGCGCGCTCGCCAGCGGGCAGCGCGGATGGTAGTAACAGCCCGACGGGGGCGACAGCGGAGAGGGAACCTCGCCGTCTATCGTTTCGAAATGTACCAGTTCGTCCGCATCCAGTACCAGTTTGGGCACACTGCCAAACAGCGCGGAGGTATAGGGGTGGGCAGGGGTTCCGAACACCTCTGCCACAGGGCCAAGTTCGACGATCCGTCCCAGATACATCACCGCCACACGGTCGCTGACGTGTTGCACCACGGACAGATCGTGGCTGATGAAAACGCAGGTTAGTTCCAGATCGCGGGTCAGTTCCAGAAACAGGTTTATGATCTGCGCCTGAATGGACACGTCAAGCGAGGCAACGGGTTCATCGCAGATCAGCACATCGGGCTGCATGGCCAGTGCGCGGGCAATGGCAATGCGCTGGCGCTGGCCGCCGGAAAACTGGTGCGGGTAGCGGTCTGCCCAGACCGGATCGAGCCCGACCCGTTCAAACCATCCTGCTACATAATCACGGGCCGCGCCCTTGGTGGTCAGACCGTGGGCAATGGGGCCTTCGGCCACGGTGTCCCCCACCTTCATGCGGGGATCAAGGCTGGCAAAGGGATCCTGAAACACGGTTTGAACGCGGGTTGTTACCTTGGTGCCGCTTTCCATCACCGGCTTGCCGTCAATGGTGACACTGCCGGATGTGGGTGGCAGGATGCCTGCGATCAACCGGCCAAGCGTGGATTTCCCGCAGCCGGATTCCCCGACCAGTCCCAGAGTCTCCCCCTTGCGCACTGACAGGGACACATCGGATACCGCCCGCACAGAGCGGGTTTCCACCTTGCTGCCCAGTTTCGCTGCGATCTTTTCGCCGGTGGTCAGGTTCGGGCCGAACAGGCGGGACACATTGTCGATGCTGAGAAAACTGCTCATGCGGGAACCTCTGCTGTGCGGGTGACTGGGTGGAAACAGCGCCAGCCGCGATTGTCTTGGTGGGTCATGTCCGGATCTGCCTTGCACAGGTCCGTAGCGCGGTCACAACGCGGTGCAAAGGGGCAGCCCGCAGGCAGGGAGAGCAGAGACGGTGTCGTGCCGGGTATCTGCGTCAACGGAGTGCCCGGGGCTGCCATTGCCGGCAGGGAGGCGATAAGCCCTGCCGTATAGGGATGGCGGGGATCGCGCAGCAGGGTCGCTGTCGGACCCTGTTCCACGATACGGCCCGCGTACATTACGGCCAGTTTGCTGGCCAGACTGGAGACCACCGCCAGATCGTGGCTGATCCACACCATCGCCGTTCCTGTTTCACGGGCCAGATCACGCATCTGGAACAGGATTTGCGCCTGTATCGAGACATCAAGCGCGGTCGTTGGCTCATCCGCGACAATCACGGCAGGGCGGTGCAGCAGTGCAATGGCAATGGCCACGCGCTGGCGCATCCCGCCGGAAAATTCGTGCGGATAGGCCCGCAGCCGTTCCTTGGCTGACGGGATGCCCACCTGCGTCAGCAACTCTGCTGCACGCGATTCAGCGGCCCGCGCGCTTAGCCGTTCATGGGCATCAATTGCCATACGCATCTGCTGGCCGATGGTCAGCATCGGGTTCAGTGTGGCGATGGGATCCTGAAAGATCATGGAAATGTCATGGCCGCGTCGGCTACGCAATTCGCTGTCTGTCAGGGCTGTCAGTTCCGTGCCTTTCAACCTGACCGAACCGCTCACGATCCGCCCGGGTGCATCCACCAGCCCCAGCAGGGAAAATCCGGTCACGGTCTTGCCCGATCCGCTTTCCCCGACCAGTCCCATGATCTCGCCCTCGGCCAGATCAAAGGACACGCCATCCACCGCCTTCACCACACCGGCGCGGGTGAAGAAATGGGTTTTCAGGTCTTTAACGCTTAGTACGGGATCACTCATTTGCGAAGCCTCGGGTTGAATTGGTCGCGGATCTGGTCGCCTACAAGGTTGATCGCGACAATCAGGATGATCAGGGCCACACCGGGGTAGAAGGAAATCCAGTAACGGCCGCTCATCATGTAAGGGAAACCGTTAGAGATCAGCATCCCGAGAGAGGGTTCCGTAACAGGCAGCCCCAGCCCCAGAAAGCTGAGTGTTGCCTCCAGCGATATGGAATTGGCAATCTGCACGGTGGCCACGACAATCAGCGGCGGGGTGCAGTTGGGCAGCAGGTGGCGCAGCACCACCAGACGGCCGCTCATCGGGGTGGCAAGGGCCGCTTCGATATAGTCCTTGCCCCGCTCTGCCTTGGCCGCGCCATAGGCGGTGCGGGCAAAATAGGCGTATTGCGCCGCCACCAGCGCCCCGATCAGCTGCGCCTTGCCCTGACCGAGCATTGCAACGATCACCAGTGCCAGCAGGATAGCCGGAAACGACAGTTGCAGATCAACGGCCCGCATGATCAGCGTTTCAACCCGCCCGCCGATATAGGCGGCAAGGATGCCAAGCGTCGTCCCGAGGCTGAGGGACACAATCCCCGCAGCAAGGCCGATCTGGATCGAAATGCGCAAGCCATAGAAAATGGCCGACAGCAGATCACGCCCCTGCGGGTCCGTGCCCAGCAGGTGGGTATACCCCCCCGAGCCGACAAAACCGGGGGGGCGGCGGCTGTCCATCAGGGACAGGTTTGCCATGTCATAGGGATTCTGTGGCGAGACAAAGGCGGCAAACAGGGCCAGCAGCATCATCAGGATCACAACAACCAGTGCGACGACGGCCACTTTGTTTTCGCGGAATTCGGCCCAGAAACGGCCAAGCGGTGTGCTTGCTGTCTTCATGATGTCGCCCCTTGACGCACGCGCGGATCAATCAGGGCAAAGACCAGATCAATCACAAAGTTGATGGTAACGAAGAGGAAGGCCACAAGGATCAGGTAGGCCACCATGACAGGGCGGTCCAGAACGCCGATACTGTCGATGATCAGCTTGCCCACACCGGGCCATGAAAAGATCGTTTCGGTCACAACCGCAAAGGCCAGTGTCGAGCCGAGTTCGAGGCCAAAGACCGTCAGGATCGGGATCGAGATCAGTTTCAGCAGGTGGCGGCGCAGGATCGTGCCTTCGGAGATACCCGCAGCACGGGCGAATTTGATGGTGTCTGTCAGCATGATCTCGCGGGTGCCCGCACGGGCCAGCCGGATCATCATGGCCAGTTTGAACAGTGCCAGATTGACCGCTGGCAGCACGATATGGGAAAGCCCGTCAAGTGTGGGGAAGGACCATGCCACGCCCCAGATTTCCACGGTTTCACCGCGCCCGCCTGCGGGCAGCCAGCCAAGATTGACGGCAAAAAACAGGATTAAAATCAGGCCGACCCAAAAGGAAGGCACCGAAAACCCGAGCACGGACACCCCCATGATGGTTTTGGAAATCCAGCTTTCGGGGCGATAGCCTGCGTAAACGCCAAGGCTGACGCCCAGAACCGTGGCCGAGATGACAGAGATCAGGACCAGCTCCAGTGTTGCGGGCAGGCGGCCTCCGATCAATTCAAGGACGGGCACGTTATAAACAAAGGAGCGCCCCAGATCGCCTTGCAGCAGATTGCCCATGAAAATGAAGTATTGTTTGTACAAAGGAAGGTCGAGGCCAAGCCGCCGGATCGCAGCTTCGCGGATCTCCTGTGTGGCCTCGGGCGGGATGACAATGTCGATCGGGTTGCCAATGGCATAAACACCGCAGAACACGATGACCGACATAACAGCCATGACAACGACGGCCTGCAAAAAACGTTGGATGATGAAGCCGAGCATGGGTGCTCCCTTTGGGCCAAGCAAAGGCCGGGCGGCATCTCTGCTGCCCGGCCCTGTGTCACGTTAGACGATCAATTCGCCGGTTTGATAAAGAATGCCAGAGTGTCTTCGTCAAAGCGCGGTGTGAACTCCACCGAGCCCGCCTTGGCACCCCAGACAGTCTGAAGCTGCACCAGAGAGATATAGGCTTTGTCGGCCATAACCTTTTCCATTGCTTCTTCGTAGGTTGCGCGGCGTTCGTCCTCGTCCATCATGGTTGCGCCGGTTTGCAGCAGCCGGTCCACATCGTCATTCTTGTAGGCGATGCGGTTGAACGCGCCCAGTTTAACCTCTGGATTGTTGGAGTGTGCCAGACCGCCCAAAGTGTAGGATGCCTCGCCTGTCAGCGTGCCCCAGCCGTTCATGAACATGGAATATTCCAGACGGGACTGGGCAGGGAAATACACGGTTTTGGAGACTGCGTTGACGTTGGTGTCGATGCCAACTTGGGTCAGCATCTGGCCAAGGCCCTGACAGATTGCGCCATCACCCGGCAGGCGGTCGCTTGTGCAGTAGAGATCAACCTCGAACCCGTCCGCATAGCCTGCTTCAGCCAGCAGTTCCTTGGCTTTGGCAGGGTTGTATTCCGGCATCGGGATGTCTTCGCTGGAACCGAAGAACCCGGGAGGCATCATCTGGTTGGCCGGTTTCCCAAGCCCTTCCAGCACGATATCAACCATGGTTTCGCGGTCGATTGCATGGTCGATGGCCTGACGGACCTTCAGATCGCGCAGCGGGTTTTCTGCCAGTTCGGATCCGTCTTTGGCCCGCACCAGTGGCGTCTTTTCACGCTGGTCCAGTTGCAGGTTCATCACGTAAACGCTGTCACCCTTGATCGCATCCACGCTCGAATCACGCTCCAGCGCGAGATAGTCAACGGAGGATACATAGTTGATGACATCGACCTGACCGGCTTTCAGCGCAGCCAGACGGGAACTGTCGTTCGGGATTTCCTTGCGGATAACTTTTTCCCATGCGCCCTTGCCGCGCCAGTAGTCGTCATTACGTTCCAGCACCAGATCGCCTTTTGGCTCCCAGCTTACGTATTTGTAAGGGCCGGTTCCGATGGCCGCCTTGCCGGAGTTGAAGCCCTCGGCCGCGGTTTCAGGGGTGGAATAATCCGCTGCAGCCTCGGAAGAGACAATGAACAGGCGGATGAAGTCGTTTGGCAGGGTCGCTGCCTGACCGTCTGTGTGAATGTGGATTGTGTGAGGATCGATGATGTCGACACCGGCAACGCGGCGCACATAGATGGTTGTTGTCGTCGGACCGGTGACAACCGGAATGCGCTCGATCGAGAATTTAACGTCTTCTGCATCAAAATCCGAACCGTCATGGAACTTCACGCCTTCGCGCAGTTTGAATTCCCATGTGTCTTCGTCCACAGGTTTCCAGCTTGTAGCCAGCCCCGGTTCGATTTGCAGGTCGGTGCCGGACCAGACAAGCGTGTCAAAGATATGCTTGGCCGCTTCCGCGTGCGAACCAAGCGCAGAGAAATGCGGATCCATGGATTCCGGTCCGCCGCGCACACCCATTGTCAGCGTTTGCGCTGATGCGGCAGCAGCCGCAGTCAGCCCGATCGTGACAGCAAGTGGTGCAAGGAATTTTGTGTACTTCATCATTTTCCCTTCCCGTTGGAGGATAGCTGCACTGTGCCCTATCCGATGATTTATTTGAATTTGTGTTCCATTTGGAACTTGTAATCCCACAATGTGATGAGTTAACATCGTAGTCAAGTTCAATTTGGAACTTACTTAGGTGCATTAAGGGATTGATTGTATTATGGCAGCTGCAAGCGGCGCTTCTGAACAAAAGATTGGCACTTCTGAATCCGCACAGGATTTGGATGATCTGCCGGACATGCTTGAGGCAAAGCTGTGGGAGAACCCGTGCCCGTTTACCTTCCGGATCAACTATCTCGCGCTGCTGTATAATACGCCGCTTTATTCATGGATTCAGGATACATACGGGTTGAAGCGGCATGAGTACGTCGTGATCTATTCACTGGCTTTGGCCAATGGTGGTAGTGCGCGGGATATATCGCGCACGTCCGGTTTTCCCAAAAATACCCTGAGCCGCGCGGTCAAGCGGCTGGAGCTCATGGGGCTGCTGGAGGAACGTAGCAAGGCACCGGGTGGCGGTCGCAGGCAAGCACTGCGCCTGTCTGAAAAAGGCTGGAAGCTGTTCAACGAAACCGTGCCCGTGTTCGAATCCTATGAAGAAAGAATGCTGACTCCCCTGTCCAAAGGGGAGCGCCAGATCCTGTTCGAATTGATGTCCAAAGTCGTAGTCGGGGCAGAGGACTGGGCGGATGATCTGCCCCAAGCCGGAGCAAAGGGCTCCACCAGAAATACCAAAGGAGAGACGCAATGAATGTTGCCGATATGAACTGGCGTGATGTCGAGGCGGCCGCCGCCAGAGATCCGCGCTGTATCCTGCCGATCGGATCGACGGAGCAACACGCACAGCTTTCCCTTTGCGTGGATATGATTCTGGCAGAAAAAGTCGCTACAGACGCGGCGGCGCCTCTGGAAATTCCGGTGTTTCCGGTGATGCCCTACGGCTTGGCTCCTTATTTTAATGCCTATCCGGGAACGGTCTGTCTTCGGGTGGAAACCCTGATGGCGGTTGTGCGTGATATTGTGGCCTCTTTGCGCCGCTCCGGTTTTCGCCAGATCCTGATTGTGAACGGGCATGGCGGTAACAATCCGGTCGGTGCGCTGGCGCAGGAATTGATGTCGGAATACGGTGATATTTCGATCCGGTTCCACAACTGGTGGAATGCACCCGGGACATGGGCAAAAATTCAGGAAACCGATCCGACGGGATCCCACGCCAACTGGATGGAAAACTTCCCGTGGACCCGATTGGCCCATGCGGCGGCACCGGAAGGGGAAAAGCAGGGTGTGGATATGGGGCTGATGAAAGCCGCCCCGCCTGCGCAAGTCCGTGAGATGCTGGGCGACGGTTCTTTTGGTGGTCGCTGGCAGCGCCCGGATGACGAAATGCAGGCGATCTGGGATGTCGGCGTAGCTGAAACACGCGCTGCGCTGGAGGGGCCATGGCCGGAGCTTGGTAAGAATGACTGAACCGGTTCTGATCTGGGGCGCCGGGGCAATCGGCGGTATTCTCGGGGCCTATTGGGCGCGGGCGGGTGTGCCAGTCCTGATGGTCGATATCGTGCCAGAGCATGTGACAGCCTGTTCCACGACGGGTCTGTCAATCGAAGGGCCGGTCGAGACCTTTACGCAGGTCGTGCCTTGCGTGACGCCGGAGCAGTTGCAAGGCACCTACAGCCGCATTGTTCTGGCCGTTAAGGCACAGGCGAGTGAAGCCGCGCTGGAGCAGTTGAAACCGCATCTGGCGGCGGATGGCTATGTTCTGTCGGCACAGAACGGCTTGAACGAACACACAATCGCGCGGCACGTCGGGCCGGAGCGCACAATGGGCGCCTTTGTGAACTACGGCGCGGACTGGGTCGGGGCAGGGCGCATCCTGTTTGGCAACCGCGGCGCAGTGGTGGTCGGGGAAATCGACAACAGCATCCGTCCGCGCACGCAAGAGATGTTCAAGCTGTTGCAGATTTTCGAACCTGACGCCGTGTTGAGCGATGACATCTGGGCCTATCTCTGGGGCAAGCTCGGCTACGGGGCCATGTTGTTTGCCACCGCCCTGACGCCAGACAGCATGACCGAGAATTTTGCCGATCCGGCCCGTGGGCCGGCTCTGATGGGGCTGGCAAGGGAGGTGATGCGTACAGCCGTGGCCGAAGGGGTTGATCCCAAGCCCTTCAACGGGTTCGAACCGGCAGCTTTCATGCCGGGTGCCGGTGATGCTGCCGCGCTCAAGAGCCTGTCGGATCTTGCGGAATTCAACTCCAAAACCGCAAAGACCCATACGGGGATTTACCGTGATCTGGCGGTGCGCAAACGCAAGACAGAGGTGGACCCGCAAGTGGGGGCGGTGGCGGAAATCGCAGCAAGACACGGCGTGGAAACACCTTTGCTGCGGCGTCTGGTGGAACTGATCCATGACATAGAGGATGGCCGACGCGAGATGTCACAGGAAACCTTCCACGAACTGACCAAGGTGCTGGCATGAGCGGACGTATTGTACTTGTTACCGGAGTTGTCGGTGGTATCGGCGCGGCGATTGCCGCCCGTCTGGCCGCTGAAGGTGCCAAGGTTGTTGTGACCGATCTGGCCGGTGACGGGTTAACCCAAGCGGCAGGGCAACTGGGGCTGCCTGCCGTTGCAGCCGATCTGACCGACACCGCATCAGTGCAAGAGATGGTGCAGCAGATCACCGCCGACCACGGCGCACCCGATATTCTGGTGAATGCTGCGGGGGGCGTGTGCAATCAGGTGGGCACACCGCTGGAAGAGGTGCAGCCTGCTGACTGGCACCGGATCTTTGCAGTCAATGTGGACGCCACGCTATACCTGTCACAAGCCCTTGTTCCGGCTATGAAAACTGCAGGCTGGGGGCGGATCGTCACGATCAGTTCAGGTGCCGGATTGCGCCCGAGTCTGACAGGCATCCACGCCTATACTGCCGCCAAACATGCGCTGGTCGGGCTGACAAAACAGCTTAGCCTTGAACTCGGCCAGCACGGGATTACGGTGAATTCCATCGCACCGGGATTCATCCTGTCCAATCCTGCTACACAACGCCAGTGGGAGGCTTTCGGGCCAGAGGGACAGGCGCAACTGGTTAAACGGATTCACACCCGCAAACTTGGCACACCCGAAGATATTGCCGCCGCCGCATCTTTTCTGACCGGATCAGAGGCAGGATGGATCTCCGGCCAGATCCTGAGCGTTGATGGCGGCGTAACCTGAAGAGAAGACCCATGACAGACCCAGTTGTTACCCATGCTCTGGAGCAAGAGCCACGTTTGATCGAAACCCTGAAAACCCTTGTTGCCTGTCCTTCGGTCGGGGCTGATCCGGCGATGGCACAGGGTATGGAAGACGCCCGCACCCTGATCGAATCCCGCCTGTCGGCTATGGGGTTCGAGAACATGCAAAGGCTGACGCCGCCAGACGGCAGCGGAGAGCCGGCGCTTTACGGCGAACGCATGGACGCGCCCGGGAAGCCGGTGATTCTGATTTATGCCCATTACGATGTGCAACCGGCAGACCCGCTTGAAAAATGGGATACGCCCCCGTTTGAAGCGGTGGAACGGGACGGCCGCCTGTTCGGGCGCGGGATTTCCGATGACAAGGCGCCGATGCTGATCGCGCTCGAATCCCTTGCGGCCTTCATCAAAGTCGAAGGCAAGCTGCCGGTGAACGTCAAATTACTGATCGAAGGGGAAGAGGAAACAGGTTCGCCCTCGCTGCCTGCAATTCTGGAAACCCACCGTGATGCGCTGGCCGCGGATGCGGTGCTGTCGGCGGACGGGGCGCGGTGGCGGCCTGATCTGGTGGCCCTGAATGTCGGGTCGCGCGGGAACACAGGGTTCGAGGTGCGGGTGCAAACCGCCGCGCAAGACCTGCATTCGGGCCGTTACGGCGGGATCGTTGCCAACCCGCTTCATGTTTTGTCATCCCTGATCGCAAGCCTGCATGACGAAAACGGGCATATCGCGGCGGACGGATTTTATGACGGAGTGGCCGAGCCGACAGAGGCAGAGCGCGCGGAAATCGCAGCGATTCCTTTTGATGAAAAGGCAACATTCGGAGCGATCGGTGCGCAGCCCAGCGGCGAGGCCGGCTATAACAGTCTGGAACGGCTGTGGATGCGGCCGACACTGGATGTGAACGGCATGTGGGGCGGTTACATCGGGGCGGGGTCCAAAACCGTGATCCCGAACGAAGCCTTTGCCAAACTGACCATGCGGCTGGTGCCCGGACAGGATCCCCAAAAGGCAAAAGAGGCGGTGATCAACCACCTGCGCCACCGCCTGCCCCCCGAAGCGACATTGGAAATTACCGGAGAACGCGGGCAGGGCGGCGCCTATGCCGTACCGGCGGATCATCCCTTGCTGGCGGCGGCAGTGGCGGCGCTGGAACATACCTCGGGCGAGACGCCGCTGAAGGTACGCATTGGTGCGTCCCTGCCGCTGACCGAGATTGTCTCGCGCATTCTGGGGCTTGATACAGTGATGTTCTCTTTTGCATTGTCGGATGAAAATTTTCACGCGCCGAATGAATTCTTCCGCCTGTCCTCGATCCCTGACGGGCTGGCGTCCTGGGTGCAGATCCTGCGCGAGATTGCGAAACTGTCCCCTGCGGACTTTGCAGCGTACCGACGCAAGTGACCGGTCCGGCAGAGGTAAACAACAGATACGGTGCGACCCTGCTTGTGGCGGCAGCCGGATTGTACACGGCTGATGTCACTGTTCTTCGGTTCCTTTCGCCAGATGTTCCCTTTGCGCAGATCATCTTTTTCCGCTCGTTATGCCAGCTTGTGATTGTGGCGCTCTGGATTGGCTGGAAAAACCCTGCGCTTTATGGTTCGTCCCGCTGGGGCAAGCTGGTCCTGCGGGGGCTAACAAGCCTTGTATGCTGGTGGCTCTACTATGCGAGCTTTCAAAAGCTCGACCTTGCGCTGGCTTCGACCCTGACGTTTACGACCTCGTTGTTTGTGGTGGGGCTGGCGCCGCTGTTGCTGGGCGAAAAGATAGACATGTTGCGCAAGCTGACCACGGGGGTCGGTTTCTTCGGCGTAATTCTTGCCAGCGGGGTAAGCGGGCTGGTGCTGGAAACCGGCGTTCTTCTGGGGCTTGGCTCTGCGCTGGCGGCGGCGGTTCTGATCTTTCAGAACAGGGTTCTGGCCCGCACCGAGCACACCGCAACAATCATGTTCTGGATCGGCCTTGTTGCTACGGCAGGAACCTTGCCCGGTGCCGTGACAGGCTGGACCGGCGTTACTCTTCCCGATCTTGCGATCCTTGTAACGGCAGGTTTGCTTGGCACGCTCGGGATGTTGTTCACGGTTGAAGCCTACCGCTATGGCGAGGTTTCGGCCCTTGCGACCTTTCCCTACATCCGGCTGTTTTTTGCGCTGGCCATCGGATATTTCCTGTTCGCAGAAATACCCACCTTGCGCGAATTGATCGGGGCCGCGATTATCGTGGTCTGCGGTCTGGCCGCCCGCGAACACCGCCGTCCTGTCACTCCCTGATCGACCGTTACCTGCCTGCGGATTCTGGTATAGACTGGCCGCGAACAAGACAGGGTATTGAACGTTGGATAAACTATCGGTCATGCAAGCCTTCCGCCGCATTGTAGAGCGGGGCAGTTTTGCCCGTGCGGCAGAGGATCTCGGGGTGTCCCCTGCACTGTTAAGCCGTGAAGTCAAACTGCTGGAAGAAAGCCTCGGCTGCAGCCTGCTGACCCGCACCACGAGGTCCATGGCGCTGACGGATGCGGGGCGGCTTTATTACGACGAAGCCTCAGGCATCCTGAACGCTGTCAGCGGTGTAGAAAACCGCATCCGCGAGGGGGCAGGGGCCGTGCAGGGACATCTGCGGGTGAATGCGTCCAGTTCGTTCGGGCAGACGGTAATCGCGCCCTTCCTGCCGGAGTTTCTGGCCGCCTATCCCGATTTGCAACTGACCCTGTCTCTCGATGACAGGGTGGTGGATATGGTGGAAGGCGGTTTTGATGTGTCGATCCGCATCCGTTCTGCCATGCCGGATTCCGCACTGGTGGCGCGCAAGATCGGAACGACACGGCAGCGGATTTTCGCGGCGCCGTCCTATCTGGAAAAAGCAGGCGTTCCGCAAAGCCCTGCTGATATTGCCGCTCACAGGGTGGTCGGATTCCTGTTAGCGGATCATCTGACAAATTGGGACTTGCGGAATGACGGTGTCCACCACCGGATCGAGGTGTCTCCGGCGGTGCGGGTGGGCAACAGCCTTGTGTTGCGGGATTTACTGGCTTCGGGGTACGGGATCGGCACCTTGCCCGATTTTGTGTCCCGCGATGCAGAAAGCAGCGGTGCGCTGGTGCGTGTCCTGCCGGACTGGGAACTGCCCGCACCGGAAATTTTCGCGATCACCACGTCACGGCTGGGGATGGATGCGCGGGTCACAGCCTTTCTGGATTATCTGCGCAGGGCCCTTACACCGTGACATTCTTCAACCGGCGTAAATTATGAAGTGACAGGGAGGCGGTTAATCCCGCGGGGGTCTTTGGCCATTTTCAGGGCAATGAAACTTTTACCCCCGAGGATACCATGACCCGAATTCTTGTTCTTTACTATTCCAGCTATGGCCACGTCCGCGCATTGGCCGAGGCAGAGGCGGAAGGTGCGCGCAGCGTCGCGGGCACCCGCGTTGATCTGCGCCGCGTGCCTGAAACCGTCCCTGAAGCGGTGCGTACAAAAGCCGGTTTCAAAGCAGACGACACGCCGCTGGCCAGCCCTGCCGATCTGGAAAACTATGACGCCATCCTGTTCGGGACACCGACGTTATTCGGCATGATGGCCGGACAGATGAAAAGCTTTCTGGATCAGGCAGGAGGCTTGTGGGCGCGCAATGCGCTGGTTGGAAAGGTGGCCGGTGTCTTTACTTCCACCGGTTCGCAGCACGGCGGGCACGAGGCCACGCTTTTGTCCTTTCAAATTCCGCTACAGCATTTCGGGATGCTGGTTGCGGGGATGCCCTACAGTTTTGCAGGCCAGACGACTGCGACGGAAATCATCGGCGGTGCCCCATATGGCGCGGGCACGATTGCAGGGGCAGACGGGTCGCGCAGCCCGACAGAGACCGATCTTGCAGGCGCCCGTTTCCAAGGCGCCCATGTGGCTGAAATCGCCGCAAGACTGGCAGCGGGCGCGGGTGTGAAGGCTGCGGCCTGACGGCCTGATTACTGGTGCCGGTCCGGCTTCGACGGGCCGGTTCCCTTTTTAAAGAGGACGTTTCCCATGTCACGAACGGCTGATATTTTACTGACTGCCCTTGCCCCTGCGATCTGGGGCAGCACCTATCTTGTTACCACCGAGGCTTTGCCGGAAGGCTATCCTGTCACCCTTGCGGTGCTGCGCGCCTTGCCTGCGGGCCTGCTGTTGCTGGCGATTACCCGCTGTCTGCCATCGCGGGGCTGGCTCGGGCGGAGCTTTCTGCTCGGGAGCCTGAATTTCTCGGTCTTCTGGGTACTTCTGTTTGTTGCGGCCTATCGCCTGCCGGGCGGGGTGGCGGCCACACTCGGGGCGCTTCAGGCCATGATGGTGATCCTGATGGCGCGGGGATGGCTCGGGACGCCGGTACAAAGTGGCGCTGTCGCGGCTGCTGTGGCGGGTGTTGCCGGTGTCGGATTGCTGCTGATCGGTCCTGAAGCCAGCCTTGATCCGATTGGCGTGGCTGCGGGGCTGGGCGGTGCTGCGTCAATGGCGGCAGGTACAGTGCTCAGCCGGAAATGGCAGCCGCCGGTCTCTGCGCTCAGCTTTACGGCATGGCAACTGACGGCGGGTGGTTTGATCCTGCTGCCTGTGGCCCTGTTGGTTGAGCCACCCTTGCCGCCTTTGACGGCGACAAATCTCGCTGGTCTGGCATGGCTCGGGCTTGTGGGGGCTGCGGCGACATATGCCTTGTGGTTTCGCGGTGTGGCACGGTTGGAGCCGGGCGCTGTTTCCATGCTGGGGATGATGAGTCCGGTAACCGCTGTGGTGCTCGGGTGGGGGTGGCTCGGTCAGTCGCTCACTCCGGTTCAATTTGCAGGCGCGGTAATAGTTTTGGGGGCGGTATGGGCCGGTCAACGGGCAAACCGTCCCCTGCAAAACAGGCTGCCCGAAGCGGCTTGAGACCGGATCAGGAAGCGCGGGACCGGTTGATATCAAGTATCCGGAACCCGCCATAATCTGTTTTCTTCACACCGGTGGTCAGGCGCACGCCTTTTATCGGGAAGTTCGAAATCCGGCGCGGTTCAGGCGGCGTTACCCCGCTGCGGGTCGCACAGAAGTCATAGAGCTTGGCCAGATCAGGGTCCTTGCGCATCGCATCGAATTTCTCGCGGTGATACGCCACCGCCTGATCGGTCAGGGCGCGAAGTCGCCCGCCTGAGAGGTTGTTCAGGCGCTTCATTTCACGGATCAGACGGGGGCGGTTTGCGCGAATGCTGTGGTCTGGTTCGTGATTCTTGTTCCGCTTCTCCCAATAGGTTTCACCGATGTCGCGGTTGGCCTGATGGGCACTACCCTTGGCCGATTTCAGCACAAAGCTTTGCGGGTCCTTCACGATATAATGGTTCACCTGTGCAAGGCAGCGCAGCCCCGGATCGGTAGACTGGAAATTACGGATTTCAAAAGCTTTATCACTTAGACCGGAGCCGTTCACCGTAATCATTTCTTCATCCAGCAGGAACTTGCTCGGCTTGTGAACACCCGGGCGCAGGAAGGCGTCCCGTTTGAACAGGGTCTTGTAAGGCTGGACGAACTTACTGATAAAACTGTCCTTTTCGGCCAGCGAGTAGCGATCTGTAACAAGCCCGCTCTGGATTGTTTCGACACCGGAACTGCCGAACAGTTTCCAGTTGATCAGCATCCTGTGGAACTTCGGTGCGGCGGACAAAAGCGCAGGCAGGGTGCCATCGCCGGTTTTAATCACAAGAAATTCGTCCAGATCCAGCGCCATCGCCCAATCGGCGGATTGGTATTCTGAATGGCGGACGCTGCGGTTGTAAGCCGCGATCTGATGGCCGCCGCGTTTGGCCTGATTGTAGCGGTAGCGCACAGCACCGATTTCATCGAGGCAGGCGAGAATCTTGCCTGTGTAGTCTTCTGAATCGTTCTGGAAAATGATGATGTCGTTAAAGCCGATAGAGCGGTGGTAGGCGACCCATTCCAGCAGATACGGGCCTTCGTTCTTGGCGGTGGCTACCAGTGTAAAATGCGCAGGCGGCGCAGGAGTTCTGCGCAGACGCAAGAATTTGCGGTCAATATGAGTCACGGTACTGCTCCGGCTTTTTTGACAAATTCATACCACAGCCTTCGGAAGTGGAAGCGATTCGGCACAGCGGGATGCGCCAAAAGCACAGGTCTGTTGCAACTTCGCCCCAGTGCGGGGTGACGCGGAAAGGTGTGTTATCGCGGCGGCAGCCTGCATTGGCAGGCAATGGCGGTTCAGGCCGAAGCGTTGCAATCGTCGCGGGGTGACCCTGCAAATATGAAGCGTCTTACAAGAAGCTTCATATGTGCAGTATGTTAAAGAATTAAATTGTTTTGACATAATGGCTTGCGGTTTTTGGTCTGACGTTGGAAACGACAATTCAGCCTCGCGGTTTCACCCGTCGCGTCGGTTCTGCCTGTGTCGGGTCTTCGGGCCAGGGATGCCGCGGATACCGCCCGCGCATGTCCTTGCGCACATCTGCATAAGAGCTTTTCCAGAACCCCGGCAAATCGGCTGTTGTCTGAACAGCACGCCGCGCCGGCGACAGCAGTTCTATCAGCAGGGGGATGCGTTTGGGACCGGCTGTGGGGTGGATCGTCATGCCGAACAGTTCTTGCAGGCGGACAGAGACTTTCGGCTGTGCAGCGCCATAGTCGATGGGCAGTCTGGTGCCTGTCGGTGCTGTAATGCTCGCCGGTGCCAGTTGGTCGAGGACTTGTAGCGCCTCCCAATCCAGCTGGTTGCGCAGGATCGCATGCAGGTCCAGCCCGCGCAGCCCGTCGGGTGTGCGAATTCCGCCCAGATGGGGTTCAAGCCAGTCGTGCAGTCCTGCCAGAAGCGCATCATCCGACAGGTCCGGCATCTGGTGTCCCTGATTGCGCAGCCATTGCGCGCGGGCGCGGAACAGGGTTGCGGGTTGGCTCCACGGCAGGCACCCGAGCCCGAGATCCGCTACCCCTTCACACATGGCCGCGTTCGAGGCATCTGCTGGGCAGTCTTTCCAGTTCTGGTCCTCGAGTACCAACGCGCCGAAACACAGGTGCTTGCGGGCAAGCACGCGACGCTCCCGTTTGGACCATTCACAGAGGTGGCGGGTTTCGAACTGGTCGCCATAGACTGCGGCCAGTTCGCTTTGTGTCAAAGGCAATGCCATACGGACGCGGGCTTCGCGGCCATCCCCGTCCAGAGAGGGGATCACCGCCAGACGGGTTGCACCGGTTTGATCGTCATCGTTGAATACAGCACCTTTGCCCCCAGACAGCACAAAGCGCGGCGCATCTCCCTTGCGGCGCAAGCCGATCCGGTCCGGATAAGCCAGTGCGAGCGTTTCGGTCGCACAAAATGTTGCGGTTCCGGTTCTCAGGCGCTTGGCTTCGGCTTTGATGGCTTTTACCGCGGCAGCATTTGCCTGAAACGGATGGGCGTCCGCGAACCGGCGCGGGTCGCGGATGGCTTCAAGGCGCAAGGACAAATCGCTTGGCGCAGTGCGGGGCAGGGGATCGCGGTTTTCCAGAAGCGCGGCCAGCGGCGCCGCATCCGGCCCGCCCTTTTCCAGCATATGGGCCAGTCGCACGTGCAGCGGGTGGCGCAACAGGGCACGGCCGTGATCCGTGATCCTGTTCGCCGGATCAAGCGCACCAAGCCCGCGCAACAATTCCTGCGACCGTTCGACATCGCTGCTGCGGGGCTGGTCCAGAAATGGCAGATCGGCAGGGGTGCTCGTGCCCCATGCCGCCAGTTCCAGAACCAGATTTGTGATGTCGGCGGACAGGATTTCAGGCAGCGGGAAGGGCGTAAACCCGCCTTCTTCGCCTTTGGTCCAAAGCTTGTAACAGATGCCTGCTTCCACGCGACCGGCACGCCCCTGCCGCTGGGTGGCTTCGGCCTTGGTCACGCGCTCTGTCACCAGCCGCGACATGCCGGAGCCCGCATCAAACCGTGCGCGGCGGGCGCGACCGCCGTCTACAACGACCGATACATCCTGAATGGTCAGCGAGGTTTCCGCGATAGAGGTGGCCAGCACGATCTTGCGTCCCTCCTGATCCGGCAGCACGGCGCGGCGCTGTTCGGCAAAGGGCAGCGCGCCATAAAGCGGGCGCAGGTTGCTTCCTTGGGGCAGCTTTCCCTGAAGCAGCCCTTGCACGCGCCGGATTTCCCCTTCACCGGGCAGGAACGCCAGAATACCGCCCGCGGTTTCACGGGCAGCCTGTGCAATCAGATCCGCTGCGGCTTCTTCAAATCTTGGTCCGCGCCGGTTGGGACGGTTCCACGGCTCGGCCAGATGACGGCTTTCCACCGGAAAACTGCGCCCCGCTGACGTGACCATCGGCGCATCCCCCATAAGGGCTGCAACCGGCGCCGCGTCAAGCGTTGCGGACATGGCGATCAGCACCAGATCGGGGCGCAGCGCCTCGCGGATTTCCAGCGCAAAGGCCAGACCGGTATCCGCTTGCAGGCTGCGTTCGTGAAATTCGTCAAAGATGATGCAGCCGACACCGGCCAGTTCGGGATCATTCTGGATCACCCGCATCAGGATGCCCTCGGTGATCACCTCGATTCGCGTCTGCGGGCCGACCTTGCTGTCACCCCGCATCCGGTATCCGACGCTTTGCCCGACAGGTTCCCCCAGTGTCTGAGCCATCCGTTCCGCAGCCGCGCGGGCGGCAAGGCGGCGGGGTTCCAGCATCAGGATACGCCCCGCCACCAGCCCGCGTTCCAGCAGGAACAGGGGCACCCGTGTGGTTTTGCCTGCACCGGGCGGGGCCTGCAGAACCGCCATCCCGCGCGATTGCAATGCCTCTGCCAGTTCCGGCAGGGCCTCTTCAATCGGCAGGCCGGTCATGTCCGCTTACTTCCGCGCTGCCTCGGCAGGGCCGAATGTTGTGTCGGTCTTGAAAAAGGAAAGTGAATAAACGTCTGCATCGCCTTTGGTGTATACAAGGGTGAACGGAAAGGTCACCTGTTCTTCTATCTCTTCGGGCGAAAATCCCGCAACACGGGTGTAACGGCCTTCACAAAGGGCTTCTGCCGCCGTTACATCAGGTGCGCCAACTTCAAGACGTGAAAGCCTGCGCCCGTCAAACAGGGAAAAGCTGCGGTCGCACAGCCTGTCGAGCGGCTGGTCCTGAAACAACAGATATGCGGCACTTAACGGGTCAAGCGTCCCTTTCTGTTTGGCGGGTATGATGTCAAAGGGCTGCGGTGCCCGTTCCGGCGCATGGCGGACCACCTGCGGCTTGCCTGCGTCATAGACAAGCTGCACTTCGGATTCTTTCGTGTCCGAACGGCTGAACCCTTCATAGCGGGCAGGGTGTAGTGTTCCGTCAGGGGTGACGCGCCCGTCAACCCGACCGTCAAACCTGATGTCGTGGAAGCGTCGCATGATGCTGGTCGGGCTTAACGTTCCTTCCAACATGTAACCGCTTTGGATTCCGGTCTCGGGAACCGTGCCGGTTATGTGAATGGTCCCCGCCTTCAATCCTGCCACGTAGAACCCGTAGGTCTGGTCGATTTCATCGGCTAGGGCCGCATGGCCGGTGCCAAACAGGGCGAGGGTCAAGAAGATCAGGCGCATTGCAAAGGGCTCGTTCGGGGATGGGCGATTGTGACGGCTGGTTTTTTCCGTGGCTGGCTTTCCCACAGGTTTAAGATTGACTAAGACTTGGGGAAACAGGGGAGGGTGTAACAGGTGGAAATCCGCCAAAACTCGCCCATACCGATAATTCAGGAGTGTTTTCAGCATGTTGGAAGTTGATGCCGGAATGGTTGAGGCGATCCTTGACGGGGATAGGCGGATTTTGGCCCGCGCCATCACCCTTGTAGAGAGCACACGGGCGGATCACCGCGCAAAAGCGGTGACGCTGATTGACCGATTGACACAGAAGGGACGTTCGGCGCTGCGGATCGGCCTGTCCGGCACGCCGGGCGTCGGGAAATCCACCTTCACCGAGAGTTTCGGGATGATGCTGGTAGAGCAGGGGCTGAAGGTCGCGGTCCTTGCGGTTGATCCTTCGTCCAAACGCTCCGGAGGGTCCATCCTCGGGGATAAAACCCGCATGGATAATCTGTCCCGCCATCCCAATGCTTTCATCCGGCCTTCCCCGTCAAGCGCGGCGCTGGGCGGTGTCGCACGGCGCACCCGTGAGGCGATAACCCTTTGTGAAGCTGCCGGCTTTGACGTGGTGCTGGTGGAAACCGTGGGCGTAGGCCAGTCCGAAGTGATGGTCGCAGATATGACCGATCTGTTCCTTCTCCTGCTGGCCCCGGCCGGCGGGGACGAGTTGCAAGGCGTCAAACGGGGGATCATGGAGATCGCCGACCTTATTCTGGTGAACAAAGCAGACGGAGATCTGAAAACAACAGCCGTGCGCACCTGCGCGGATTACGCTGGTGCTTTGCGCCTGTTGCGCAAGCGGCCTCAAGACCCCAAGGGTTTCCCGAAGGCGATGACGGTTTCCGCGCTGGAGGAGGAGGGGCTGGAACAGGTGTGGACCGAGATTCAGGCCCTGACCGACTGGCGTAAGACGGATGGCGCTTTTGATGCGAATCGCGCCCGTCAGGCGGACATCTGGTTTCAGGACGAGATTCGCAGAGGCATTCTGGCGCAACTGGATCAGGACGAAGCCTTGCAGAATCTCCAGTCCGAACTGCGTGAAAAGGTCACCAATGGTGATCTGAGCCCTGATGCAGCCGCTGCAAAAGTGCTTTTGGCATTAAAAACTGCAAATCAGGGCGGATAAAGGTTGTATTTCGGGCGCAAAAGCCCCAAACGAACGCAACTGCTGTTAGATCGCGTGCTGCCCTTGACGGGGCGGACAATCGCGCCTAAAGAAGCGGCTCGAATTTCAAATGTCCGCGCAGGCCACTTCGGGCGCGCGACAAGAGAGTAAGGATATACGCGATGTCTCGTCGTTGTGAGTTTACAAGCAAAGGCCCAATGTCTGGCAACAATGTCAGCCACGCCAAAAACAGAACCCGTCGCCGGTTTTTGCCAAACCTGAACGATGTGACGCTGACCAGCGATACATTGGGCCGGTCTTTCAAATTCCGCATCTCTGCGGCTGCTCTGCGCACTGTTGATCACCGTGGTGGTCTGGATGCGTTCATGGCCAAAGCCAAAGACGCTGAACTTTCGGACGCCGCTCTGAAAGTGAAGAAAGAAATCGCCAAGGCAACTGCCGCCGCTTAAGGGCATCTGCCCCCGCGATTGAAAATTTCAAACGGCTCCGATGCTTCGGGGTCGTTTTTTTGCGTTTGATTGGTCGTGTGTAATACGGGCACAGGGCAGGGGATTGCGGATCAACAGGGACCGGATCGAACTGTCATTCGGGCGCGGGGCTGTGCCCCCCGGATTACAGCGAGGAACGCTCTCCGGTGGCTTCCCGCCAGTGACGGCGGCACAGGGACACATAGGTTTCGTTCCCGCCGATCTGCACTTGCGCCCCTTCAGTGATCACATTGCCATCGCCGTCCTGCCGCACGACCATCGTCGCCTTCTTGCCGCAAAAGCAGATGGTACGCACTTCGCGCATTTCATCGGCCATCGCCAGCAAAGCAGCCGATCCCGGAAAGAGTTTGCCGAGAAAATCCACCCGAAGGCCGTAACACATCACCGGAATGTTCAGATCGTCCACAGCCCGCGCCAGTTGCCAGACCTGTTCGTATGACAGGAATTGCGACTCGTCGATAAAAACGCAGGCCAGCGTGCTGCTCTTCATCCGTTTCTCGATCATCCCGAACAGATCGCTTTCACCGTCAAACCCGTCTGCTTTGGCGGAAATACCGATCCGCGAGCCGATCTCGCCGAGCCCGCTGCGATCGTCAAAGCGTGCAGTCAGGAGGTAGGTCTCCATTCCCCGTTCGCGGTAATTGTGCGAGGCCTGCAAAAGCGCCGTGGATTTGCCGGCGTTCATGGTCGAATAGTGGAAGTAGAGCTTTGCCATGGCCGGACTTTTACCCGCAGACGAAGGCGGTTCAAGAGATTCGTTTTGGCCCGCTTTTGTTCGACTCAGCCACAGCCTGGCGCAGAAATTTTTTTTCATTTTTTATGGGGCTGCCGGATTGTTTCCAAAATGAAAACCGAACTGTATCGATGTCGTGGTCAATAACACGTTAAAGTAGTATCTATTTGTCGCGCCGGCACCACAATCATGCCAAGAAACAGGGGGATTCGCATGGGCGGGATTTACCGTTCCTCCGTCATCTACTTCTGACAGAAGAGGATTGAATTTCTTTCCGTTACGTAAAGTGGTGATTGTCAGGTTGTGCGGGGGGCGGATTATTCACCTATTGAACACAAGGGGGTTTTCGCAATTAGCGTATGTATTTAAAGGGTTTTTGACTCTTTTACATCCTATACTTTTGAGAGTCTTGACATAATTGGAGACGCATTTTGATTGATCGGTCGAGGGGACCCTCCATTGCAGGTTCGGCTCGGGAGAATTCGGGTGTTCAGAGTAAATCAACCGGAGGGAGATTTTAGCGAACAGCCCAACAACTTTTGAGGTAGCTATCTTGGGTTGCAAAATTTTCATATTAATTATTGCTTTTTAGCAGCGTTCGGTTTAAACCTGTCGTTACACACCGCCAAGTGAACTCAATCACAACGGCGCTCCGTCGGCAGCGACCCTCGGCTAATCTTTAACATTATGAGTGACCCCCACAGGGGCGATCCCAGTTTTAGGAGCCGAATATGCCTCATCCAGTAGACGTTCACGTTGGTACAAAAATCCGCCTTACACGGGCTTCCCGCGGTATCAGCCAGCAAAAGCTTAGCGAAATGCTGGGTATCAGCTTTCAGCAGCTTCAGAAATACGAGCGCGGCATCAACCGCATCAGCGCCAGCCGTCTGTGGGAAGTCTCCCAAGCACTGGGCGTTCAGGTTTCCTTTTTCTTTGATGGCGCTGACGGTGGCGAAGGCCAAGAGATCGAAGAGATTTCCACACGCACAATCGAACTGGCAACACAGATCAACCAGATCCCGAACGAAGCTGTCAAAAACCAGATTGTCGGCCTGATCAAAGCCTGCACCTGATCCTGTTTCGGGCGGCAGAAAATGCCGCCCCGTCGCGTTTGTCGCTGGACGTGATCCGGTTTGTATCGAGTAAATGAGTAAGAAACTCCGGCTGCCTGCAAAGTCAGCCGGGGTTTTTGCGTCCCAAGATCCCGCGTAGGTCGGAATCTCAGGACTCTTTCAATTTTTTTATTACAGCACCTGCAAAAGTGGTTACGCCATTCTTTTTGGCAATTTTTTTGTGATGCGCATGCAGAGTTTTCGGGGAGAGCCCCAAAGCCAGCGCCATTTCGTTCTTGCTCAGCTCCGGATGGTCAATCTGCATTTGCAGGATTTTTGTCTGCATATCGGACAGAGTTGGGTTCTCACGGGGGACATGGGTCAGCAGGGGGTGGTCTGGCCCCAACTGCCGTGTCAGCTTGTCTGCCGCGAAATAGAGCATCCCGCCAAACATTTCGAATTCTTTATCTACCGGACCGGAACTTGTCAGAATGACTGAGGAGCGCAGATTGTTCGGCCCCGTCAGCAAGACGACTCCGTCATGCATGCCGAACTGCTGGAACAGCCGTTCCACGCGCTGTGCGTTCTCTGTGTCCGCCCCTGGCTGGCTGCGTGCCTGGGTAAAGGTGTAGCTGCGGGACCATGTGTGTATGGCCTTGGCAATCGGGCAATGCTGGTCGAGTTGCGCACCGTAGTAATGCTCCAGAAAGCCCTCGGCGATCCGACCCTCCCAGTTCTCGATATAGTCGGGCGACCAGCGCTGGAAGACCAGGCCGTTAAAACCGAGGCTGAGGATTATGTCCCGAGTGGTCTCGGGACTATCCGACTGCCACAGCCGCTCCATCAATAGGGCGAAGCTTACTGTCACGTATTCTTCCTTGTTTCATCAAAAACCTCGGGGACCGCCATAATTGCCTGACGCAGTGTCAGTTCTTCCTGCGGCTCGTCCCGCTGGATCGTCAGGCGGATAGGGCGATAGGTATGCCCACGGAACTCCAAAGGTTCTTCTCCGGTCTCTTTGCCACCGTAAATCTGCCAAAACCGCATCAACTTCGGGTTCTCGACGATTCCGATCACGTTTTTCAGCCCCATAATATCAGTATAGTGGCGCGCGCTGTTCATCAAGGCTCTAAAGATCCAGGGGTTGCGCTCACGGGCGTCTTTAAGAATAGCCATCCGTTCCCAGATGATTGTGCCGCCTTCACTGCCCGAAACAATCCTCAGACGCATGGTGCCGACGGGTTCGCCTTTCCAATAGGCCAATAGATGGGCGGCGCAGAAATCGTTGCCGTCGAATTCCACGTCTTCTGATTCTTCTCCTTCAATCACAAAGACTTGTCTGCGGATGTCGTGGGCTATTTGCATTTCCGACAGATCTTTGATCATCGAAACACTGGTTTCTGAGGTTTGCATGATACTCTCCTACGTTGAGCGGTTCTATATCTGCAAAACTACCTGCAAATTTTGAAATGTGCGCGTATTTTGTTCGAAATGTGGCAGAAATATTGCGAATGACTCTATTTGGGGTTGGGTAGCCCCATAACAAAACACGCCCCGCGATAGTATCGCGGGGCGTGAATAGGTTTATTTTACAGGTATTTAGTAGTTTTGAAGCGGGGAAACTTCCAAATCACCTTCACGGATGTTGCGGATCGCACGGGCCGCCACGTAACTTGCTGCGGCGGTCGTGTTGTACACAATCTTGCCATAGAGCGCCTCGGAGCGAATCGCACGGCTGTCCTGAATGGAATCGGCACCTTCGGTTGTATTGAACACAAGATTGATGTCGCCGTTGCGCAGGCGGTCCACCACGTTGGGGCGGCCTTCGTAAACCTTGTTGACGACTTCGGCTTCGATTCCGGCTTCTTGCAGAAACGCTGCCGTGCCCCGTGTTGCCACAATGTTGAAACCGGCCTCTTTCAGGATTTGCGCCGCTTCGATCATTTGCGGGGTCTTGTCTTCGTCCTTGATCGAAATGAACACGGTCCCGTCGGATGGCAGTGTGTGCCCAGCGCCCATCTGCGCCTTGAGGAAGGCACGGTCGAAAGACTTGTCCAGTCCCATCACCTCGCCGGTAGAGCGCATCTCCGGCCCGAGCAGGGTATCGACACCCGGGAAGCGTGCAAAGGGCAGCACCGCCTCTTTAACGGCGAAATGCTTGGTTTGCGGATCTTTCAGATCGAAACCGCCAAGTTTTTCACCGGCCATGATACGCGCCGCAATCGCAGCAATCGGGGAGTTCACCGCCTTGGCCACGAAAGGCACGGTCCGCGAGGCACGGGGGTTCACTTCCAGAATGAAGATCTCGCCGTTTTTGATCGCGAATTGCACGTTCATCAGCCCCACAACATTCAGCGCAAGCGCCATGGCGGTGGACTGGCGCTTCAACTCGTCAATAATGTCCTGACCGAGCGAGTAGGGCGGCAGCGAACAGGCACTGTCACCGGAGTGGACGCCCGCTTCCTCGATATGTTGCATGATGCCGGCCACATGCACGGTTTCCCCGTCACACAGGGCATCCACGTCCACCTCGACCGCGCCGGACAGGTAGCTGTCGAGCAGCACAGGGCTGTCGCCGGAGACTTCAACCGCTTCGTTGATATAGCGTTCCAGATGGGGTTGGTCGCGCACGATTTCCATGCCGCGTCCGCCCAACACATAGGACGGCCGGATGACCAGCGGAAAGCCAACGTCTTTGGCGATTTCAAAGGCTTGTTCGGCGGTGCTGGCGATCCCGTTATGGGGCTGTTTCAGCTTCAGCTCGTCCAGCAGCTTCTGGAACCGTTCGCGGTCTTCTGCCAGATCAATCGCATCCGGTGTGGTGCCGAGAATCGGAATGCCTTCCTCTTCCAGTGCATTGGCCAGTTTCAGCGGGGTCTGGCCACCGAACTGCACAATCACACCGTGGAGGCTGCCGCTTTCCTGTTCGACCCGCAGGACTTCCAGAACATGTTCCAGTGTCAGCGGTTCGAAATACAGACGGTCCGAGGTATCATAGTCGGTGGAAACCGTTTCGGGGTTGCAGTTGACCATGATGGTTTCATAGCCCGCATCCGTCAGCGCATAACAGGCGTGACAGCAGCAGTAGTCAAACTCGATCCCCTGACCGATCCGGTTCGGTCCCCCCCCCAGAATGACCACTTTCTTGCGGTCGGTGGGGCGGGCTTCGCATTCCACTTCGCCCATCGCATCCATTTCGTAGGTGGAGTACATATAGGGTGTCTGTGCCTCGAATTCGGCAGCACAGGTGTCGATCCGTTTGAACACGGCCGTGACACCCAGCTTGGTGCGGGTGATACGCACGTCCCGCTCGCTCTGACTGGTCAGTTTGGCCAGACGTGCATCGGTAAAGCCGAATGTTTTCAGGCGGCGCAGTTCCTTGGCGGTTTCAGGCAGGCCATTGAGGAGGATGTCTTTTTCGATGGCGATGATTTCGCGGATGCGTTGCAGGAACCACGGATCAAAGCTGGTGATCTCGTTGATTTCATCATCAGAGAAACCATAGCGCATCGCCTGTGCGATGGTACGCATCCGGTCTGGCGTTTGCAGGGCCAGCGCGCGGGTTACGGATTTGTCGATGGCGGTCTGATCGTCCGCATTGGCACCGCGCAGAATGAATGGCAGACTTTGATCCGGATCATCTTCGCGCACGCAGCTGCTTAGCGGAGGACACCCTTCAATGGCAATATCATCAAAGCCGGTCAGTCCGGTTTCCATCGACGTCAGCGCCTTTTGCATGCTCTCGTGGATGGAGCGGCCGATGGACATCACCTCGCCCACGGATTTCATTGCCGTGGTCAGCGTGGCTTCGGCGCCCGGGAATTTTTCAAAGGCAAACCGCGGGATCTTGGTTACGACATAATCGATGGTCGGTTCGAAAGAGGCCGGCGTGACCTTGGTGATGTCGTTGTCCAGTTCATCCAGCGTATAGCCGACAGCCAGTTTCGCAGCAACTTTTGCAATCGGAAAGCCTGTCGCCTTGGAGGCCAGCGCCGAAGAGCGGGACACGCGCGGGTTCATTTCGATCACAACCATACGGCCGTCCGCAGGGTTCACAGACCACTGCACGTTCGACCCGCCGGTTTCCACGCCGATTTCCCGCAGCACGTTGATGCTGTGGGTCCGCATCATCTGGTATTCCTTGTCCGTCAGGGTCAGGGCAGGGGCCACGGTGATGGAATCGCCTGTGTGCACGCCCATCGGGTCCACGTTTTCAATGGCACACACGATAATGGCGTTATCCGCTTTGTCGCGGACCACTTCCATTTCGTATTCCTTCCAGCCCAGCAGGCTTTCGTCGATCAGGATCTGGTTCACCGGAGAGGCATCCAGACCGCTGGCGCAGATTTCTTCATAGTCCTTGCGGTTATAGGCGATACCACCGCCGGTGCCGCCCATGGTAAAGGCGGGGCGGATAATCGCGGGCAGGCCGACTTCGTCAATCGCCGCCATCGCTTCTTCCATGCTTTCAGCGATTGTGGCGCGGGGGTTTTCGATACCCAAACGGTCCATGGCCTCGCGGAAGAGTTTGCGGTCTTCCGCCATTTCAATGGCTTTGCGGTCTGCGCCGATCAGTTCGATGCCGAACTTTTCAAGCGTCCCGTCCTCGTCCAGCGCCAGCGCGGTGTTCAGACCTGTCTGGCCACCCATGGTCGGCAGCAGTACCAGTTTTTCACTCGGGCGGGCTTTGGTCTCGCGCTCGATGATCTTGGCGACAACATCCGGTGTGATCGGCTCGATATAAGTGGCGTCTGCCATATTCGGGTCGGTCATGATGGTTGCAGGGTTGGAGTTCACGAGCACAACGCGATAGCCTTCCTCGCGCAGTGCCTTACAGGCTTGTGCGCCGGAATAGTCGAACTCGCAGGCCTGACCAATAATAATAGGCCCGGCTCCGATGATCATTACGGTGTCGATATCGGTTCTTTTTGGCATGGACGGCCCCAAGGCTTGGCCCGCCCGTCATCACGGCGCAGTAATGCGCGGCGGATTCGGGGGGCGATTGCAAATTGTCGTGGTTATAGTGGACAAGACAGACGGTTCAAGGGGAATTGGTTGTGGATTCCCTGCTAATTTGGCAAGAAGCCGTATAAGGAATTGGCAGGACAATATGGCAGAGATTATCATGGTGCGCCACGGACAGGCGCAGACCGGGGCAAAAGACGAAGCAAGTTATGACAACCTGTCGGATCTGGGACATCAGCAGGCCCGCTGGCTGGGGGAATATCTGGGGGCGGATCACGCTTTTGACCGCGTTGTAACCGGCAAGATGCGCCGTCAGATGCAAACCGGTCTTTCGATGGGGCTGGATGGGGTCGATTACCAGACAGACGCGCGGCTGAACGAAATGGACTATTTCGGTCTGGCCGGAGTTCTGGAAAACTCCCACGGGTTGGCCACCCCCACCAGCCAGCTGGAATTCCAGACCCATGTTGCCGAAGTGCTGGGCGCATGGTCCCGTGCAGAGGTCGGGGGCGATCTGGAAAGCTATGCGGATTTCCGTGGTCGTGTACTTGGGGCGGTGCGCGATATCGCAGCGGCGCAGGATCGTGTGATCGTTGTCAGTTCGACCGGCGTGATTGCAACACTGATGGCGGTTGCACTTGATCTGGACATCCGGCGCAAGTCCGAAGTTTTCCTGCGCATTGCCCATACATCTGTTCACAAATTCGAAATGGTCGGGGATGATCTGCACCTGCTGCAATTTTGCGCGACCCCCCATCTGGACAGCCCTGAGCGGGTTCATGCTCGTACTTTGATTTAAATCTGGTCCGATCTTCTCAGGATGGTACACAACTTGGGTTTTTAGAGACGTGTACAAGAGGAAATTATGGACAAGGTTTCCAGAAGAACAGCACTCGGCCTGATTGCATTCGGTCTGGCAGGGTGTGGTGGCGGGCGGGATGCCGGCGTGACCCGTGTACAGGTGTCAAAGGCCTATGACGCGCCGCTCTATCCGAATGAAACACCTGCCCTGCGAAAGCTGATTGTGAAATGGGCCAGGCATTATGATGTGCCGGTTTCTCTGGTGCAGCGGCAGATCGTACGCGAAAGCACTCACCGCCCCTATGCCCGCAACGGTCCCTACTACGGGCTGATGCAGATCCTGCCACAGACCGCCCGCACCATGGGGTTCCGCGGAAAGCCGAGCGATCTTCTGGATGCGGACACCAATCTGCAATTCGCGGTGAAATACCTGCGGGGGGCATGGCTGCTGTCGGACGGGGATCACGGCACGGCGGTGAAATGGTATTCAAGGGGTTATTACTACGAGGCCAAACGGCGCGGAATGCTGAAAGAGACCGGACTCGTCTCCTGAACTGTCGCTTGTTCCTGTTCCCAAAGCTTGCACCTTGGGCTATGGCAGGGGCATGACTGATGCGCCCTATATACTCGTGGATTTCGGCCCTGATAACAGGGCGCAGGCCTTTGCGCGCCCTGATGATCTGATCGTGGCCCGTGATCCGCAGGACGTGCCTGCCGCATTTACAGCCCTTCAGGCTGCCAAGGACGCGGGGCGCTGGCTGGCAGGATTTGCGAGCTATGAACTGGGCTATGCGCTGGAACCGAAACTGGCCGCGCGAATGCCGCAGAACCGCCGCGCGCCGTTGCTGTGTTTCGGAGTGTTCGACGGGCCGGATGAGTCCGCAACCGCGGCTGTGCTGGAAAAATCCCGCAATGACGAACCCCGTGCCGGATTATCAGCGCCCGAGCCGCTCTGGGACGGGGCGACCTATGCCTATGCGTTTGATCAGGTGGCGGAATACATCCGTTCGGGCGATTTCTACCAGACCAATTTGACCTTTCCGATGCGCGCCAGATGGTCTGGCACGCCGGAAGGGTTGTACGGTGCTTTGGCGCGGGTGCAGCCGGTGAATTACGGCGGGATTGTCAATCTCGGGGTCGGGGATGCGATTGTCTCGCGCTCTCCCGAACTGTTCTTTCGTGTAGATAACAGCGGGCAGATTACCACCCGCCCGATGAAAGGCACGGTGCCGCGGGGCAAGACAGAGGCCGAGGATGCGGAATTGAAAGCGTTTCTGGCCAATGACGTAAAGAATCGGGCCGAGAACCTGATGATCGTCGATCTGCTGCGCAACGACATCAGCCGTGTCGCGGAACTCGGCACGGTAAAAGTACCAGAGCTGTTCACCGTCGAAAGCTATGCCACCGTGCACCAGATGACATCGCTCGTCACCGCACGGATGCGCCGTGATGTGGGGCTGTCCGACCTGTTCACGGCCCTGTTTCCCTGCGGGTCCATCACCGGCGCACCGAAAATCCGTGCGATGGAAGTGATCAACGATCTGGAATACGGCCCGCGGGACATCTACTGCGGCTCTATCGGATGGATCGCGCCGGATGGTGCTGCGGCCTTTAACGTGGCGATCCGCACCCTGTCGCTGGACGGGGAGGGCACGGCGCGGCTGAATGTCGGGGGTGGCGTGGTCTATGACAGCACCGCCCCGTCCGAATATGAGGAGGCTTTATGGAAGGCACGCTACGCGACACTGCTCCCGCCGGTCTGGTAGTCATCGAAACACTGGGTTTTACCCCGAAGGACGGGTTTGCACGGCTCGGTCTGCATATGGACCGTGTTGAGTCCACCTGTGCGCGGCTTGATATTCCCTTTGATCGGGGAGAGGCGCTGCACAGTCTTGGTACCTCTGTTGATATGCTGCCTGCGCGGGTGCGCATGACCGTCGATCTGAACGGGCGCATCGGGGTGAGTACAAGCGAAATGACCCCGCCGCCGGATGTCTGGCGGGTCGGCATCAGCGAAGTGGCGTTGCGCTCGGATGATCCGTGGTTAAGGGTGAAAACGTCAAACAGGGCAATCTATGATGCTGCTCGGGAAACGATGCCTGATACCGTGGACGAACTGTTGTTTCTGAATGAAAACGGGCAACTGTGCGAAGGCACCATTACCAATCTTTTCGTTGAACGGGACGGTAAGCTTCTTACGCCGCCGCTCTCCTGTGGTCTGCTGGCGGGCGTATTGCGGCAGGAACTGCTGGAAACAGGCCGCGCGCAAGAGGCGGTGTTGACGGTGCCGGACCTTCAAGACAATCCGGTTTTTGTTGGTAATTCCCTGCGCGGTCTGATCCCTGCGCAGATTGTCTGACCCAGCTACAGCTTGCGATAGATCAAAACCTGCGCAGTATCCGCACCATGGGCGCTGTCCGGATCGGAATAGATTGGCACGCTTTTTAGTTTCGGCCTTGTGATCCGGCCCGTGCGGCGCAGTTTATCAAGGAAAGCACCGAAATTCCGTGCCCTGTAGTGCTGCGCATTGACCCCGATACAGAACAGCGCATCCTTTCGGGCAAGTGCCAGCAGGTTTTCCAGCGGCGCCGGTCCCAGATGCCCGTGGGTAAAGGTGCCCGCAGAAACGACCGCACCGAACGGGGCCGTCGGTGGTATAAGCGGTTTTGTCAGATCCACCTGATGTAACCCCCCATAGAGCGCCTTTCCCTGTGCCCGCTCCAGCATTTCGGGTGAAATGTCAAAGCCTTCGATTTCGGCGCGAGGCAGGTTCAGGGCTTCTGCCACCAGTCCGGTGCCACAGCCGATATCTGCAACCGGCCGGTCGAAAGGGGTGGCAGCCCTGTGATAATGATCGGCGATGATGCGGGGGTAAACATACCCCAGTTCCTGCGCGAATTCCGTATCGTAGTGATCCGCGAATTCCTGATAATAGCTTACAGAATCCTGAGGCGTCTCTATCCTGTAGGCACCTTCCAGAAGCTCTGTGGAGGATCTTTTTTCCGACATGGGGCTAGGATTGCCAGAATGGGCAAGAATTGCAAGGTTTCGCGCGGATTTCAGGGCAAAACCCCAAGGTTCCCTTGACAACTGGGCTTTGACGCGGTCAATGCGCAGAGTGATTTAACCCCTGTACAAAGACGCCTGAAGGATATCCAAATGCACGCCTATCGCAGCCACACCTGTTCCGAACTAAACGCGTCGAACGTGGGTGATACCGTGCGGCTCTCGGGCTGGGTGCACCGCGTCCGCGATCACGGCGGCATCCTGTTCATCGACCTGCGGGATCATTATGGCATCACGCAGGTTCTGGCAGACCCGGACAGCCCTGTATTCAAGGACGTGGAAAAAGTCCGCTCCGAATGGGTGATCCGTATTGATGGCACCGTCATGGCGCGTTCCCCTGAACTGGTGAATCCCAAGCTGCCCACCGGCGAGGTTGAAGTATTCATCCGCGATATGGAAGTTCTGGGCGAAGCAGCCGAACTGCCGCTGCCGGTCTTTGGCGATCAGGAATACCCTGAAGAGACCCGCCTGAAATACCGCTTTATCGACCTGCGCCGTGAAAGTCTGCACGACAACATCATGCTGCGTTCAAAGGTTGTGTCGTCGATCCGCCGGCGCATGGAAGGGCAGGGGTTCAACGAATTCCAGACCCCGATCATCACCGCCAGCAGCCCTGAAGGGGCGCGCGACTTTCTGGTGCCAAGCCGTCTGCATCCGGGCAAGTTCTACGCCCTGCCACAAGCCCCCCAGCAGTTCAAACAACTGATCATGGTGGCGGGTTTTGACAAATACTTCCAGATCGCGCCCTGTTTCCGCGATGAAGATCCCCGTGCAGACCGCTCCCCGACCGATTTTTACCAGCTCGATATGGAAATGTCCTTCGTCAGCCAGCAGGATGTGTTCGACACCATCGAACCTGTGCTGAAGGGGGTGATGGACGAATTCGGCGGTGGGCGTCCCGTCAATCAGGACTGGCCGCAGATCAGCTATAAAGATGCGGCGCTGTGGTATGGTACGGACAAACCGGACCTGCGCAACCCGATCAAGATGCAGGTGGTGTCCGAGCATTTCGCTGGCTCCGGCTTCAAGATTTTCGCCTCCCTGCTGGAAAACGAGGGCACCGAAGTCCGCGCCATTCCAGCCCCGACAGGCGGCAGCCGCAAGTTCTGCGACCGGATGAACAAATTCGCCCAGCAGGAAGGCCTGCCGGGTATGGGTTATATCTTCTGGCGCGATCAGGGCGAAGGCATGGAAGCCGCCGGACCGCTGGCCAAGAATATCGGCCCCGAACGCACCGAAGCAATCCGCCAGCAGCTTGGCCTTGGTGTGGGCGACGCGGCCTTCTTCCTTGGCGGCAAGCCAAGCGCCTTTGAAGGTGTTGCAGGGCGCGCGCGTAACGTGATCGGTGAAGAGCTGGGCCTGACTGACAAGGACAAGTTCGAGTTCTGCTGGATCGTCGATTTCCCGATGTACGAAAAAGACGAAGAAACCGGCAAGATTGATTTCTCGCACAACCCGTTCTCCATGCCGCAGGGCGGAATGGCGGATTTTGAGAATAAGGACCCGCTGGAGATTCTGGGCTACCAGTACGATCTGGCCTGTAACGGTTATGAGCTGATCTCTGGTGCGATCCGGAACCACAAGCCGGAAATCATGTACAAGGCTTTCGAGGTTGCAGGCTATCCGGCAGAAGAAGTGGACAAGCGCTTCGGCGGTATGGTCAATGCCTTCACTTACGGCGCCCCGCCCCATGGCGGCTGTGCCACAGGGATCGACCGTCTGGTGATGCTGCTGGCAGATGAAAACAACATCCGTCAGGTCATCATGTTCCCGATGAACCAGCGGGCCGAAGACCTGATGCTGGGCGGACCGTCCGAGCCGACAAACGAACAGCTCCGCGAATTGGGCCTTCGGGTGCTGCCGCAGGAAAACTGATCCGGTCCACTCAAAGAAAAAGGCGCGCGGGGAGTGATCCTCGCGCGCCTTTTTTCTTTTGTGATCAGGGTTTAACTGGTGACGTCAGACCCGATCGGCTTTTTCGGATAAAGCCCCTTGGGATGCAGCACCACTTTGGATTTCATCTGCACGCGCTGGTAGAGATCCACCATATGGGCGTTCACCAGACGGGCGCAGCCGTTGGAGACATCCAGTCCGATGGTTTTGGGCTTGTTGGTGCCATGGATGCGCAGGAAGCTGTCACCGCGGCCCGGATAGAACAGGTAGAGCGCCCGTGCCCCGAGCGGGTTGTTGGGACCGCCTGGCATCCCGTCTTCGAACTTCTTGTAAGATTTGGGATCACGCTCGATCATTTCGGGTGTTGGTGTCCAGCTTGGCCATTTCTTCTTGGCGCCCACATAAAAACTGCCGCTTTCGTAAAGGGAATCCCGCCCGACGCCGACATAATAGCGGATCGCCTTGTTGTCCTCTAACATCAGGTAGAGCGAATAATGGTCCGGCACCACGTGCACCTCGCCCGGTGCGCCCCCTTTGATGTTCACAACCCGCGGGGCAAGCACGTCCGGAATTGGCGGCTCTTTTGCAATGGTATTGTCGTAAGCAAAAACCGGACTTGCGGCGCAAGCCCCAACGGCAACTGTTCCAGCTATAAATTCGCGTCGTTTCATACTTTTCCCTCTACTGATAATCGAAATCTAGCTGTCGTCAGGCATTTGTAAATAAATTACAGCGGTTTTCTGGCGTGTGTGGCTTTTGGCGCCGGTTGCGGGACAAGCGATGGAGCCAAGAAAATAAGGCGTCTAAAGCCGAAAAGCATTGCATTTTGCAAAGAAATGATTATCATCTAAAGTATTCCACGCCTTTCAACCAACAAAGTTTTTATGCGTCTTTCCGGTGCAGCCCTTTGATTCAGAAAGGCTTATTGCGTCGATTTGTTGAATGCGGACGATGCTGGCGCTCTCACAGAAGGTTTGACGATCATGCAAGATCGAAATGCCTTGGCTGGGTTTAGGCCGATGAACAGAACACTTCCAATACTGTTGTCCCGCGCACGGGATACTTTGCTGCACTACTGGCGGCCGAAGCTGACCGAAATCGGCTTTACCGAACAGCAATGGCGGGTGATGCGCGTGGTTGCCGAGAAAGATCGCATTGATATCAGCAGCTTGGCAGAAGCCACGGCAATGCACATGCCAAGCGTAACACGTATTTTACAGGTGCTGGAAGACATCGGAATGATTGAACGCCGGCGCGACCCGCATGATTCGCGCCGTTCCTGGGTAAAAGCGACGCAAAAGGCGCATGATCTGATGGCGGATTGTCTGGAGGCGTCAAACGACATGTACAGCGAAATTGAAAAAAGCTTCAGTGCCGAGAAAATGGAGCAGTTGCTGGATCTGCTGCAAGAGTTTTCAGAGCTCCGATCGCGGGACCGGTGATTATTTCAGAGCAGCCTAATTCCCAATTGGGAACGCAGTAGCGTCTAAGATCGCTTCCCGCTCAAATTGCCGTAACGCAACATCCCGAAAACAGGCGAAACCAGTCGCAAACCCTTTGGAATTTATGTGTTTAATGTATAATAAAGTGGAATTGGCCGGTGTTGACCGGCTCTGTTACATAAGGCCCGATCATGCCCAAATCCGCCAGATCCGAACCTGCCTCGCGGGGGGTGCAATCCATTGAAACGGGGGGCCGTATCCTGCGGGAACTGGCAAATGCGCAGGGGCCGATCAAACTGCGGGATCTGGCAGAGCTGATGAACGTGGCTCCGGCACAGCTTCACCCCTACCTCGTCAGTTTTCGGGCTATGGAGATGGTGGAGCAGACAGCCCGTGGAACCTATCAACTCGGACCGTTTGCACTGCATATCGGACTGGCACGACTGCGTGGACAGAATGCCTATCGCGATACCATCGCACAGGTGGCCGATCTGGCGGACAGTCTCGGGTTGATGGTGTCGGTTGCTGTTTGGGGGGCGCAGGGGCCGACCATCACCTATGTTCAGGAATATGCTGCGCGGATCCATGCGAATGTTCAGGT
>JAAEZA010000098.1 GCA_018223125.1 Paracoccaceae bacterium | reverse complement strand
CGATCAAACCATGGCAGGTTGTGGCGCAGCTTTGAAACGGCGAACTGGACGATAAAAAGGCTGGCCATTGCAGCAAGGCTTTGCAGGAAGCCGACGGAGTCTTTGGATTGCGATGCACCTGCCAGCAGCGAGCCCATGGCAACCGTGGTGACAAAATCGAAATTGGTCATTTTCGAGAACGACCGAAGGCCGACAACCCTGACCATCAGAATGATCCAGAACAGGGCGAAAATGCTTAAAAGGCTGCCTTTGGTGAGGGCGTCCAGATAGGGTTCGTCTAGGAACATTTTTCCTCCTTCCGTTTCCGTCGGTGCGTGGCACGCAGAAAACCCCGCCTTCACAAGGCTAACGCGGGCAATGTCGGGAAGGTTTCACCTGTCAGGATGGAAACGGGGCAGTTAGCAGCGTTTCCCGTTCTGATCGAACAGCATTTCGTCGCCATCCTGCCAATCCAACCCGACGGTTGTGCCCTCTGCGGCAGTGTCTTCGGTGGCGGCCTGTCTGGCGGTGATCATGGTGCCGTCCGCCAGTTCCAGATGAACCAGGGTTTCTGCGCCAAGGGCTTCTGTATACAGGACTTTGGCGGCAAGGCGCCCCGTCCCTGATGGCACGACAGTCACATGTTCGGGCCGCACACCGAGTTTGGCGGCTTCGTGCGTTCTTACCCCTGCCAGATCCGCTTTCACGAAATTGGTCGGGGGGGAGCCGATGAAACCTGCGACAAATTCGGTTGCGGGATTGGCGTAGACTTCCAGTGGTGCGCCGATCTGGTCCGCAACGCCAGCATTCATAACGATCATCCGGTCCGCAAGCGTCATGGCTTCGACCTGATCGTGGGTCACGTATAGTGATGTCACCCCGAGACGCCGTTGTAACTGTTTGATCTCAAGGCGCATTTGCACCCGTAGTTTGGCATCGAGGTTGGACAGGGGTTCGTCGAAAAGAAACACAGAAGGCTTGCGCACGATCGCGCGGCCCATGGCCACCCGCTGGCGCTGCCCGCCCGAAAGCTCCCTCGGGCGGCGTTTCAGGTAGGGTTCCAGTTGCAGCAGTCTTGCCGCGGTATCCACACGTTCTGCAATTTCCGCCTTTGGCGTACCGGCGATCTTCAGCCCGTAAGCCATATTGTCAAACACGCTCATATGCGGATAGAGCGCATAGTTCTGGAACACCATCGCAATGTCGCGGTCCATCGGTTCGCGCTCATTCACCACTGCGCCGCCAATCTGCACCTCACCGGAAGTGACGGTTTCCAGCCCTGCCACCATGCGCAGCAGCGTGGACTTGCCGCAACCGGAGGGGCCGACGATGACGATGAACTCTCCGTCTTTAATGTCGATGTCCACACCGTGGATCACTTCTGTTTTGCCAAAGGATTTTTTCAGGGAGTCGAGTTTGACAGTTGCCATTCTTATTTCTCGCTATCTACAAGGCCGCGGATGAACAGCCGCTGCATTCCGACGACGACAATCACTGGCGGGATCATCGCAAGGATCGAAGTTGCCATGATGACGGGCCAGTCCGCGAAATCATCGCCGGAGGGGAACATTTGTTTGATGCCCATGACGATGGTGTTCATGGACGGATCGGTGGTGATCAGCAGCGGCCAGAGGTATTGGTTCCAGCCGTAGATGAACAGGATCACGAACAGGGC
>JAAEZA010000076.1 GCA_018223125.1 Paracoccaceae bacterium | reverse complement strand
GTGAACAAGAGGTCAATGTTGTGAATGCGGTCCAGAATGGTCAGCGCCTCATCCGCATCTGCGGCGGGCAACACCCCGTAGCCTAGATCCTCAAGCATCAATCGGGCCGTTTCGCGGACTTCGTCGTCATCCTCGACCATCAGAATGGTTTCGGTCCCGTACATTACCCTTTCGGCATCCGTCAGATTTCCGCTCTGCACCTCTTTCAAAGTGCGTGGCAGATAGATGTTAATGACCGTGCCACTGCCAACAGCGCTGGTAATGGTAATATGCCCGCCCGACTGCTTGGCAAAGCCGTAAACCATCGAAAGCCCGAGGCCCGTGCCTTGCCCGTCATCCTTCGTGGTGAAAAACGGTTCAAAGATTTTTTCGACAATCTCCGGCGGCATTCCACAGCCGGTATCACGGACAGAAATCGCCACATACTGTCCTGCATCCACAACCGGATGGGTGGCGGAATATTCTTCGTCGAATTCTGCATTCGCCAGTTCGATCGTCAGACGCCCCTGCCCGTCCATTGCATCCCGTGCGTTAATCGCAAGATTGAGGAATGCATTTTCCATGTTGTTTGGATCAATATTCGTGTTCCAGAGCCCGTCCGCAACGATGGTTTCCAGTTCCACACCTTCGCCCACAGCGCTGCCCAGAATTTCAGTGTTTTCCGCCAGCAGATCCGCCAGATTGAGAGGCACAGGCGACAGTGGTTGTTTGCGGGCAAAGGCCAGCAACTGGGAGGCCAGCATCGCCCCGCGCGACACGCTTTTGGTGGCCTGTTCCAGACGTTCCTGCGCCGGTGATCCCTCCTCAAGTTCGCGGGAAATCATTTGCAGGTTGCCCGTAACCACCTGAAGAAGGTTGTTGAAATCATGGGCAATGCCCCCTGCCAACCCGCCGATCGCTTCCATCTTCTGGCTCTGGCGCAAAGTAGCATGCAGTTCTTCCAGTTCACGGTTGCGCCGCGCCACGCGGGTTTCCAACGTCGCATTCAGACGCTCGATCTGCTCTTCGGAGGTTTTGCGTTCCTCAATGTCGGTATTGGTGCCCACCCAACCGCTTAACCCGCCATCATCGGCCCGCAGCGGAGAGGCGCGGACAATGTGCCAGCGATAGCTGCCGTCAGCCTTGCGAATGCGAAATTCTGTCTCGTAATTAACTTCGTTTTCAATCGAATAGGTCCAAGCCGCCATCGCGCTGTCAATATCCTCGGGATGCAGAACCTTCACCCAGTCCGGCCCGTAAAGGGTTCCTTCCGCCATACCGGTAAATTCATACGTCCGGTCGTTCAGCCAGTTAAGACTACCGTCCTTATCCGCAGTCCAGACATGGTTCGGCATGGACTGCGCCATCGTGCGAAACTTTTCGCGCGTGGCCGCAAGATTGGATTCGGCGGTCTTTTGCCGCGTCACATCATGCCCCTGCACGAAGATGCCGGTGACGTTTCCGTTGGCCTCCTTTAACGGGTGAAACATGAAATCCACATAGAATTTCTCCGGATATTCATCCGGAGTCTTCTGAAGCGTGGCCGGCATCCCCTTGAAGGACACCGGCTCTCCGGAGGTGTAAACCTGATCGAGCAGTTCGAAGAAACCCTGACCCTCTATATCCGGAAAGGCCTCGCGGACGGTATGACCGATAATGTCCCGCTGTCCGATCAGGTCCAGATAGGTTTTGTTCGCCATCTTGAAGCGATGTTCCGGCCCGTCCACAACCGCCATGAAGCTCGGCGCTTGATCAAAAGTGGATTTGAAGAACTCTGTCATGGTCTCCAGAGCAAGGTTCTGGTTCGCCACCGCCTCTGCCCGTTCAATCACAGAGACCCGTTCGCGCAGGTTTTCAATGCCGACGCCATCTCTCTCGCGGTAAATGCCCGTCACATCCATTGTATTTTGCAGAATGAATTCAACACTTCCATCGGCTCTCAAAATCGGAGTGTGGCTCGCGCTCCAGTAACGGTCTTCAACCGTTCCGTCTGCATTTTCAATCGGATATGGGATAAGTGGCAGATGATCCGGTTCTCCGGTTTCGAAAACCTTGCGAAACGATCCACGCAACATTTTGTCAGATACGGAATCCTGCGGGGCGGGAAATTCATCCGTCATCCGGCGTCCGATCAACCGGTCACGGGTCCGGCCCGTCACTTTCAGATAGGCATCATTCGCCCAAACCATGCGAAGATCCGTGTCAACCAGTACATATGGTGACAAGGCGGAAGCAAAAATTGCGTCCAGATTGATTTGCATTCCGGCAACTCCGTCAGTCTAAATAAATTCGGGCTTAAAAACGTCATCAAATCAGCCGCTTGAGAAAGAAGTACAGGGCTGGTCGGGACACTTGCAAACCACGGAACCAAATTTCGATTTAGATCATTTTTGCACCGATTCAAATACTCTGTATCGTCCTGTGTGCGAATGTGTTTGCCCTCTAAACTAACGCCGCTAGCTTCTATAAGTGAAAACAATTTTACGGCTGGCTTTCTGGTACGCGGATTTACCCGTCGATCCGGCGCGGGGCACATTCGGAGACGCACAGAGAATGAAAACACGATTTATCCATTCGGTTTTGCAACTGCGCAAACGGTTGTGGTTCAAGCCTCTGGTTTACTGTCTGGTTGCAGTTTCAACAGCTTTGTTTGCCCAGTTTGCTGACAGGCTACCATTTAGCAAGGAACTGCCTGAAATTACATCCGGCACCATTGAAACCCTGCTTACGATTATTTCCTCATCCATGCTGGCGGTTGCCACGTTTGCAGTTGGCTCGATGCTGTCTTCCTATTCCTCCGCCAGTCAGGCTGCGACCCCGCGTGCATTTACCCTTGTGCTGGAAGACGATGTCTCGAAAACCGCACTCAGCAGCTTTATCGGCGCTTTCATTTTCAGCATCGTATCTATTGTTGCCCTGAAGACGGGGTTTTACGGCCGTGGCGGGCTGTTTGTGCTGTTCCTGCTGACCCTGACCATTTTCGCGTGGGTGATCCTGACTTTCGTGCGCTGGGTGGACAATATTGCGCGCCTCGGGCGGTTGGGCACCACAATTGAAAAAGCCGAACGCGCAGCAAGGCAAAGTTTCCAGAAGCATCAAAAAGCACCCTTCATGGGAGGCGTGGAGCATACGGTCAAGAACACACTTCACGGGGTCAAGATTTACTGCGACGCGGTCGGATATGTGCAGTACGTCAACATGCAGGCTTTGCAGGATCTTGCCGAAGAACATGATTTCCGCCTGATGATTGCCGCCCCTGCCGGCCGGTTTCTGGCCCCCGACCGTCCCATTGTTGTGATGGACACGCTTGATCCGCCCGAAGCAGAGGTCATCACCGAAATTCAGGAAGCATTTGTCATCGGTGCAAACCGCACTTTTGATGAAGACCCCCGCTTCGGCGTGGTCGTCCTGGCCGAAATCGCCGCGCGTGCCCTTTCCCCCGCGGTGAACGATCCGGGAACAGCCATCGTTATTATCGGCAGCTTCGTGCGGCTGTTCGCAAAATGGGTAGAAGAAGGAACACGACAGGAAAAACCGGAAGTCCTGTACAACCGGATCATTGTGCCGGCCCTGGAGCTGGCGGAATTGTTCGACGATGCTTTCACGCCGATCGCACGGGACGGAGCCGGCACGGTTGAAGTTGGCATCCGCCTGCAAAAGGCGTTTCTTTCGATTTCTTCCCTGGACTATCCCGGAATGAATGTAGAGGCGCGGCGGCATTCGAAACTTGCGCTGGAAAGGGCAAAGCATAAGCTCCCGATACAAGAAGATCTGGAACGGGTCGAGCAAATCGCCTCCTGTATCGGTTGAAACAGCTTGCGCGCAATGGCGACGAATCACCTTAAGGTTGTGAAAATCAGATATCACAAGCCCCAAAATTGTGTGACATACAATCCCCGCAAGCGATACAAACTTACCCTGCACGTCACTTTCCACCTGCCAGACAAGCATAATTTCGCTTATCCTATGGAAAGATAAAATGTGTGTCCGGCTGGCGGCTGCGTTTACGCATCACCGGTAAAAGGACACCGGAACAGTGGGCAGATCGGGTATGATTTCAAAACGTGGTTCGTTTTGGTTGCAATGTGTGGTGATCGGGTTCTGCCTGACAGCCTCGGCCGTGGCCACCATCACTGTTAAACGCATCGCAGACCACAAGTCCGAAGAAAACTTTTCGGTTATCATAGAACAGGCGGTCACGTCCCTGCGCCGTACCGCAGAAATCTACGAGCGTACCCTTGGCGGCCTGGCAGGGCTGTTCATCGCCTCGGACAACATCAGCTTCGTAGAAATGGACGACTACGCCAGCGCGATCAACATCCGTGAAAACCGCTCCGGCATCAACGCCCTTGGCTTTGCCTCTCATCCTGATCCGGATTCAGACAGCCTGATCGTGCAACGCCTCCGCCCCCGCACCCCGGGCGATTCCGTGATCGGCACAGACTTCAACCTCTATCCCGACGTTATTGCCGCCGCAAAGAGAGCGCGAGAGACGGGAAAACTGGCACTGGTTGCCGATGTGGCGCTGCCCATCAACGGCGAGCCGGTAAAAAAGGGGATCATGCTGCGTCCGGTCACACGCGGCGAGAGGGTAAGTGAAGACGGAACCCGTCGGGCGGAAAGGTTTCTTGGCTATGTGTTTGCAATTCTGGATATGGACCGCGCTTTTGACACGCTTTCGCCTGCACAGAACAATCTTGTCGAATTGCGCGTCTGGCTGACCCACGCGGATACGGACGCCCCCGCCCTGTTCCAGAACATCTCTGATGAAAAAGCCAATCCGGCCCCCAAATTCCAGCGGGACATGGAGGTTAGCGGCTTTGGCCAGCCCATGCGCCTGCGATGGAGCGGATCCAACAGGTTCGACGAAATACAGCCCTTCCGCGCCCATTGGATACTGCTGGCGCTCTGCCTGTCTGTTACAGGCCTGATAGTCCTGATCATGCGCTTTATGAACCGGCGCGAACGGACGATCACGCGGCTTGTCGAAGAGAAATCCAGCGAACTGGCAACACGGGAAACGGAACGGCGCTCCATCATCGAAAACGCAATGCTCGCAATTGTTTCGACCGATGCCGATGGCCGGATCCTTCAGGTAAATGATGCAGCGCAGACCCTGTTGCTAACCCCCAAGACCGTTGGACTTGAAACACGCAACATTGCCGAGGTCCTGCCTGGCCTTGATCCGGGTGAACCGGACTCCCGCTTCAAGCTGACGTTGCCGGCAACGGAATACAGCAACGGCGAAACCATTCTGGAGATAGAGAAAAACACCTGGCGGACCTCCGGCAACGAAATCCGCATGACGCTGCTGATGCGCGATATTACCAAAAGGGAACGGCAGGCCCGCCAGCTCGCGAAGATGGAAGAACGCTGGAACCTTGCCCTGATCGGGGCCCAGATCGGCGTGTTTGACATCGACTTCGAAAAAAACACATCCGTGGTATCCAAGATGTGGCGGATGATGATGAACATCACCAGTTCCAGCGATCCTTCCGATCCTTACAAGGATCTGCTTGACCACATCCACCCGGACGACCGTGCCAACCTTGTAAAGGCCCATCGCGCCTGTATCGAGGGGGACGCAGACCGCGCCGAATCCCGTTTCCGTGTTTCTGACAACGGAGCCGACTGGCGCTGGATCCAGTCTGACGCTGTCGTCGTGGAATGGAGCGATGACGGCGTTGCCCGCCGCATGATCGGCACGCAGGTGGATATTACGGACCGGATCCGCGTAGAGCGGATGAAGCAGGATTTTGTTGCAACCGTCAGCCATGAACTCCGCACACCGCTGACATCCATCAAAGGGTCGCTCGGCCTTCTGGAAGCCCAATTGAAGGACACGCAACTCCCTGTTGCAAGCAGACTGGTAGAAATCGCGCAATCAAACTCCGAACGGCTGTATAATCTGGTCAACGACATTCTGGACATGGAGAAGATGAACGCAGGCCAGATGCAGATCGACGCCAAAGCGGAAAGTCTCAGCAAGCTGCTGGTCCTCGTCTCCGATCAGATCGCCCCCTATGCAGCACAATGCGGTGTCGGACTGGATGTTTCGATCCCGAAAGGAAACTACCATATCTGGACCGATCAAAAACGTATCATTCAGGTCCTGACCAACCTGCTGTCCAACGCCTGTAAATTCTCTGACAAAGGGACGCGGGTCCGGCTGAGCGCACAGCTTCTGCCCGGTGAGGTCCGCATCGCCGTGACCAACTTCGGACCTGGCATACCCGAAGAGTTCCACAACCGGATCTTCCAGCCCTTTGCCCAGGCCGATACGAAAGCCAATAAAAAGAAGGTCGGCACCGGACTCGGCCTGAACATCTCGCGCCATCTGGTGGAATCCATGGGCGGAACTATCGGATTCAAGAGCATTCCGGATGAAAAGACAATATTCTGGTTCACCTGCCCGCTTGCCGACGACACTGATACAGGCGGTGACGCGCCGGGAACAGAAGACATCGACCAACTGCGCGCTGTATCCTGACGAAAACCGGTTGTCGGATGTCGCCACCGCCCCAAGGCAGTTTAGTCATGCCGCTCGGGTGAGAGCATCATGACGTTGTCCATCCGTTCGATATAATAGAGATCGTCTTCGTAGTTCTCTGTCATGCCCTCGGTCAGCTCTTCAGGCCAGTGAAGTTCATCGTTGAACCCCTGCGAGCTCGGGAACTTTCTCTCAAAGGCACGGTTCAGCTTTTCAAACTCTGCCCGCGTCCCTACGGGATGCTCCTCCAGATAGGAATGCATCAGAATTGCCCCGCGCAAGGACAGGCCAGTGTTCACCGGCGCGCTGCTGCCGACAAGAAGTTCGCGGTTCGGTATACCCGTCAGGGCCTGCGCAACATCCCGCCACATGAAAGGATAATCCTCATAGCGCCAAACAGTGATCGGTAATTCGGTCTTCTTCAACTGCACACGGTGAAGATAATCCGACCAGCGCAACCCCTGCAGGTTCGCATCCGCGACGAAGCCTTCGAACGACAGGTCCGGATTGTGCCGCATGCCGGCACAATAACAGGACGGCACGAAACTGGCAGGATTGCGCAGACCGACAAAAACCCGCAGCGGAGCGCCATCAAGGACGTTCAGAATGCGCGACATCGTCGTGGCGATACGGGGATAGAAATATTCCTTCCCGACAGGCCGCATCAATGTTCCCGAAATACTCGGATCAATCATCACAACGCGGCGGTAGTGCTTATCTTCGGTCAGGGCGGAAACCAGTTCCGCTTTCACCTCGGCGGAAGCCACGCCACTGCTGATCTGCTTGATCGCCCGTGCAAAAGCCCGCTCCGCCTGATCGGCCAGTGGCACACAAATCCCCTCGGACTGCAACAGATCACGGTTCTGCCAGAGCATCTTGCGGAGGTGTTGCGTTGCGCTCCGGTGCACGCCGATGTGAAGTCTGAAATCCATTGACTGCCTGTTACACGTGTAGACACCGAAATAGCTTTGGTTTAAGCGCGGATCAATGGTTGAAACATCAGATATAGCGCCTGTCACTTCTGCGCCACGGCGCCGACGCTACAGTCCGGACGGCTGGACCCTGCTGGGACTGTGTATTGCCGTGCTGGTGATCCTGCCGGTTGCCACGGTTTTCTGGCTTGCCCTGTTTCCCCGCGAAAATATCTGGCCGCATTTGCTGGCAACCACCCTGCCCCGTTACCTGACGAATTCCATCATCATGATGGCAGGCGTCGGGCTGCTGGCCGGTGTGGTCGGAACACTGTCTGCATGGCTGGTCGTCATGTACAGGTTTCCGGGCCGCAACATCCTGCAGTGGGCTTTGCTACTGCCTTTGTCGATCCCCGCCTATATTGCCGCATTTGCAGTGGTCGACTTTCTTGAATATGCGGGCCCACTGCAAACAGGCCTGCGCACGCTGTTCGGCTGGGCGACACCACGGGATTATATGTTCCCCGAAATCCGCTCTCGCGGCATTGCCATTGTCGTTCTGGCTGGCGCACTCTACCCTTATGTTTACTTCCTCACCCGCAGCGTTTTTCGCACCCAGTCCGGCGCAGCCATAGAGGTCTCGCGTGCGCTCGGCTGTGGACCTGTGGCCAGCTTTCTGCGGGTCGGACTTCCCCTTGCCCGCCCCGCCATCGCCGCGGGTGTGGCCATTGTGATGATGGAAACCCTGAACGAATTCGGCGCCATGGAATTCTTCGCTGTACAAACCCTGACCACCGGTATCTTTACCGTCTGGCTGGAAGCCAGCAACGCAGGCGGTGCAGCGCAACTGGCCTGTGTGATTCTTGTTTTTGTAACGGTCCTTGTTCTCCTTGAAAAACTCTCGCGCCGGCGGATCAAGTTTCACGAAACCGCGCGGAACATGCGCCCCCCGGAACGCCAACAACTGCGTGCCACCAAGGCTTTGGCCGCATCCCTGTTTTGCAGCCTTCCCGTTCTGGTCGGGTTTATCCTGCCGCTGGCAATCCTTGCGGACCACGCATTCGGGCGTGCCAAACTCTGGAGCGATCCGGCCCTCTGGCAGGCGACCCTGAGAACAGTTCTCATCGCAGGCGGCGCTGCAACCATTACAGTCGTCGCAGGCATTCTGCTGGTTTTCAGCGTGCGCCTGTTCCGTCATAACGGCCTGAGCCGCATTCTGCCCGTAACCACAATCGGTTATGCAGCACCCGGCGCAGTGCTTGGTCTCGGGTTTCTGATTCCGCTTTCCATGCTCGACCACCGCGTTGCCGATGGCATCCTGTGGCTGACCGGTTTCGATCCGGGCCTGTTGCTCGTCGGGTCTGTCGGCGCTGTCATGCTGGCCTATTGCGTTCGTTTCTTTGCCATCGCCGTAGGCACCATAGACGCCGCATTTACAAAAATTTCTCCTTCTCTTGGTATGGCTTCCCGTTCGCTGGGGCAATCCCCGCGCCAGACGTTGCTGCGGCTTTACGCACCCATGATAAAGGGAGCGGTCGCCACAGCAGCCCTGCTGATATTCGTGGACAGCGTGAAAGAACTGCCAGCAACTTTACTACTTTATTCCAAGACAACACTAGCCACCTCCGTCTATCAACACGCCTCTCTCGAAGACATCGAAGGCGCAGCGCCAGCCGCGTTGGTTATCGTCCTGATCAGCCTGATCGCCGTGGCAATTGTGAGCCTGACAAACAAAGATTAATTTTTTGCAAACCGCCGCAAAAAACCTCTTGCAATCCCCCTCATCTTGCCCCAAAAGCCCCCCCAGTGCCCCTATAGCTCAGCTGGTAGAGCAACTGATTTGTAATCAGTAGGTCCGCGGTTCGAGTCCGTGTGGGGGCACCATCA
>JAAEZA010000075.1 GCA_018223125.1 Paracoccaceae bacterium | reverse complement strand
CCTCTTGACTCGACTCACGCCTTCCCAAATACTGACTGAGTGACCAGTTAATTTCTGCGATGCGGAAAATGCAGCAGCGGTCAAAGGCTTGGGAGGGCTTCGATTTGGGACAGAAGAACGCGAAAACGGTTGGGGTGGAATCCCTTTCCAGCGCCAAGGAGTCCCGTTTTGATGCCATTCTGGATTCTGCTGAAACCGTCTTTGCCCGTTCCGGTTACGAGGGCGCCACCATGCGCGAGATTGCAGAGCGTGCAGGTGTGGCGCAAGGGTTGATCCACTACCACTTCAAAACCAAGGAAGTCCTGTTCGAGGCAATGGTTTCACGCCGGTCCCAACAGATCAACGAGGGTAGAGCCGCCCTTCTGGATGGAATACTGAAACAGGACCAGACGCCTGATCTCGAACCCATAGTTGAGGCCCTGTTCCGCCCCACGATCGAGGCCGGTATCTCACAAGCCAGTGACGGCGGGGCTTTTGCGAAAATTCTTGTGTCTACAGCCAACTCTGCATCCGAACGGGAACAACTGCTGACACAGAAATACTATGACCCTATCGCGCAGAAATTCATCAGTGCGTTCATGCAGGTCGAACCCGGTCTGACCCGCGCCAATGCGGTCTGGGCCTACATGTTCGCCATTGGGGTCGGCATGACAATGATGGCCAAAACCGGACGCCCTGCCCGCCTGTCCGACGGATTGTGCGACGACGGCGATGCGGATGAAATGCTGACAAAAATTGTGCCGTTTATCTGTTCGGGAATACGCGCACTGACCTGATTACACGTCATATTTTAATTCACTTCTGGGAGGAAAAGAATGAAACATCTATTCAAGAACGGCGCTTTTGCCGCGGCTTTGATGGCCGGAACAACCACACTCGCGCCCCCTGTGGCGGCCGAAGAGATCAGCGCCACGGTCGTTGCCGGACACCCGCCTGTATTCCGCTGGGTCAAACACGTCAGCGAGACGTTCATCCCCGCCGTAAACGCGGCATTGGAAGGCAGCGAACACTCCATCAACTGGAGCGAACAATACGGCGGGGCGCTGGCCAAAGTGGGTGATGAGCTGGAAGCAACCGAAGAAGGGCTTGCAGAAATCGGGCTGGTGTCGAGCCTGTTTGATCCGGCAAAGCTCGCCGTGCAGAATGTCACCTATTTCACGCCGTTTGTCTCCAGCGATTCAACGGTTGTTGCGGAATGGATGGACAAACTGCAGGCCACAGACGCGGATATGAAGGCGTCCTGGGAAGCCAACGGGCTGGAATATCTGGGCGGCGCAACCGGTATTGATGACTACTTGCTGATGACAAACTTTCCGGTGAACGAAATCTCCGATCTGGAAGGTAAGAAGATCGGTGCCCCCGGTCCGGCTGTGAACTGGTTGAAGGGAACCGGCGCGGTGGGCGTTTCGGGCAACCTGACCACCTATTACAACGAAATCAAAACCGGTGTTTATGACGGTGTCATCGTCTTTGCCTCTGCTGCGGTGCCCGGCAAACTGTACGAAGTCGCGCCCTATGTGACCCGCATCGGCTTTGGCGCGCAATACGCCGGAGGCATTGCTGCAAACAAGGACTGGTTTGATGCCCTGCCCGCAGACGTTCAAAAAGCCCTTAAGGACGCAGCCATCACCAACCGCATAGCCTACCACAAGGATCTGGACGCCACGGTTGGCAAGTTCCTGTCCATCATGGAAGAAAACGGCGCAACGGTCAAAAAGGTGGATGACGCCTTCCGCAAGGAATGGGCCGACGGGATGGACAATGTGGCAAAGATCTGGGCTGAAAAACTGGATGCTGACGGTGTTGGCGGGTCCCGTGTGTTGAAATCCTACATGGACACCATGCGTCAGGCGGGTGCTACGCCCGTGCGCAACTGGGATCAAGAATAATCTCCCTGACTGGGGCGGGCCATTTGCTCGCCCCTCTTTTTCCAACCTGATTGGACCCAATCGTTATGACTGATTTCCATGCCGACTCCGGGCAGGCGTTTCTGCCGCCGTGGTTTCAGGCCATTCGCCGGATCGCAGACTTTATGACCCTGATTTTGAATGTGATCGGCACGCTTCTTATTTTCGCGGTGATGGTGCTGGTGAATGCCGATGTGATCGGACGTGTTGCGTTCAACACGCCTGTCTCCGGCGTGCCCGAGATCGTTTCCATGTCCATCGTGGCCATCGTCTTTTTGCAGGTGGCGCAAGCCTTTCGCAAAGGCCGGATGACCCGCACTGACGCGGTACTGGATTACATCCAGAAGAGGGCGCCACGGCTGCGCAGCCTGATGGAACTCGTCTTCACTCTGGCCGCCATCGTACTGATCTGGCAGCTTTATTCTGCAAGCGAACCCTTGTTTGTCAAAGCGTGGGTGCGCGGCACTTACGAGGGCACAGTGGGCGATTTCACCGCTCCGATCTGGCCCGTCAAACTTATCATTCTGATCGGCTGTGCGGCCCTGTTGGTGCAACTTGTCCTTCATGCCATCACCAGCCTGTTTGCGCTGACCTCTAAGAAAGGGATCTCCGTATGAGTCCGTTTGAAATCGGCCTGACCTCTTTTGGGGCGATGGTTGTCATGGTTTATCTGGGGTTCTGGGTGCCCTTCGCGCTGATGTTGTCGTCTTTCGTTGGCGTCTGGGTCATCAAGGGATCGCCTGTGCTGGCTGGCAAACTGCTGGCGCTGGCAGCGTCCGAAACCATATCGAGCTATTTCTTCGGCGTTGTGCCCCTGTTTATCATGATGGGGTTCATCGTATCCGTCACAGGCATGGGACGGGACGCTTTTGATGTGGCAAACCACATCTTCCGGCGGGTGCGTGGCGGGCTTGGGTTTGGCACTGTTGGCGCAAACGCCATTTTCGCAGCTATTACAGGAATTTCAATCGCTTCTGCGGCGGTCTTCACACGGATTGCTGTACCCGAAATGCGGCGCCACGGTTATTCCAAACGGTTTTCTGTCGGGGTTGTCGCCGGTTCATCGGTGCTCGGAATGTTGATCCCGCCAAGCCTGCTGCTGATCCTCTACGGCCTGCTGACGGAACAATCCGTCGGTGATCTGTTTATCGCGGGCGTCTTGCCCGGTCTGCTGCTGGCCTTTGTGTTCTGTCTTGCGATTTTTCTGGTTGCCCTGTTCAAACCCAAACTGATTGGTGAGGGTATTACCGATCCTTATGACGACACGGATGCGCTGACCACACGGGAAGTACTGGCCAAGGGACTGCCGATTGCCACGCTGATCGGGCTGGTTCTGGGCGGAATCTACGGCGGCTTCTTCACTCCGATCGAGGCTGGCGCCATCGGGTGTTCCGGCGCCATCATCATCGGCTTGCTGCGCCGCGCTCTTACCCTGAAGGATTTTTGGGAGGTTCTGACCGATACCGGCCTGATTACGGCTGCGATTTCCTTCCTGATCATTGCAGCACAAATGTATTCGCGGATGCTGGCCCTGTCCGGTGTGCCTGCGGGATTTGGCAATTTCGTTGCTACCGCTGAAATCGGCTATTGGGGTGTCATCCTTGCCTATGTGCTGCTGGTGATCCTGATGGGCACTATTCTGGACAGCTCTTCTATCATGCTGATCCTTGTGCCGTTGATGCTGCCGGTTCTGTCCCTGTTGCAGGTGGACCTGATCTGGTTTGGCATCATCACCATTATCGCCGTTGAAATAGGGCTTCTGACCCCGCCCTTCGGCATATCGGTCTTTGTGATTAAATCTTCTCTGGATGATCCGGGCATCACGCTCGGGGATATTTTTTACGGCGCAGCGCCTTTTGCGGTGCTGATGCTGGTGGTGCTTGGCCTTGTGATGGCCTTCCCCCAGCTCGCCACGGCATTGCTTTAAGAAAGGACAGCCTATGCCCCGTCGATTTGTAGATCTTTCTGTTCCGCTGGAAACCGGCATCGCTTCGGATCCGCCCATTATGCTGCCCCAGATCGAGTATCTGACCCACGACCAGACCGCCGAACAGGTGATGTCCTTCTTTCCCGGTCTGAAGAAGGAAGACCTGCCCGGAGGTGAAGGCTGGGCGGTAGAGCAACTGACCATTGCCAGCCATTGCGGCACCCATCTGGACGCGCCCTATCATCACCACTCCACCATGAGCAACGGGGAGCGCGCGATCACCATCGACGAAGTGCCGCTGGAATGGTGCATGAATCCGGGCGTCAAGCTGGACTTCCGCCATTTCGAGGACGGTTATCTGGTCACGGCGCAGGACGTGGAGGACGAATTAAAACGCATCGGGCACGATTTGCAACCACTTGATATTGTGGTGGTAAACACGTCTGCGGGCGCAGCCTACGGACAGCCGGATTACCTGATGAAAGGCTGCGGTATGGGACGCGAGGCAACCTTGTACCTGACCGAACGGGGAGTGCGCGTCACGGGCACCGATGCGTGGAGCTGGGACGCGCCATTTGCTCTGACAGCCAAGCTCTACGCCGAAACCAAAGATCCCTCGATCATCTGGGAAGGCCACCGCGCCAGTATGGACATCGGCTATTGCCACATGGAGAAGCTGAGCAATCTGGAAAGCCTGCCCGCCACCGGATTTGAAATTTCCTGTTTCCCTTTCAAAATCAAGGCAGCCTCCGCCGGGTTTACCCGCGCCGTTGCCATTTTCACGGAGTAATTCTGATGCGTCTTGCAACTGTATCCTACAAGAACCGCCCGCTGCTGGTGGCCGCCCTTGACGATGATCGCCTTTTGGACCTGCACGCAGCAGCGAAACACGCCGGACAGGACGAAGCGGATTTCACCTCTATGCAAAGCCTGATCGACGCCGGTGAAAAAGGGCTCGACATTGCGCGCGGGCTGGTGAACCACCCCCAGCAATCCGCCACGATTGCGCAGGCGGATGTGTCTTTCCTGCCCCCGATCATGCCGGTCCAGTATCGTGACTGTCTGGTGTTCGAAGATCACCTGACCAACTGCTTCAAGGTGATGGAAGAAGCCACAGGCCGCAAGCATGAGGTGCCGGATGTCTGGTATCAGCAGCCGATCTATTACAAAGGCAACCGCATGTCCTTTATAGGACATGGCACGGACGTCCAGTGGCCCAACTATGCCGAGCATCTGGACATCGAACTGGAACTGGCCATCGTTGTCGGCAAGACCGGCAAGAACATCAAGGCCGAAGACGGGATTAACCACATTTTCGGCTATACCATCCTGAACGATATGTCCGCGCGGGATGCGCAAATGGCCGAAATGCCCGGCCAGCTTGGTCCCTGCAAAGGCAAGGATTTTGACACCGGAAATATCCTTGGCCCCTTCATCCTGACGGCGGATGAGGTCTCCCACCCTGTGGCCCTTGATATGGAAGCACGGGTAAACGGTGAACGCTGGGGCGGTGGCAACAGCCGCCAGATGCAGCATGACTTCGGCGCAATTCTGGCCCATATCTCTGCATCCGAAACGGTTTATGCAGGCGAGGTTATCGGCTCCGGAACGGTCGGCACGGGCTGCGGACTGGAACTGGGCAAACGCCTGTCGGATGGCGACAGTTTCGAGTTGGAAATCGAGAAAATCGGTATCCTTGCCAACCGGATCGTCAAAGGAGCCTGAGCGATGGGCAATCCTATTGACGGCTTCCAAATAGATCCCGCCAGCCTGCGAACCATCGGCACAGACCTGCAACGGCCCGAATGTATTCTGGCCGAACCGGACGGTTCGCTCTGGTCTGCGGATGCGCGCGGCGGTGTGATGCATATCCGTCCGGACGGCAGCCAGACGCTGATCGCCCAGAAAACCGAAACCGGATTTGCCGATGCGGGAGATGACGCCAGCCGTTTCACCACCGGCACCCTGCCCAACGGACTGGCTTTTGCCCGCAGTGGCGACATCCTGATTTCGAACTTCGGAACCGACCGGCTTGAACTGATGAAGCGCACTGGCGACAGCGAGGTGCTTTACGACAGCATCAACGGCAAGCCCATTGGCAAGGTCAACTTTGTGCTGCGCGACAGCAAGGACCGCCTGTGGCTGACGGTTTCCACCACGATCCCGAACTGGATGGAGGCCTGTAGTCCGAACATCATCGACGGCTTTATCGCTATGGCCGATGACAAGGGCCTGCGGATCATGGCGGACGGGCTGCATTTCACCAATGAAATCCGCTTTGATGCGGATGAAAGCCACCTTTACGCTGTAGAAACCTGCGGCATGAAGATTACCCGCTTTCAGGTAGCCGATACCGGAGACCTGAGCGGGCGCGAAACATTTGGCCCCGAAAGCCACAACGCCTTCATCGACGGGATCGCCTTTGACGCCTATGGCAACCTCTGGGGCACCCATGTGATGACCGATCGCATCTTTGCGATCACGCCGGATGGCGATCTGCATATCCTTCTCGATGACGACAACGGCTCCCCCGAAGGAAAGGCGCTGCTGGAGGCCTTTGCACAAGACAGGGTCACCCCCGATCTGCAACTGGCTTGCGGTGGCAGCATCGCCAACTGGATGGCCAGTATCACTTTCGGCGGGCCCGATCTGACGAATGTCTATATCGGCAGCCTGCGCGGCACCACCATCCCCTATTTCAAATCCCCCGTGGCCGGCTTGCCGATGATCCACTGGAACGAAAGGTAAGACCCCATGAGCGATACACAAGACCAACCACAACAGGCGCTGGTGCAATTTGACTGCAAGGGCCACGCTACCGGAAAGATGCGCAACGATCTGGAAGTGACCATGTCAAAGCCCTTTGCCGAAGGTCCGTTCCATATGGCCACGGATGAGGGCAGCTTTCACGGCGGTGACGCCTCTGCTCCGCCGCCACTGGCCTTGTTTGTGGGCGGATTGACCGGCTGTATCATGACCCAGATCCGCGCCTTTGCGAAACGGCTGAAGGTCACAGTGAAGGATCTGGACGTGGAAACCCGCGTTGTCTGGAACTGGGAGGCCAAGGGCCGTGTCTATGAAACCGCGCCGAAATCGTTTGAAATCGACGTGCTGATTGACAGCGATGATCCGCAGGACAAGGTGATCGAACTGATCGAAGCTGCCAAAAAAGGCTGTTTTCTGGAACAGACACTGGGACAGCAGAACACCATCCGCCACCGGATGAAAACACCCGATGGCTGGATTGACGTCTGAACCGACCGCAGTGTCAGGGCTTTACCAGCCCTGACATGACATCCGCTGCAATCTCGAAGGACCGCAGCCGCGCCTGATGATCGTGGATCATCGCCGTGACGATCAATTCGTCCGGTTTGTAGCGGTCCAGAATGATTTGAAGCTGGGTGTTCACGGTATCAGGTGCGCCAACGGCTGAGACCGACAGCGCATGTTCCACGCCTTCCATCACGGCAGGAGGGATTTGCGCTTTCACATCATCCACCGGCAGCGGCAGCTTGCCCGGTTTGCCCGTGCGCAACCGCGCAAAGGCCAGCAGTTGGGACGAGCGCAAATACTCCGCTTGCGCATCCGTATCCGCCGCGCAGACTCCGGCTGCCACCATCACATAGGGTTCGGACAGAACGGATGACGGTTTGAACGAACGCCGGTACACATCCAGCGCCTGATCCAGCATGGCAGGGGCAAAATGGCTGGCAAAGGCGTAGGGCAGCCCCAAAAGTGCCGCCAGTTGTGCGCCATAAAGGCTCGACCCGAGGATATAGACCGGCACCTTGGTGCCCACACCGGGAATAGCGCGCACAGGGGCGCTGTCCGGCATATCATCGAAATAGGCCATCAACTCCTGTACATCCTGCACAAAGGTATCTTCAGGCGACATATGCCGCCGCAAGGCCCGCGCCGTGGCCATATCCGTGCCCGGCGCCCGCCCGAGCCCGAGATCAATCCGGTCGGGATAAAGCGTGGCGAGCGTCCCGAACGCCTCGGCCACCATCAACGGCGCGTGGTTGGGTAGCATTATCCCCCCTGCCCCCACCCGCATGGTTGAGGTCGCCCCCGCCACATGGCCGATCACCACAGCCGTCGCCGCGCTGGCGATGCCGGGCATGTTGTGATGTTCCGCCAGCCAGTAGCGGTGATACCCCGCCCTTTCCGCCAGTTGCGCCAGTTCAACAGTATTTTGCAAAGCCTGCCCCGTGGTCCGGCCTTCGGGTACAGGTGAGAGATCGAGAAGAGAGTAATGTTTCATATCAGCCCATGTAAGCTTTTGTTTCTGTTCCCCAAGGGGATTGCCCACAGATCAACCGGAGTTTGTCGGGAGTTACAAGGGGAACGGTGGGTCGCGCGGGGAGGAGGATATGAACATTTCGCTAGGGATCGTAGTCCTTTGCATCTTCTGATAAGGCATCTGTGCTTACATCTTTAGCGGTTTGACGATCTTCTTTGATACGAGGCGCCGGCCGCTGCCAAGCTGATAGGTTTGCACCAACCACTTTGTAGAAGTTGGGAACAATCTCCTCTAAATCCGCGATAAAATTAGCTTGCTGCACGAACCTTCCGCTGAGACGCTTTGAGCTGAACACATGGAAACTATGCGGTGAGAGATGACCGTTTTCACCTACGGCGATTTCGGGGTCTTCCCGCAGTTCAGAAACCAAGAATTGGGTCGGTTCCACTTTTCCTGGCCACATAAGACGTAGATACAGATCATCCACCTTTTCAGCTTTGATTTGCCTTAATATCCAGTTCACACGCGCCTTGATGGAGACTTTATCCTCGGGCGCGCGCAGTGTCATTCCGACGTCAACACTTCGACGGTTTAAATCTACCAGAATGATTACCGGTGCTGCGGTATCTGGAACCTGCAATGTACAAGAGAGTTGGCAGCTTTCGCGGAGCAAAAGGAGATCGTCTTTAAGGCGTTCAGTTCCATTGGCTTTGTGCTTCCTGCTTAGCTTTTCTACCACCGAAGTTTCGGTAAGCCGACTCAGGATAAGCGACAAATCCCTGCACTCTTGATGCCACGCAACGACAACAGCTGCAGCATCTGGCGATTTGGCTGATATTACACCGCCGCTTGAAACCAGTTTGTTCAACTCACTCCATTCCCGCGGCATACGATCAAACCCCTTAACGCCCGCACTGTCATGCGTAAGGAAGCGGCGTAATTCATTTAGCAAAAGACGCTGGTCGGAATCAGCTATGGCGTCCTGATTCAACAAAAGATCAGCCTCGGTTAGAATATACATCCAAGACCAATGATAGATTGGGATCTTGGATCGGCTTTTTACAACTTCGGATAAGGGGTGTGTCGTCGGGGACGTCGCAAATTGATTGGAAATAGAAATTATGCAATCTATTTGATTATCCTTAGCCAGTTGACGGTATTTCTCCAATTGTGGCGCATTCAGTTCGTTTGATCCAACTTTGGTTTCCACCAAAGCCTTCCACTCACGCTTACCATTTCTAAGTACAATCAAACCGTCAGGTCGGTCCTTAATTTCGGACGAACGATTCTTACAAACGACTTCGGTATAGGTAGAGAGCTTCGCTCGCGCGCCTACTTTTTGCCCGAGACTTTGAAGAAGAGCGGCCCCGAACTCATCTACCTTGGCCATGCAAGCTAGGACTATAGACGTTGTACGACCTTCCTTCGAAGTCGTCGAAAGTACGGGAAAAAGGCGCGCAATTTCACCCTGCGTAATGCATTCTGGTAACGCTTCAGTCATTTTAAATCCATTCAACCAATGATGGTATCAAACCAATTGGTTGATCTGGCGTCAAGACCGATCTCTGAACACTATACTGAGAAGAAGTGGTACCCGAGGCCGGACTCGAACCGGCAAACCTTGCGGCGGGGGATTTTGAA
>JAAEZA010000074.1 GCA_018223125.1 Paracoccaceae bacterium | reverse complement strand
CCCGTCAGGAAGTCCGCGATCTGGTGGCAGAGTTGAAACTGCCCGATGTCGAGGTGGACTTTTAAGGCGCGGGGCGTCCCTGCTTCCTTGTGAACATTCCGAAGACCCGTCCGTCAATCGCGGCCAGTCCGGCCCCGATGACGGCCATTCCTGCGATGTGATTCCAGCCAAGAGACTCGTTCAGGACCAGCACACCCAACAGGATCGCGCTTGGCGGGATCAGGAACGTTACCAGCGCAAGGTTCGTTGCCCCTGCGGTGGACAGGATGCGGAAGTAGAGGAAATATCCGAGCGCGGTTGAAAGCAGCACCAGCCCCGCCAAAGCCCAAAGCGTTCCGCCCGAAGGCCAGCCATAGCTCCAGGGTTGATCCACCACCAGAACCACCGGAAGCAGCAGCAGGCTCGACGCGCAGACCTGACCTGTCGCTGTCGCCAAAGGTGGCACGCCGAGCCGCCCGAACCGTTTGCCAAAGATCGATGCCAGTGCATAAGACACCCCCGCGCAGAGCACGGCAATATGGGGCAGGATCGCGCCGCTTTCGCCGCTATTGCCACCCATCAGGATAAACACCCCTGCAAAGCCGAGCAGGACGCCCGCAATTCGCCCCCCTGACAGATGTTCGTCATCGGTCAGGAAATGTGCTGCAATCACGGTGAAAATCGGCGTCATCGCATTCAGGATAGAGGCCACCCCGCTGGCCAGTTCGCTCTGTGCCCAGAAGATCAGGCTGAAGGGGATGGCGTTGTTCATCAGCCCCATGCCTAGAAAGGCCAGCCAGACCGTCCTGCCGCGGGGCAGCCCGATCCCCAGCAGCCGCAGCGCCAGTAACAGGATCAACGCCCCGCCACAAACGCGGATGAAGGCAATGGTCATGGCCGGAAGCTCGGCAATGGCGACGGCGGCAAAAAAGAACGATCCGCCCCAGACGATGGACAGTCCGACGAGCATTGACCATTCCAGCGGGGTCATACGGTGTGCAATTTTTTTCATGGGGTTTCTATGGCGCAATCGGGAAGGCCGCGCGACCCGTTTCTTGTGCAACTTCTCTGCGACGTGAGATTTCGCTTTAACCCGAGTGTGATTGGCCGCAAATGGCGCTGTCTGTCGCTTGCCAAGACTGCTAGAGAAGCGTCATATTGGTTAAGTCTTTATGGGGGTTGTGATGCGTTGGTTGATCCGGATTGCTGTTGCGCTGGTCGCATGTGTTGTCGTTGCAGTAGGGCTGTTGTTCCTGCTGCCTACAGACCGGATCGGGCAGCTGGCCTCTGACCAGCTAGAGCGCCAAACAGGCCGGAAACTTACCCTTTCAGGGGATTTCCGCCCGACCCTTTTTCCGACACTCGGGGTGAAAACCGGCGCGATCACCGTTTCAAACGCAGACTGGGCAAGCGAGCCGCTGATGATTTCGGCGAAAGGTGCAACGGTCGGTGTGAACCTGTCGGCCCTGATTGGCGGCACTGTAGAGGTGGAAACTTTTGAACTTCTCTCTCCGGTGGTGTATCTGGAACGGGATGAAACGGGGCGGGCCAACTGGGATTTGTCGGGCGCTTCGGCTTCGCCAGCGGCTGAGGATGCACAGGCGCAATCCGGCGGCGCGCAGCCCTCGCTTGAACTGGGACGTATCGTAAACGGAGATGTGCATTTCCGTGATCACAGCACGGGCACCAGCCACGCGTTGAGCGGGATAAACGGCACAGTGTCGCTGCCCAAGGGAAAAACTACGGCGCGGATCGAAGTTTCAGGCAACCTGAACGGCTTTGGCGGCGACGTGATGGCGGTTCTCGGGGATTGGCCTGCACTGATGGACGACGGTATATCGGCAGTTTCCGGCACCCTGAAATTGGGCGGGGATACGGTGAGCTTTGACGGTAAGGCAGGCCTTGGCGGCGGATTTCCGACTGTTGATGCCACTTTCGCGGCAGGTGTCAGTGATCCGGCTGGAACGGCCGTGCGTTTTGGTCTGGCGGCGCCAGAGCAGATCATCGCACTGTCCGATCTGTCACTTGAGGGCAAGCTGCTTCTCTCAAGCGCAGGTTTATTCGGCGAAGCCGGACTGAAAGGGATCTACGGCAAGGTTCCGGTGACCGGACGGTTCAGTGCGACCGGTAACGACAGCTGGCTTGAGACCCCCGAATTCGACGTAGAGAGCTTTCTGTCTTTGCAAGGCATGGGCGATGTGGATTTCAAGGGCAGGACCGGACAGGCCAGACCGAACCTGTTGTCGGGGCAGATTCTCGCGCGGTTTTCCGACCTGCGCGGCGCATTGCGGCTGGCAGGTATTGAAACGGGCACGCCCAAGGGTACATTCCAAACGGCCAAACTGGACGGGGAATTGCGGATTGCGGCCTCTGGCAAGGCACGTCTGAAGAATGCCGAGATTACGCTGGACCAGAATGTGGTAGCGGGCGAAATCGCTTTCCGTCCGGAAAATCCGCCGTATGTAGAGGCCATGTTGGATGCGGGTAAGCTGGATCTGTCCGATTATATCGCGGATGAGGCTTCGGTCGGGGCTGATGGCGCAGGTAACGGTGCAAGCGCGTCTTCAGGCTGGTCAAAAGAGCCGATCCAGTTGCAAGGGCTCGACATGGTTGATGCGGATGTGGCGCTGAGCGCAGCCAGCATAGACCTCGGGGTCAGCCAATTGGGGAAAACCCTGATAAATGCACGGCTGCGGGACGGCTTGCTTGCCCTTGATTTGCAGGATGTGCGGATATTTGACGGGGCGGTAACGGGCCGCATCACCCTGCGCGGCGGATCGTCGGTGGCGTTTGAAACCGATGTCACAGCGCGGGACGTGGAGTTGGAACCGCTGTTGTCACAACTGCTTGATATGGATCGCCTTCGCGGGACCGGCACCACCAGACTGGCACTGCGGTCTGAAGGCGGGAGCGTGCATCAGATCATGACCTCCCTGTCGGGGAACGGTTCGGTCGAATTCGGAAACGGCGCGATCAGGGGGATTGATCTGGCGGCGATGATGCGCAACCTGAAATCGGCCTTTGGCGGGTTTGAGGGCGCAACTGAATTTACAAGTCTGGATGGCACGTTTTCGATGGAGCAGGGCGTGTTGCAGAATGTGGATCTGTTGCTGATCAGCCCGCTGTTCCGCGCTGCGGGGAAGGGATCGGTCGATATTGGCGGACGGGCGATGAACTATGTGGTGACGCCGACACGTCTGGCTGAAGACGCAGAGTTTTCGGTTCCCGTGATGATCACCGGCCCTTGGCAAAACCTGAAATTCCGCCCCGATCTGGACAAGCTGCTGAACCTGTTGCTGGATGGCAAGCTGAAGGACAACGCCGATGTGCAGCGGGCGCAGGAGAAGCTGAAAGAGGTGAAGGAAAAGCTGAAAGATCCAGAGGCAGCGTTAAAGGCAAAGCTGCGCAAGGAACTGGAGCGCCGCAACGCGCAAGAGGATGCACCGGCGAAAACGCTGGAGGAGCAAGCCAAAGAAAAGCTGGAAAAAGAAGTCGGCAATGCCCTGCGCAAGTTGTTTGACTGATCCCGAAACGGAAGGGAACAGCTTTGCAGGGGGATCACGGGGCGCCGCCGCCCCCTGATCCGCTTATGTGGTTTATTTGTAAACCGGACTGCGTTTTTGCATTTGCGCCATCACGGTTTCCATCTGGTTCGGATAACCGATGATCTTTGATTGCAACTCCCCCTCCAGCGCCAGACCCTCGCGCCCTGCGGACCAGACCTGATCCACCAGCGCCTTGCTGCCCTGAATGGCCTCCGGCGACCGCGCCGCCAGTTCTGCCGCCATGGCCCGCGCTTTTTCCAGCGGATCGTCTGCCAGCCAAGTGGCCAGCCCAAGCGACAGCGCCTCTTCGGCCCCGAGTACACGGCCCGTCATGATCAGTTCTTTTGCCTGATCGGCCCGCATTAACTGGGGCAGGGACTGGGTGATCCCCATGTCCGGAACGAGGCCCCATTTCGCTTCCATGATCGACATTTTCGCATCCGGCGCCATAAAGCGGAAATCCGCGGCCAGCGCCAGCTGGATGCCGCCACCAAAGGCGACCCCTTCAACGGCTGCAATCACCGGCACTTTCAGTTCCTGCCAGACCACTGTCGGGCGCTGGAAGCGGTTGCCACGCCCGTGTTCCGGCGGCGTGGCAAGCATCTTGCGGATTTCGTCGATATTGGCGGAAAATTCCATCAGGGCGCTGGTGTCGATACCGGCGCAGAAACATCCGCCCGCCCCGTAGAGCACAACAGCGCGTACATCCCCGTTGCCTTGCAGTTCCTCCCCTGCGGCAGCAAGTTCGTCGAAGAACGGCGTATCCAGTGCATTTTTCTTTTCGGGACGGTTCAACATGACTTCCGCCACATGATCCTTGATTGTAATTTCCAGACGCTCGTACATGGCGGTTCCTCCACTCGGGTTTCGGGCAGTTTGCGCCAAAACCGCTGTCCAGAGAAGCCCTGCTGCCTGTGACGTGGCGTAGGCTGGCCCGACATGCCGGAAACTGCAAGCCGCGTCGCTTTTTGTCCTGACGGGACGGCGGCATCGGGCTAGAACCCGTGACACAACAGCAGGAGCAGACAGGATGGCACTTCTTCTCGGGGTCGATACAGGCGGAACCTACACAGATGCGGTTCTGATCCGTGGTGAGGAGGAGGTGATCGCCTCTGCCAAATCCCTGACCACCCGCCATGACCTGTCAGAAGGCGTCGGCAAGGCGGTGCAGGCGGTTCTAGATGCGGCTTCTGTCGCCCCGTCCGAAATCGCACTGGCGTCCCTGTCCACCACTTTAGCCACCAATGCGTTGGTGGAAGGGCAGGGTGCACGGGTTGCGCTGGTCTTCATCGGCTTTGACGAAAAAGACGTCGCCCGTCAGGGGCTGGATGAGGCGCTGCGCGGCGATCCGGTGATCCGTATCAGCGGCGGGCACAACCATTCAGGCAGCGAAGCCGCCCCCTTTGATTCTGGCGCATTGAAACAGGCGCTGGAGGGGCTTGACGGTACGGTCACGGGCTTTGCCATTGCCAGCCAGTTTGCCACCCGCAATCCGGCCCATGAAATCGCCGCTCGGGAGCTGATCCGCGCCCGTACCGGACTGCCTGTAACCTGTTCCCACGAACTGTCGGCCAAGCTTGGCGGGCCGAAACGGGCGATGACAGCCGTGCTCAACGCGCGGCTGATCGGGATGATCGACCACCTGATCGGCGCCACACAGGACTATCTGCAAGGGATCGGCGTGACCGCTCCGATGATGGTTGTGCGGGGGGACGGGGCATTGATCTCTGCGGAAATGGCGCGGGAGCGGCCGATTGAAACCATCCTCTCCGGTCCGGCGGCCAGTATCGTCGGGGCGCGCTGGCTGACGGGGGAATCCGATGCACTGGTCAGTGATATCGGTGGTACGACAACGGATGTCGCCATGTTGCGGGACGGTTGCCCGATGATTGATCCCCACGGGGCGCGGGTCGGCGGTTTGCGGACCATGGTCGAGGCCGTAGCCATGCGCACCACCGGACTTGGTGGCGACAGCGAGGTGCATTTGCAGCGCGAAGGGCTGGCGGGCGGGTTGCATCTTGGTCCCCGCAGGGTGCTGCCGCTGTCACTGGCTGCCATACAATACCCCGATGTGGTGCCCGCGGCGCTGGAGCGGCAGTGCATGAAAGACAGGATCGGCGAACACGACGGGCGTTTCGTGGTGCCGGTACGTCTGACGGGGCAGTCTGCAGCAGGGCTTGATCCCCGCGAAGCACGCCTGCTGGAAAAGATCGGTGATCAGGCCTGGGAGATGGGCAGCCTGCTGGCAAACCGGCTGGACGGCTCCGCACTTGACCGGCTGGTGGCGCGGGGCATGGCGATGGTGGCAGCGGTAACGCCTTCGGATGCGGCCCATGTGACCGGCATTCTGGACAGTTGGGACGCCACTGCCGCAGGGCAGGGGTTGGAGCTGTTTTCCCGCCAGCGCAACGGGGCGGGGCAACGGATCGCAGCGGACGGCGCGGAGCTGGCCCGCCGCATCATCGCGCAACTGACACAGCAGACCTGTGACACGCTTCTGGAAACCGCCTTTGCCGAAGAGGGGACGGATTTCGGCCTTCCGCCCGAACAACTGGCCCGTCACGTTCTGACGCGGCGTGGCACGCAAAACCACCGTGGTCTGGTGGCGCTGAAAGTGGGGTTGAGCCTGCCGGTGATCGGGCTTGGGGCTTCTGCCCCCAGTTATTACGGCGCGGTCGGTGACAGGCTCTCCACGCCGGTTATCCTGCCTGAACACGCAGGCGTAGCCAATGCGATCGGAGCTGTCGTGGGGCAGGTCTCCATGCGGTCCTCGGGACTGATCACCAGCATCGGGGAAAACCGCTACCGCGTGCATTTCACTGACGGGCCGCAGGATTTCAACGATCTGCCCCGCGCCCTGTCTGCGCTGGAAACCCGTCTGGGCGACGCTGCGATGGATGCTGCACGCAAGGCCGGGGCGGAAGGCATCTGCCTGCACCATGAACAGGAAGTGCGCAACGCGGTGATCGACGGGCGTGATGTGTTCGTAGAGGCCGAACTGACCGCAATTGCGTCGGGACGGCCCCGTATCGCCGCCTGATCAGCGGTCGGCGGCTTCCTCTTTTGCGATCAGATCGGCAGACTCATTGGTGGGCGGAAAGTCTATTTCTTCGTCGTTTTCCACGATCTTGGTCAGATTGGACAGAAAACTGGTGTAAAGATCCGAATTGACCTCCCGCGCACGGGCCACGTATTTCTCGTTCTTTTCGTTCGGGATATTGGGGTCCCAAAGCTCTGCCAGTTCGGCCAGCGCGTGGCGGTCTGCCTCAAAGAACTGGTCATGGGCGCGTTCGGCCTCATATTCGGGCCAGCCCATACCTTGCAGCATCTTCTTGCCGGCCCGCATTGCGCTGTCAAAGGTCTCGCGGATGATCTCATCCGCTCCGGCGCGGTACAAATGGTAAACATGATCACGGTCATAGGCACGGGCGATGATGTAGAGATCCGGACGTTCCTTGCGGGCGTGATCCACCAGTTTTACTGCCGCCGCCTTATCGTCCACCGCAACCACCAGAATTTTGGCGCTCATCAAACCGGCAGCGTGCATCATGTCAGGACGGGTCGGATCGCCGAAATACCCTTTCACACCAAAGCGCCGCATCGCGTCGATCTGGTCGATCTGATGGTCGATCACCACGGTTTTGATCCCCGTTGCCAGCGCCAGCCGGTTTACGATCTGCCCGAACCGGCCGATGCCCACGATGATAACCGTGCCTTCCTCGTCTATTGTGTCTTCTTCGTGGTGCTGGGTGTCATCCTTCATGCGGCGGGACAGATGGTCATACACGATAAACAGCAGCGGTGTCAGCAGCATGGAGAGCGCGATTATCAGCAAGAGCTGTTGGGACAGCGCATAGGGGATCACGCTGGTCTGCACGGTGGTGGACAGCATGACAAAGCCGAATTCACCGGCTTGGGCCAGCGACAGGATGAACAGCCATTGGTCGCGCCCTTTCAGCTTGAACAACACGCTGAGCCCTGCCAGCACCAGACCTTTGATTAACATCATGATCAGCGTCATGCCGAGAATCCACGCCAGATGCTCCCAGAGGACATCGAAATTGATGCCTGCGCCAACGGTTATGAAAAACAGCCCGAGCAACAGGCCCTTGAAAGGCTGGATATCCGTCTCCAACTCGTGCCGGTATTCCGAGTTTGCCAGCACGACGCCTGCAAGGAACGTTCCAAGCGCGGGGGAGAGGCCGACAAGTGACATCAGCAGAGCAATGCCCACCACCAGCAAGAGCGCAACTGCGGTGAAAATTTCAGGCAGTCGGGCCTTGGCGATAAAGTGAAAGATCGGGCGGGTACAGTAGATCCCGAACAGGATCACAGCGCCGACCGCGCCCAGCGTAACCAGTGTTACCCCCCAGCCGGGAAGACCTGCAATCAGGGACATTTCAGAATGGTCGTCGGTTCCGTGGCTGGCAAAGTTGCTGAAGTCCCCCACGGCCAGCAGCGGGATCAACGCCAGCATTGGGATCACAGCAATATCCTGCGTTAGCAGCACCGAAAAAGCCGAGCGCCCGCCGTGAGTTTGCATGAGGCGTTTTTCGTTTAGCGTTTGCACCACGATAGCTGTGGACGATAGGGCAAAAATCAGACCGATCGCCACGGAAATATGCCAGGGCTGCCCGAAAGAATAGAAAGCGGCGCTAACCGCAAGGGTGGTCAGGACCACTTGTAATCCGCCCAGTCCGATCAACCGGTGCCGCATGTCCCAGAGCGCTTTGGGTTCAAGCTCCAGTCCGACGATGAACAGCATCATCACCACGCCAAATTCTGCAAAATGTTGCAGATCTTTGGTTTCACTTCCCACCAGTCCGAACACTGGCCCGATCAGAACACCTGCTACCAGATATCCGAGGATAGAGCCAAGTCCGGCCCGTTTTGCCAATGGCACCGCCACGACGGCTGCGGCCAGATAAATCGAGGCCTGAAGGAGAAAGCTGTCCATAAAATTCCTGTGAATTAGAGCGCTTCGTCTAGGGTATGCGGTTTGCTGGTCCAAACAAGTGCAAATGCCGCAAATCGTTGCGGAACGGGCATTTTGACAAGTGCCTGTTCGTATCGGGCGGCAAATGTCAGCCGGTTTTCAAACAAACGTCTTGGGTTTGTAACAAAGGTTCTTTATCAATCCTGAAAGTTACTTTCAGGAAATCGGAACAAATGACCCTTCCAAACATGCATGACGCCGAGCCCATCCCCGCCGCTGCCAAAGCCGAAATCGAACGGCTTTTGCAAACCGGTGACCTGTTCCGTTACACCGCTGCGCAGGATGCACCGGTGACGCTGCTGGAACAGGAATTTGCAGCACATATGGGCACGAAATATGCGCTTGCGGTGTCAAGCTGTTCTGCGGCCCTGTTCCTCAGCCTCAAGGCGCTGGGCCTGCCACGGGATGCGCGGGTTCTGATACCGGGGTTTACCTTCGCTGCAGTACCTTCTGCCGTGATCCACGCGGATTGCGTACCGGTCCTGTGTGAGGTCGGGCCGAACTATCGCATTGATCTGGCAGATTTCGAGAAGCGCCTTGATAGTGATATTACGGCGGTGATCGTCAGCCATATGCGGGGGCATACCTCGGATATGGATGCAATCATGGCGCTGTGCGCGGCGCGGGATATTCCGGTGGTCGAAGATGCGGCCCATTCCCTTGGCACCACCTGGAAAGGGCGCAAGATCGGGACCATCGGGCGCGTGGGCTGTTTTTCCTTCCAAAGCTACAAGCTGATCAACGCGGGGGAAGGTGGTATTCTTGTCACGGATGATGCTGAACTGGTCGCCCGTGCCGTGATCATGTCCGGCGCCTATGAACATAACTGGAAGAAGCACGGGCATCTGAGCAACCAGTTTGCCCGCTGGCAGAACAAACTGCCGCTTTACAACCTGCGCCTGTCGAACCTGTCGGCGGCGATCATCCGTCCGCAAATCGCCGAAATCCCGCGCCGTGTGGCAGACGGGCGGCGCAACCATGACCGGCTGGCAGCTGCACTGAACCGGACACCGTGGATGCAAGTGCCCGAGGCACTGGAGGGCGAGGAGCGCGCCCCCGACAGTATCCAGTTCAATCTGTGCGATGTGGCAGATGCGCAGGCACAGGCTTTTATCGCAGAAGCAGCCCGCCTTGGCGTGGCGGTGCAACTGTTTGGTATGTCCAAAGACAATGCGCGGGCGTTCTGGAACTGGGAATTCCTGCCAGAACAGCGCGAACTGCCTGCGACCCGCGCAATGCTGATGCGGGCGTGCGACGTGCGCCTGCCTGCGCGGTTAAGCGAAGCCGAAGTGGATGCCGTCGCAGGGGCGCTGGTGCTGGCGGCTGAAAACAGCTTTGCCGAGAACCGCGCCTTTGGAACCTAAGCCCAGCCAAAGCTGGTAAAGCGTTGGGCGAGGGCGTGTTTCCCGCTTGCGCTCTCTGCGCGGCGGAGTCAGAAACGCGGCCATGACCCAAGCGCAAAAATCCGTTCTGACCGTTTTCCTTCTGTGGTTCGCAGGATTGGGCGCGGCCACGCAATTTGCCAAATTCTCATTGATTTTTGCAGATCTTTCCGCCCATTACGCTAACAGCGGTGCAGGGGCGTTACTGGGGTTTCTGGTGTCAGGCATCAGCCTTTTGGGGATCGTCTTTGGTTTGACGGCTGGCGTTCTGGTGGCCCGTTTCGGGGTGCGGCGCCTGTTGATCGCGGGAATGATCCTTGGCGCGGTTACCTCTTTGATTGAAGGCGCGCTGCCACCCCTTTCTGTAATGCTCGGGGTTCGGCTGATCGAAGGCCTGTCCCATCTGGTGGTGGT
>JAAEZA010000073.1 GCA_018223125.1 Paracoccaceae bacterium | reverse complement strand
AGCATTGCCATCCGTGAACTTGATGGCCGGACCCGCATGGTGCGGGACTTTAACTACGACGATTTTGCTGCGGCATTATCTTAAATCACAATCAAAAGAGGTCTCTTGGATACATGAAACGCAATGTTCTCATCATCGGCGCCGGTGGCGTTGCACAGGTTGTCGCCCATAAATGCGCCCAAAACAACGATGTTTTGGGGGATCTGCATATCGCGAGCAGGACGATCGCGAAATGTGAGGCGATCCTGAAAACCGTGCATGACAAAAAGGCGATGAAACAGGACGGCGTCTTCAAGGCCCATGAAGTGGACGGTATGGACTCCGCTGCGGTGGCGGCTCTGATCAATAAGACCGGAGCACAGATTGTGATCAACGTGGGATCGCCTTTTGTGAATATGACGGTACTGGAGGCCTGCATCCAGACCGGTGCGGCCTATATAGACACGGCGATTCACGAAGATCCGGCCAAAATCTGCGAAACGCCACCGTGGTATGCCAATTACGAATGGAAGCGTAAGGAAGATTGCGCCGCTGCCGGTGTGACGGCCATTCTGGGTGCAGGGTTCGATCCTGGCATGGTGAATGCCTTTGCCCGCTTTGCGGTAGACGAATTTATGGACAAGGTGACATCAATCGACATCGTGGACATTAACGCGGGTAATCACGGCAAGTATTTCTCTACAAACTTCGATCCCGAAATCAACTTCCGCGAATTCACCGGCACGGTTTACAGCTGGCAACAGGGCGCGTGGCAGGAAAACCGGATGTTCGAGGTAGGGCGCGAATGGGATCTGCCCGTAGTTGGCAAACAGAAAGCCTATATGTCCGGCCATGACGAGGTGCACTCGCTTGCGGCGAATTATCCGGAGGCAGACATCCGCTTCTGGATGGGGTTTGGCGATCACTATATCAACGTGTTCACGGTGCTTCAGAACCTCGGACTTCTGTCCGAACAGCCAGTGAAAACGGCCGAAGGGCTTGAAGTTGTGCCGCTTAAGGTGGTGAAGGCCGTCCTGCCGGACCCGTCCAGCCTTGCCCCGAACTATACAGGCAAAACCTGTATCGGTGATCTGGTGAAGGGCACCAGAAACGGCGAAGAGGTCGAAGTCTTCGTTTACAACGTGGCCGATCACAAGGACGCCTATAACGAAGTGGGCAGTCAGGGCATTTCCTACACCGCAGGTGTGCCGCCCGTCGCCATGGCAATGCTGATCGCGGATGGCACCTATGACAAAGGCGAAATGATGAACGTAGAGGAACTGGACCCGAAACCGCTGTTCGCGCTTCTCGATACAATCGGTCTGCCCACCCGCGTCAAGGACGCCAACGGAGATCGGGCCTGGAACGAAAGCTAGGCAACATCCGGCGGCGCGGCTGCCGGAACGACTGTGAAAAAGACCTGATCCCACCGGCAATTCACGAAATGCCGGTGGGGTCGCCCCCGTTGCGTTTCAATGTTCCCCCAAATACTCCCGCCGGAGGCATCAACATCCGCGTTGCATCGCTGATGTCTCAGGTTTGCAACAGATCGGCCGGTAAACTCGCGGGTTGCGCGGCCTCCTTGGGCAAGGGGGCTCTTTCCCCCGCTGGCAAAGCTGCTACATTTTGCACAACCAAGGAAATTGCCATGCCCTCACTGCCCCGATCCATCGACTCAACCCAAGCCATGCTGTCGGATGAAAACTATATTTGCGACCGGTCGCTTGCTACACTGGTATATCTGGCGCTGACGTTGAAGCGGCCGGTTTTTCTGGAAGGCGAAGCCGGTGTCGGGAAAACCGAACTGGCCAAGACACTGGCCACAGCATTGGGGCGGGATCTGATCCGGTTGCAATGTTACGAAGGGCTGGATGCGGCCTCGGCGGTTTATGAATGGAACTTCGCCGCCCAGATGATTGCCCTGCGTGCCGCAGGCGAGGTCGGTTTGTCGGAAGATGCGCTGTTCAGCGACAAGTACCTGATCCGCCGCCCGCTTCTTGAAGCGATGCAGCCACATGAAAACGGCCCGCCGATCCTGCTGATCGACGAAATTGACCGCACGGACGAACCGTTTGAAGCCTTTCTTCTGGAGGCGCTTTCGGATTATCAGGTGACGATCCCCGAACTGGGCACCATCAAGGCCCCCGAACCGCCCATCGTGATCCTGACGTCCAACCGTACCCGCGAAGTGCATGATGCGCTCAAGCGACGCTGTCTCTATCACTGGGTGGATTACCCGTCGTTCGAGCGGGAATTCGAAATCCTGCAAGCCCGTGCACCGGAAGCCAGCGAAACCCTCAGCCGCGAGGTTGTGGCCTTTGTCCAGTCCCTGCGCGAAGCCGATCTGTTCAAAAATCCGGGTGTTGCGGAAACCATTGACTGGGCCAAATGCCTTGTGGCGCTGGATGCTGTGGCGCTGTCGCCCGAGGTAATTGCCGATACGCTCGGCGCGGTTCTGAAATATCAGGACGACATTGCAAAACTGGCCGGATCAGAGGCGACGCGGATTCTGGACACCGCCCGCGCCCGTCTGGCCACACAATGAGCCGCCCATGACGGTTGCGAACGGTGTTCTTCCGCCCCAAGGGCGGCTGTCCCGCAACATCATTTATTTTGTGCGCACCCTGCGCCGTGCCGGTGTACCGGTGGGGCCAGCCCAGACATTGGGCGCGATCCGCGCTGTCAAGGCTGCAGGCTTTACCGAAAGACGCGATTTTTTCTTTACCCTGCGGGCCTGTCTGGTGTCCCGCGCCGAACATCTTGATGTGTTCGAGCGGGTGTTTTCCATGTTCTGGCGCGATCCGGAATTTATCGAGACCATGATCCAGACCATGTTGCCGATGATCCAGACACAAAACGCGCCCAAAGCGCCGAAAACCGCCGAACAGCGGGCGGCAGAGGCTATGCTGGAGGGCGCACCACCTCCTGCACAGCCGGATATTGAAGATGCCCGCGAAGAGGTGGAACTGGACGCGGAATTCAGCCTCTCTGCCAACGAAAAGCTGCAATCCATGGATTTCGAGCAGATGAGCAATGCCGAAATGGCAGAGGCGAAACGGGCGATTGCGCAGATGCGCCTGCCGATCAAACCGATCCGCAACCGACGCCTGACGCCAAGCCATTCCGGCAGCCGCATTGATGCCCGTGCCACATTGCGCGGGGCCATGCGCACAGGGGGGGAGGTTTTGAAACTGCCCCGCAAAACCCAAGGGCATCGCAACCCCGATCTGGTTGCGCTCTGTGATATTTCCGGCTCCATGTCCACCTATTCGCGATTGTTCATGCATTTTTTGCATTCGGTTTCTCTGGCCAAAGGGCAGGGATGGGCGCAGGTGCACAGCTTTACATTCGGCACCCGTCTGACCAACATTACCCGCAGCCTGTCCCAGCGCGATCCGGATGCGGCGCTGAAAACGGTCGGGCAACTGGCCAGGGACTGGGACGGGGGGACGCGGATCGGGGAATCCCTCGGGGCTTTCAACAAGAACTGGTCGCGCCGTGTTCTGTCCCGTGGGGCGGTGGTACTGCTGGTGACAGACGGGCTGGAACGGCAGGACCCTGCGGAACTCTCCCGCGAGGCCCGTCGCCTGCGCCTGTCCAGCCGTCAGGTGATCTGGCTGAACCCGCTGATGCGCTGGGACGGGTTTTCACCGCAGGCCGCCGGTATCCGTGCGCTTCTGCCCCATGTTGACAGTTTTCATTCCTGTCATAGTCTGAATGCTCTGCGCGATCTGACAGAGGCCCTGTCTTCGGGCGGGACCGGTGAAAAACAACGATTGATGGCGATGCTATGATACAGACAAATCCCGACAATATGCCCGGAGTGGTGCTCGACTATATCAATCAGGGCCACCGCGCCGCCCTTGCCACAGTGGTTGAAACATGGGGCAGTGCGCCGCGACCTGTGGGCGCACAACTGGCCATTCGCGATGACGGCGAATTTCAGGGATCTGTTTCGGGGGGCTGCGTTGAAGGTGCCGTCGTGGCCGAGGCGCTGGAGGCGCTTGAAGCGGGGGATTGCCGCCTGCTGGAATACGGCGTGTCGGACGAAGAAGTCTTTGCTGTCGGGCTGGCTTGCGGGGGCACAATCGAGGTTCTGGTCGAACCCGTTGGCATCGGGCAGGGGCCTTCTGTCGAGGATATTCAAGCCATTGCTGAGGCGCGAAAGGACCGCCGTCCCGTTGGTATCCAGACCAACCTGACGAACTGGCACCGCCGCCTGATCGGGCCTGCCGATGCACCGGCGCGGTTTGCCTCTGACAGATCGGGGATGGATGAGGACGTGTTTACAGTGATCCAGAACCCGCCTTTGCGGCTGGTGGTTGTCGGGGCTGTTCATATCGCCCAGGCCCTGCTGCCGATGGCGCGGATAGCGGGTTACACGCCCTATCTGGTGGATCCGCGGGACAGCTTTGCCAGCCAGTCAAGGTTTCCGGATGAAACTATCCTGAACAACTGGCCGGATGCTGCCGTCGAACAGCTTGGTCTTGATGCCCGAACCGCCCTTGTAACGCTGACCCATGACCCCAAGCTCGACACGCCCGCGCTGGCGGCCGGTTTAAAATCCGATGCCTTTTATATCGGGGCGCTCGGGTCAGGCCGCACCCATGCCAAGCGGCGGGCGCAGCTGGAGGAACTGGGCTTTGAGGCGGCAGAGATCGACCGGATCAGCGGGCCGGTCGGGCTGGATATCGGCGCGGCCACTCCGTCAGAAATCGCCCTGTCGGTTCTGGCCGAAATGACCGAAACATTGCGCAAGAGATGAAATTCGGACCACTTCCCCTGCGCGACACGCTTGGTCACACACTGGCGCATTCTTTTCATCAGGACGGGCTGCGGCTGGCCAAGGGCCATGTGATCCAAGCCGAGGATATAGCCAGACTGGAAGCGCTTTTGGTCGGGGAACTGACAGTGGCGCAGTTCGCGCCTGACGATGTTGAAGAAAATGCTGCGGCGGCAGAACTGGCTGCGGGGCTCGCCACTCCACTGGTCCGCGTGACAGAGCCGTTGAACGGGCGGGTCAATCTGATCGCAACACAGGCCGGTGTGCTGCGGCTCGATGCCGGTGCAATCACCGCTTTCAACACCGTTGATCCCTCCATTACAATCGCTACGCTGCCGGATTATGCGCGGGTAAGCGAGGGCACGATGGTTGCCACGATCAAGATCATTCCTTACGCCGTGCCGCGGGACAAGGTGGAACAGGCTGCAGCGAAGCTGTCCGTCGACAGTCTGACGCTGCATCCGTTCCGTCCGAAAACCGCGGGGCTGATCCTGACGCGCACCTCCGGTTTCAAACCCTCCCTGCTGGAGAAGGGCGAAGCGGCTGTTCGCGCACGGGCGGTTGCGCTGGGGCTGTCGCTTGAGAGCGTCGAAACGGTACCCCACACACAAAACGACATCGCAGAGGCGATCCGGCGGGCCGGTATGGCGGATATGGTTCTGATCCTCGGGGCATCTGCAACCTCGGACGTCAGGGATGTGGCACCTGCAGGGCTGGTCAATGCGGGCGGCAGGCTAACACGTTTTGGCATGCCGGTCGATCCGGGGAACCTGTTGTTTCTGGGGGAACTGGCGGAAAAGCCAGTTGTCGGATTGCCCGGATGTTGCCGCTCGCCTGCATTGAACGGGGTGGACTGGGTTCTGGAGCGGCTGATGGCCGGTCTGCCCGTCACTGATGATGATATTGCACGGATGGGTGTGGGTGGCCTGTTGAAAGAGGTTCCGGCCCGCCCGCAACCGCGCCGTATCCGCAAGTCCGGCAAATCTGCGGCGCCCCATATCCTGCTGTTGGCCGCAGGTCAGTCCAGCCGGATGAAGGGGCAGCACAAACTGCTGCGCGAAATTGACGGTGTGCCGCTGGTCCGGCGCACGGCAGAGCGTTTGCTGGCGTCCCGTGCCAGCGGACTTAGCATTGTCATCAACCCGCAAAACACTGCCATACAGGATGTTTTGAAGGGGGCGGGCGCAGATCTTGTGTTCGCGCGCGATGCGGCAAGCGGGCTTGCTGCCAGCCTGCGTGCGGGCATCAACGCGCTTCCGCCCGAAGCAGGCGCGGTGATCGTGGCCCTTGCTGACATGCCGGAGATTACCGCGCAGGACATTGACGCGCTGATCGCCGGTTACGATCCTGCAGGCGGCGCAGCCATCGTGGCGCCGGTCGCCCCGAACGGGAAACGGGGCAATCCGGTGCTGTTTGACAAACGCTATTTTGAATCGCTGGCCGGTCTGGAAGGGGACAGCGGCGCGAAATCCCTGATCGAGGCGGAAACAGACAATTTGCGTCTGGTCCCCCGCAGTGCCGGTGTTCTGGTCGATCTGGACACGCCGGAAGCATGGGACAACTGGCTTCAGGGCCGCCAATCCACCTGACCGCTTGATTTATGCGCGGACCCGTGGTCTGGTTGTGGCGGGAGGATCCATCATGCCAGCGCAGCAATACGCCAGCCATGTGGAAAAAGTACATGCACAAGTCGAAGGGCGCGGGCCTGCACGCTCTGCCATTGCCGCGTCATGGGCGCGGTCCATGTTCCATCACGGGCTGGAGCCGGACCTGCGCCGTCCGCAGGATCTGCTGAGCCAGTCCGAGTTGCGCTTTGAGCAGCAACGGCTCGACCGGCTTTTGCACATCGCCAAACCGATCATGGAGACCCTGTTTGCGGCGGTGGTGAAAACCGGCTGCTGCGTGATGCTGACCAATAAGGAAAGCGTGGTGCTGCACCGTCTGATACATGACGTGGACGAACGCCCGCTGAATGTGCTGGGCGCACGCTCCGGCGCGATCTGGAGCGAGCAGCGCGTGGGCACCAACGGTGTCGGCACCTGTGCCTTGGAAGAACGCCCCGTGCTGATCTATAAGGACCAGCATTACCTTGAGGAAATCATAGGCATGTCCTGCGCCGGTGCGCCGATTTTCGATGCCAGCGGCGATCTGATTGCAGTGCTGGATATTTCCAGTGCGCGGGATGATATGAACGACAGTTTTGCCCAGATGATGGCCTCTCTGGTCATCAGTGCGGCCAACCGGATTGAAACCGAATATTTTCGTGCGTCGTTTGACGGGGCGCGGATCATCGTCGCGGATGAGGTTACGGCCCTTGGCACGCCGCTTCTGGCGTCGGATCGGGATGATCTGGTGATCGGAGCAAACCGCGCGGCGCGGCGGCTTTACGGGCTGCAGAACGAGACCTTTGATATTCCCCTGCCACGCACGGAAATCCTGCCGGAAGAAGCCCCTGCCATGGGGTTGAAAGATGCGGAACGGGCCGCCATCCGCCGCGCTATGGCAGCGGCGCGGGGCAATGCGACCCTTGCTGCAAAGCAGTTGGGCGTCAGCAGGGCAACCTTTTACCGCCTTCTGAAAAAGCACCAGTTGTCCGTCTGACGCGGGTTGTCGCAAACATGAGACAGTTTGCAACAGTATTCTATCCTTGCGCGCCCGCCGGATAAGGCGGGATCGTTGACAGAACGAAGCCTTCTGCAGTCTAATTTTTAAAAATTCGGGAGGATTACATCACATGGATATGTCAGGTGAATATCGCATTGCCGCCCCCATTCAGACGGTTTGGGACGCCATTCAGGATCCGGAAATCCTGCGCGGCGCGATTCCGGGCTGTGAGGAACTGGAGAAAACCGGCGACACGGAAATGGCAGCCAAAGTGTCCCTTAAAATCGGCCCTGTAAAAGCCAAATTCGCAGGCGAGGTCACGCTGAAGGATATGGTGGCGCCCAATTCCCTGAAAATCGAAGGGGAAGGCAAGGGCGGCATTGCCGGTTTCGCTAAGGGCGGCGCGGATGTGCAACTGGTGGAAGACGGCAATGAAACTGTCCTGACCTATCAGGCCGAAGCGCAGGTGGGCGGCAAGATTGCGCAGCTTGGCTCTCGGCTGATCCAGTCCACGGCGGCGAAGCTGGCTGACAAGTTCTTTGCCAACCTGCGGGATGAACTCGAAGAAAGTTAACACGTAAATTACATATTCCGGGCCGGTTTGCCCGTCAATTCTGGGAGGAAATCATGACAAAAGTAACAATGACCGTGAACGGGAAGGCGCGCAGCGCCGAGGTGCCCGACAACACGTTGCTGGTGGATTACATCCGCGAAAACCTGCGCCTGACCGGAACCCATGTGGGCTGTGATACATCCCAGTGCGGGGCTTGCGTTGTTCATGTGAACGGACAGGCGGTCAAAGCCTGCACCATGCTTGCGGCTTCTGCCGAAGGTGCCGAAGTAACAACCATTGAAGGCGTTGCAGCAGGCAAGGACGATCTGCATCCGATGCAGGTGGCGTTTAAGGACAACCACGGTCTGCAATGCGGCTTTTGTACGCCCGGTATGATCATGACCGCCACCGATATGGTTTCGCGCTATAAGGAAGCTGGCAAGACGCTGGACGAAAAGGCCATCCGTGAAGAACTGGAAGGCAATATCTGCCGCTGCACAGGTTATCATAACATTGTCAAAGCGATCGCCGACGGCGCATCGAAAATGGCATAAGGGAGGGCAATATAATGACAGATCAAGGAATTGGCGCCCGTGTCCTGCGCAAAGAGGACAAGCGTTTCATCACCGGCAAGGGCAAATACACCGACGATATCGTCCAGCCCAATCAGGCCTATGCGGCCTTTGTGCGTTCCCCCCATGCCCATGCGAATGTGAAAAGCATTGATACCTCCGCTGCCGAGGCCATGGAAGGCGTAGAGGCGGTTCTGAACGGCCACCAGCTTACAGGCGACGGGATCGGGAACATCATCTGCGGCTGGGGCATTACATCCAAAGACGGCAGTCCGATGAATATGGGCGCATGGTCCGCGCTGGCCACTGACAAGGTGCGCTATGTTGGCGATGCGGTTGCGGTTGTGATTGCCGACAGCAAGGCACAGGCGCAAGCTGCTGCCGAGGCGGTGATGGTAGAATATGAAGTCCTGCCCGCTGTTTCAAACGTGCTGGATGCCATGAAGGATGGTGCGCCGCAAATTCACGAAAATGCGCCGGGCAACCAGATTTTCGATTGGGAAATCGGCAACAAGGATGACACCGACGCAGCGCTGGCATCTGCCCATCACACCACAACGATGGACATCACCAACAACCGCCTGTCGCCAAACCCGATGGAACCCCGTTCTGCGGTGGCGACCTTTGATGAATCCGAAGATCACTACACGCTTTATACGACCTCCCAGAACCCCCATGTGGCGCGGCTTGTGCTTTCGGCCTTTTACAATGTGGCACCGGAACACAAGCTGCGGGTGATCGCACCGGATGTCGGCGGCGGCTTCGGTGCTAAAATCTACATCTACCCCGAAGAAATCGTCTGTCTCTGGGCGTCGATGAAAACCAACCGGTCTGTGAAATGGACCTCGACCCGCTCCGAAGCTTTCCTGACAGATGCCCACGGGCGGGATCATGTCTCGACCGCGACAATGGGTTTTGATGCGGACAACAATATCGTTGGCTTCAAGGTGAACACGAAGGCGAACCTCGGGGGGTATATGTCCCTGTTTTCCTCTTCGGTGCCGACCTATCTTTATGCGACGCTGCTGTCGGGACAGTATAATATCGCCAATGTCTATTGCGATGTGCAGACCTATTATACCAACACGGTTCCGGTCGATGCCTATCGCGGGGCAGGGCGGCCCGAAGCGGCCTATCTGATCGAACGGATGATCGAAACGGCTGCGCGGGAACTGGGCGTTGATCCGGGCGAATTGCGGCGCCAGAACTTCGTGCGGGAATTCCCCCATCAGACGCCGGTCATCATGGCCTATGACAGCGGTGATTTTGCCGGCAACCTCGATCAGGCCAAAGCCGCCGCCGATGTGGCCGGTTTCCCTGCGCGCAAGGAAGAAGCTGCCAGGCGGGGCAAGCTGCGGGGCTTGGGCTATTCCAACTATATCGAGGCCTGCGGTATCGCGCCTTCTGCGGCAGTCGGCTCGCTTGGCGCCGGTGTCGGCCTGTGGGAAAGCGCGGAAGTCCGCGTGAACCCCGTGGGCACGATTGAAATCCTGACAGGATCGCACAGCCACGGGCAGGGGCATGAAACCACCTTCGCCCAGCTAGTGTCCGAACGGTTCGACCTGCCGACCGACAATATCCAGATCGTGCACGGCGACACCGACAAGGTGCAGTTCGGCATGGGCACCTATGGCTCACGCTCCGGTGCGGTGGGGATGTCTGCAATTTCCAAGGCGCTCGACAAGGTAGAGGCCAAGGTCAAGAAGATCGCAGCCCATGTTCTGGAAGCCTCTGAAGATGACATCGTCATTGAAGGCGGCGAGGTGAAGGTCAAAGGCACCGACAAGGCAATGGGCTGGCATGAAGTCGGGCTGTCTGCCTATACCGCCCACAACCTGCCCGAAGGCATGGAACCCGGCCTGAAGGAAGGCGCGTTTTATGATCCGACCAACTTTACCTTCCCTGCGGGCTGTTACATCTGCGAGGTGGAAGTCGATCCGCAAACCGGCGTGACTGAAATCGTGCAGTTCACCGCCTCGGACGACTTTGGCACCATCATCAACCCGATGATTGTGGAAGGTCAGGTGCATGGCGGGATCGCGCAAGGGATCGGTCAGGCCATGCTGGAACATGCGGTCTATGATGATGACGGGCAGCTCTTGTCGGGGTCTTACATGGATTACTGCATGCCCCGCGCGGACGACGTGCCAAGCTATACTGTCAGCCATCACAGCACCACCTGTCCGGGTAACCCGCTGGGTATGAAGGGCTGCGGCGAGGCAGGGGCCATCGGCTCACCGCCTGCTGTCATCAATGCCATCACCGATGCCATCGGCAACAACAACCTGTCCATGCCAGCCACGCCTTCGCGGGTCTGGGCAGCCCTGCAACAGGTCTCTGCGGCGCAAGCGGCCGAATAAGGAGTGATAGACCATGTATGATACAACTTACTACCGTGCGTCCTCTGTTTCGGATGCGACATCGAAACTGGCAGG
>JAAEZA010000005.1 GCA_018223125.1 Paracoccaceae bacterium | reverse complement strand
TCATGTTCAGAGGGAACAACGTTCAATGGGGAGGTCATGATTTTGATCCTTTCTTCAGTAGAAACGGCCTCTGCATAAACAGAGGCCGTGGTTCATTTCAGGTGAGGTGTGCAGCGTTACCGCGTTGCGCCGCGCATGGCCCGTATCACCAGCATCAATACGAACAGTGCTACGAACACAAAGAACAGCAACTGCGCGATACCAGCCGAAGCCGAAGCGATCCCGCCAAATCCAAACAACGCCGCAACGATCGCGACAACGAAGAAGATTACAGCCCAATACAACATAATTTAGTCCTTCCAGTTTTAGTCACTGCGCCGGGATTGGCGCTCTCATGGTGAGTCAACACGTCGCAACCCGAGAAGTTCCCCGAAATTTATTTTCCGGAACGCGGAACTATCGGGCGGGCAGGAACGTTTGGAAGGTGATTGCTGTTTATTTTAAGGAGTTCAGATATGGCACGTACATCTGCAAATGGTTCAGGCAAAGACGCCACAATGGCCGATCTGAGCGCACAAATTGAAACGCTGCGCAAAGACCTGAGCGCGCTGACCGGAACGATCAACGACATTGGCAAGGCCAAAAGTTCCGAACTGAAGGAAGCTGCAACCGATCGCGTGGAAATGGCGCGCGAAAAAGGCGCAGAGGCTGCAGAGGCCGTAACAAGCCGTGCAAGAGAAGTGCATGAACAGGCCAATGATTTCGTCAAGGCGCAACCAGCGACTGCGCTTGGTATCGCGGCAGGTCTCGGCTTTCTCGTAGGCATGCTGAACGCACGCCGCTAACATGTTGCCACACTTCAAACACGCTGTTGCACGCACCGCCCGAAAGGCGGGTCTGATGTGTGGCGGCGCGATTCTGATGATGGTCGGTCTGGCTTTCCTGACGGTCAGCCTCTGGTTACATCTGTCACTGGTTTACGGCACAATCTTTGCCGCCTCCGTCATAGGAACGGCCTATTTCGGTGTCGGCCTTCTGATTTTGGGTATTGCAGCAGCAGGCGAAAAACCCCTGCCGCCGGATGAACATCCCCCCGTCCATGTGAACAAACGCCCCCCGCCCGCAGATGGTCCCGCCATCATCGAAGCGTTTTTATACGGGATGCAGGCTGGCACCAACGCCAGGAAGTCCTGAAGACTGGGCCTACCCCTATTCGGGGCAAGGCATCCCAGCGGCGCCCCATATCAGGATATCCTCGATATGGGCCTCTAGCGTTCCGGGCGCCGGTTCACGGGTGCCACCCGGATCCCACGCCCAATGCAGGATCACATCATGGCCCAGATGCTCTGCAATTTCGGTATAGTGACGGTCCCCGTTCAATTCGGGATCGCGAAGCTGGTTACAAATCGTCTGTGCCGACTGACCGAACCAGTTGGCCTCTACCGGCGCAAGCCGCCAGTCATCTGCCACCGCAGGCGCACTGTGAGCCACATCGGAATTTTCCCCGATATGACAGGTTGCACAGGGCAGGGTTTCCGCCCCGATCCGGCTTTCGCCAGCGCGGATGTTCATGCCATGGGGACGGGTACGCCCGTAGCTTTCACCCGACCACATGGGCCGGTCGCTTGGCCCGACATGGCAGTTCGCACAACGCGGGTGGGAGACCACAGCAAACATCCGCTCCCATGCCTCCAGCCCCTCTTTGCGGGCGACAGTTCCGGCCTTTGGACCATCCGGCACCGCGATTTCCGCCAGTGCAGGTAAAGGCAGGCTCATGACAACTGCCAGCAGGACTTTGATCAAAACCGGTCTCATAGGAAATCCACAAATTTGTTGAACGGCATTTCGCGCAAACGTACCCCTGTCGCATCGAAAATAGCCGAGGCCAGAGCCGGTGCCGCGGGCGGGACCGGAGGCTCCCCGATGCCGCGAATACGGCTGTTATGTTCCAGCGCCTTTACGGTGATCTGCGGACACTGATACAGCCGCATCCCTTCATATTCGTGGAAATTCGTCTGCTCGATCCCGCCATCGGATATGGTGATCTCGCAGTTCATCGCGTGCCCCAAACCAAAGACAACGCCGCCCTGCACCAGATTCTCAAAATTCACCGGATCAATCACACGGCCCACATCCGTTGCCACAAAGACATTGTCTATCCGGATTCCATCGGGCGTGTTCGTAAGCTCTACCACCTCGGCCACCGGTGTTCCGAAGGACATGCAAAACGCCACACCGCGCCCGCGGTCCGGTCCAAGTTCACGGCCCCAATCCGACATCTCGCCAACCGTTTCCAGCACCCTGCGCGACACATCATCGGTGCACAGTGCAATCCGTTGTTCCAACTGGTCACCCCCTGCTGCCGTGATCAGTTCGCTCAGGAAACCCTCATGAAAGAAGGCGTTTTGCGATGCCCCGACAGACCGCCACGAGCTGACCGGCGCCATGTTTTGCGCCCGATGCGCCGTAACGCGATAGTTCTCAATTCCGTAAGGCTGATCCCACAAGGCCTGCGAGATCGAGCTGTCCGGTCCGGGCATCGGCATTCCCTGCCGCTCTGCCATTTGCGAGGTCAGAACAGAGGGCGCGCTGACGGCAAGATCAAGCGCTTTCACCGTTCCACCCTCCACTGCGCCGCGCATCCGCGCAATGGCTGCGGGGCGCAGATAGTCATGGCTGAAATCCTGTTCACGGGAAAAGGTCAGCTTTACCGGAACGCCCTTCATTTCCATTGCAAGTTCGGTGCAGCGCCGCGCCACTTCGTCTTCCAGACGATGGCCGAAACTGCCGCCCATCATCTGTGCATGGATATGCACCTGCTCCGGCTCTACCCCGGCAATGGCGGCAACGTTGTTCTGGGTAAAACGGGGCACCTGTGTGCCTGTCCAGACATCAACCCGCCCGTCTTTAATCAACACAACCGCGTTGATCGGTTCCAGCGGCGCATGGGCCAGATAGGGTGCACGGTATTCCGATGTCAAAGGCGTTTGACCAAGCGTATTTTCCACATCCCCCTCGTCACGGCCCCGACTGTCCGGATCGGTGTCAAAAGCCTGCTCCAGTTCTGCCCAGTGATCCGCCATCTCGGGCGCAAAGACTGCAGGCCCCCAGTCACATTCCACCGCAGCAGCAGCCTGAAACGCACGCCATGTATTGTCGGCAATCACCCCGACACCACCCGTCACCGGCACGATCTTTTTCACGCCACGCATGTCCTTTGCTGCGCTGGCGTCATAACCGCTGAGTACACCACCCTGACGGGGGTTGAGAACGACAGCCGCGTGAACCATACCGTCCAGCTTTGCATCGATGCCATAGTCGAGCGTTCCGGTGGACTTCGCCACCGTATCCACCCGCAACATCGGCTTGCCGATCAACCGCCACTGCTCCGGCTGGCGCAGGACAACTTCTGTTACCGGTTCAATCCGCGACGCATCTGCAGCAAGTTCCTGATAGGGAATTTCCGTTCCATCAGGCAGGATCACAGCGCCGCCCTGCGAGCGCAGACTTGCCACCGCCACACCGGTTTTCTGCGCTGCCGCCGCTTTCAGCGTTTCCCGCGCCACCGCCCCTGCAATCCGCAGTTTTTCAAATCCGTCGGCGACGGTGCTGGACCCGCCGGTCACCTGCATTCCCATGATCTTCATCACAGCGCCAACCGTGCCGCGCGCCGCAGTGGCCATAGCCCCCTGATCGGTGGCAGCAAAAGGCACGGCTTCATCCGCAAGCGCCCTGTTCCAGTAAGCAGGGCTTGGCACGCCCGGATCGACCCTGATCCGGTCCAGCTCCACATCCAGTTCTTCAGCAATCATGGCCGCCTGCACGGAATAGGCGCCCTGCCCCTTATCCGCACGCGGCGTAATCAGGGTTACGCCCTCTGCATCGATCTTTACATAAGGGGTCAGCGCCGCTTCATCGGAACCGAGATCCGCCAGCAGCGGGTTTTCGACCGGCTTTTTGTAAAGATAAAACCCGAAAGCAACGCCCCCGACGACCGCAGTAGAGCCGACAAGAAACGCCCGCCGCCCGATGGTTTTCAATCGTCCCATGATCAGGCTCCGTTCAGTTTGGCCGCAGCCGTTTTAACCGCCGCACGAATGCGCGGATAGGTGCCGCAGCGGCACAGGTTCGCTGACATGGCCGCGTCGATATCTTCGTCCGTCGGTTCGCTGTTCATCTCAAGAAAGGATGCCGCCGCCATAATCTGCCCCGACTGGCAGTAACCGCATTGGGCCACCTGGTGCTCAATCCAGGCCGCTTGTACCGCGTGCAGGCTTTCACGCGTGCCAAGCCCTTCTATGGTTGTCACCTCGCCATCGACAGCGCCCACTTCGACAGAACAGGACCGCACCGCCATTCCGTCAATATGAACGGTGCAGGCGCCGCATTGGGCAATCCCGCAGCCGTATTTCGGCCCTGTGATCCCGAGTTCGTCCCGCAAGACCCACAGAAGCGGCATCTCAGGCTCTACATCCAGCGCGTAATCGGCGCCATTCACGGTTAGTTTCACGCTGTTTCCTCTCCGGTCTGCGATTTAACAGATATAGTCGTTGCTAATGCAAATGTTACTTGCATATTGCGCCAGTTTACTAACAAAAGGTGCCAAATTGACGGGAAACCGTTTCACACCACGCCGGACGCAATACATTTATGTCTATGAACAAACGCACCCGCTATCATGTGGCACAGGATATGCAGACCATGTGCGCCCTGCTCAAGATTGACCCGAAGTCAGTTTTGCGGCGCGCCGGTCTGCCTCCGGATTACTTTGACCATGATGACCGGGGCCTGCTGCCCCACCAGATTTTCGCGCTTTGGGATGCGGCCGCAGAAGAATACCGAAGACCGGACTTTCCGGTATTCCTTGGCAAATCTCTGGCACATGGCATTTTCGGCTCTGTGGTGCTGGCCTTTACCTGCTCTCATACGGTGCAGGCCGGTTTGAACCGGATTGCCATTTTCAAACCGCTGATCGGACCGATACAGCTGGACATTCACACCGATGAAACCCGTCTGACGCTAAGCATTACCTCCACCGAACCGCAGCTTGACCTGCCAGCGGTGCTGGGCGCGATGGATCTGGTGTTCTTCGTCGAACTGATCCGTACGACCACAGCCGAACATGTGGTGCCCCTGTCGGCCAGCCTGCCGGATTTGCCGCCAGAGGCCAAAGACATCGAGGCCCACCTTGGCATCAGGCTTACACGGGGCAGGACAGTGTCCCTGACCATTTCACGCGATGATGCTGAACGGCGGCTGGTAACAGAAAATCCGAACCTCTGGGCCGTGTTCGAAACCGATCTCAAACGCAAGCTCGAAGCGCAAACCGGCAGCACCCCAACCGCAGACCGGCTGCGCGATGCGTTATATGAAATGCTGCCAAGCGGGCAGTCCTCGGTCGAAGCGGCCTGTCAAAAACTGCATCTTTCCAAGCGGTCCCTCCAGCGACACCTGCAACGGGAAGGCAGCAGCTTTCAGAAGGTGCTGGACGCGACCCGATCCGAACTTTCGCTGCACTACCTGCGTATGGACAACATCAGCATTGAAGAGATTTCCTACCTGTTGGCGTTTCGCGATCCCAACAGCTTTTACCGCGCGTTCCATAACTGGACAGGCATGACCCCTGCCCAAGCACGGAGCTTTGCCGAATAGCCCGCTCAGAACGCTTTGAAGGTCAGGATGGTGTGGGTCCGCTCGATCCCTTCAATGTCCAGAATGTAATCATTGATAAACCGGCCCGTATCCTCGCCTTCGGGGATATAGAGCTTCAGCAGCAAATCCCAATCGCCACTGGTGGAATGCAGCTCGGCGTAATTTTCCCGCAAGGCGATTTCATCTGCAACCTGATAGGTCGAACCGGGTTTGCATCGGATCTGGACAAAAACAGTGTTCACGACATGGGCCTTTCGCTGACTTGAACTTCACGGGAAATTCACCCGAAACGGGCGCGGCGTCAATGACACGGTTTCCATTTCATTCGATCCATGTTCAATGTTGCGCAACAGGAGAATTCACATGATTGACTGGAACGATGCTTTCGCCAACGGCGCCTATATCGAAGGGGCTGCCGATTATCTGGAAGAATGGCCAAAAAACGCCGCCGCCTTCCGCGCCACGCAAACCAATGCCACGCTGGATCGCGCCTATGGCCCCAAACCGCGCAACCTGTTCGATCTGTTCCACCCCGAAGGCCCGTCCAAAGGTACGGTGATTTTTGTCCATGGCGGCTACTGGCACCAGCTTGACAAAAACTATTGGTCCCACCTTGCTGCCGGCCCCCTGGCGCAGGGCTGGTCTGTCGCCTTTCCAGGCTACACGCTGGCCCCCGAAGCGCGCATCAGTGAAATAACGCAGGAAATCGCTACTGCCGTAACGGCGATTGCCGCCATCACAACCGGCCCCCTGCGCCTGACCGGACATTCCGCCGGCGGGCATCTGGTTACGCGAATGAATTGCACCAACAGCGGCCTGCCTGACGCGGTGCAAAAACGAATCGCCCATACGATTTCCATTTCCGGCCTGCACGATTTACGCCCGCTGGTTGAAACCGAAATGAACGACACACTCAAACTGGACGTGGCCGAGGCCAAAGCCGAGAGTCCGGCCTTGCTCGATGCCGTTCCCGATTGCTCTATCACCTTCTGGGTCGGCGCGGCGGAACGGCCGGAGTTCCTGAGACAAAACCGCCTGATCGCAGAGACATGGTCCCGCGCCGGTATCAAAGCGAAAGACGTCTACGCGCCGGACCAGCACCACTTCTCTGTGATTGCTCCGCTCAGCGATGCAGACTCAGCGCTGACACGGGCGCTCCTGTCGTAACCCCATCCATTTTCTGAAAATATCCGCGGGGGCGCGGGGGCGGCAAGCCCCTGCAATAAAACAATTTAATACGATGCCACCAAGGGCTTGTGTAATATTAAGTGATTTGTCCTGACTTAAGGAATCGCGTAAAAACACACTGCCCGCAGATCAAAACACGATCTGCGCAAGCGATCTTTCTGTCAGAGAGTTTGCCATGAACAATCCCGTTCATACCCTGTTTGTTGCCCTGTTATCCGTCCTAGCAACCACCATTCCGGCGGCTGCCAATGACCCGGTGTTGGGCGTCTGGCGTACTGAACCGGACCGGAAAAACCTGATCTCGCATATCCGGATTCGCCAGTGCGGCGACAAACTTTGTGGAACCGTGATCCGGGCGTTTGATTCGAACGGAAAAGAGGTTAAAACAAAGCACGTAGGAAAAGAGCTTTTCTGGGGGGTAGAGCCTTTGGGCAATGGCGATTACAAAAACGGAACGGTCGTTGTTCCGCTGCTGAACGTCAAAGCTAAGGCATCTATGAAACTCAGGGGCAGCACCCTTCACGTAACCGGCTGCAAAGGTGGTGTCTGCGACGGGCAGGTCTGGAGCCGGTTTTAAAATTCAGTTTCGCCGCAGCGCTCCCCCAACCGTTCTGGGAGGAAATGGTTTCGGGTTGTGAACCTCGGCGGAAGGCCTGAAAGGCCGCCCCGAAAGGGGTTTGGCGGGACGATCTTTGCGTCGTCCCGCCAATATTTTTTCATCACGCCCTACGGCTTGATCATGATCTTGCCGTCTTTGATCTGTGTCGCCGCAGCCAGACCGGATACGACATCCCGCAAAGGCAGATAGGTCGCCACATCCGTGGACCAGCGCCCGTCAGCAAAACGGGTCTGAACCTCTTTTGCCAGATCCGCCATCAACGCACCGTTGTCCTGCATCCAGCGGGTCAGCCAGAAACCTTCGATCACTTTGGACTGGAAGATCAACTGCCCCATCTGAGTCATCGGGAACAGTTCGGGATTCAGTTTGCCATAGGTTACCCAACGGGCGTTGTTTGGCATCGCAACAAACACCTTTTCGGAAATAGAATCCGTCACAGCGTCAAGAAATACACGAGGCTTTAATGTGCGGCTGGCTGCTGCAAACTGCGTTTCGAAATCATCAGCCGTTACGTCCAGAACCTCTGTCGCCCCCAGTTCCCGCAGTGCATCGGCGCTGTCCATCCGGCGCACCAGACAGATCGTCTTTAGTCCCTTGTCCCGCGCCAGCCCGATCATCAATTTGCCAAGCTGGCTTGCTGCTGCGGACATCACAAAACAGTCCCCGTGTTTTTCGGCAATAACCACCATCGCTATCGCAGTCAGCGGGTTGACGATCTGCGCTGCGCCATCTTCGTCCTTCACTGCGGGATGTAACGGGATACACATCGCCGCATTCGTCACGCAATATTCAGACCATGCACCGGACCCTGCCGCCACGAAAGCAACCCGTTTCCCGACCAGCCCCTCGGCACCGGCACCCGCAGCCACGACATCTCCGCAGCCTTCAAATCCGGCTGGTGCGCCTTTAACGCAAGGCTGCCCGTATTCGCCCTTGATAAAGTGCAGATCGGACGGGTTAACCGAAGCCAGACGCAGCTTGATCAACACCTGTCCCGCGGCAGGTTCGGGCATCGGCAGTGTCGCCTCTTCAAGGTAAAGCGAGGCGTCGGAAATCGCCGGACCTTCGGATTTCCCCGAATAGCCCTCCAGCTTCTGAATAATCGAAAACGTCTGTTCTGGCAGTTCGCTCATGGTGGGCTCCTAACTGTGACGCCGCGTCGGGGCGGCAATTTGCTTGGCATCACAACTGCCCAGCGCCTAAGCTGTCAACATACACGCTACGGCAACTAGGGAAGAGAACAACATGCTTAACGAGATATTCGGCCTGTCGGGCAAGACCGCGCTTATTACCGGAGGCGGCTCCGGTATCGGCGCCATGATGGCTGAAGGATTTGCACAGGCCGGAGCACGGGTCATCATCTGCTCGCGCAAGCTGCATCAGGTTGAAGAAACCGCCGCCGCTATCAACGACAAAAATCCTGCGGGCAGTGTAGAGGCGTTTTCAGGCGATGTGTCCAGCGAAGAAGGCATTGACGCCATCGTCGCCGAGGTGACATCGCGCACCGAAGAATTGAACATCCTTGTAAACAACGCCGGTATCAGTTGGGGGGCGCCACTGGGCCAGTTCCCCCATTCCGCGTGGGAAAAGGTGATGAATGTCAATGTGGCCGGTCTGTTCCACCTGACCCAGCAACTGCTGCCGCTTCTGAACGCAGCCGCCAGTGACGCAGATCCGGCGCGGGTTCTGAACCTCGGGTCCGTGATGGGCAAACACCCGCTCGGGGACGGAGCTTACAGCTATTCCGCGTCCAAATCCGCCGTTCACCACATGACGGCCATTCTGGGCAAGGAACTGGCAGGCCAGCGCATCACCGTAAACGCTCTGGCGCCTGGCCCGTTCCAGTCCAAAATGACCGCCTTTGCGACCGCGAAGGAAGAACAGGCCAAAGCTGTGGGCGGGGATGTTCCACTCGGCCGGATCGGCGCGCCATCTGATGTACAGGGTGCGTCCCTGTTCTTGTGCTCCAAAGCTGGCGCCTATGTTACAGGGGCGATCCTGCCACTGGACGGCGGCATACACCTCATCACCGGACCAAACCTGTTCGGCTCTGCCATGAGCTGACCTGCATCGGGCCGCTGCGGACCTTCTCCAGCGGCCTGACTTTCCCGAAAAACCTAAGAATCCCTTTACCTTGCCGTTTCACATGAAACAGCGCCGAACCCGCCGAGCAACGGTTCAGCCGTAAAACGCCAGCATCAGAGCCAGCAGCACAAAGCCGGCAATCAGACCCATTGCAAATGCCGCAGCAAATAGAAGTGTCATGTGTTACCCCACCAAAATAATCCAGTCCCGCTGCCGGTCTTTCCCACCCTTCATCTTGTGCAGACAGAGCCCCCACTGCAAGAATTAATCCGGATTCAGAAGGCTTGGAGGAAGCTATCTTCACAGCGCACACCGCAGGGCTGTGCATCCCCGAAAGGCATTCTACCCGCGATGAGCTAAACCTTTGGGGCAAAACACGAATCACATACGTGTCTTTCGTACCGCCTCGGGGCGGACCTCGGGATGTCGTTTACTGCCTTCCGGTTTACAACCGGCCCTTTACCTGTCATCGAAATCGCGCCCTGCCCGAAAGTGCGGAGCAAGGCAATCAGCCGAAAATCCGACCGGGCCGGTAAGATCCGATCCCGCACATCCCGGAATTTGAACCGTTTTAACGGTTTCATGTGTGGAAATATCACGTTTTTGACAGATAACGGCCGGTAAAGCCGGCAGAAAGCCCGCCGCCCCTTCCCCTTAAGCTCTTTTCCAGTTAAGAGGCCGCGTCCCTTCGGGGACTTGTCCAACCAAGTACGATGTGCGCCAGAGGACAAATGTTCAGGGGCACAGCGTCAAAACCTAGGAGATATACACATGGGCTACCGTGTTGTTGTCGTAGGCGCCACTGGCAATGTGGGCCGCGAAATGCTGAATATTCTGGCCGAGCGCCAGTTCCCCGTAGACGAACTTGCCGTTCTTGCATCACGCAAGAGCAAGGGAACGGAGTGCAGCTTTGGCGACAAGACGGTTAAGACGGAAGACCTGGACACTTTCGACTTCACCGGCTGGGATATCGCCCTGTTTGCTGTAGGCTCCGAAGCGACCAAACAATACGCGCCAGTTGCTGCAAAAGCCGGTTGCGTGGTCATCGACAACTCGTCGCTCTACCGCTACGACCCTGACGTGCCGCTGATCGTGCCGGAATGTAATCCGGACGACATCGAGCAGTATTCCAAGAAGAATATCATCGCCAACCCGAACTGTTCCACCGCACAGATGGTTGTGGCGCTGAAGCCGCTGCACGACCGTGCAAAGATCAAACGGGTGGTTGTCTCTACCTACCAGTCCGTATCCGGTTCCGGTAAGGAAGCGATGGACGAGCTGTGGAACCAGACCAAGGGCATGTATGTTCCCGGTCAGGAAGTTGAACCTTCCGTCTATCCCAAAGAGATCGCATTCAACGTTATCCCGCACATCGACGTGTTTATGGATTCCGGCGATACCAAGGAAGAATGGAAAATGGTTGCCGAAACCAAAAAGATCGTCGATCCGGCAATCAAGGTAACAGCAACCTGTGTGCGTGTTCCGGTGTTCGTGGGCCACTCTGAATCGATCAACATCGAATTCGAAGACTATCTTGACGAAGACGAAGCCCGCGAAATCCTGCGTGAAGCGCCCGGCATTATGGTTGTGGATAAACGCGAAGACGGCGGATACGTCACACCCAAAGAATGTGTCGGAGAGTTTGCAACCTATATCTCTCGTATCCGTCAGGACGCGACAATCGACAATGGCATCAACCTGTGGTGTGTGTCTGACAACCTGCGCAAGGGCGCTGCACTGAACGCAGTCCAGATCGCGGAACTGCTGGGCCGTCGTGTCCTGAAAAAAGGGTAACGCCTTCGCCTTGTATGGCTGAATTCCAGCCCCTCGTGCCTTAACGGTTCGGGGGGCTTTTTTACGGGCTTTTCCACCCCTCGAACCCCAGAATGTATCAGAAAAGACACATACTGTTGCGCAGATTCGGCCTTGAAACCCTATGTTTCAAAGCGATCACGACAAATTTGGAACAAAAACATTGCCTTCCGGTCTTGGGAACCGATGCCTATAATTTTCTTGTCTGAAACACGTTTTTTGCGTAATTCAACGCAATCGGAAGCGACAGGAATTAACGGATTGCTCTCCGATTTATCTCAGGAAAAACCGAAAATGAACGTATATCGTTTCACAGCTTTCGCAGCCGTGGCTGCGTCCGTTCTCGCTATGCCAGTTTCTGGTGTACAAGCTGCCTCTCGTGACAAGCTTTACCTCACAGTGCCCAAAGGTCTGTGCGCGAAAGAGATTTCCGAACTGGCTGCAGAATCCGTAACAAAACCAGCGTTCACAGTTTATGCGGCTCCGCGTGTTCGATCGGCCAAGAAACTGGATTGTGACCAGCCTGGTCCTGAAGTCACCGTGGCAGCCTCTTCTTCCACCGATCTTAAGCTGGCCCGTAAAACCGCGCTTGCCAGCTGTAACGCGGCCCGGGGCGCGCATGGCAGCTGCTTTGTGATTGGCACCCTGCGCAACTGATGACTTCCGCCCACTGCCTTTGACAGTCTTGCCCCGCCTGCCCCACAGGCGGGGTCTTTTTTGTTCACAGCTGTGCAGCCCAATTCAGCCCCGCGGCTTGAGTTTCCCTTTCACCAGCATAGATTGGATAACAAACACCTCAACCAACGGGATTTGACATGAAACCGATTTTAGCAGCATTGTTTGCAACAACAGCTTTACCTGCCTTTGCTGACACGCTTGTCCTGAACACAAAGGTGACAGAGGCCCTGATCACGGGTCAGGGCGGAATAATTACGTATTCTGCACCAGTTACCCTCAGCCCCGGAACGCACAGCCTGATCGCTCACCTGCCGTTTGGCGGTTACGAAAGCGCAGTGCCTGACGTGGATTTTATTGGGGCCAACGGTATCCGCGTAATCTCGCAATCCGCTGCAAACTTCCATGCACCGCCCGTTCGCCGCGCGCCATCTGCCGGTTTGCAGGTTGCGATTGATGCACGTGACAAGGCACGCGCGACCCTGCGGGCGTTTGAGGAAAGTTATGAGGAAAATCAGGCGTCTCTGCTGGCGGCTGAATTGAAACTGAAACTGGTGCGCAGCACCGCCGAGTCCGGACTGGCAGGCCAGCAGGCCGCGATACAGGCGGACCAGCTTACTGCTGTTGCCGACGCCATCGGAGAAACCGCACGGACCGCCCAACAGCGTATTGCCGCGATCAAGACGGAACTGGAATCCATGGAGCCGCAAAGAAAGGCTTTGCAGGATGACCTTGCCCATGCGGAAGAGATTGTAGAGCGTTTACAGCCCCGGAGCCACGAACAGATCCGCCAGATAACCACGCGGATCGAAGTGAGCGAACCCCAATCTGTAACGGTAGAATATGACAACCTCCAACCCGCTTACTGGCAACCCACCTACAGTGCAGACCTCACCCAAACCGGCGCAAAGGGTACGCTCGAACTGCACCGTTCGGCAAAAGTCTCGGTGTTTCGGGAAGGGGAAAAGCCGCTCCACAACTGGGATAATGTCAGGATCACCTTGTCTACAGCCAACCTGAGGGACAGCACGGGAACAGTTATTCCCTACCCCGATCTGAAACGTTTGGTGGATGAAGTGCAGGCTCGTAAGTCTGCCTCTGTCAGGGCCGAATACGACAGTGGTGCCATGCGTTTGGATGCGCCCGCCCCTGCGCCAATGGCCGAAGTGGCCGAGGAACCCGCTGGCGCAAGTTTCGCGGGACAAACGCTCCTGTTCGATCTCGGTGGCGGTCACAGTCTGGACTGGGGCTCGGCGACAAGCACCTTTAACATCGATACGCTGGTTTTCCCTGCCGATCTTTACGCTATGGCGAATGCGGCACGGGACGAGAATGCGTTCCTTTATACTGATCTGGAGAATGATACAGGCGCGATCCTGCTTGCCGGTCAGGTGGATTTATCCCGCGATGGTACGCCAATTGGCACCACGTATCTGCCACGGCTCAGCCCCGGCCAGACGGAACCGATCGGGCTGGGCCCGCTGTATGGAATCCGCCTGCAACGGGATGTTCTGGGGGTCGCCGAAGGGGACAGCGGCTTCATCGCGTCCAAGTCCGAGATCAACCAGTCCTACAGGACGACGCTGTATTCCGCGCTGGATTATAACATGCCGGTCAAACTGCTGGATGTGGTGCCCACGTCCGAGGATGAAGATCTGGACATCCGCCTGCAAGCCACCCCTGCGCCGGACGAGTTGAACCGCGATGGCAAACGCGGGGTTCTGGTCTGGGATCTGGACCTGGAAGCAGGGACGTCACAAGAAGTTCTGTTCGGGTACCGGATGAAGTGGCCGGTGGGCAAAATGCCGGTAGGGCGCTGATCCTACAATTCCGGTTTTGAAAAAGAAAAAGCGACCTTCCGGCAGGGAGGTCGCTTTTTGTTACGCGATCAGGCGCCCGTAAGGCGCAGCATTAGATCTCGACGAACTGTTTTAGCGCCGGATCATAGTGGGAAAGTTCCCCGCTTTTGATATTCACTGAAATACCGTGGAGCGTCAGGTCCTCTGCCTCGACACGTTCCCGCACAAAAGGAAAGGTCATCAGGTTTTCCAGAGAGACCAGAACACTCTGACGCTCCAGTTCCTTAACCTGCTCTTCCTCTTTCTCTGAAGATTTCACAGCCCGTTCGAAACCGGGGCGAAGGATGTCCATCCAGCGCCCTACAAAGCTGGTATCTTCTTCCAGCTCCGGTGCCTGTCCGGAACACATGGCATGGCACCCTGCGACGCCACCGCACTGGGTGTGGCCCATAATGATCACATTAACCACACGCAGGGTGTTCACTGCATATTCGATCGCAGCGGAAGTGCCGTGGTAATCGCGGTTCGGTTCATAAGGGGGCACAAGATTTGCGATGTTCCGGTGAATAAAGAATTCACCCGTATCCGCACCAAACAGAGAAGTCGCATTCACACGACTGTCGCAACAGGAAATAATCAGGCCACGGGGATGCTGACCTTCATCGGCCAGTTTCATGTACCATGACTTGTTTTCCGAATATGTCGTTGCACGCCAGCCCTGGTATCGCTTGACGAGGGAATTTGGTAACGGTTTTGCAAAATCCATTGCGCGGAACTCCTGTGGTTTGGCACCTTTTGCTAAATTTTTGGCCAAATTACAACCATTTCAATTTTAGCAGGTAAGATTTTGGAAACGTCTTCGCCCTAGCTTTCAAGCCGGGGACAAAGAGATGAAAGTGGGACGAAAATGACGTTTACATTGCCCAGAAAAGACAAGGTAGAACGCCTGAGGCTTATCGAAAAAGCCGCTGTGGAAATCCGTGCAATCGCGACATTGCAAACGAACCTCGGGATGGGACAAAGCCGCGAGGTGGTGGAACGGGCCGCGTGCGAGGTATCGGACCGTTTGAACGGGCTGGAAACTGCCCTGTCCAACGGGGATCTTGCAAGGGCGGCTACGCTTGCCAGCAGACTGATCGCAATCAGCGAGCAAATCGGACTGATCAGCTTTGCACAGGTCGCCGGTGATCTTGTGGGCGCAATACGCAACGATGATTTCGTCGCGATTGCATCCATTAGCCGGCGGCTGATCCGGCAGGCCGATGCAACCCTTTTACAGGCGCTGGACTATGTGAACGATCACCCGTCCTGACACACGGCAAGCCCGTTTCAGACCGAACCTGCGACTGTACGACCGCCACCCGCACCATTCTTGCGCCCTTGTCCTGCACCTGCACCCTGCAACGTTGCCCTGCATCCTTCCCGCTTGCGGCCAGCCGGAATACCCTGATGCACCCAAGGTTAAGCGCAATGTCTTAAAGAATAGTAAGCGCCACAGGATCAGATAGCCGCCCCCCCGGCATAAAGGGCCGAAGCCGGCGCAATCCGCCCTGTTTCCAAACCGGCAAAGTTATACTGTTTCGGACAAAGCCGTTTAATCACAGACGGATGGTTCGGATCCGCAACCCCAAGACGCACCAGAAGCGCGGCAATGGCTGTTTCAGCGGCCCGTGTTGCGCCGTCCTGAATTTTCAACGCCACGCCTAGCCCGCGCTCCGGTAGGATGGCGATGAACACACCTTCCGCCCCTGTCTTGACAACGGTGCGGCCTTCCATTGCTTCCATCAACTCGGTACAGGCACGGCCCCGCCCCGCCACAAGGTCCGGATGCGCCTTCATGGCCGCCACCAGATCCTGCGCCGCCTGCCCGCGAATTTCGCCCAGCTTCGAAGGATCGGCCATGCGGGCCATTGCCGTTGCCAGCCCTCGAAGGGTACAGGCGTGATTGGGTGCGGAACACCCGTCAATCCCGTATCCCGGAGAAGTCTCTCCGGTCATTTCCTCAAAGGCTGTCAGGATTGCCTGCTGGACCGGATGATCCGGCTCTACATATTCGGCATCGCCGCCCAAGTGTTTGTTCAGGGTCAGAAATCCGCTGTGTTTACCGGAACAGTTATTGTGCGTGCGGTCATGTTTCTGGCCAAACCGGATCAGTTCTTCCTGCTCTTCCTTGGCGCGGGGAAACTGCGGGCCGCAACGCAAGTCCCGCTCGCCCAGCTCCAGATCGCCGAGCCATTTAACCACCCGATCCGTGTGCATATGCGCACCCTCATGGGACGCACAGGCCAGCGCAAGCTGCTCCGGCGTCAGATTGAACCGCGCTGCCGCGCCACTTTCCATAAGCGGAAGCGCCTGAAGCATTTTGCAGGAGGACCGTGGGTAGGTCACTGCGTCAACATCCCCCCATGCTGCAACCACATCCCCGCGTGAGTCGCAGACAACGGCCCGGCCCTGATGCACGGATTCCAGAATATCCCCGCGCCACACTTCCGCCACATTCACCCAATCACCCATGATAATGCTCCATTTTCCGCCGATTTCTGCGACTTTTTTGCCATGCTACTGGTCAATTACCTGACATTTGGCTAGGAAAAAGGCCACAAGAAAACCACATTATTTTCGTAGAAAAGGGCCATCGCAATGATGAGACAACAGTCTGTATTTGTTTCAGCACACTCAAAAGCGCGGAGGCTGAGAGAAAAAATGTTCCGTTCGATGGCATATACTTGTGGTTTCATGGCAGTCTGTCTGGCCGCAGCCAGCGTTGCCTATGCACAGGATTCCACCAACCGTGTGGACGCCAAAACCGACTGGTCTGTTTTTGTTGAAGACCAACCTACCAAAGAATGCTGGGTTGTCTCCAAACCGACTAAAGTTGTGAACACCCGTGGCGGTAAAGTGGTTTCCGCACGGCGCGGCGATATTCTGCTCTGGGTGACATACCGCCCTGCAAATGGCATTAACGGGCAGGTTTCCTTCTCCGGCGGCTATCCGTTCGATCCGGATGTGCCTGTCAACATGCTGGTCGGTGACGCCAGCTTCGATCTGTTTGTTGACGGCGAATATGCCTGGCCTGCGACAGCAAATGACGACCAGAAAATTCGTGAGGCGCTCAAGCGTGGCGCATCTGCGATCATGACCGCGAAATCAAAACGCGGCACACAAACCAAAGACACTTTCTCCCTGACAGGTTTCACTGCCGCGCTGGCAGAAGCCGAAAAACGCTGCAGCTGAACCGCTGCGACCTCCAAGACACAGGCGCCCGCCCGATCTGACAGTTAATTGACCGCGGCGGGTCTACCCAAAGCCTGAAACATGCTATAACAACCCTCAATCCCCGCGATTGGGGGTTTTTTCAATGAGAGTTTCGAAAATGTCCGCATCCGCACCTGCCGCTCCGATTACCCAAGACGTTCTGACCATCCCGCGCAAGCAGGACGCCAGCGCCTTGCCCAATCTTGTCGGCATGACCCGTGACCAGCTTACCGAGGCGCTGGTTAACGTCGGCATCAAGGAAAAGCAGGTCAAAATGCGTCACGGCCAGATCTGGCAATGGCTCTATGTCAAAGGCGTGCGGTCGTTTGACGAAATGACAAACCTGTCCAAAGACATCCGCGCCAGACTGGCCGAGAATTTCCAGATCGCCCGCCCCGAGATTGTGACAAAACAGGTATCCAGCGACGGCACCCGCAAATATCTGCTGCGGATTCAGGGCGGCCACGAAGTGGAGGCGGTCTATATCCCCGAAACCGATCGCGGCACACTGTGCATTTCATCCCAGGTGGGCTGCACGCTGACCTGTTCCTTCTGCCACACCGGCACCCAAAAGCTGGTCCGCAACCTGACGGTGGCGGAAATCGTCGGTCAGATTCTTGTCGCGCGGGATGATCTTGACGAATGGGATCTTGCACCCGGTGACAAGCGCCTCGTTTCCAACATCGTCTTGATGGGCATGGGCGAACCGCTGTACAATACGGATAATGTGCGCGATGCGATGAAGATCGCGATGGACGACAGCGGCATCGCACTCTCCCGTCGCCGGATCACCCTGTCCACATCGGGCATCGTTCCCGAAATCTACCGCGTCGGGGAAGAAATCGGCTGTATGCTTGCCATTTCCTTCCACGCCACCACAGACGATGTGCGGGACAAACTGGTCCCGATCAACCGCAAACACAAGATCGACGAACTGCTGCAAGCCTGCCGCGATTACCCCCGCCTGTCCAACGCAGAGCGGATCACCTTTGAATATGTGATGCTGAAGGATGTCAACGACAGCGACGAAGACGCCCGCCGGTTGGTTAAACTGATCGAAGGCATCCCCGCCAAGATTAACCTGATTCCCTTTAACCCGTGGCCAGGCGCCCCTTACGAGCGGTCCTCGAACAACCGGATCCATAAATTTGCTGACATCGTCAATGCAGCCGGTTATTCCAGCCCTATTCGTAAACCGCGCGGCGAGGATATTATGGCTGCATGCGGACAATTGAAAAGCGCAACAGAACGGGCCCGTAAATCACGGGCACAAATGGAACGTGGGATAGAAGGTTTGTAAGAATGCGTCTTGTCGCTTTGCTGATGGCAGCCGGCATTGCCCTGTCGGCCTGTTCTCCTTCGAAATTCAAAAAGTATAACGGGCCGCAGGTGACTCAGGTGCTGGTGGATAAATCCGACCGGAAGATGTGGCTGCTGCACGGCACGAAAGCACTGGCTCAATTCGATGTAGATCTCGGCTTTGCCCCTGTGGGGCACAAGGAATTTGAAGGCGACGGAAAGACACCGGAAGGGGTGTATTTCATCGACCGGCGCAACCCGAACAGTGCGTTTCACCTGTCTATCGGGATCTCCTATCCCAACGAACAGGATCGCGCCAAGGCGAAGGCTTTGGGCAAGTCACCGGGCGGAGATATTTTCATCCACGGCGGACCGGTACTGTTCAAGGACAAGAACAAAGCGGACTGGACCGCGGGCTGTATCTCTGTCACCAACAAGGAAATGGAACGTATTTACGCTATGGTTCAGGACGGCACCCCGATTTACATCCGCCAGTAACCCACTGACCCCACAAGCGAAAAACGCGCCCCGAAGGCGCGTTTTTTTGTGGCAGTCACATCGCAGGACGCGATCACGACCCGAGAATTTGAACCCACCAGATCTTGCCATTGCTGTCCTGATGCCAGCTAAAGCCAAGGCCACGGGCCTGCGGGTGCAAAATGCCGGCGCGCGTTACCGGATCGCGCATCCACGCATCCAGCGTTTCCAGATCGTTTTCGAAGGTCTCGGAAATATTCTCTGACAGCATCCGGCCCTGATAACCGGCCCGCTCCACCCTTTGGATCGGGTTGGACCCGTCAGAGCCGAAATGCCACGGACGGTTCTGTCTGGAAATATCCCGTGCATGGGTTTTTGCCGCTGCATTCAGTTGCGAAGACAGTTGAACCGGATTCAAACCCTGCGCCTGACGCACCGCATTGACCGCGTCCAGATGGCGGTACTGGATTTTAGAAACATCACCGGCAGAAATCCGGAACACCTGCCGCTGGTTCGGATCAACCTCGGTACAGGCAGAAATCGCAAACAACAGCGACAGAATGGTAACAGCAACACGAAACATGGCAGTATTCCCCAAATGCAAGCTTCTCGAATTGAGATGCATCCTGCCTTAATGATGTTTTTACCGAGATTCAAATGGCCATTGGCCGGTTTCCCCCGTATCGGCATTGTTTGAATTGAATCTGTGCTTTCAAAACACTAATTTGAACCTGTAACCCTTTAAGTCCGGAATTTTCTTATGTCTGATCCATTCAAAATGACGCGCCGTGCATTCTCTGGCTCCCTGCTCGCAACCACCGCTTTCGGAAGCACCGCCCTTGCGCAGCAGACGAATGATCCGGTCGTTTACAACCAGTTAAAACAGGAAAACCTGTCCAATCCGGAAACAGGCGCGGTAAAGCGCAATATTTCCGGCTTTACCAACAAGGACTGGCGTCCCTACTTTTCCAACACCAGAAACGGGGTCATTCTGGTGGATACGCTCAGCCGTGCACTGCATTTCTGGTCCGAAGACCTCTCGGTTTATAAACTCTACCCCACATCCGTGCCCGAAACTCCGGAACTGACCCGCACGGGCCGCACCTCTATTACGCGCAAACGGGTCGGGCCAGACTGGCGCCCGACACCAAACATGCTCAAACGCAATCCGGACTGGCCGAAATACATTCCGCCCGGACCGGACAACCCGCTCGGCACCCATGCACTGTATCTAAGCTGGAAGTATTACCGCATCCACGGGACCCATGATACACGCAAGATCGGACGTCGTTCATCCAACGGATGCATCGGGCTTTTCAACGAACACATAGAAGAATTATTCAACCTATCAAGGGTTGGCACACAAGTGTTGCTAATTTGACGACAATGTGTATTGCACTGCCCATTTATGGCCATGTTCCAGTTGCAAAGCACATTTTTTGCTGCTTAAAACGCGGCACGAGGTACAGTCTTGGGTGCGTCTCGTGGGGTCATACTACCTTGTCCCCCATAAGCGGGTCGCAGAACTTTGGAGAAATATTATGAAAAAAATCGCACTGGCAGCCGCCATGTCCGTCGCCGCTTCCGCCGCTTTCGCTGGTAACGTTGAACCAGTAGTAGCACCTGTTGTTGAAGTTGTTGAAGAAACATCTTCTTCTTCTTCCGGCGCTCTGCTGCCTATCCTGGCACTGCTGATCGTTGGCGCAGCTGTAGCTTCCGCTGACTAAGCAATTCAAATCTGGAAGCGACAGGCAGCCAGTGAGAATTCGAAAGGGATAGGCCACGGCCTGTCCCTTTTTTTGTTTTATCAAGCCGTTTCCATTTTCCGGAAATATCCTCGGGTGAATTGGCCAGCGGCCAAGAGGGGCGAAGCCCCTAATCTGCACATGCCTCCTCGGCCGCCAGAAGAGCCTGCAAACCCTTCCGGTAATCGGGGTACTTCAGTTTCACCCCCAGTTCCGTTTTAATCCGGTCGTTTCGCACCCGTTTGCTTTCGGCGTAAAAGCTGCGGGCCATCGGGGTCATATCCGCCGTTTCGAAATCAACCGCAGCAGGCACCGGAACCCCCAGAAGCTCTGCTGCGTAACCGATAACATCCTCGGGCGGCGCGGCTTCGTCGTCACACAGGTTATAAATGGCGCCGGGATCAGGGCGCGCGATACTCGCCGCCAGAACCTGCGCGATATCATCCACGTGAATACGGGAAAACACCTGATTCTTCTTGATAATCCGCCGCGCGGTGCCTGCGCGGACCTTGGCAAACGGGCCACGCCCGGGTCCGTAAATTCCCGCAAGCCGGAAGATGTGCAACGGCAGCTCCATATCCTGCCACGCTGCCTCGGCAGCGACCCGCAAACGGCCCCGTCGGGTCGAAGGCGTTAACGGCGTGGTTTCATCCACCCAGCCGCCTTGATGGTCCCCGTAAACGCCTGTGGTAGACAGATACCCGACCCAATCAAACGACCGGCCGCTGATCTCCTTGCGCAAACTGTTCAGCACCGGATCGCCGGCGTCATCCGGTCCGGCAGAGATCAGCAGATGGGTCGCCCGGTCAAGGTAGGGGGCCATGTCCGTTCCGGGCCACGCCACAGTCTTCACACCCTCTTGCGGCGTTTCACCCGACCGGTTTGTACCAATAACCTCCCAGCCCTGCGGCAGCAGTTGTGCAGCCAGTGCCTGTGCAGAATAGCCGTGGCCAAAGCTTAGCAATACGCCTGTCATGTTCTAATCCTTTACCCTGTGAACCAGTTCGTTGCAGGCCCAACGGGCCGCATCTGCAACTGTTTCGTCTTCATCTTCACACAACGCCTGCGCAACGCCCAGCAATCCCGCATCTTCTGAATTCCCGATCGCGTAGAGCACATTGCGCACGAACCGGCCGCGCCCGATCCGCTTGATCGGGGATCCGGAAAACAGCGCCCTGAATTCTGTATCGTCCAATACAGCCAGTTCCCGAAGGCGGGGCGATTGCAGCTCGGCCCGTCCGTGATATCTGATCTCAGCCGCGCGGCTGGCGAATTTATTCCACGGACACACCGCAAGGCAATCATCGCAGCCGTATATCCGGTTGCCCAATCCCTTGCGCAAGCTTTCATCGACCGGACCGTGATGTTCGATGGTCAGGTAGGAAATGCACCGCCGTGCATCCAGTTGATAGGGCGCGGGAAACGCATCTGTCGGGCAGATATCAAGACACTTGCGGCAGCTTCCGCAATGGTCCACCTCCCCGCCTGTCTCTTCCAGTTCCAGCGTGGTGAAGATCGCGCCAAGGAAGAACCAGCTTCCGAGCCGCCGCGACACCACATTGGTATGCTTGCCCTGCCAGCCCAATCCGGCCGCCATTGCCAGCGGTTTCTCCATCACGGGTGCCGTATCCACAAAGACCTTGATCTCGGCCCCTTCGGACTGTTCGATCAACCAGCGCCCCACCCGCTTGAGTCGCTTTTTCACAACGTCGTGGTAGTCTTTGTTCTGCGCATAGACACTGATAGCCGCACGGTCTTTAAGGGCCAGCGCCTCCAGCGGGTCATGATCCGGCCCGTAGTTTTCCGCCAGCATGATCACAGACCGCGCCTCAGGCCACAGGGCCGCCGCAGAGCCGCGCCAGTGCATCCGCTCTGCCATCCAGCCCATCTGGCCGTGTCGGCCTTCCCCGACGAACTCTGCCAACCTCTGCGCGGTCTGCGGCGCAGCATCGGGACGGCAGATGCCGAAATCGGAAAAACCTTCGGCCAGCGCCTTTTCACGCAGCGCGCGGGTCAGACCTGCTGACACTAAAAATCCAGATCGGAGTAATGGGGCGGTTGTGGAAAGCCCGGCAACTGGTCTGCCAGCAGCGACCGGAACGCAGGACGGGATTTTATCTTGGCATACCACTCCTTGACCAGTTCGTTCCGGTTCCAGTCCACATCAGAGATGTAATCCAGACAGGACAGTTGCGCCGCCGCCGAAAAATCCGCCAGCGACATGCGATCCCCTGCCAGCCAGCGGCGACGGTCCAGCAACCAGCCCATGTAATCAAGGTGGAACTTGATCTTGGAGGAACCGGTTTTTACGTTCTTGCTGTCAGGATAGCCCCGCCCCATGATTTTCTTGTTCACGCGCTCTCCCAGCAGGTTCAGCGTGACCTCGCGGTAGAATTTATCATCGAACCAGGCGTTTAGGCGACGAACTTCAGCCCGTCGTTCCGCCCCTTGTGGCAACAACGGGGGTTCGGGGCGCTTTTCTTCGAGATATTCACAGATAGAGGTGCTATCGGACAGGGTGATCTTGTCAGAGCGCAGAACCGGAATTTGCCCCCCCGGATTAAGCCGCAGGAAATCGGCGCGTTCTTCCCAATACCGCTCCTCAACCAGTTCAACTTCGATCTTCTTTTCCGCCATGACCAGACGGACCTTGCGACAGAACGGGGAAAGCGGGAAATGATAGAGCTTGTACATATCAGCCAGACGTTGATTTGGGGTGGTTCTATTTGCACCCATGCGTAACAATTTTCAACCGCTGTTGAAACAGTGAGCACGCCCGTCAGCCGCAATAGTTCGGGCACCGGCCATTATTTGCCGCGTCCGTTTCTTGACAAAGGCGGTCGGCTGGCTGGCGGACCGTTTTTTCGGCGAAGGCAAAACCGCAGCGATACGGGCTGCCTGTAATAGCGACAGATTTTCCGGTTCCACCCCGAAATAGTGCCGCCCTGCCGCGGCCACGCCAAAAACACCTTCATCGGTTTCGGCAATGTTCAGATAAACCTCAATGATGCGTTTTTTCGGCCAGACAAGCTCTATCAACAGCGTAAACCACGCCTCCAGCCCCTTGCGCACCCAGGTCCGCCCCTGCCACAGAAACACGTTCTTGGCCACCTGCTGGCTTATGGTGCTGCCCCCGCGCAGGCGTTCGTCATCGGCAAGGGCTGCTTTGATGCCTTCAATGTCAAATCCGAAATGGGTACAGAAATTTGCGTCCTCGGCAGCGACAAAAGCCTGCGGCACTTCGGGCGGGAAACTTTCGATCGGCGTCCATTCCCGTGCAATTTCCCCCAAACGCATCCGTTCCGTGACGTAATAATAGGTCAGATAGGGATTCGCGAACCGCAGCAGCACAACCAGCAGCAGGCTAACCCCGACGCCGGCGCACAGGACCAGAAAGAGCTTGCGGATCACCCAGCGGCTCCAGAAGCGCCACGCACCACTGAAGCTGTCTGCCGCCTGGCCGACCCTGCCCTTGCTTCGCGGGGCTTTCACCTTCTTGCGCACACGGGTTGCGTCGTCATCGGCCATCTAGAATATTCCCTCTGGCGGCAGTGTCAGCCAAGGCGTCTTTCAAATCAACAGCTACAAAAGCAAAGAAGGCCGAAAACTCCGGCCTTCCTGTCTAACTTAATACGGGTCTGAGAGGTGTCAGGCGGTTTTTTGCCCTGTTTCCATGCTCAGCGGGGCTGGCAGGCGGCTTAACATCTCTTTCGGGCAGACCTGCACGAAATTGGCGAGTTCCTCATCCCAGCGGCGCAGAATATCCGCAGCCTTGGCCGAACGCGTCTCTGCCAGGTGATCTTCCAGCAGGGATTTCAACTCGTCCTTCCAGTGATCTACAGTTACCCCGTTTGTCACAAGGGTTTCACGGTTGATCAGCTTGTCGAGCTGCGCTTCCGGATCGTAGATATAGGCCATGCCGCCGGTCATGCCTGCGCCAAAGTTCGCCCCGACAGAGCCAAGGATCACCGCCACACCACCGGTCATGTATTCACAACCGTTGGTGCCGCAGCCTTCAATCACCACTTTCGCACCGGAGTTGCGCACCGCAAAACGTTCGCCCGCACGACCGTTGGCAAACAGCCGGCCCGCAGTGGCGCCATAGAGCACAGTATTCCCGATGATGGTGTTTTCACTGGCCGTAATGGGTGAACCCAGCGGAGGACGGACGACAATCGTGCCACCGGAAAGACCCTTGCCAACGTAATCGTTCGCATCACCGGACACTTCCAGTTTCAGGCCGGGTGCCGCAAACGCGCCCAGTGATTGCCCTGCACTGCCAGTCAGTTTCACCGTCAGATGATCCGGTTGCAGCGTGTTGTTCATCCCGAACCGTTTCACGATATGGGAAGACACACGGGTGCCGATAGTCCGGTGCGTATTCTGCACTGCGTAGGACAGTTGCATTTTCTCACCATCCTTAAAGAACGGCTCTGCATCCTTCACGATCGACGCATCCAGCGTATCGGGAACAGCCTGACGGGGTTTGTCACGGTTGTAGACTATAGTGTTGGCGTTATCGATGCTGACAAGAAGCGGGTTCAGGTCAAGATCGTCCAGATGGGCAGACCCGCGGGAGACCTGTGCCAGCATATCCGCACGGCCGATAACCTCGTCGAGCGAACGTGCCCCCAAGGATGCCAGAACCTCGCGCACTTCCTGCGCGTAGAAGGTAATCAGGTTCACGACCTTATCCGCTGTGCCGGTGAACTTCTTGCGCAGGTCTTCATCCTGCACACAAACGCCAACAGGGCAGGTGTTGGACTGGCACTGGCGCACCATGATACAGCCCATCGCAATCAGGGCGGCGGTGCCGATACCGTATTCTTCCGCTCCCAGCATGGCGGCAATCACGATGTCACGGCCTGTGCGCAAGCCGCCATCGGTGCGCAGGGTCACCCGATCCCGCAGTTTGTTCATGGACAGAACCTGATGCGCCTCGCTCAGCCCCATTTCCCAAGGCAGTCCGGCGTATTTGATCGACGTTGCAGGGGAGGCACCGGTGCCGCCGTTGTGCCCCGAAATCAGGATCACATCCGCCTTCGCCTTGGCCACACCTGCCGCAATCGTGCCGACACCGCTGCTGGCAACCAGTTTCACGGTCACTTTTGCCCGTGGGTTGATCTGCTTGAGGTCATAGATCAGCTGCGCCAGATCCTCGATCGAATAGATATCGTGGTGCGGCGGCGGTGAAATCAGCGTCACGCCTTTGGTGGAATGGCGCAACCGCGCGATCAGGTCTGTGACCTTGATCCCCGGCAACTGGCCGCCCTCACCCGGTTTCGCGCCCTGGGCCACCTTGATTTCCAGCTCTTCGCACTGGTTCAGGTATTCCGCTGTCACACCGAACCGGCCGGAAGCCACCTGTTTGATCTTGGCAGAGGGGTTGTCACCGTTCGGTTCCGGCACGAAATGCGCGGGATCTTCACCGCCTTCACCACTGTCGGATTTCGCCCCAATCCGGTTCATCGCCACGTTCAGGGTCTTGTGCGCCTCCGGCGACAAGGCCCCCAGAGACATCCCCGGTGTCACGAACCGTTTGCGAATAGAAGTGATGCTTTCCACCTCATCCACAGAAATCGGTTTCGCGGTCGAATTGAAATCCAGCAAATCCCGCAGGTGGATGGGGGGATTGGATTGCATCTTGCGGGAATACTGTTTCCACAGATCAAAGCTGGCGCGGTCACAGGCCGCTTGCAGCATGTGCATGGATTGCGCTTCCCATGCGTGTTTCTCGCCGCTGCGCCGTTCCTTGTAGAACCCGCCAATCGGCAGCACGTTCTGCTGGCCAAGCCAGCCACGGGCATGCACTTCGCTGATCTTTTTCTGAATACCGAACAGACCGATACCGGAAATCCGGCTGTGCATACCGGGGAAATACTCGGCAACCATTGCGCGGGACAGGCCCACAGCTTCAAAGTTCAGGCCACCGCGATAGCTGGAGATCACGGAAATCCCCATCTTCGCCATGATTTTCAACAGACCCTGATTGATGGCCTCTCGGTAGCGATCCATTGCCACATCCAGTGTGCAATCAAGAAGCCCCCGCTCGATCCGGTCCGCCAGACTGTCCTGTGCCAGATAGGCGTTCACAGTCGTCGCACCGCAACCGATCAGAACGGCAAAGTAATGCGGATCCATACATTCCGCAGACCGCACGTTGATCGAACAGAAGGTCCGCAGACCCGCCGCTGTCAACCAGGAATGCACGGCAGAGGTGGCAAGGATCATCGGAACGGGGATTTTATCCTCGTTTTGCTGGCGGTCTGTCAGAACCAGATGCCCCGCACCGGACCGGACAGCCTCTTCTGCTTCGGACCGGATGCGGCTTACCGCATCGCGCAGGCCATTGGGGTTGTTGCGATCAAACGAACAGTCAATCGCCGTGACCTTCTCGCCAAAAGCCTCGACCATTGCCTCAAACTTGGCGTTGGCCATGAACGGGCTTTCAACCACCAGAATTTCGGTCTGCGCATTGCTTTCGTCCAGCACGTTGCCAAGATTGCCGAAACGGGTTTTCAGGCTCATCACACGGAATTCGCGCAAGGAGTCGATCGGCGGGTTTGTCACCTGACTGAAGTTCTGACGGAAGAAATGGCTCAGCGGGCGATATTTGTCCGACAGAACCGCGCTTGGCGTGTCATCCCCCATAGAGGCAATAGCCTCTTTGGCGTCCTCGGCCATCGGGTGCAGGATCACTTCCAGATCCTCGATGCTGAAACCGGCAGCGATCTGGCGCTTGCGCAGTTCCGCACCGCTGTAGATCGCTTTTTCCTTGATGGTCTTGGCGCCGTCTTCAAGGTTGGTGATCGAACCGACCCATTTGCTGAAGGGCTGCGATTCTGCCAGCGAGTCTTTCAGTTCTGCATCGTGCCAGACCTTGTTTTCCTTCATGTCAACGCCCAGCATCTGGCCCGGCCCCAGCGCACCCTTGCGCAGGATGCTGGATTCATCGACCGGCACCATACCCGCCTCGGATCCCGCAATCACAAGACCGTCGTTGGTAATGACATAGCGCATCGGACGCAGGCCGTTGCGATCCAGTCCGGCCACAACCCAGCGGCCATCAGTCATCGCCAGTGCCGCAGGACCGTCCCAAGGCTCCATCACAGAGTTGCAATAGGCGTACATGTCCTTCCATGCGTCAGGCATTTCATGGGACAGGTTGGACCAGCTTTCCGGCACCAGCATGGTTTTCGCCATCGGCGCAGAACGGCCCGCACGCACCATCACCTCAAACACGGAATCAAGCGCGGCAGAGTCTGACGACCCGCCAGCGATGATCGGTTTGATGTCTTCCGCATGTTCGCCAAAGTTTTTGGATGCCATCCGGATTTCGTGGGATTTCATCCAGTTGACGTTGCCTTTTAACGTGTTGATCTCACCATTATGGGCCAGCATACGGAAGGGCTGTGCCAGCCACCACTGCGGGAAAGTATTCGTGGAATAACGCTGGTGATAGATCGCAAAGGCGCTTTCAAACCGGTCGTCTTTCAGATCGGGGTAGAACACTGCCACCTGTTCGGCCAGCATCATACCTTTGTAGATCACAGACCGGCAGGACAGGCTACAGATGTAGAAATCACGGATCGCAGCCTTGGCCACCGCCTTTTCGATGCGGCGACGAATGACGTAAAGCTCGCGCTCGAACTGTTCCTCGTCTACGCCCTTGCTGTTGGAAATCAGGATCTGCTCGATTTCGGGGCGGGTCGCATTCGCCTTTTCCCCCAGACAGGACACATCCACCGGCACATGACGCCAGCCGTAGATGTAATAGCCCATCTTCAGAACTTCGCTCTCCACGATGGTCCGGCAGTTTTCCTGCGCGCCAAAATCTGTCCGCGGCAGAAAAACCTGACCGACAGCGATCATCTTTGCGGTGTCAGGTTCATGGCCTGTCCGGCGGATCTGGTCGTAGAAAAACTCTTTGGGGATTTGCAGGTGGATACCGGCACCGTCGCCTGTCATCCCGTCTGCATCCACCGCGCCACGGTGCCAGATCGCCTGCAAAGCGGTGATACCGGCGTCCACCACGCGGCGGTTCGGCTTGCCATCAACAGACACGACAAGGCCAACACCACAGGACGAATGTTCGTCATCTTCGCGGTAAAGCCCCTGTTCGGCCAGCATGGCCCGTTTGGCTTCTTCTTCGGCTACCCATTTTGCATCATATTGTGTCATGGTGGCTTTCCCTTTCAAAACCCCGATCTCTGTCAGGGCCGGATAGTGTTCTGTGACAGAGCGCGCCGCCGGCTGGCAGCGCAGGCTCCGGTCTTTATTCGGCTGCGATGGCGGATTTTGCGTTCAGGTCGGCAAGGATCGAACCGGCGGCATCGCGCCCGTCTGCGATTGCCCACACAACCAGAGACGCACCGCGCACGATGTCCCCAGCAGCGTACACACCTTCCAGTGCTGTGCGCTTGCTTACAAAATCGGCCTTTACCGTACCCCAGCGGGTCACTTCCAGTTCCGGCGTGTTCCACAGGGTGGGCAGGTCTTCCGGCTCGAAACCCAGCGCCTTGATCACCAGATCGGCCTTTTCCAGATATTCTGCACCCGGAATTTCCTCGGGCGCCTGACGACCGGTCACATCCGGTGCGCCGAGTCGCATTTGCTGAACATATACGCCTGTGACCTTGTCATCACCGGCAAAGCCTTTGGGCGCAGACAGCCAGACGAATTCCACGCCTTCTTCTTCCGCATTCGCGGTTTCCCGCAGGGATCCCGGCATGTTCTGACGGTCCCGACGATACAGACATTTTACCGACGTCGCCCCCTGACGGATGGCAGTGCGCACACAGTCCATCGCGGTATCGCCGCCGCCGATGACAACAACATTCTTGCCTTCGGCCCACAGCTCTCCGCTGTCGATTTCGGGAACCGTGTCGCCAAAATTCTGGCGGTTAGAGGCAGTAAGATAGTCTATCGCCTTAACAATTCCGTTCAAACCGGCGCCCGGCCCGCCCAGATCGCGGGATTTGTAAACGCCTGTCCCGATCAGCACTGCATCGTGGGTCTTGCGCAGTTCCTCAAAGCTGATGTCTTCGCCAACGTTGCAATCCAGCTTGAAGGTCACACCGCCTTCGGCCAGTTGCGCATTGCGCCGTTCGACCACTTCCTTTTCCAGCTTGAAGCCCGGAATACCGTAGGTCAGCAAGCCGCCTGCGCGGTCATAGCGATCGTAAATTGTGACCTGCACACCCGCACGGCGCAGCACGTCAGCCGCTGCCAGACCAGCAGGGCCGGCACCGATGATACCAACAGATTCCGGCCGCTCCGCATAAGGCTTGATCGGCTGGACCCAGCCTTGTTCCCACGCGGTGTCAGTAATGTATTTCTCTACGGCACCAATTGTCACTGTGCCGTGGCCGGACTGCTCAATCACGCAGTTGCCCTCGCACAGACGGTCTTGCGGGCAGATACGGCCACAAATTTCAGGGAATTGGTTGGTCGCCTGACTGACTTCATAGGCTTCCTGCAAACGGCCTTCCGCTGTCAGCTTCAGCCAGTCGGGGATATTGTTGTGCAGGGGGCAGTGATCCTGACAGAATGGCACGCCGCATTGGGAACAGCGGCTGGACTGCTCGGCTGCTTTTTCAGCTGCAAATTGTTGGTAAATCTCGTCAAAATCGGAAGTACGCAGATTTGGCACACGTTTCTCCGGCATATCGCGGTCCACGTTTACAAATTTCAGCATTTTTTGTTCAGCCATGGTCACACACCCGCAATATCTACTTCCAGAGCCTGCCTTCTAACCAATGTTTTCCCACAGGCAAAGGGAAAACTGCAATATAGGTAAATCATGCTGACATAAATAAATCAACAAACTCGAATTTTACATTTTTTTCGCACCCGCAAAGACAAATAGGTCAGCATAGTTTACCTTAAGCGGAGTTTCCCTTCCTGCGTTACAGGGCATAGTCTCCCTTTCAGAACGAATCACAAAGGCCAGCGCCATGCCCCTGCTCCACCTTCTCATACTCGCAATTGTGCAGGGCATTACCGAATTTTTACCCGTCTCAAGCTCTGGCCACCTTATACTGCTGCCAAATGTAATGGGCGTAGCAGATCAAGGGCAACTGATTGATGTGGCGGTTCATATTGGAACCCTTGGCGCAGTGATCCTGTTCTTCTGGAAAGACTCCAAATCCGCCTTCACCGGACTTTTCCACCTTGTCACAGGGAACACCGGCACACAGTCCGCAAGACTGGCCCTGCTGTTGATTATAGCGACCATTCCCGCCGTTCTTTTCGGACTTGTCCTGAAACTGACCGGCCTGTCGGATGCAATGCGCAACATAACGGTGATCGGCTGGACCATGCTGGCATTCGGCATCCTTTTATACATCGCCGACCAGCGCGGCGCACAATCAAAGACGCAGAGCGACTGGGGAATGCCGGACGCCATAAAACTGGGCTTATGGCAGGCTGTTGCGTTGATTCCGGGTACGTCGCGCTCCGGCATCGCCATTACCGGCGCCCGGTTTCTGGGCTACAAACGGGAAGACGGAACACGCATAGCCATGCTGATGTCGATTCCGGTGATCCTGTCTTCTGCTGCCCTGCTCGGGGTGGAGGCTGTGGCCGAAGCAAATGCCACAGGTTTGCGCGATGGCGCGATAGCGGCTGTGTTCAGTTTTCTGACCGCACTTCTGGCATTGTCCCTGATGATGCGGCTGCTGCGCAGCGTCAGCTTTACCCCTTACGTGATCTACCGCGTTATTCTTGGGCTGATCCTGCTCGGGATCGCTTACAGCTGACACCCTGATACCAAAAAGCCCTGCAGATACAGGGCCTTTCATTCACGAGCGACCGGCTTAGAAATCGCTGCTTGTCGGGGCACCGCGCAAATGGCGTGCGCTTTCCGTCAGTTCGGCATACTGGCCGGACGGGCGGTACCGATAGAGATACTGCTCCGCTACGGATTCATAGGATGTTGGCGTGATGCCAAGATCCGCAAGCGTTTTGGCCGTGCTGGAAACCACATTATCGTTGCGCAGTTGCTTTACCTGATCAGCGGTCAGGATTGTGTTTGTAAACAGCCCGAGCGTCAGCATCTGAACCATATCCAGCGTCTTGCCCAAGAGCGTTCCCAAAAAGAACGGCTGGTTGATCACAAGACGGCGGCGGCGGATGATGTGCAGCATATTCTTAACAATTTCGGACAGGCTTTCCACATCCGGCCCGCCAAGTTCGTAGATCCCCGGCTCCGCCTGACCGAGAATACCCTTGCAGGCTGCCTGCGCCACATCATCAACATAGACCGGCTGGAATTTGGACGCTCCGCCAAACAGCGGCAGAATTGGCGAGAAAGAAGACATCTGGGCAAAGCGGTTCAGGAACTGGTCTTCATTCCCAAAAATTACAGAGGGCCGCAGGATCATCGCAGTTGGAAAAGCATCCAGTACGGCCTGTTCCCCTTCCGCTTTGGAACGCGCCGAAGCACTGTCGGAATCCGCATCGGCGCCCAGCGCTGAAATATGCACCAGTCGCGCAACACCTGCCGCTGCACAAGCCTTTGCAATGCGTGCCGCACCTTCGACGTTCAACGCTTCAAAGGTTTGCTTACCCTGCTCCTGAAGAACAGACACGCAATTCACGACCGCATCGGAGTTCGCAATCACATGCGCCACCGATTCGTCGTTGCGGATATTCGCCAGAACCGGCTCCACCTGTCCGACTACACCATAAGGGCGAACGAAAACGGCTTCGTTTGGTCGGCGCACAGCAACCTGAACGCGCCAGCCCTCTTTCGCCATACGCCGCGCGATATAGCGGCCGACAAATCCGGACCCACCGAAAATGGTAACAACTTTAGGCGATTGTAACATAATTGCGCTCCGACAACTGGGGTTTGCCCTGAAATAATGCGATGTGGCCCCACTCACAAGCACAATTGCTGAAATTAGATGTGAATCACCCGTTGACACCCCCCCCGACCATCTGTAAATCGCCCCCTACGTGATCTGTTGCCCAGATGGCGGAATTGGTAGACGCGCTAGCTTCAGGTGCTAGTGTCCGTATGGACGTGGAGGTTCGAGTCCTCTTCTGGGCACCAAAACTATCTTAAATGTATAGTTTTTCAAACAGCATCAATCCGCTACCGCTCATAGCCAAAGTTCAAAACTGCTTTCATCAGAATGCGGATTCGCAGCTTTAGCGAAGCAGAATTAGGCTGCCTGTCTGAATCGCCTTTCAACGCCTGCGACAAGCCTGTTTCCCCTTAACTACTCCTGTCTGATCGAGCCTTTCGGAGGGCATTGATCGGACTTGCCCAAAATCTCCACTTGCCGTTCTCCTTTCATCGAAACTCAACAGCAGATTTACGATTGTTTTGATCGAAATCGGCTTTTCAAGTACAGCGTCGAAACCGAAAGAGTGAAGATCGGTCGGGCCTTCTGTTTCGGCAAGACCACTACATGCCACGAAACGGGGACTTTCACACGGCTTCCGGCCGCTTTCTTTATAGGCTTTCAACATCTGGATTCCATCCATCACCGGCATCTGTATATCTGTAAAAACGATGTCAAATGTCTCTTGAACCATCCGCTCCAGCGCCATCGCACCATTTTCAGCCACGCACACGCGGGCACCCGCGCGGCCCAGAACCTGCTGCATGAACGCGGCATTCAGTTTGTTGTCTTCCACAACCAGAATATCGAGTCCCGAACACACGTCCTCCAGTTCCGCAGCCGGACGTGTCTGCGCACCGCTTGGAACGTCTTTTGCTGGGGCCGCAGAGGTTCGGGGCTCAAGTTTACTGCCATGCTCCTCTGAGTCTTCCGGCAGCCGGAGGAGTAGCCTGTCACGCGAACGAATACACGGGATGACCTGCGCGCAGCCGGTCGAGATACCACCGGCTAACCACGACGCCATAAGAGAGAACCCATTTGCCTTAAGTCCTGTTGCGCCACTCTTCGACGCCTGATCAAGTGTGGAGCACTCCACCGGGGCACAAGACCCTGAAAAGACACCAACACGTGCACGTATCTGCTTTGAGGCAGCAGATCTATCGTTTGATTGTATCCGGTTGGTCCGCATTGCGCGCTCCTTCCGGCGGCGCCGGAACAACTGTCATTGCGTGGATTCGATAAGGCAATACTGACAGTTCCGCACGCAGGACACAACCAGAACGACCGGTTAAACATCTGCTTTTTATATAAAATTTTCCAAAAACACTCTCCCTTTTCGCACGGGTGATTCCCGTGAAGGGGGCTCTGCCGGCATGCGATTCTCTCGGGCGTTCGGGGAAAATTATTTCTCAAAAGGATAGGAACATATTGCGATCGTATAAGGGGCCTACGCATCCGTTCAGTCCGTTACGACTTGTGCGCATTTTCCTAATCAAATGCAACTCCCGGTATGCGTTCGGGGGGATAGCTCGGATAGCCCCATCAATGTGAAAGCTTGATCGTTCTCGGATGCCTCTCGGGTTTTCGAAAGCGTTTCAAACCAACCGGCCTCTTAGGGATGGGGCCAAAAGGAGCTATCACATGTTGTTTAATAAAAGTATCTTTTCTGCTGCCGGCGTCATTGTCGCCGCAGTGGTTTTTCAGGCGCCCCAAGCCAGTGCTGATGCGTTGAAGTCGTCTTTCGACTTTCGCATCGTAGAACAGGACGCCGACGGGAACGAAGTTCTTGCCGAACGCGAAAGCGTCGCCCCCGGTGAAACCATCCAGTATATTATCACCCACAAAAACACGACCGAAGACAATCTGTCCGGTCTGGTTGTTTCCGGCCCGATCCCCGACGGCGTGACCTTCGTTATGGATCAGCACCACAGCTCCCTGCCTGCTACTTTCGAAATCGAGGCGGAACTGGACGAAGATATTCCCGGACTGGAATGGTCCACTCTCCCGGCAATGCGCAAGGTGGTTGACGCAAACGGTTCAGAACGGCTTGAGCCGGTCCCCGCCGAAGCCATCGAAGCGGTGCGCTGGGTTCTAGATTCTCCGCTGCCAGGTGGCGGCGCCTCAAAGAATTCGTACCGCGTGATCGTGAACTAAGCCTTCGTGGCCTTCCATTCGGACGAAATTACCCCCCCCCAACCCAACCAATCCAAACCCTAACAAATGGTGAGTAAAGTGAATTCTAGTTCAATCTTCCTTCGTGGCTGTTCGGCAGCCGCACTTCTATCGGTCGTCGGGGCCGCAGCAATGGCCGCGCCCCCGGAAGCCGGATCCGTGATCGGCAACCAGGCGGTCGCGACCTATACAAACAGTTCCGGTGACTCGATCACCGTGACGTCGAACAAAGTTGAAACAGTTGTTCAGCAGGTTGCAGGCCTGACGATGATCTCGGACAATTCCGAAGCCATCGCCCCGGGTGGTAAAGCCTTCCTGCCGCACGTTATCACCAACGATGGTAACGGGCCGGATTACTTCACACTGACGGCAACGGAACAGAACACCGGCGCACTGAACACAACTCTGGTCTTCTATCCCGATGCGGACATGGACGGTGTCGCAGACAGCGCAACACCGATCACGGAAACTCCTGTCCTTGCTCCGGGTGAGCAGTTCGGTTTTGTCATCGAGGCAACAGCCGATTCCACGCAGACAGGCACCGATGACATTTTGGTGCAGGCAGATTCCGCGCTGGACAACACAGTTGTTGATACCAATACGGACACGCTGACCATTTCCACAGGCGCGATCGTCGAAGTTGTCAAATCCATGACAGTCGATCCGGCTTCGGGCACAGGCAACAACGCGATTGTCGATGCCGGCGACGAAGTGACCATCAAGCTGACCTACTCCAGCACCGGTCTGACAGATGCCACAAACTACGTGGTGCAGGATATTCTTGACGGACGCCTGAACTATGTTCCCAACTCTGCAACATGGTCGGATGCCACCGGCGCAATGGACGAAAGCAACGGCGCCAATGCAACCGATAAAACCAACGGCGGCGGCCAGACAATTGCATGGTCTTACGACTCTGCCCAAACGCTCCAGTTCGTCCTGAGCAGTGTCCCCTCCGGCCGTTCCGGTACGGTTACGTTCAAGGCAACGGTCGCAGATGGTGCACCGGCGGGGATCATCCCCAACACCGCAACCCAAGCGGTTGACGGCACAGCCTTCCCTGACTCCAACACGGCACAGATCACTGTAGACGAACAGTTCAGCCTCGAAATTGACGATACCAAAATCAACCTCGACGGCACACGGGACGGAACGGTTTCCTCTGCAACGGATACAGACGCCACTGCGAACGACGTTGTCGAAGATAACGCTGATGTCTCGCAAGGTGCGACGATCCCGTTCGAGTTCGTGATCTCCAACACCTCCAACGTGACAGACAGCTACACGCTGGACGTCAGCAACGTGGACTTCCCGGCAGGCACAACCTTCCGCATGGTTGCCGAAGACGGTGCGACACCAATTGTCGGGACTGTAGGGCCTCTGGCCTCCGGTGAAACACGCAAGGTTACCTTGCTGGCCACACTCCCGACCGATGTTACGCCGGTTCCAACGTCAGAATTCACAGCAAATGTTGTGGCAACCTCCGAAAACAGCGGCAGCTTTGACAGCTCCACCGCGGAATTCACAGGTGCTGTTCTGGCGGCCACAATCGATCTGGAAAATAAGGTAGCAGGCTCCGAAGGTGACGGCGCAAGCCCGACAAACGGCGCAAATCCGTGGGTTACACAAACCACTGATCCAGGTCAGCCGGTCAGCTTCACAATGAATGTAGAAAATGGCGGACCGACATCCGACAGCTTCAACATTTCGCTGGATCAGCCGATCCCCACAGGCTGGACTGTAGAATTCCAGCTCGCTGATGGAACAGTCGTATCCAACACAGGCACCATCCCGGCCGGTGGCAACAAAGACTTCATTGTCGTTATCACGCCAACTGAAGGGTATCCGCCAAGCGATACACTGATTGATATCAAAGTCGCATCTGCCGTGACCGGCCAGTCCGACCGCATCATCAACCAGGTGACTGTAAACAAGGTGATCGACGTACAGATCGAGGCCGATCAGGAAGCACAGGCATCCCCGGGTGGTGTTGTAGACATGGTCCACAAGATCACCAACAACTCGAACGTCGATATCACTGAAGGTGCACTGACCCAATCCGGTCTAAGCGACTTCTCCGGTGCGATCTTCTGGGATGCCAACGGCAACGGTGCGCTGGACCCGACAGAAGTTGTGATCGACAACTTCAACGATCTGGTCGACAATCTGGGTGCCGGTTCCAACGGTATCGCCGCAGGTGAAACCATCTCCCTGATCTACCGTGTGCAAACACCGTCCACGGCAACTCCGGGTCTGTCCGAAATCGGTACAGTCACAGTGGCCACAGCGTTGAACTCCGGTACTGACACCGACAGCGAAACAGCCAACAACGCCGTGCAGGACCGTATCATCATCGTCTCCGGTGACGTCACACTGACCAAGATGCAGTACATTGATGCCAACTGTGACGGCACGGTCGGAACCTTCACAACCGAGCGTCAGGACGTCGAGCCCGGTCAGTGCATCCGCTACAAAATCGAAGCGGAAAACACAGGCACCACGAATGCAGGCAACGTGAAAATTCAGGATGTAGCTCCAGCATACACATCCATCGAATCTTGCGGCGGCGCCTGTGCCTACAGTGTCTACCCTGCGGAACCTTCCAGCTCTGTGACCATCACCGGCACAACCGCTGAAAGCTTCCACAACACTGTCCTTCCCGGTGACTACGCCCGGCTGGAGTTCACAGTGAAGGTCGCTGAATAGGCAAAACCGCTCTCTCCGGGCCCCTAACCCGGGGAGAGCACCCCGCCCGATAGATTTCATCCATTCCCCCAACTCAGAACTGGTTTAGAAAAATGCTCTGCTCGGCATTCAATAAAATCACTAAAACCTGTCGCACTCTGATCCTTGGCACAGCCCTCGGTCTCGGCATTTCAGGCCCCTCAGTCTCCGAGATGGCACCTGGCGGCAGCATCATCAGAAACATCGCTTCAGCCACTTATTTCCACCGTGGCCTCGGTATCAGCGAAACCGTCCGCTCCAACCCTGTAGAGGCTCTGGTTCGCGAAGTCCCCGCACTGGAAATATCCGGTCTGACCGACCTGCGACTGTCCCGCGGCGCCTTTGCCGAACACGCCTACGAAATTACGAACACCGGCAACGTTGACCTGCTTTTCAGCGCATGGATCAAAAACGCCGAAATAACTCCGATGCTGACAGATACTGCCCTGTTCATCGACGCGAACGGGAACGGTGTCATCGACGCCGGCGAACGCGAGATTTTCAAAGACGACACACTGCCAATCACCGCGTCCGAAACGGTAAAACTTATCTACCGCTTCCGCGTGGCAGCCACAGCCCTGCTTGATGACAGCGAAGAGTCCACCCTGCGGGTCAAAGCAATCTCTGCCACTTCCGGCAAGTCCGTAAAGGCCGAAGGCGAAGGTCTCGGCATGGTTGTGATCGTGGATCAGGCGCTGCAACTGCGCAAGAAACTGACCCGTCGTGATGCCCCGACCGGCGAGATCGCAACTTTCACGCTCGCCTTGCGCAACAACGCGGAATCTGTTGTCTCCGCTTACAGCGCGCTGGACGGGCAGAACATTCTTCTGGACGGCGTATCCTTTCGCGGCATCGTCCTGCGGGATGCCATTCCGCTGAACACAACCCTTTTGTCCGCATCCCCTGCCGGCAAGATGATTGCCGGATATCACCTGCGCGGTCAGGGCAAGCACAGCTACCAGAGCAGCATGCCCGAAGACCTGTCAGCGGTAGATGCGGTGGCTTTCCTGCATCGTGGCGACTATGCCATTGGTCACTCTACAGACGTCAGCTTTGATGTCCTGATCTCCGACCACCTCGGTCCGGTCTCTGTGGAAAACACTGCCGTCACCTACCTGATTGCAGATGGCGATTTGACGGAAATTCCGTCTAACACCGTTTCGTTCGACCGTGTGACCGATACAACCTCCACACTGGATTTTATCGAGCCTGATACAGATAGCCCTGCCGATACCACGGACCTGGACCGCGACACACGTCTCCTGCTGACGTCCGGTGCCTGCAACGTCTCTGCCGATGTGGATGTCGTGACAATCGAAATCACCAGCACAATTACCAATGATGTTGAAACCGTAACAGCGACCGAGACCGGCGCAAATACCGGCATCTTCACAACGCCCCTGCTGCCGATCGCGCAGATGTCTTTCCCGAAATCCGGTGACGGGGTTATTGCATCTGCACCGGGGGACAATCTGCAAGCCCGTGCCGAATGCCGTGCGCAGACTGTTTTTGATACGCTGCTGGTGCGCCCCGGATCGTACGTCTTCAACAGCCTGACCAATGAAACAATTTCGAATGCGACGGTGCAGTTGCTGAACCGCGCCGGCGTTGTAGTGGCGGAAGCTGTCAGCGATTCCACCGGCTTCTTTGCCCTTGGTGATGTTGCCAAAGGCCGTTACACCACGGTTGTCCTGCCGCCTGCGGAGTTCTCTTTCGCTTCCGAGCGCACGGACTTCCGCGGCTACACCCGCAATGTGGATGCCAAGGCCTCTTACGGCGTCCGTTTCAGACATGATGGCGGTCCGGTTTATCCCATGGATATTCCGCTGGATCCCTTCTACGGCGTGCCCCTGTCCATTGAAAAATCCGCGAACAAGAGACAGGCCCAGACCGGTGATTTCGTCACCTATACCGTGCAGGCACAAAACGGTATGAACCAGGCTCTGACACAAGCGGTTCTTGTCGATGCCCTGCCCCGCGGTGCCGTTTATGTCGAAGGCACAGCCCTTCTTGACGGCGTGGCGATTGACCAGCCTCTGGTTGAGGCCACCGGTGCACATCGCTTTGCCCTTGGTGATATCCCGCCGCTGGAAACAGTTGAACTGACCTATGTCCTGCGCTTCACCCCGTCTGCGCGTTCCGGCAACCGTGTGAACAGTGCCTATCTGATCGGCAAGCAGGCCGGCTCCGGCGAGACCCGCCGTTCCAATACAGCTCAGGCGACTGTGGCGCTGGATACAACCAACGGTGTGTTTTCCCGCAAAGGCGCGATCTTCGGTTCCGTTTTCATGGATTGTAACGGCAACGGCCTGCGGGACTCCGCGGATGAACTCGGCGTGGCTGGTGTTCGCATTATTACACAGGAAGGCCTGATGGTTGTAACTGACGCAGATGGCAAATACAGCCTGTTCGGTCTGCGCCCCGTCTCTCATGTTCTTGCGCTGCAAACCAGCACGCTTCCTGAAAACAGTGCACCTGTTGTGTCCCGCGTGGCCGACATGCGCCAGGCCGGCTCCCGCCTTGTTGCCCTGAAAAGGGGTGAAGTAAGGGCCGAGGACTTCCCGCTGGAAAGCTGCACACCTGCCATAATGGCCGAAGTCGCGGCCCGCCATGACAGCCTGCGCAAAGCAGGGACCGAGGGGCTGCGCAGCTTCACCGAACTGCCTGTAGATATCAGCAGCAACACCCCGCAAGCTGTGCGCAGTGAAGCCGGTCTGGCGACCGCGACACAGATCATCGGTGGCTCCGGAATCGACGCCGCAAACAATGTTGCCGCCGACGAAGCCGAAGCACAGAATCAAACGAAGAAGACACTGGAGGATGTGATCAAGTCCCTGTCTTCGGAGATCGGTTTCCTGACCCTTTCGGATCAGGAACGGTTGACCCGCCGCACCCTGTCCGTGCGTGTTAAAGGTCCGGCAGATCTCGGGCTTGACCTGATCGTCAACGGTCAGAAGATCGGCGGCAGCCGAATCGGTGAAAGAAGCACATGGACAAGCGGCAATGTGCAGGCCATCGAATATGTAGCTGTGAAGCTGAATGCCGGTGAAAACCTGTTGCAACTGGTCGGCAAGGATCCCTTCGGCAACATCCGGAAATCCGCAGAAATCCGCGTCTACGCACCGGGTGATGCCCAAAAAATCAAACTTGTCGGCCCCAAGGCTGCGTCTGCTTCCCCGACGGAACGGGTAAAATTCACAGTGCAAATTCTGGATATCAAGGGCGAGCCTGTAAAAGCAGCAACCGTGGTTACGCTGAACGCGCGACGTGGCATCTGGGACGTGAAAGACATCCGTGCCAACCAGCCCGGCGTACAAATCTACGTGGACAGCGGCATCGCCGAAGTCTCCTTGATCCCGCCGCAGATGGCTGGCCCTGACCTGCTGAGCGCCCAAAGCGGTTCCCTTGGTCGCGCCGAAGCCTCCATCCTGTTTTCTCCAAATCTGGAAGAGCGTATTCTGGTTGGCGTGCTTGAGGGTACGATTGCCAGCCAGTCCGGTGCACAACTTCTCAACAAGGGCGAGTTTAGCGCATTTGAAGACACCAACACCGGACTGCGGGGCGAAGTCTTCCTGAAAGGCCGCGTCGGGCGCGAGACCCTCATGACCCTGCGCTATAGCAGCGACAGCGATGAGGACGACCGGCTCTTCCGCGATATCAACACCGATGAAAGCTACCCTGTTTACGGGGATAAGTCCGAACGCGGTTACGACGGCCAATCCTCCAGCGACTTGTATGTCAGCTTTGAGCGGGGAGCTTCCTCTCTCGTCTATGGCGACATCGCGATCGAACCGGGCTCTTCCGCTTTCGAACTGGGCGGGTTCCGCACAGTCACCACAGGCGTCAAAGCCAACTGGCAGGGTGAGCGGACACGGGTCACAGCATTTGCCGCCCGCACATCACAGGAAATTCGCACGCTCGAGATCAAAGGACGCGGTGTGTCCGGTCCCTATGACGTAGATTTGACAGGCTATCAGGAAGGTTCCGATCAGGTTGATGTGATCGTACGGGACCGCGATACCGGTGTAATCCTGTCGGAAACACGCCTGCGCCGCATGTCCGACTATCTTCTGGACTTCTTTCTCAACACCATCGTCTTTGACACGCCTTTGCGTCAGGCCGATGCGCTGGGTAATCCGGTTTCTTTCCGGATCACCTATAACGTTGAAGGCAAAAGCGGCGAGAAATACTGGCTTTATGGTCTGGAAGCAATCTCCGAACTGAACGAGCGGGTAACAGTCGGTGCACGCGCCATTCATTCGGACGGGGCCGCCGGCACCGACGAGCGGTACAAGATATACTCTGCCTTCCTGCAGACCAAGATCAGCGACAAAGCCTCTTTCGAAGCCGAGATTGCACAGGCCGAGGACGGGTTCGGACAACGCGGATATGCAGGGCGTATCGCTTATGATTATGTTTCCGAAGACACCCGTTTCCGGTTTGAAGCGGCCCGCACCGGCCTGAAGTTTGCGCCCCTCGGATCAAACGTTCGCGCTGGCATGGCGCAGGTTTCTCTCGACTATGAAAAACGCCTGAGCGACAGCAGAACTTTAATCGCATCAGCAGATTACCAGTCTGATTTCGCGACCAAACAGGAAACTCTTGGTGCCGAAATCCTCGTTCGGGGTGTCGTCAATGAAAAACTCACACGGGCGTCCGGTTTCCGCATGGTTGTGGAAAAGACACCTCTGGACAAGAACAGCACCACCTACTTCAAGGATGAAGCCGTCTGGCGTCCGGAATCCACCCCCGGAATGGTGATGAAATTCGTCAAGGAAATTCCGCTTACAGGCGAAGGTCAGGGCAAATTCATTGTCGCGGCGGATTACCGTGTTCGCGAAGACCTGCGCGTCTTTGGTGAATTCGAACTGTCTTTCGGTGATCTGGGTGACAAACTGACCCGTGCCCATATCGGTGTCGAATACCGTGTAAACCACTGGCTGGACGGGCGCACCGAGTTTACAACAAACCCCGGAGATTTGGGTGACGACCTTCTGGTTCAGGGCTTCTCTACAAGGCTCGAATTGAACGAGCGCACCGCCATCGACATGTCCCTTGAACATTCTTTGAACCTGTCGGAACCGGACTCCGGACTGACCAGCATTGCCCTTGGCGGAACATGGGAATCGCGCGACGGCGATTGGGTCGCGGAGGCTAATCTGGACCAGACATTCGAAAAGACCGGCAATACATTTTATGCCGATATCGGTTTGGCCGGTGAAATCAGCCCGGGAGTGACAGTGCTCGCACGGGGCCGCCATGCACGCGACGGACGGTCCGGCCAGAATGCGAGAATTCGGGAACGTCTGCGTGTCGGCGCGGCCTACCGACCACTTGATGATGCACGGTTTAATGCTCTGGGCTGGTACGAATACCAGCGGGATCGGGACATCAACGAAGAGACGCAACACCTCTGGTCGCTTGCCGGAACGTGGGACATTCGCCCAGACTTGCGTGTGAACGGTAAGTATGCCGGTCAGTATTCCAGCCTCAGCTCTCCTCTTGGCGGCATTGAAACATCAAGCCTGACCCAACTGATGCAAGCCGGTGTGACTTGGGATGCACTTCCAGAAAAGCTGGAGCTGTCTGGCAACGTTTATCACATGTGGGACGACGACGGATTTGCTGCACAAGCCTACGGAATCGAGGCGGGGTATGTATTTGCAAAAGGCGCAATGGTTTCAATCGGATATAACCATGCAACCGAGCAACTGCCATTTCAAACGCGGCATTTTCAGAAAGGTTTATATTTGCGACTGCGTCTAAAACTGACGGAGAACCTCTGGGATCAGCTGGACAATTTCCTGTCCCAATGAACGAGCGCAATTCGGAAACGCGGGAGCATGACGCAATTTCCGGCCTGCACTCTAAAGGCGGCACCTCCGGTGCCGCCTTTTCTGATTAGAACAATCCGGATCACCGATCCGTCAAATAAAACCCGCGTCCCTAGCGATCATCGCCGCATGGGTACGGTTACGGGCATTCAGTTTGATACTGAGCGTTTTCAGGTGCAATTTGATCGTCACCTCTTGTAAGTCCAGCTCGCGTGCGATTTCCTTGTTGGCCAACCCTTTGGACAGACCTGTGAGAACCTCTTTCTCACGCGTCGACAAAAGAGTATCAAATTCATGGTCACCCTCTTGCCTGTTCGCCATGAAACTGACCGGAGCGAAAGTTTCACCCTCTGCCATAAACCGTACAGCGTTTAATAAGGAACGGGCCGACATCGTTTTCGGTAAAAATCCGGCAGAGCCTGCTTCCAGTGCCGCTTCGGCGATAGATGCTTTGGCCGTGCCTGAAAATATTCCTACTGGTTTCTGATCATTCGCCTCCAGCGCTTTGCCTAAACCGGACAGACCGTTCATTCCCGGCATGTCAAAATCCAAAAGCACTAAATCGAAAGGCCCCTGCTCCTCTATCTCTTTCAACGCTTCATGAAGATTGGCGGAACAGGAAACATCAAAATTCGCTTCGGAGCGGATGTAGGATGCAATCGTATCACGGACCAGATCGTGGTCATCTGCTATCAATATTTTCATTTTATCCCATCCCGTACTGCACGTTGCGCCGATGCCTGTCCCGAAATTCACCGCAGTCTTTTTCAGACCTGATGTTTCACAAAGACGCCGGTTGCAGTGGCACACGTTCGCCCAACTGCTGGCAAATACCACGACGCAGTTTTCAGCGTCCTGCAAAGAGAGTTGTAGCCATAGAAAGGTTAACAATTGCTTCAGATTGCTGGAACAATTTGAGCCATCTGCAATTTTCCAAATCAGCCCGAAACGGCGAATGGTTTTCTAACGCCAACTGCGCACCTGTTATTTGATTATTAACTTCCTTGAGGAATAACGCCTGTTCAAACGGGTGCATTGATCGAAATGTTGAGAAACGCCCGCGCAGCACACGACGGAAGGGGCGAAGGCTTTGAAGAACTCGCACGGAATTCAGGGTTAGGGATGGCGGACGGGAAAGAACATACTGAGGCAGCGGCGTGCATACAACTGTACCACAGACCCCCGCGCGATTTGCTCGGACAAGGTAAAAACACGATTCACCGGCGGCAAGAGACCGGATTTGCTTTTTGTGACCTGAAGAGACGGCCCCTCACAGCGCCCGCCACCATAGGCCTGTCGTCAAACAGATTAAAAATCCGCTGTCACAGCCCTGGTAATTTCTCTGGCAAGATTGAAACCGGTGAGAAACGAACAAAGGACACGCGCCTGCCGCTTCTTTGCCAAAGCCAACTAGAGGAACTGCTGCTTGCTTTTGGCGCAGCAGGACTGACTGAAAAACTGGGGTCTTTCTTAGCCGAAGGCAACAGAACAACTGCCAAAATTGCTTCCTTAATGGTCATTCAGGACCATGCTGCAATACAGTCTGTCGCCCATAAATTCGGGGGATCCTGCGCATTATTCGGTGCGAAAGAAATGCGCTTTCGTCTCACCCGACTGGAACTTTCCTGCAACGGCAGCGATGCCAGCAAAGTCACATTATGCGAAACCCTTGCACAGCGGCGATGGCAACAGACCAAAACTGCGGTGGAGGCATTACCCTACTTCCGCTAACCGGATTGTTTCGGCGTTTCGGACGGTTCCCCTTATCCGCCGAGGATCTTGCGGACGTAGTTTTGGGTCTCTTTATAAGGTGGAATACCGTTGTATTTTTTCACGGCCCCCGGACCCGCGTTATACGCGGCCAACGCCAGACGCCAGCTTCCAAAGCGCTTGTATTGCTCGCTCAGGTAACGGGCTCCGCCTTCGAGATTGGCATGCGGATCATTCGGGTTTACGCCCAGTTCACGCGCGGTTCCGGGCATCAATTGTGCCAGACCAATCGCACCTACCGGAGAACGGGCATTTTTATTCCAAGCAGATTCCTGCTGGATCAGCCGCAGAAACAGGTTTTCAGGCACATTGTGACGGCGCGCAGCCGCTTTTGCGGACGACAGATAGGTCGCCATGTGACGTCCACGTAACTTACCCTTTGTGGAGACAACAACTTCCTGCACCACCGGTGCTTTTTTGGCTTCTACAGCAGGTTTCAGGATGCCCCGCCGCTCCAACACATCAATCTGCGACTGATAGATGGCAAATCGTGTCTTGCTCAGCCCGAAAGTATCCTGTGCAACAGCAGGTGCTGGCAACGCAAAGGCAAGGCAAATTCCAAGTTTCTGTATCTGTTTCAAGGCAATTTCTCCAATCGTGTCTCTGATGCATAGATACCAGAGCGAAGTTGGAAAAAACTCTTTTGAAATGGATAGTTAACAGCAAAAACGGGTAGGCTGACTATCCAAAAGTATTGTGAAGATAGACGAAAAATCAGGGTATTGGTGCTGGAACGACAGCGGGCGCTTGCGACTCGGCTGGCACGCGCCCGCTTATGTCATTCCCTTGCGCGCAGGATTCGGGAAGGTGTGGCAGAAAGCGGGCGCAACGCAAAGGCCAGACCGGCCAGAAGCGAGGCCAGCACACCGCCAGTAATGATTAGAAGCGCGTTGCTCCATATCACCTTGAAGTCGCTTTCCATCACAAAGGTCATGACAGCCCACCCGCCCAGCAGTCCGGAAACCAGCGCAATTGCGCCCGCGCCCAAACCCAGCAGGGCCGCGCGCAAGGCAAAACTGCCCATAATCTGTGCGCGCGAGGCACCCAGCGTTTTCAGAACTGCCGCTTCGTAAGCCCGTGCCTTTTCTCCGGCAGCCGCCGCACCGATCAGTACAAGAAACCCTGTGACCAGTGTCATTGCTGCGCCATAGCGCGTGGCAGCAGCAATTCCGCCTACCAGTTCAACAACCCGCGCCACCGCGTCACGGATGCGGATTGCCGTAATATTCGGGTAGGCCGTGGCCAGATCCCGCAGGATCGCGGCTTCGGCTTCTTCATCCGCATAAACAGTAGAAATCCAACTATGCGGCGCACCCGCCAAAGTGTTGGCGTCCAGTGTCATAACAAATCCGATGCCTGCATCATCCCAGCTTACATCCCGCAGGCTGGTGATTTCAGCGGTGATGTCGCGCCCGAGGATATTGACCGTCACCTCATCTCCCAGCCCCAGTCCGATCTCGGCTGCTTCTTCGGCTGCAAAGCTCATTTGCGGCGGTCCGGTGTAGCCTTCGGGCCACCACTCTCCTTCGGTCAGCGTCGTGCCTTCGGGCTGCGCATCTGCATAAGTCAGGCCGCGATCCCCGCGAATAACCCAGTGGCCACCGGCGACCTCTTCGGCCGGCTGCCCGTTGATCAGGGTAATGACGCCACGCATCATCGGGGCGCTTTCCACATCGTTAACCTTCGGATCGTCGGCCAGTCTGGCGCGAAAACCGTCGATCTGGTCAGGCTGGATGTCGACAAAAAAGTAGCTTGGCGCGACTTCCGGCAGTTCGCTTGAAAACGCATTGCGCAGGTTTCCGTCAATCTGGCCGACAGCCGCCAGAACACTGAGCCCGAGCCCCAGAGAGAGCACCACAGAGGTGGACTCCCCGCCCTTCGCACCAATTGCGCCGAGTGCAAGCCGCAGGCCGGTACGGCCCCGTGCAGGCCGCCGCAACCGTCGGGCCAGTGCGCGAATGCCCCAGGCGGCAAGCACCAGCAAGGCCAGCGCCGCCGCGATGCCCCCCGCTGTCCAGAGTGTCAGAAAAACGGTGCCGGAAAACCAGACCGCCAGCCCGAGCAGGGAAGCCACCAGCAGTGCCAGCACCCCCAGATAGACCGGTGCAGGCAGGGTATTGGTGCCGGTAAAGGCCTCCCGGAACAGCGTTGCAGCACGGATTTCACCGGATTTCGCCAAAGGCCAGAGCGTGAAGATCAGCGCGGTTAATATTCCGTAAACCGCTGCTTCCATCAGGGGGGCAGGGTAGACCGCAAATTCGGCAGGGATCGGAAGTTGGGATTCGATCAGCGGGGCAAGCAACACCGGCAGGCTGCCACCGATCAGCAGGCCCAGTGTCACACCAAGAATTGTAAGCACGCCAATTTGAATAAAATAGGTCAGAAAAATTGTGCGCTTTGTGGCACCCAGCGTCTTGAGCGTGGCGATTACGCCGGTTTTTCCTGCCAGATAGGCCCGCACCGCAGAGGAAATCCCCACACCTCCAACCGCCAAGCCCGACAGGCCAACCAGAACCAGAAACGCACCGATCTGTTCCACAAACCGTTGCACACCCCCCGCGCCCCTCCGGCTGTCCCGCCAGCGCAGGCCCTTGTCGCGGAACAGGGTTTCGGCTTCTTCCTTGAGTGATTGCAGCGCGGCCCCGTCCGGCAGGTCCAGACGGTATTCTGTAGAATAAAGCGACCCTTCCGCCAGCAGCCCCGACCCTTCCAGTGCCCCTGTGCGCACGATCGTGCGCGGCCCGAGCCCGAACCCGCCCGAAGCATTATCCGGATAGCGCAGCAAAACGGCATTAAGTGTGAAGTCCTGTTCCCCCAACCGGAAGCTGTCCCCCACGCGCAGGCCCAGCCGGTCCGACAGCACCCGTTCCATCACGGCCCCCTGTCCGGCCAAAGCCTGTTCCAGCGGCATATCAGGTTCAAGCTGCACAGCACCGATCAGGGGATAGGCCCCGTCAACGGCGCGGATCTGGGTCAAGCCGCGCTCTGCTCCGTTCGGACCATCCACAACCACCATCGACCGGAAATCAACGGTTTCGGACATCCGTTCGGATATACGCTCCATCCACGCCCGTTCTTCAGCGCTGGCGTAGCGGTACGTAACCTGAACCTCGGCATCGCCGCCCAGCAAGGCAGCACCATCCCGTTTCAAACCGGCCTCGATCCCCGAACGCACCGTGCCCACAGCTGCAATAGCTGCAACGCCCAGCGCGAGACAGGCCAGAAACACGCGAAACCCCCGCAAGCCTCCACGCAACTCCCGCCGTGCAAAACGGGACGCAATCCGCAGGCTCATTGTGCGGCCTCGGCGCTTTGTTGGACGGGATCAATCCGGCCGTCTCGCAGGCGGACCACCCGATCGCAGCGCGTCACAAGTTCATTGGCGTGTGTCACCATGATCAGGGTCGCACCGTGACGGTCGCGCAGGTCAAAAAGCAGGTCCATGATTGCCGCACCGTTGGTTTCATCCAGATTGCCGGTCGGCTCGTCCGCCAGCAAGATACGGGGCCGCGTGGCACTGGCACGGGCAAGAGCCACGCGCTGCTGTTCGCCGCCGGACATCTGGCTCGGGTAATGATCTACCCTCGCAGCAAGCCCCACTGCCTTCAATTCGGCCTCTGCACGTTCAAAAGCATCCCTGACGCCGGACAACTCCAGCGGTGTCGCGACATTTTCCAGCGCCGTCATTGTCGGTATCAGGTGGAAAGATTGGAAAACCACCCCCATATTATCCCTGCGAAAGCGCGCGAGCTGGTCCTCGTTCATCACCGTCAGATCCTGCCCGAGGGCGGTGATCGTACCGGAGGTCGCCTGTTCCAGCCCGCCCATCAGCATAAGGAGCGATGATTTGCCTGACCCACTCGGCCCGATAAGGCCCAATGTTTCCCCCGCCGCCACTTCAAGCGATATGTCATGCAGGATATCGACCGGTCCCGCATTGCCCTCCAAAGACAGATTGGCACGGCTGAAGGAGAGGACGGTATCGGTCATGGCAGGGGTCTTTCGCAAAGTGTCTGACTATGGATATGGTGGTTCACGGGCGCTACGCAACACCGCTTTGATCCTCTTTCTCTCCACGGGTGCACTTCACGCCGAACAAAAGACAATTCTCGCGCTTGGTGACAGCCTGACAGCAGGCTACGGATTGCCACGGGAACAGGGATTTGTGCCGCAACTGGCCAACTGGATCGGGCAACAGGGTGTTGACGTAAAATTGATCAACGCCGGTGTGTCCGGCAGCACAACAGCGGGCGGATTGTCCCGTGTTGCCTGGTCCCTGTCGGGCGATGTGGATGCAATGATCGTAGCCCTTGGCGGGAACGATTACCTGCGGGGTATTGATCCAAAGACCAGCCGTGACAATCTGGATCGCATTCTGGCCAAGGGGCAGGAAGCCGGCATTCCCATGCTGCTGGTCGGGATCATCGCCGGTGGCAACTTCGGCGCTGACTACCAGACGGCCTTTAACCGGATGTATGTAGATCTTGCCGCGAAATATAACATACCGCTCTACGCGGACTTCTTCAAAGGCCTGAAAGACGCCGCCAAGACCCAAAGCGGAATGGCAAAATACATGCAAGGCGACGGTATCCACCCCAACCCTGCCGGATTGGCCGAAATTGTGCCGTCCATCGGACCGGTGGTGCTGGCGCTGGTGCAGGCTGAAAACTGAACACTTATCACGGGTTCTCAGAGATTGCTTGTCTGAAACTCCAACCCGCCGCTACACTGGGGACGGGTGCTGGTGCTCTGGCTCCCCTTAACAGGAGGTTAATTATGCCGAAAAAAGAAGATAAAAACCCGTTTATTGACATGTTTCAGGACTTCGGAAAATCCATGCAGATCCCTGCGCCGGATGTCAGCAGCATGATGGATTATCACCGTCGCAATTTTCAAGCGCTACAATCCGCAGCCCAGAAAAGCACAAGCAGCGCCCAAACTGCGGCCCTGAAACAGCGGGAAGCTCTGGAACAAACCCTCGCCGATATTTCCGAGACCTTTAAGAACTCTGCCAAAGACGCCGATCCTTCGGCTATGATGTCTTCGCAAATGGATCTGGCAAAACGAACCTTCGACGCCACTGTCACCACAACGACCGAGATGGCCGATATTGTACGGCAGGGGAATGAGGAAGCGATGGGCCTGCTGAAAGAACGTGTCCTTAAAAGTGTTGACGAACTGTCGGGCACCAAGAAGAAAAAATAGGCCCGGCCTCTGAATGAACGGTTACTTTCCGCCGGGTTTCACCGGCGGATGGGACCGCTGGATTTCCCCTACATCCAAAACCGGCGCCGCATCCATTCCAGATGCGTTCAGCATCGCAGCAACACGCTCCAGCGACGCCACAATCATCGCCTGTTCCCAGTCCTCTAGCGCCTCGAACTCTGTCACATATTTCTGCTGTAACGGATCGGGTGCGCCCTCAACCGCCAGACGCCCCTGCTCTGTCAGAACGATGTTGGTCTGCCGCCGGTCCACATCCGAGCGTTGCCTCTCGATCATGGATTTTGCGACCAGACGGTCCAGCAAGGTTGAAATCGTCGCCGGGCTGACCCCCATCTGAACCGAAATCTGTTTCGGGGTGATGCTCCCTGCGCCCAGTACAATCTGAAGGACGCGGATCTGCACCGGCGTCAGACCTGCCGTTTGCGCCAGCGCACGGCCGTAAAGCTCTGTCGCGCGCAGAATCCGGCGTAGGGCAATCAGGGAAGTATCGGTTCTGTCCACGGAGTTTCCAATCAAAATGATCGGGTCAGATTATCTTGTCCGAGTCGGTTCTGCAAGCGCGCTAGGTAGTTAGGTTAACAAAATATAATCTTTACAAAATGTACAAATTTTGAGCAAATTTCCCTATTTTCAGACATAAGTCTTTGTAATTTATATGTATAATCAGGGTCAGAATTAATTACCTTTCCTAATTGATTTTAAAAATAAGCTTCGTATAACTAACAATCAAAATGAAGCAGTTGTCGAGGTATCCCGTGGTAGACATTCATCCGTTCAAAGCGCGTCGTAATGACGTTAAGTTCCGCAAGCCCGAGCCAGAAGATGGCGCGGCGATCTGGAACCTGATCGGGGCGTGCAAGCCGCTGGATGAAAACTCCATGTATTGCAACCTGATCCAGTGCGACCATTTCCGCGACACCTGCATTCTCGCCGAACTGGACGGCGTTCCTGTGGGCTGGATTTCCGGCTATGTGCTGCCCAAAGATCCCGAATCCTTTTTCGTCTGGCAGGTTGCCGTATCCGAAAAAGCCCGTGGTCTGGGCCTTGCAAAGCGTATGCTGAAACGCCTGCTCTCGCGCGAGGAATGCAAGGATGTGATCCGGATGCAGACCACAATCACCAAAGACAACGATGCAAGCTGGGCGCTGTTCCGCAGCTTTGCCGATGCACAGGATGCCGAACTGGACCACGAGGCCCACTTCGAAAAAGAGACCCATTTTCAGGGCGAACATGACACCGAGCATATGGTGACAATAAAACTGCCCGAATCCGGCGCAATGGGTGCTGCGGCGTAACACGCCGCCCCTTCTCCGGATTTTCTCCAACACAAAAGGAAACTGCTATGACGACTGATGTTTCAGCCGACACAACTATTTTTGAACGCCGTGAATCCGAAGTGCGCAGCTACTGCCGCGCTTTTGATACGGTTTTTACAACCGCGTCGGGATCGACCCTGACCGATGCGAAAGGAAACAGTTACACCGACTTCCTGTCCGGTTGTTCCTCTCTGAACTACGGCCATAATGATCCGGATATGAAGGCGGCGCTTGTCGAACACATCACAAGCGATGGCATTGCCCATGCGCTGGATATGTATACCGGCCCGAAAGCCGCGTTTCTGGAAACATTCGAACGCCTGATCCTTGCCCCCCGTGGTATGGACCACAAGGTGATGATGACCGGCCCAACGGGTGCCAACGCGGTAGAGGCTGCGATCAAGCTGGCCCGTAAAGTGACAGGCCGTACCAACGTAATTTCGTTCACCAACGGGTTTCACGGCATGACCCTTGGCGCTTTGTCCCTGACCGGCAACTCCGGCAAACGGGGTGGCGCGGGCGTACCACTGAACGGCGTGACCCACCTGCCGTTCGAAGGCTCCCTTGGCGATGACGTAGACACGCTGGCCATCATCGAAAACATGCTGACAAACGACAGCAGCGGTATTGATGCACCCGCGGCAATCATCCTTGAACTGGTGCAGGGCGAGGGCGGCTTGAACGCGGCTTCCCGCACTTGGGTCGAAGGCATCGCGCGTCTGGCCAAAACCGTTGGCGCAAAGCTGATCGTGGATGACATTCAGGCCGGTATCGGCCGCACAGGCGATTTCTTCAGCTTTGACGGAATGGATATCGAACCGGATATGGTCACGCTGGCCAAATCCCTGTCAGGCTTCGGCCTGCCCTTTGCCATGACCCTGATCAAACCGGAACTGGATGTCTGGAAACCGGCAGAACATAACGGCACCTTCCGTGGCAACACCCACGCTTTTGTCACCGCCAAAGTTGCGCTGGAAAAATTCTGGGCTGACGGCACCTTCAAGCGGGATGTGGCCGCCAAATCGGAAATCCTGACGGGGCATCTGCAAATCATCGCAGAGATGGTTCCCGGTGCACGGCTGAAAGGACGCGGCATGATGCAGGGTGTAGACGTAACCAGCGGCGATCTGGCAGCGGCGATCTGTGCCGAAGCCTTCAAACGCGGTCTGGTGATCGAAACTTCCGGCGCACAGGACGAGGTGGTCAAAGTGCTTGCACCTCTTACAACGCCGGTAGAACAATTCAGTCAGGGGCTTGAGACCCTTGTAGATGCAGCACGCAGCTGCCTGAATGCGACAACACAAACAAAAATCGCTGCGGAGTAAAGAATATGATCGTACGTGACCTGAAAGACCTGAAAAACACCGATAAGGAAGTCAAAGACGCACAGTGGACATCCACCCGTCTGCTGCTGGCCGATGATGGCATGGGGTTTTCCTTCCACATCACCCATCTGGAAGCAGGTTCGGAACATACGTTCCACTACAAGAACCACTTTGAGAGCGTCTATTGCATGTCCGGTAAAGGCTCCATCACCGATCTGGCCACCGGCGAGACCCATGAAATCCGCCCCGGTGTGATGTATGCGCTGAACCTGCATGACAAACACACCCTGCGCGCGGAAGAAGAACTGGTCATGGCCTGCTGCTTTAACCCGCCGGTGACAGGCACCGAAGTCCACCGCGAGGACGGCTCTTACGCCCCTGCGGATTAATTCACGGGCTGCAAGGCCCGAAACGCCACCGGCGACAGCCCCGCAACGGCGCGGCTGTCGCTGAAATCGCGGCGCTATTCCCACTCAGACTTGAAGGCGTTCCCGTCAAAACGGGGGCGAAAAATATGATTAAACACGCTCATACCGTAGAGAAAATCGGCGGCACTTCCATGTCCCGCTCGGCCGAACTGCTCGATAGTTTATTCCTCAACGGGGGCGAAAACCCCTACAACCGCATCTTTGTTGTTTCGGCCTATGGCGGGATTACAAACCTGCTGTTGGAACACAAGAAAACCGGCGAACCGGGGGTTTATGCCCGCTTTGCCAATGACAGCAGCGATCTGGGCTGGTCTGACATGCTGAACCGTGTGATGGACGCGATGAACGCGGCCCATCGCAAGGTTCTGGACGCCGCCGCCGATATCCGCGAGGCCGATGATTTCGTGCGCGAACGGATCGAGGGTGCACGCTCCTGTCTGATCGACCTGCAACGCCTGTCTTCTTACGGGCATTTCCGGCTCAGCCGTCACATGGGCATCACCCGTGAACTGCTCTCCGGTCTGGGTGAGAGCCATTCCGCTTTTGTTACCACCCTGCTTTTGCGCCGCGCCGGTGTGAATGCCCGTTTTGTCGATCTAGGCGGCTGGCGGGACGAAAGGGAAGTCACGCTGGAAGAACGCATTGCCGAAGGAATGAAGGATGTGGATGTCAGCAGCGAACTGCCCATCGTCACCGGCTATGCGCAATGTTCCGAAGGGTTGATGTCCCTTTATGACCGCGGTTATTCCGAAGTCACCTTCAGCCGCATCGCCGCCCAAACCGGCGCGCAAGAAGCCATCATCCATAAGGAATTCCACCTGTCCTCTGCCGATCCGAACCTTATCGGTCTGGAAAACGTGCGCAAGCTCGGTCACACCAACTATGACGTGGCGGATCAGCTTTCGAATATGGGGATGGAAGCGATCCACCCTTCAGCGGCAAAAACATTGCGCCAGTCCTCTATCCCGCTGCGCGTAACCAATGCGTTTGATCCGGGTGATCCGGGCACGCTGATCGACGATTCAGATGCAAAAGCCCCGCAGGTGGAAATCGTCACCGCGCTGGATGTCTTTGCGCTGGAAGTGTTCGAACAGGATATGGTCGGGGTCAAAGGCTATGACGCGACGATCCTTCAGGCGCTGACCCGTCACAAGGTCAGCATCGTGGCGAAATCCTCCAACGCCAATGCGATCACCCATTACGTGGATTCCTCGCTGAAGCATGTGAAACGGGTCGAAAGCGATCTCGTGGCGGAATATCCCACCGCCTCAATCACCGCGCGCAGCCTGTCGGTTGTTGCCGCCATCGGCCGCGATCTTGGCGGACTTGGTGCACTGGCCAAAGGGCTCGCCGCGCTGGATAACGCCGGAATTATCCCGATTGCCGTGCAGCAAAGCCCGCGCAATGTGGATATCCAGATCGTCACCCTGCGCGAAGATGCCGACGCCGCCGTCAGTGTCTTGCACAAATGTCTGATCGAAGGTGAAGCCAAGACCAAGCCCGAACAGACCAAAGCCAAAAGCGAACCGCGACTGGTTGCCTGATTTAACAAAGGCGCAGCATCCCCCGCTGCGCCTTTTCTTTCGGCAGGGTCTTTACATGGCCCTAACCCCCTGAAATTCCGATATCATCCCGCGCCACGGCAACGGATTTGGTGATGGCATAGCAGGCCATCCCGATCCGCAAGCCCAGCGCATCGCGCGACCGTCGGGTGATACGGGCCAGCACGGTCTGCCCGTCCACCCTGACCGAGACCATGACCCCCGGCCCATCCCCTTCGCGCACATCGGCCACCGTGCCTTCGAGAATATTAAGCGCAGAGATATGATCCGGCTTGCGGGTCGCCAGAACCACGTCCTGCGCGGCAATCCGCACCCTGATCTGCGCTCCGGCGACGGCATTGATCCGCGGCAGATAGAGCCGCCCCGCCCCGATTGCCAGTTCGCTCAGCCCGTCGTCGTGATGGGCGACGACCTGTGTTGTCAGCAACGCCCCTGCCCCGCGCACACCAAGGGGAAAGGGAACAGCAGGATCACCCAGAACCTCTGACGCGGGGCCGCTGCGCAGAAGCTTTCCATTGTTCAGAACCACAATCGTTGTCGCCAGCCGCGCAATTTCCGCAACCGTGTGGCTGACATAGATCATCGGGATCGCAGTCTCGTCCCGTAGCCGTTCCAGATAGGGCAGGATTTCCAGCTTTCGCGCCTCATCCAGTGCGGCGAGGGGTTCGTCCATCAACAACAGATCAGGCGCAGACAACAGCGCCCGCCCGATCGCCACACGCTGTTTTTCACCACCTGACAGGGCGGCAGGGCGGCGGTCCAGCAACGGCGCAATCCCCAGCAGATCAACCACATGATCGAACGATGCAGCACCCTGCCTGCGTTTGGCAAACCACGCCCCATACCGCAGGTTATGGCGCACGCTCATATGGGGAAACAACCGCCCTTCCTGAAACACATAGCCGATGCGCCGTTTGGCGGGCGGCACCCAGACACCTGTGGCGCTGTCAAACATGGCCTTGCCGTTCACCAGAACCTGCCCCGCATCCGGCCGCAACAACCCTGCAATTGTCTGCACCACAGTGGTTTTCCCCGAACCGGAGCGCCCGAACAGCGCCGTTACCCCCGCAGGCGCGTCAAAACCTACATCAAGATCAAAGCCGGAAAAGCGGTGTTTCACGCTGACAGAAAGCGTCATGTGCCCCGTACCTTTCTGGCAACCCGTGCGGCAAGAAGCTCTGACAGGACCAGTGCGGACATGGCCACGACCAGCGAAACCACCACCAGCCGCAGCGCAGAGTTTTCACCCCCCGGCACCTGCAAAAACGCATATATTGCCGAGGGCAGGGTCTGGGTCTGGCCGGGAATGTTGGAAACAAATGTGATCGTCGCACCGAATTCCCCCATTGCCTTGGCAAAGCCAAGGATCGTACCCACAATCACGCCGGGCAGGATCAGGGGCAGGGTCACAGTCACAAATATCCACAGCGGCGATGCGCCGAGTGTCGCCGCCGCCTGCTCCAGCTTCGGGTCAACCGCGTCAAGCGACAGGCGGATTGCCCGCACCATCAATGGAAATCCCATCACCGCAGCGGCCAGCGCGGCACCTGTCCAGCGAAAGGCAAACACAATGCCAAGGTTCTGAAGAATCCCGCCAAGCGGTGCTTGTGTGCCAAAGCTCAGCAACAGCAGATAACCCGTCACCACGGGGGGCAGGATCAAGGGCAGATGCACCAGACCGTTCAGCACCTGTTTTCCCCAGAACTGCCAGCGGGACAGGGCATAGGCAATGAAGATACCAAAGGGCAGGCTGCACAGTGTGGCCCAGAAGGACACGCGCAGCGACAGGGCCACAGCTTGCCATTCCTGCGGGCTTAACCAATCCATCGGGCGATCCTAGCGTTCAAGTGTCTCAAACCCCTGTTGTTCAAAAACTGCTTGCGCGGGGGGGCTTTGCAGATAGGTCAGGAATTCGGCGGCCAAGTCCTCTTTGCCGTCCTTGATTGCAGCAGCAGGGTAGCGGACGGGCGCATGGCTGTCGCGCGGGAAACGGGCCACGACCGAAACCCTGCTTTCCGCCACCGCATCAGAGGCATAGACGATCCCGAAAGGGGCCTCTCCGGTGGCAACAAAGGCCATCGCGGCGCGCACGTTATCCGCCTGAACCACCTGTTTTTCAACGTGTTGCCACAAGTTCAGATACTCCAGCGCGGCCTTACCGTAGATGCCCGCAGGTACAGCATGAACCAGCGCCAGCGCCAGATGACCGGTGCCAAGCGTTTCCGCCAGCATGTTAAGCGGAACTTCGGGCGCTTGCTCTCCGTGTGCCACCAGAACCAGCGTGTTGCCCAGCAGATCAACCCGTGTCCCTGTAGCCACCAGTGCGCTTGTTTCCAGCCGGTCCATCCAGTCTGTGTTAGCCGAGATGAACACATCGGCAGGAGCGCCCAGTTCGATCTGTCGGGCCAGCGTGGAACTCCCTGCAAAAGCAATACTTGCGGTATGGCCGGTCTCTGCAGCCCAGCCCTGCGCCAGCACATCCATCGCATTTTTAAGGCTGGCTGCGGCAAACACCGTCAGCGTTTCTGCCGCGCCGCGCACAGGCGCAAATACTACGGCAAGGCCAAGGGCAACACCTGCCAACCGTGTGAAAAATCCGTGCAGGCTCCGGCTGCGGGCCATTTGCTTATCCTTGCCTAGCGATAGGTACAGCGGGAAATATCGCACGGGGCTGGCAGTTTTGACAATCGTTATTTCCCACCGGACACATCGACACGCAAGCCTGACAGAAACGTCAACTCTTTTGAGGCCTCTGCGCTCAGGCGTTGCTCCATCCCGCGATAGGCGGCCAGAACCTCCCGGCCTGTCGAAGTCAGATGCGCCCCGCCGCCCTGACTGCCGCCGCGACTGCTTTCTACCAAGGGTTCTTTGAAAGCCGCATTCATTTCCTCTACCAGCATCCAGGCACGTTTATAGCTCATCTTCATGGCCCGCCCTGCCGCAGCAATGGAACCATGCTCGGCAATCAACCCCAGTAAATCCGCTTTACCCGGACCAACCCGCACGCCATCGTCAAACACCACTCGCAGCCTCAAACTGGCATTAAGTTCGGGGAAATCCGTTCGTGTTTGCAATGTCTTGTTCATAGCGGGATCATCCCGCACCCCGCACTCAACAGCAAGCCCAATTGACGGTTTCGCGCCTTTACAGCGATCAGCATCTTCCCGCCACCCGACTTTAACCTTTGTGGAAAGCGACTATTATCTGTATTGGGCGTCATGCTCTGCAAATCAGTTAAGGGAAGCCTATGACAAACTACCTGCACCAAGGCGATTTGCCCGACGATCTGGATCTGGGTCCGGTTGTGGCAATTGACAGCGAAACGATGGGATTGATCCCGAACCGCGACCGGTTGTGTCTGGTGCAGCTTTCGGCAGGTGACGGCAACGCCCATATGGTGCAGATCGCGCAGGATCAGACCGAAGCGCCCAACCTGTGCCGGATGCTTGCCAATCCCGAACAGTTGAAACTGTTCCACTTTGGCCGCTTTGACATTGCCGTTATGGAAAACCGTTTTGGCGTGCGCACCTCGCCGGTTTATTGCACCAAGATCGCCTCGAAACTGGTGCGCACATACACAGACCGGCACGGTCTGAAAAACCTGACACAGGAACTGCTGGGCGTGGATATTTCCAAACAGCAGCAAAGCTCTGATTGGGGTGCGGCAGAGCTGACCAAGGCGCAGCTGGATTATGCGGCTTCGGATGTTCTGTACCTGCACCGTCTGAAAGAGGAACTGGACAAGCGGCTGGCACGCGAGGGTCGCACAGAGATTGCCCAAGCCTGTTTTGATTTTCTCCCCCACCGCGGTGCGCTGGACCTGATGGGCTGGCCTGAAACCGACATATTCGCGCATTAACCTTGGACAGTCAGGAACCCACTGTTGGAAGAACAGAGCGCGACGGATATTCGCGCCTTGTCAGAGTGCTGAAATGGGTATTCCCCATTGTGGCGCTACTGCTGATGGCGAGCATCTTTGTGCTGTCTAATACCAGCAAGCTGCGGGAAGGCCTGATTATTGCGGATGCCACACTGGCTGAACTGGCGGTGGGACAGAAGATCACCAACCCGCATTTCTCCGGTGTAACAAAATCCGGCGATGCCTTTTCCATTTCGGCGGAATGGGCCTTGCCAGACGGGGTCAAACCGCAGCAAGTGGAACTGAACCGGCCCCGCGCCACCATCAGTTTCAAGAACGGCAACACAATGCGCACCAATGCCGGGGCCGGTGCGCTGGACCTTGTCGCATCAACGGCCGCCCTGACCGAAGACGTGGATCTGCACACAACAAACGGTTACACGGCAACCAGCAGCAATCTGGAAGTGAACTTCGAAACCGGTAGTATCACCAGCAATGGCCCCGTCCACGCAAAGGGGCCAATCGGGTCCATCCAGTCCGGTACGATGGAGTTGCGGCAGGATCTGGACGTCAATCCGGCGGGTCAGGCTGTTCTTATGTTTAACAACGGCGTTAAACTGATATACAAACCCAAGAAAAATTAGGATCGGGGGAATTATGCGCAATATTACCAGATGTCTTTTGACGATGATCCTGATCGCTACCGCCAGCATTACGCACGCCCAGGGCACAGGCATTGCGCTCAGCCCGATCGAAATTGACGGCAATCAGCCGGTAGAAGTTACTTCTGACAGCCTGACTGTGGAACAGGATTCCAACTCTGCCACATTTGAAGGAAACGCCCGTGTGGTGCAGGGGGATCTGATCTTCTCTGCCAACAGGATCCGCGTACATTACAACGCCGCCCAAAGCGCGATAGAGCGGATCGAGGCCACCACCGACGTGATGTTTACCAATGGCACCGAAATCGCCGAAGCCCAGAGCGGCACCTATATTGTCGGTAGCGGAACCGTGAACCTTGCAGGGGACGTGGTTCTGGTACAAGGGGTCAACGCGATTTCGGGTGATGCGCTCTCGCTTGATCTCAACACCAATCGGGGCACCATGAACGGCAACGTAAAAACAGTGTTTGTGCCCAAGACCGATCAATGACCGACACCAGAACGCCAGATCCGCGGTCCACCGGCCTCTCTGTGGTTGGACTGAGCAAAGCCTTTAAAAAGCGAAAGGTTCTTAAGGACGTTTCCATGCGCCTGAACCGTGGCGAAGTCGTAGCCCTGCTTGGCCCGAACGGGGCAGGCAAGACCACCAGCTTCTATTCTATCGCCGGTCTGATCGCTGCAGATACCGGCACGGTTACCATTGACGGGCGCGATGTGACCAATCTGCCGATGTACCGCCGCGCACGGATCGGGCTTGGCTATCTGCCACAGGAAGCCAGTATCTTTCGCGGCATGAATGTAGAGCAGAACATCGGGTCTGTTGTCGAGCTCTGGGAAGCGGAAAAACCGAAACGGCGCGAACGGACCGAACAGTTGATGGAAGAATTTTCCGTCACCCATCTGCGCGACAGCCCCGCAGTTGCCCTGTCTGGCGGGGAACGCCGCCGCGTTGAAATCGCCCGCTGTCTGGCCGGAAATCCGAATTACGTCCTGCTCGACGAGCCTTTCGCCGGCGTGGACCCGATTGCCGTAGGCGACATACGTACGCTGGTTGCCCAACTGAAGAACCGCGACATCGGTGTTCTGATCACCGATCACAACGTGCGTGAAACACTCGAAATCATCGACCGCGCCTATATCCTTTATAACGGCACCGTCCTGATGTCCGGCACACCGGATGAAGTGGTTCGCAATGACGACGTGCGCCGCGTCTATCTGGGTGAAGAGTTCCGCATCTGACAGGCTGCAATTTGCCGCCCTCTCCGGCTATCGCAAATTTGTGACGTATAAAAGTTGCCAGATGCAGAAGTTGGCACTAACATTATTTCTATGACCGTCCCTACAATTCAGGCGCATATACCTCAGTACCGCAGCTTTGCCGCAGTCTGACCCGTTTGTGCTGTGCGCATTGCACAGGGCGATCAAGCGGGTGACCGTCACCCGGCCAGAGCTTTGCTCTGTAATCTCTTGAAAGGAGCTTTCATGCGGTATCAAATCAGCGGAAAACAAATCGATATTGGTGATTCACTGCAGGTCCACGTCAAACAGGAACTTGGCGCAATTGTAGAGAAATACGCGGAGCGACCTACCGAGGCCAGTATCACGTTTTCCAAAGACAGACATGAATTCGTCTGCGAATCATCTGTGCACCTGTCAACCGGACTCACGGTAAACGCCAAGGCACATGCCAATGAAATTTATGATTCCTTCGATGCCTGTGGCGAAAAAATGGAGAAACAGCTGCGCCGGTACAAGCGCCGGTTGAAAGATCACCACTCCCACCGTTCGACACCAGTTGAAACATTCGGCGCTCCATCGTATATCCTCGCACAGGAAGACGTTGGGGATGATGCAGCTGAGCCAGATACGCTTCAGCCAATTATTGTTGCCGAAACACAGACCAAGATTAAATCCCTGTCCGTCGGAGAGGCCGTCATGCAGATGGAACTGGCCGGAGAAAACGTTCTGGTATTTCAGAATGAAGGACAAAAAAGGGTAAATGTGGTCTACAAACGTTCCGACGGGAACATAGGGTGGATTGATCCGGAATAGAACCGGATTGCAGAGCAGAGGCATGTTATGAAAATGGCCGAAATATTGGATGCAAAAGCTGTGCGTTTCGCAGCAGGTGCGTCCAGCAAGAAACGACTTCTTCAAACGCTCTCGGAACAGGCTGAAACCGTTTACGACATGAAAGCCGACGAGGTGTTTTCTGCTCTGCAGGCCCGCGAGAATCTGGGCACAACCGGCGTGGGGCGTGGCGTTGCCATTCCGCACGCACGGTTTGAATCACTGGACCGGATTGTCGGCCTGTTCTACCGCTTGGAAAAACCTGTGAACTACGACAGTCTGGACCGTCAGCCGGTGGATCTGATCTTTACCCTGCTGGCACCGGCCAATGACAGCCCCGAACATCTCAAGGCGCTGGCGATGGTCTCACGGACGCTGCGCAGCGAGGACAATTGCAGCAAACTGCGCGCCAACAGCGATCCGCAGACGCTCTATTCCATCCTGACAGAGCTGACGACCTCCAAGGCAGCCTGAACCGCCCCTTATCCCCAGTCGGAAAATCCGAACATCTGGTAATCGCGCGCATAGACATCCCGTGCGCGCTTTTCCATTTCTGCAGTATAGATTTCACCCAGATCGTAACAATACACGGCAGCCGCCTTTTGCAGGGGCTTCGGGTCCAGCCCCATATCGCGCTCGATCCGCTGCAATTCTTCCTCAAGGTTTTCATAACGGATCAGCACATCCGGAAAGGTCAGCCTTCCGTAGCCTTGCAAAATGGAGTTCTGTGACGCCCAGGACTGGTCCACCCGCGCCCGTGTCTGCCCCTGGAGATTGCCCTTCAGAAATTCAAGAAACCCCAGAAACGCCCGCCCGTGGGATTGGGCAGAATAGCCGGTGTTTTCCAGCACCGTGCGGTTCGGCTCAGCGGTAGAGCGTTTGTCCGGCAGGTTCACACCATAGTGGTTTTCAAGGGCTGTCCGTATCCACGGGAACATCCTGTCGCCGGAACAGAAGATATGGTTGTAGAATGCGTCATAGGCCCGTTCCAGCGGATGCCGGATCACCGTGAAAGAGCGGCGGACAGGTGTATCGGTCAGCCATGTGTTAAGCTGCTTCTGGTTCATTACCCGCAGCACAGCCCCCGCTGTGGATTGATGGGACGCCAGCCAGTGGGCCACTTCGGGCAATTCGTCCCGCGCCATTGGCATGAACAGCAAAGGCACATCGTTGCCCGCTACAAAATTCTTCGATCCCGGATTGCGCACAGGTTCAAGTATGGGAACGGCATCTGTATTCAGCAGATCAAGCTGGCGCAGCTGGTCCAGCATTTCGGCGTAATTCTCGACTTTCTCCTCCAGCCCCTCGGGGTTTTGACGGACAATTTTGTCGCCAAGCTGTTTCAGCTCTGCCTCTTCCCCCAGAAACCGTGCCAGACCGTTAAAAATTTCGACATCGTTCAGATCGTCATATCCAAGATAAAACGCGGTCTGCCCGCTTTTCTGAAGGCTGTGCCTGATCTGTGTGAGATAGCTTTGCAACCGTGTCAGATAAGATTTGAATTCCAGAAAATCGAAGCGCACTTTCGCCCGTTTGCGCTTGCTGACATCCGTAAGCTTCCACTGGTCGGTGGCTTTGGCGATGGCGTGGGACACAAAACTGTCCAGCGGATTGCGGGTCAGCACAATCTTGGCGCATTGCGGATCATTTAAACAGTGTTCCAGAACGCGCGGATCATGATCCGAAAACAGACGGAAGCCCGGCAAAGTCCCGTTTTCCTTGGCCACCATCCGGTTGATCAACTTCTGCGGCTTCAACTCCCGCTCTGTCATCGTAACACCGAAAGCTGTAGTCGTGTTCGGGAAGCCGATGAAATGGGGATTGAACAGCTCTCCGTGGCAGGAGAAACCGTCAAACAACTGGATATTCTGCTCGAACAGGTTTGATCCTGTGCGCATGTTTGCCAGCAATACGAAATACTTGAATGGACCTGCCATTTATTTCACCACATACGGCCGTTCAAAAGCCGTGTCCTGTTTTTTGGTCTTGGACCGCGTCGGAAACTCATACTCGATCATCAGCCCACGGTCACGCAGCTTGCGGGTCAGGTTCTCCAGCCCCTCTACATTTTCGCGCTCCGGCATAAGTTTCAACGGGTGTTTTGCGTTTCGCGGGATATGGGCAATTGCCTGCTCCAGCGCGCGGGCCGGATCATGCACAGCATCTTCAAGCGCGATCGTGTGAAGATGGGCGACAACTTTGGGTTTGGCAAATTCCCGCAGGAAACGCTGTTCGATCCGGTGGAAGCGCCGCGCATTTGATACCTGATTTTCAAAACTTGCCGGACGGTTCAACAGGCTGAGCAACCACGAATGCCGGATCATGACGATACGGGCCATCGGGTCATGGGCCAGCGTTTGCAGGATATGGGGAGTGTCGCGGAAATCATACAGCAGACACTGATGCCGGTCCCGCGCAGGCCAGAGCAGGTTTGCCAGATAGCCTTTCGGATTGCGGTTGCGAATGGAGGGAACGGCCGGAAGATTACCGGCAAGGTTTTCAGCAGCCGTATGCCGCCCTACATGTCCACGGGCAAATACGCTGCCATGGGACAGCGCATCTGTCGCGTTTTCGATCCAGTCGGGGAAGTCCTGATACAATCCTTTAAACCCGACGAAGACTGTGTAAGGCGTTTCGGAAACACCGGTGCGTTCCGCGCGGTCGTAGGGGAACCGCCCTTGGTGAAACCGGCCTGTGCCACCTTCACACCTGCGTAGGTCGGCCTCCTCGAACCTCGCATCAAATGCTTTGGGATCAGCCTGAGACATAGACTGGTTGGCCCGCTTCGGATCAAGCAGGCTATCATAAAGCCGGTCCGCACCGACCCACATTTTCCGCGCCCAGAAGCAATCGGATTGGGTCAGATCTTTCAGGTGATCATCGTAAAACACAAACGGCTTGCCCAGATAATCAAACTTGGAAAACGTCAGGGAGCGGGACGCGATCTTGTCGGAATGAAGCCGCGCCAGTGTCTGGAAATAGCTTTCGTCCGGTATCCACGCCCAGTTGAAATAGGCATCGTAATAGGGGCGTTTCGGATCGTCGAGAATGGCCCGCAGGGTCTTGGCTGTCAGACACCACCACTGCGACCCGATATGCGGGACCAGCGGTTCGGGTATCTTCCGCTTCACCCCGAGACGCCGCTGCAAGGATACCAGCTTGTCAAACCGCCATCTTTGGGTGCGCCAAGAGAAGGGGAAATACATGGTAAACCGCTCTTCGTTCAGACCATCCTTGACCCAGAAGTTGTTCTTTACAGAGACCGATTCAATGAAATCCGTCTTTATGTTGCGGGTCAGAAACCGCTTGAGCTGTTTTACAGGCCGGATGGGCAGGCACGAACCGCTGATCAGCTGAACGTTGGTGACATCCTCAAACCGCTTCAGCAGGGCCTCGGCACTGTCAAGCGTGGCCTGAACCAGCGAAAACTCGCCCCATTCACAGGCCGTTCGTTTGGGAAAGATGACGTTATCAAGCCCTTCCAGATCGTTTTGAAAGGCTTCAAATTCTGCCGGTTCCACTTTCTTGTCGATATGAACCGCCACGGCACAGTCCTGCTCGGACAAATGTCGCACCATTTGCGCAGCGCGGTAAAGATCGGTATGGGCAAGAACGACAAATCCCAAACGCATGATCAGATCCAGTTCCCACGCGACATCAACCCAAGCTCTTCAAGCTGCTGCCAGTTTTCATAAGTGCTGGACTGTTCCGTCCACAGCTTCAGATCCCCGTCCATCCGGTTCAGATAGGTGCGATATTCACGGCTTCCCGCGTAATGCTGTTTGCGTTTCATTTCCTCTTCGGCTTTTTCCGAAAAGGTATTCATGAATTTGGTATGCAGTAGAACGCCGCAGGGTTTCTGCCCGCCCCATTCATCATAAACCAGATTCAGCCCCCTTGGCAGCAATGTATGGGTCGAACTGACATAAACATACCCGCGCGACCATTTCACCAGCGGTGTCTTGTTCAACGCCGGGGAATAGGCCGGCCGGTCCCTGAAAAAACTGCGCATCCGCGGGCCGCCCTGTATCCACAGGTTGCCGTATTTGTTGTTCCGTTCGATGAAATAGTTCGACGCATCGAAATAGGGCGCGGTTTTCACCGGATTGCGCCCTTCGCGGATACGGGCATGCTGGATTTTGCCTTTCGGATACATATCCAGCAACATCGTGCCAAAGGACTTGATCGAACTGGCATCAAGCCAGTCCGTCAGCGCCCTGAGCGAGCGGGTATCGCAGAACGGATAAACCAGAAGCTCATCCACATCTACCACCAGAACCCAGTGCCCGTGGGCATATTTGCTCTTCAGCCCGTTCAGCCAGTCCACTCCGAATTTCGATCGTTTGTAAGAGGCTGTCGTGGTCCAGAGCGAAACATCGGGTTGATCGGCAAGGTATTCCCGACCTCCGTCGGTGCTGTCGTTATCCACAAAGAAGAAATGGTTTACGCCCAGATCGCGATAATATTTCAGGAAATAGGCAAGGCGTGGCTTTTCGTTGCGCAGGGTCGAAAACACCAGAATATCGCGGGGATTGATCTGGCCTGTACGATCAAAAACACAGGTCAACTCGCGACGCTTGCGCATCGCGCGAATGCGCCTGCGGCGACGCTCCACCCGTAATCTATACCGACTCCACAAGCCCATGACTGCTCTACTCGTCTTTAAAAATGGCTTGGATCAGTATCCCCGAAAACGTGGCGAAAGTGTGATTTCCATGTGGGGATTCCTTGAGGCAAATCAGTGATTTCCCGTCTAACGGGAGATTCGGTGGTCCTATTTGCAACACTCCGCACGGTTTCAGCCCAGCGCGCAGGGTCATTCACCGGCAGATAGGTTGCTGCCTCCCCAAGAATTTCGTGAAAAACCGGAATATCCGAACAGATCACCGGAACCCTCAATTGGGCAGCCTCAAGGGCCGGTAAACCGTACCCTTCGGCATAACTTGGAAACAACAAGGCGGCACTGCCGGCGATCAAACTGGCAAGCTCTGCATCAGGCAAGTCGGCGTGCTCGAAAATCGGTCCGCTGTCCGAAACTGACGTGTCCAGATACTCAAAGACAGGCGCATTGTCCCACCCACGTTTGCCAACCACATGCAGGCGGGGCATCCGTCCGGCCGGTTGCATACCTGCCAATTCCTCCCAAGCCTGAAACAGAACCTGATGGTTCTTGCGCGGTTCAATCGTGCCAAGCACTACAAAGGACAGCGGATCTATGGCGGGCATATTTTGCGGGATCAGAGGCTCAACGCCAAGATGCGCAACCACAGTCTTTGGTCGCGTGCCCCAGTCGCTAAAGAAATGTCTCACCCGGTCTTCGGTGTGGGCGGAATTACAGATAATCCGGTCCGCAAACTGCGCCACGGCCTGCATCCGCTGTGCAAATTGCTCCGGAATGCCCGCGCGGGTAAATTGCGGAAAATCGAGCGGTATCATATCGTGAACCATCACAGTTATCCGCGCCACACCCGCACTGCGCAGGGCGGTAAAAACCTGCACAGAGAGATTGCTATGGCCAACATTAACGTATTCGACGCCCCCCAGATCAACCTTGCGGAGAACCGATTCCAGATCACGCCCCGCAAAAAGGGCGGAGGCACGAAAAAACTGGCGTGCCTTCCGCTGTGCCTTTGGAAGTTTCAAACGAAACGCGTCTTCTACGCCCCAGCGCCCCAGTGAGGCCCCGTTTTCTAACCGCTCCAGCGCTGATATAACCGCGCCGATAGGCAGAATGACGAAACTTCTTCCCAACCGCGCCAATGCAAGGCTTTCTGTGTCCCGTCGCGCAACTTCGCGGATATACTCGATCTCGACACGATCTATACCGGTTGGGTTTCCCCGCCCGATACGAGAGATGAACCGTGTAACATCCAGAAGATACCGCCCCATTTTCACCTGCCGGACGCAACAAAGCCGGAGCAGTTTACGCCCCGGCTTTGAAAAGATTTCAACACGTCGATTATTGCGCAGCGCGGCGGCATTCAACAGTTTCGATCAGATAATCGAGGAACTCCTGACTGAGATCACCGCGTGCCAGACCGAAAGCAACCGTTGCCTGTAGGAAACCGGCTTTGGATCCGCAATCATAACGGGTACCTTCAAAGCGGTATCCGAAGACATTGTCGGAATTGGTAATTTCCTTTGCGATGGCATCCGTCAGCTGGATTTCGCCACCGGCACCACGGTCCTGCGTGTCCAGATTCTTCATAATCTCGGGAGTCAGAATATAACGCCCGATTACGGCCAGATTGGATGGTGCGTCTTCTGGTGCAGGTTTTTCAACCATGCCCTTGATCGAAACCAGAGAGCCCATGTCTTCTTTAATATCCAGCAAGCCATAGGCAGAGGCCTTACTTGGCGCGACTTCCATAGCAGCAACGATATTGCCGCCGGTTTTCTCGTGTGCTTCCACCATCTGTTGCAGAACAGGGCGTTCGGAGGCAATTACATCATCTGTCAGGATCACAGCGAAGGGTTCATCGCCGATCAGACGGCGGGCACACCACACCGCATGACCCAGCCCGAGCGCCTCGCGCTGGCGCACATAGGCAATTTCACCGCTGTCCATGGTGGATTTCATCAGCGTGTCGAGCAGTTTGACCTTATTCTTGGCCCGCAGCGCCTGTTCCAATTGCGGTGCGCTGTCAAAATAGTCCTCAAGCGCACCCTTGCCGCGCGAAGTGACAAAGATGAATTCTTCAATACCAGCATCCCGCGCTTCATCAATTGCGTATTGGATGAGCGGTTTATCCACAAGACAGAGTATTTCCTTAGGAATACTCTTCGTTGCAGGCAGGAAACGTGTCCCGAGACCAGCTACCGGAAAAATCGCTTTGGTTACTGTTTTCTTCACATTTAGCCCCTTTAACTTTACCGCAATACAACGTGCGGCGGCTGTTAATCGTTCATTGTTAATTACATTCTAGGATGGCCAATTTATGACGAGTATGGCCAAAATACGGAAATTCCTAAAGTATCTGGGTCTCGGTCACTCCGAATTCAGCATAAAATTTAATCAGTTCTCTACGTGTTCGCTTTGAAAGAGTCCACCAGCGGAACACAGAATCCTTGCGCGCCGATTTCCCGAATATACCGCCAGTCTGCACCCAAAATCCACGCGGGTCAAAGTAGCGCCGGTGATACAAACTGCTTCGACTGAACCGGAACACAACCACCGGCCTGTTGCTTTTGGCCAGATTCACGGCTCTTTCGAACAGCTTAGGGGTTGCAAATAAACCGCCCGCAAGGGCCACGCATGCAGGATTTTCTTGCATCTTCAGGGGCTTGAATGACCGCTCCACTTTCAAGGGGCGCGACGCCGGCTCCTGTTGGCAAGCATCAAATCCGTTATTGAGCGTGGCCATCAGGGCAGGAACGTCCCGTGGCTCCAGCCTTCCTTCCACCATAAGTCGTAGAAGTCTTTGTTTTTGATCGGCAAAAAACCGCTGCTTTGCAGGTAAAACAGCGTCTTTTATACAATGTTTATCTAGAAACCTGCGCTTGCTGGCGCCAATTTCATAAAGCGACAGGGGCACACGATTGGCTGATCTGTGTGCACTTTGCTCAAATCCGTGGTGAACTTCGGCGGCGTTGACAAAAGCCGCGCTGTAACCGGCCTGTGCCAACCGCAGACAGACATCTGTTTCATCCAGATAAAAGCGGAACCCTTCGTCGAACCCGCCAATGCCCAGCAATGCATCCAATCGAAACGCGCAATTGGTGCCTTGCAGTTTGGCGAACCGGCTTCCATCAAAAGGGACTTCAACGAAGGGCGCGGAGGGGTCGATCTCCAACGACTGATCCTCGCCCAGCCTGTCGCCTGTCAGTCCTTTCCATTGATAGGAAAACCCGTTGCGCCCCCGCACAAACCCGCCTGCACTTGCAATGTTTGGCCTGTCAAAAGGCTGCACAAGCGCCGTCAGCCAGTTCGGATCGGGCACCGCGTCATCATCGCAAAAGGCGACGATTTCGCCCTGCGCATGGGCCAGACCAACATTTCGGGCCGCCGAGATGTTCGCCTGATCGAACGACAGATGCAGCATGTTTTCAGAGGCCGGAATCTCCGCAAGAAAACTGCGGTCCGGCGCATCGGACACAAGAATAACTTCGAAATTTGTATAACTCTGGAACCGCAGGGACGCCGCGACCCGTTTCAGCGCCTCCGGTCTGTGCCGGCTGACGATAATCAGGCTGACACGGGGCGTGAAGCTCATTCCAGACCTAATTGCACCAGAAACTTCTCAACGCGGGGCACGTCTTCGGGGTTGTTCAGCTCCCAGAACTCCTGCCCCGGATTTTCCACTTCAACACATTGGACGTGCAGGCCGTTTTCCATGAAACGCAACTGTTCCAGCCCCTCCAGTTTTTCCAGCGGGCCCTCAGGCAAGGCGGCATAATCACGCAAGGATGCGGGGCGATAGGCATACACACCGACATGGTGATAGACCGGCACTTCCAGTGTGGGGGCGAAGGGGATGACTTCCTTGGAAAAATACAGCGCCCGCTTGTCCTTATCGAACACGACGGTCGTACCGCCAACGCGGTCATTCTTGCGGTCTTCCTTGAACGATGCCAGCGCCTCTTTCGAACACCGCAGGATCGGCGTGGCAACATGGGCGTCGGGCGCATTTTGCAGCCCTTCCACCAGCTTTTCCACGAACCACGGCGGCGTCAGGGGTGCGTCCCCTTGCAGGTTGGCAACAATATCATAGCTGCCCCCAAGCTGTTCGATCACTTCGGCACAGCGTTCGGTACCGTTGCGCGAAGCAGAGGAGGTCATCACCACTTCTGCCCCGAAAGCTTCAGCTGCGTCTTTGATCCGGTCGTCATCGGTGGCAACCACAACGCGGTCCACGCCCTGCACCTTCATGGCAGCTTCCCAGCTGCGGCGGATCAGGCTTTTGGCCACGCCGGTTGCCCCGCGCAATTCCACCAGCGGCTTACCCGGATATCGGGTCGAAGCATAGCGGGCGGGGATAACAACCAGTGTGGACATGGATCAGGCCTTTTGCAGCGTTATTCCGGGAGCATAGGCAATGAAATACGGGTTTTCAAAGATCGGCTTGCCGTAGGTCAGCGGTTCGTGATTGTCAAAACGGACAACCTTGCCCCCCGCACCCAGCAAGACCGCCTGCCCTGCGGCCGTATCCCATTCCATTGTGCGCCCCACGCGGGGGTAAAGATCCGCCTCGCCTGTCGCCACAAGACAGAACTTCAGCGAAGAACCGGCGCTGCGGCTGTCGGCAACATTGTATTTGCCGATATAATCTTTGGTTTCATCGGTCAGGTGGGATTTGGAGGCCACAACGATCAGCGCGGATTCATCAGGGGAAGACACGGAGATCGGTTTCATCTCGCCCGCGGTATCCGCCTTGTGTTCGCCCAGTTCTTCAAAGGATTGGCCGTTGGCATCCGTCAGGAACAGGCGTTTCTTCGCAGGGGCATAAACCACACCCATTGTGGGTACGCCGTCTTCGACATAGGCGATATTCACCGTGAAATCGCCACGGCGTTTGATGAATTCCTTCGTGCCGTCCAGCGGATCGACGATAAAGAAAGTGTTGGAGGCTTCGGAATGGGTGTCGGATTGTTCTTCAGTGACAATCGCAGCATCAGGGAATGCCGCGCGCAGGCCGGCAAAGATATGGGCGTCTGCGGTTTCATCGGCCAGCGTCACAGGGCTTTCATCCGACTTCGATTTCACTTCGAAATCATCAGTGCCGTAGATTTCCATAATCTTTTCACCCGCTTCGATGGCCAGCTTGCGGATGACTGAAGAAATTTCCGTTTTATTCATTTTCATGCCCTTATGATGCCGCCCTGAAGCGATTTCTTGCGGATTTAATTCCGAAGCCTTATGGTCCTTACAAGAAAAAACAGCAAGCAGTGATTAAAACCCGCTAACTTTGGGCAAGAAGATGAGCGCCGTTCAGAATTCCTCTTTGTCACGGATCGCTATGGGCGGTTTCGAGTTTTTGACATTGGTCTATCACACCACTGTGCGCGAGGTGCGTAAATCCAAAGGCAACGCGGTGCAGGCCCTGCTGATGGAAATCCTGCAATCCGCGATGATTGTGATCTTCTTCTATGTCATGATTACCTTCTTGGGCCTGCGCGGCGTTGCGGTTCGGGGCAGCTTTATCCTGTATGTGCTGACCGGCGTGTTCCTGTATCTGACCCACAACAAGGCGATCAGCGCGGTGAGTGGTGGTGGTCCGGTCAATCCGATGCTGCAACACGCGCCGGTGACAACCTTTATGATGATCGTTTCGGGTGCGCTGTCATCGCTTTATGTCCAGATACTGGCCGTTCTGGTTATTACCTTTGTTGCCAATGTTCTGGTGGAACCCTTTACCGTTTATAATCTGAAACGGGTCGCGCTGTGCTTTTTCATCGCGTGGTTTTCAGGCGTGGCCATAGGGATTATCTTTCTTTCCTTGCGCCCCTTTGCCCCTTCGACAATCAAAATCATCGAACAGATCTACAAGCGGGCCAATATGATTTTCAGCGGCAAGATGTTTCTGGCCAACGCCCTGCCCGCCAGCACGCTGGTTTTTTTCACATGGAACCCGTTGTTTCACACCATTGATCAGGCCCGTGGCGCGGCATTTGTGAACTACACCCCCCATAAGACGACACTCGACTATGCAATCTACCTGTCGCTGGTCCTGATTTGTGTCGGCATGATGCTGGAACATTTCAGCCGGAAAACCGTGTCCGAAAGCTGGGGCAAACGGCAATAGGTTAATCCACCACCCGCAAGGTCAGATTGATGCGCCCGTTGTTTTTCAACAGGCCCGAACTGCCAAAGCGGATACGGTCTATCCCGTGGTAAGCCAGACGCGCCGCTCCGCCCATCACGCAAACATCTCCCGAAGCCAGCCAGATGCTTTCGGTCTTGTCCTTGCGATCCGTTCCCCCGATGCGGAACAGGCCTTCGTCCCCCAACGAAATGGACACCACCGGATAGCCGAAGTCCTGTTCATCCTTATCCTGATGCAACCCCATCCGAGCCTTTTCGGTGTAGTGGTTAATCAGGCAGCAATCCGGCTGGCGTTCTGTGCCCGATACCGCGTTCCAGACATCAAGCACCGACTGGGGGATCGCAGGCCAGGGCGTGCCATTGGGGTGTACAGGTTCATAGCGGTATCCCCTGCGATCCGAATACCAGCCATATTTCCCTGCCGAGGACATGCGCACCGACATGGGCTTTCCCCAAGCCGTGAGGGGCGAAAACATCGGCGCCTGCGAAATAACGCGCCGGATATCCTCCAGAATGGCCTGTTGATCGGGCAGCGACAGCAGGGATTTGTAAATCTCAAATCCCCGCAGATTGAGCGGTTTTGCAAGTTTCATGCCCGTTTTCTATAATGCAGCCCCGCAACAGCCAAGAAAACAAGAGAAACAAAGGCAATTTTCCGCGCCGACATGCTTGCAGACAGGCAATCACCCTCCTATATACCGTCAATGCTAAGCCGCCCCTGATGGGAGGGGCTGACACATGGGATGGAGCGACGGCGCCGAATGCGGGCCAGGCTCCATAATCGCCGCAAGAAAGGAAGTCTGATGGCTAAAGTAATTGGTATTGATCTGGGGACCACGAACTCCTGCGTTGCAATCATGGACGGTTCGCAACCGAAAGTCGTGGAAAACGCCGAAGGTGCACGCACAACACCTTCTATTGTTGGTTTCACCGACGACGAACGTCTTGTCGGACAAGCCGCCAAACGGCAGGCCGTAACCAACCCTGAAAACACACTCTTTGCAATTAAACGTCTGATCGGCCGGAACGTAAACGATCCCGCAATCAAAAAAGACGCCAAGCACCTGCCCTACAAAATCGTAGACGGCGGCAATGGTGACGCATGGGTTGAAGTCAAAGGCGAGAAATACTCCCCTTCCCAAGTGTCTGCCTTCATTCTTGGCAAGATGAAAGAAACCGCCGAGAGCTATCTTGGTGAAACAGTTTCCGAAGCTGTTATCACTGTTCCGGCCTACTTTAACGATGCACAACGTCAGGCAACGAAAGACGCTGGCAAGATTGCCGGCCTGAACGTCCTGCGCATCATCAACGAACCTACTGCCGCTGCTCTGGCCTATGGTCTGGACAAGGAAGGTGGCAAGACCATCGCAGTCTATGACCTTGGTGGTGGTACATTCGACGTTTCCGTTCTGGAAATCGACGAAGGCCTGTTCGAAGTAAAATCCACAAACGGCGACACTGCGCTGGGTGGGGAAGACTTTGACATGCGCATCGTTGAATACCTTGCCGAAGAGTTCAAAAAAGAGAACGGTGTAGATCTGTCCAAGGACAAGATGGCGCTGCAACGGCTGAAGGAAGCTGCGGAAAAAGCCAAGATCGAACTGTCTTCTTCTTCGCAAACAGAGATCAACCAGCCGTTTATCTCTATGGACGGTAAAACCGGCCAGCCGCTGCACCTGGTTATGAAACTGACCCGTGCCAAGCTGGAATCGCTGGTGGCCGATCTGATCAAACGCACCATGAAACCCTGTCAGGACGCATTGAAAGACGCGGGCCTGTCCAAAGGCGACGTGGACGAGATCGTTCTGGTTGGCGGTATGACCCGTATGCCAAAAGTGATCGAGGAAGTGACCAAATTCTTCGGGAAAGAGCCACACAAAGGCGTTAACCCTGACGAAGTTGTGGCCATGGGTGCTGCCATTCAGGCAGGTGTTCTGCAAGGCGACGTAAAAGACGTTGTTCTGCTGGACGTGACACCTCTGTCCCTTGGTATCGAAACACTGGGCGGTGTGTTCACACGCCTGATCGACCGCAACACCACGATCCCGACGAAGAAGTCTCAGATCTTCTCGACAGCCGAGGATAACCAGAACGCTGTAACCATCCGCGTGTTCCAGGGGGAACGCGAAATGGCTGCGGACAACAAAATTCTGGGCCAGTTCAATCTGGAAGACATCCCGCCTGCACCCCGTGGCCTGCCACAGATCGAAGTGACCTTTGATATTGATGCCAACGGTATCGTGTCCGTGTCCGCCAAGGACAAAGGCACCAACAAAGAGCATAAAATCACCATTCAGGCGTCCGGCGGTCTGTCCGACGACGACATCGAGAAAATGGTACGCGACGCGGAAGAGAACGCCGAAGCGGATAAAGAGCGTAAGGAACTGGTCGAAGCCAAGAACCAGGCTGAAAGCCTGATCCACGGCACCGAGAAGTCCTTGGAAGAGCACTCTGACAAGGTGGATCCGTCCACGGTCGAAGTGATCGAACTGTCGATCAAGGCGCTGAAAGAAACGCTGGAAACCGACAATGCTTCTTCCATTCAGGCCCGTTCGCAGGATCTGACCGAAGCCGCCATGAAGCTGGGCGAAGCCATCTACAAGGCGCAAGCCGAAGAAGCCGGAAACTCCGGTGACGCTGCTGAAGGCGGTTTCGGTGGTGAAGACGAACCAAAGCCGGTTGATGATGACATCGTGGACGCAGATTTCGAAGATCTGGGTAAAAACGACCGTTAATCGTGAACCGACAGCCAAACGTGCGGCAGGGGGTTTATTCCCCCTGCCTACGTTAACGCGGAGGCGACATGGCAAAGCGTGATTACTACGACCTGCTGGGTGTTTCCAAAGGCGCGTCTGAACAGGAACTGAAAAAAGCCTATCGCAAGAAAGCGATGGAGCTGCATCCGGACCGCAACAAAGACAACCCCGACGCAGAAGCACAATTCAAAGAAGTCAACGAAGCTTACGACGTTCTGAAGGACGGCGACAAGAAAGCTGCGTATGACCGTTACGGCCACGCTGCATTTGAAGGCGGCATGGGCGGCGGCGGCGGTCGCGGTGGCGGTTTCCATCCGGGCGGCGGCGCGGACTTCGGATCGGCCTTTTCCGATGTGTTCGACGATCTTTTCGGCGATTTCATGGGCGGCGGCGGCCGACGTGGCGGGGGACAGCGGGCAACCCGCGGGTCCGATCTGCGATATAATCTGACGATCTCTCTTGAAGAAGCCTTTACCGGCAAGCAGCAGAATATCTCGGTCACCACATCTGTGACCTGTGACACTTGCGATGGTTCCGGTGCCGAAGGTGGCGCGGAACCTGCAACCTGTCCGACCTGTTCGGGCATGGGGAAAGTGCGCGCGCAGCAGGGTTTCTTCACAGTCGAACGCTCTTGCCCGACATGTGGAGGGCGGGGCCAGATTATCACCAACCCCTGTAGCGCCTGTTCCGGCTCCGGCTTGCAGCAGCGCGAACGCTCTTTGGGTGTAAACATTCCAGCTGGTGTTGAAACCGGCACCCGTATCCGGCTCGCCGGCGAGGGTGAGGCTGGAATGCGCGGCGGTCCAACCGGCGATCTTTATATCTTTATCGAAGTGGAAGATCACCCGATCTTTGAACGGGAAGGTTCCAACCTGTTCTGCCGCGTGCCCGTCAGCATGACAACAGCGGCCCTCGGCGGAGAGATCGAAGTCCCGACCATCGACGGCGGCAAGTCCCGCGTCAAGGTTCCCGCAGGCAGCCAGTCCGGCAAACAGATGCGCCTGCGCGGCAAGGGTATGCCAGCACTGCGATCAAACCAGTCCGGCGACCTGTTCCTTGAACTGGCCGTGGAAACACCTGTGAATCTGACCTCAAAGCAAAAGGAATTGCTGCGGGAGTTTGAAGATCTGTCTGAAGACAACAGCCCAGAGAGCACTAATTTCTTTGGGAAGGTCAAGACATTCTGGGAAGGGATGAAGGGCTAAGCCTTTATTTCTTAACAATAAAGTTAAAAGAAAAACGGCCCCGATGGCATTTCGGGGCCGTTTTTTTGTGCTCTCTCGTCGTGCTGAGCAGCATCAGGCGTATAGCGGCCTAGCCACCGACACGACAGGCGGCCATGACAGCCATGTTCAGAATGTCGTTTACGGTAGAAGTGACCGAACAGATCTTCACCGGCTGGTCGATTCCCGCAAGGATCGGGCCGATAACGGTTGCACCCCCCATCTGTTGCAGCATCTTCACCGAGATAGAGGCGGAGTGCCGTGCCGGCACCACAAGCACATTCGCAGGACCGGACAGGCGGCAGAACGGGTATTGTTTCATAAGCTCCGCATTCAGCGCCACATCGGCGGTCATCTCTCCGTCGTATTCGAAATCAACGCCGCGCTGGTCCAGAACCTCTACCGCGTCCTCCATCTTGCTGGCCCGCTCCGATACGGGATAACCGAAGTTGGAGAAGCTGGCGAAAGCCACCCGCGGTTCAAGCCCCATGTTCCGCGCAACACTGGCGGAACGTTCCGCAATGTCCGCAAGGTCAGTCGCTTCGGGCCATTCATGAGACAGCGTGTCAGACACAAACACCATCTGGCCACGCAACAGGACCGCCGTAACACCGACCGCCCCGTCAGAGGGTTTCGCGTCAATCACATGGTTCAACAGCTCCATGATCTGCGCGGATTTGCGCGTCGCCCCCGTAATCATTGCATCACCATGCCCATGGGCCAGCATCAGCGCCGAAAACACATGCCGGTCACGCGAGGCCAGGCGATGCACGTCCTTCTCGGTATAACCTTTGCGCTGCAACCGTTTGTAAAGAAACGCTTTGTAAGTTTCCAATTCATCCGTCAGGGCAGCATTCGTCACTTCGATTTCGTCAAAGGCATCCGGCATTCCGGCCGCTGCCAGTTTCTCGCGGACCTCATCCACACGTCCGACAACAACCGCCTTGCCCAAGCCGTTCCGCGTATAGGCCACCGCCGCACGCAACACCCTTTCGTCGTCGCCCTCGGCAAAGATCATCGTTGCTTGCGCATTCTTCGCACGCACATAAAGCGATTGCAGGATAGAGGCCGCAGGGTCCAGACGGGATTTCAATGCCAGTTCATAGGCTTCGATATCCACAATCGGGCGACGCGCAGCCCCCGTATCCATACCCGCCTTGGCCACGGCTGGCGGGATCACGTGAATAAGGCGGGGATCAAAGGGCGTCGGGATGATGTAATCCGGTCCGAACACCAGCTTCTTACCATAGGCCATCGCCACTTCGTCGGGAACCTCCTGACGGGCAAGATCGGACAGCGCCTGTGCACAGGCGATCTTCATTTCATCATTGATCGCCCGTGCGTTGATGTCCAGCGCCCCGCGAAACAGGTAAGGAAAACACAGTACGTTGTTGATCTGGTTGGGATAATCCGAGCGCCCCGTCGCCACGATCGCATCGGACCGAACGGCGCGGGCCTCTTCGGGCGTGATTTCCGGATCGGGGTTGGCCATTGCGAAAATCACCGGATTGGGGGCCATGCTGGCCACCATTTTCTCGGTCACGGCACCTTTGGCCGAAACCCCAAGGAACACATCGGCACCCACCATCGCCTCTTCCAGCGTCCGCAGGTCGGTCTTTATGGCATGGGCCGATTTCCACTGGTTCATGCCCTCTGTCCGGCCCTGATAGATCACGCCTTTCGTGTCGCAGGTAATACAATTCTCAGACCGCGCACCCATCGCCTTGATCAACTCCACACAGGCGATACCAGCGGCACCGGCTCCGTTCAGAACGATTTTCACATCCTCGATCTTTTTCTTGCTCAGGTGCAGTGCGTTCAACAGACCCGCAGCACAGATAACCGCCGTTCCGTGCTGGTCATCGTGAAACACCGGAATATCCATCAACTCTTTAAGCTGCTGTTCGATAATAAAGCATTCCGGCGCCTTGATGTCTTCCAGATTGATCCCGCCAAAGGACGGCCCCATCAGTTTCACAGCGTTGATGAAGGCGTCGGGATCTTCGGTATCCAGTTCCAGATCAATGGAGTTCACATCGGCAAAGCGTTTGAACAGGACCGATTTTCCCTCCATCACCGGCTTGGAGGCCAGCGCGCCAAGGTTTCCCATCCCCAGAATGGCCGTACCGTTGGTGATCACCGCCACCATATTGCCCTTGCTGGTATAATCATAAGCCACTTCGGGATTATCCGCGATGGCCTGCACAGGCACCGCAACACCCGGCGAATAGGCCAGTGACAGGTCGCGCTGTGTTGTCATGGCAGTTGTGGGCACCACTTCCAGTTTTCCGGGGGTTGGCTCCAGATGGTAGGCCAGCGCCTCTGCGTCGGTAATTCGGTTGTTCTTGGTCATGTTTCGGCTCGGTCCTTGCGCTGTGAAACGCCAGTGTTACCGAGTTCACCGCCTCCGCACAACACTCCTGCGCGTTTGTCCTTTTCACGCCTTGCCCCCTTCGGTATCTTCCCCGAAATTTCAACGGGGAGTACCGAGCCGTGGCAGCAGAAACAGGCGCAGTGACGCCAATGATGGCGCAATTTCTGGAGATAAAAGCCGAATATCCCAACGCCCTGCTGTTCTATCGCATGGGCGATTTTTACGAGATGTTCTTTGATGATGCGGTCATGGCTGCCGAAGCGCTGGATATTGCCCTGACCAAACGGGGCAAGCATCAGGGGCAGGACATCCCCATGTGTGGCGTGCCGGTCCATGCGGCTGAAAACTATCTGCTGACGCTGATCCGCAAAGGATTCCGCGTCGGCGTGTGCGAACAGCTTGAAGACCCGTCCGAGGCAAAGAAACGCGGCTCCAAATCCGTTGTGAAACGGGGTGTGGTGCGGCTGGTGACACCGGGCACATTGACAGAAGACAGCCTGCTGGATGCCCGCCAGCATAATTTCCTCTGCGCCTTTGCCAGCATCCGTGACGGATCGGCGCTGGCGTGGGTTGATGTGTCTACCGGTGATTTCCACGTACAAAGCTGCCCGACCGTCGGACTCTCGCCTTTATTGGCGCGTCTGGCCCCGCGCGAGGTGTTGGTGGCTGATAGCCCCGAAAACTGGCTGCGGGACACGATAGAAGAAACCGGCGCCGCTGTGACCGAACTGGCCCGCGCCAGTTTTGACAGCACCGCGGCAGGTGAGCGGCTGACCGGATTGTTTGGCGTGAAATCGCTGGACGCTTTTGGCAGCTTTTCCCGTGTGGAACTGGCAGCAATGGGGGCGATTGTGGATTATCTGCATATCACCCAAAAGGGTAAACTGCCCCTGCTGAAACCGCCCGTGGCCGAGGCGACAGACACGTCAATGCGGATTGATGCGGCGACACGGCGCAATCTGGAACTGACCCGCACCATCAGCGGGGACCGCGCCGGTGCCCTCCTATCGGTGATCGACAAAACCATCACAGGGTCTGGTGCAAGGCTGCTGGAAACGCGGCTGAACAACCCTTCACGGCATCTGGGAACCGTGCGGGACCGGTTGGATGCTGTCAGCTTTTTCGTTGACAACCAGCAGGTTAAGAATGATTTGCGTGAAACATTGCGCAAAACGCCGGATATGGACCGCGCCCTGACCCGCCTGTCGCTGGAGCGGGCCGGACCAAGGGATATTGCTGCTATTCGGGACGGTCTGACTTCCGCGCAGGCTATTTTCAATCTGATCGGGGACACGGATCTGCCGGAACTGGTCGCCCATGCACGAAAGGCGCTGGACGGCCACAGCAATATGATCACTTTCCTGAACGAACGACTGGTAGAGGAACCGCCGCTTCTGGCACGGGACGGCGGTTTCACGGCCAGCGGGTATCGCGCCGATCTGGACGAAGCCCGCACCCTTCGGGACGAAGGGCGCAAGGTGATCCTCGGACTGCAAAAGGACTATGCGGAACTGGCAGGTGTCACCGCGCTAAAGATCAAGCATAACAACGTGCTGGGCTATTTCATTGAAACGCCTGCAACCCACGCGCCGAAAATGCTGGCCGCGCCACTGTCAGATACATTTATCCACCGCCAGACCACTGCAAATGCGGTGCGGTTCACCACGCTGGAACTGTCGGAACTGGAAACCAAGATCCTGAACGCCGGCGGACGGGCGCTGGAGATCGAGCAGGAGGTATACAAGGAACTGTCGCAGCAGATCGTTTCACGGGGCGCAGAAATCGGGCAGGCCGCAAAATCCATCGCGGAACTGGATTTGCAGGCGGCATTGGCTGAACTTGCCCTGAGCGAGGACTGGACCCGCCCCGCGGTTTCGGATGACCGCCGTTTCAAGATCACCGCCGGACGCCATCCGGTGGTGGATGCGGCCCTGCGCAAACAGGCCAGCGGCAGTTTTGTAGCCAATGATTGTGACCTGTCGGATGCCGAAGACAGCAAACGCCTGTGGTTGCTGACAGGTCCGAACATGGCCGGTAAATCCACCTTCCTGCGGCAGAACGCGCTGATCGCCGTGCTGGCGCAGATGGGGTCTTATGTGCCGGCGGAACAGGCGGAAATCGGACTTGTTTCACAGTTGTTTTCCCGCGTCGGCGCATCGGATGATCTGGCGCGGGGGCGGTCCACCTTCATGGTAGAGATGGTGGAAACCGCTGCGATCCTTAATCAGGCGGACCAGAACGCACTGGTTATTCTGGATGAAATCGGGCGCGGAACGGCCACCTATGACGGTTTGTCGATCGCTTGGGCCACGCTGGAACATCTGCACGAAGGCAACAAATGCCGCGCGCTGTTTGCCACCCACTATCACGAACTGACACAGCTTTCCTCCAAGCTGGACCATCTGATGAACGCGACAATTGCGGTGCGGGAGTGGGAGGGAGACATCATCTTCCTGCACGAGGTCCGTCAGGGCGCCGCAGATCGCAGCTATGGCGTGCAGGTGGCGCAGCTTGCCGGTCTGCCTGCCAGTGTGGTGGAGCGGGCCCGTGTGGTTCTGGAGGCGCTTGAGAAGGGCGACAGAGAGGACGGCAACAAGGCCAAGACCCTGTTTGAAGACCTGCCGTTGTTTGCCGTGCAACCTGCCCCGCCACCGCAACCTGTGAAACAGTCAAAAGCCGAAGAGATACTGGAAGAGGTTCTGCCAGACGAACTGACCCCCAAAGAGGCGCTGGCCTTGGTCTATCAGCTAAAGGAAACGCTGGGCCGTTGAGGGCCGGTTAAAGCCCGGGCCCATCCGCGCCGGGTTTCAGATCCTGCGCAAAACACAAACGGTTGCCGTGAAGATCAGCCAGTTCCACTTCCTTACAGTGGTAAAAGCTTTCTTCCGGCCCGCGCAACAGTTTCACGCCACGGCCAAGAACCTGATCTGTAAAGGCGTCAATGTCTTCCAGATAAAAATAAGCCGCCCAATCCTCTGCCGGGACGGGACGGTCCGATGCCGTCAGCCCGAGCGTGATCCCCCCGAGCTGTACAATTGCGAAATTCGGTGTGCCATCTTCGCCTGTCCATTGTCCGGCCAGCTCGAACCCGAGCTTTCCCGTGTAAAACGCCACCCCTGCGGCCAGATCGGACGCTGGCAGGATGGGCATGGATCGCACACCTTGTTGCATGGCTTAACTCCCGTCGCCGGAGGATACTCCTACCTGTGCAGGGCGCAGAAGCCTGTCACCGATCATGAAACCTTCGTTCATGACCTGCAGGATATGGCCCGCCTTCACATCAGGGAAGGGGGCTTCGAACATGGCCTGATGGATGTTCGGATCGAATTTGTCACCAACCGCAGGGGCCACAGGCACAATTTTGTGGGTGGCAAAAGCAGACAGCAATTCACGCTGGGTCAGTTCAATACCTTCGATCAGGCCCTTGTTGGCTTCACGCTGCTCATCCGTCACGGTTTCCAGCGCCCGCTTCATGTTGTCATTCACAGACAAAAGGTCCCGCGCCAGTTTCTGACCGCCGTATTGTTCGGCATCGCGCCGGTCCCGCTCCGCCCGCTTGCGCAGGTTTTCCTGCTCGGCCAGTGCACGCATCAAGCGGTCTTTCAACTGGGCCACTTCTGCCTGAAGCTGTTCCACAGGATCCACCTCTTCCGGCTCTGCGGTCAGGTCGACTTCCTCGAACTCTTCTTCGGAGTCTTCCTCGTCGATTTTATCCAGCGGGAACTCCTCCTCGTCCAGGAAGCGATCCAACGATACATCCAGATCTTCGTGTTTTTTACCCATGCTCTTCGCCATTCAGTTTCTGTTCGACATCATGCGACTTACCAGTTGCGCCGTGTAGTCTACGATAGGGACAATTCTGCCATAGTTCAGCCGGGTTGGTCCGATCACCCCGACAGCACCTATGACCTTTCGATCAGCGTTCATATAGGGAGAGACAACAAGACTCGACCCCGAAAGTGAAAAAAGTTTGTTCTCGGAACCGATAAAAATACGCACGCCTTCGCCCTGTTCGGTCAGGTCCAGAAACTGGGCGATATCCTGCTTGCGTTCCAGATCATCAAACAGGGTTTTGATCCTGTCGAGATCCGCTTCGGTTGCTGTATCTTCCAGCAGATTGGAGCGCCCCCGCACGATCAGGCGATCCGGTGTTCCGCTCTTTTCTTCGGCCCAAACGGCAACGCCGGCTTCCACCAGTTTCTGCGCCAGTGTGTCCAGTTCCTGACGGCGGCGGGTGATTTCGGTTTCCACCACCGTTTTCAGATCACTCACCGTATGGCCGGCCAATACCGCATTCAGGAAGTTCGCAGCCTCCCGCATCGCGGAAGGTGTCTGACCGATCGGTGGCGTAAAGATACGGTTTTCCACCTGCCCGTCCGCCATAACCAGCACGACCAGAGCCTTATCCGGCGAAAGAGACACAAACTCGATATGTTTGATCGGTGCTTCCGTCTTGGGCGCCAGTACGACCGAGGCACTGTGCGTAAGTCCGGACAAAAGCGATCCGGCCCGATCCAGCGCGCCCGCCAGATCTTCGGAGTTGCTGTGCATCGAAGCATCAATAGAGCGACGTTCGTCCGTAGACAGATTACCCACTTCCAGCAATCCATCCACAAAAAGCCGCAGACCCATATGTGTCGGGATACGGCCCGCCGAAACATGCGGGCTGTCCAGCAGCCCCAGATGTTCCAGATCCTGCATCACGTTACGAATTGTTGCGGCCGATACTTTTTCAGACAGGCTGCGTGTCAGGGTGCGCGATCCGACAGGCTCGCCGCTCTCCAGATAGGACTCCACAAGCAGGCGAAACACCTCGCGGCTGCGGGCGTTCAAATTGTCCAGCGGATGTGATACTTTTTCTGTCACGCGTGTTATCCATTTCATCGGAACGGACTATAGGTAGGAACTCTGCCCCGCTTGGTCAATCGGGGTTTGCGCCCTATCTTTGAAACAGATATTACCGCGCCAATTACAAAAGGAATATACCCATGCGCCCTTCCGGCAGAACCACAGACACACTGCGCGAAATCTCTATCGAAACCAACGTTACAAAACACGCCGAAGGCTCCTGCCTGATCAAATGCGGCGATACCCACGTTTTGTGCACCGCGTCCCTTGAAGGCCGCGTTCCCCCCTGGATCAAAGGCTCCGGTCTGGGTTGGGTGACAGCGGAATACGGCATGCTGCCCCGCGCCACAACAACCCGCAACCGCCGCGAAGCTGCGGCTGGCAAACAGTCCGGCCGCACACAGGAAATCCAGCGCCTGATCGGTCGCTCCTTGCGCGCTGGTGTTGACCGCGTTGCCCTTGGCGAACGCCAGATCACCATCGACTGTGACGTTATCCAAGCGGACGGCGGCACCCGCTGTGCCTCCATCACCGGTGGTTGGGTTGCCCTGCGTCTGGCTGTGAACAAACTGCTGAAAGCCGGTGAAATCAAAGAAGATCCGCTGACAGATCACGTGGCGGCGGTATCCTGCGGCATCTACGCCGGACAGCCAGTTCTTGATCTTGACTATGCCGAAGACAGCGAAGCCGGGACTGATGCAAACTTTGTAATGACAGGCTCCCGCGGTTTGATCGAAATCCAAAGCTCTGCCGAAGGGGCCACCTTCAGCCGCGATGAATTCAACGCGCTTCTGGATCTGGCTGAAAAAGGCGTTGATGATCTGGTTGCCGCCCAAAAAGCGGCTGTGGCCTGATCCATGCGCAAGCTGACTGAAAAGAAAATTGTCCTCGCGTCTCATAACGCGGGGAAACTGCGCGAGATTGCCGAACTGGTCAAACCCTACGGCATCGAAGTTGTCTCCGCCGGAGATCTGGGACTGGAAGAACCGGAAGAAACCGAAACCACCTTTGCCGGCAACGCACGCATCAAAGCACATTTTGCGGCGCAAGCAGCGAACCTCCCTGCCCTGTCCGATGACAGCGGTATCGAAGTGGATGCGCTTAACAAACAGCCGGGTGTTTACACCGCAGACTGGGCTGAAACGCCGAATGGTCGCGATTTCCCAATGGCCATGACCAAGGTTTGGTCCCTGCTGGAAGAAAAACAAGCCGCCGAGCCGCGCACCGCCCGTTTTTGCGCAACCCTGTGTGTGGCATGGCCGGATGGTCACGATGAAGTTTTTGAAGGCACGGTAGAAGGCCGTATCACATGGCCCATGCGCGGCGATCAGGGCTTCGGCTTTGATCCAATCTTCATTCCGGACGGATACAGCGAGACCTTCGGCGAAATGGACCCCGCCCGAAAAGCCGCGATGAGCCACCGCACCGTCGCCTTTGCTAAACTGAAAGCAGGATGTCTTGACGACTGAAGATTGGCAGAACGCAGGCTTTGGCGTCTATGTGCACTGGCCGTTTTGCGCCGCCAAATGCCCGTATTGTGATTTCAATTCTCATGTTCGCCAAACCGTAGATCAAACCGCATGGGTCAGGGCCTTTGTATCAGAGATCAAAGCCACAGCAGCCCTGACCCCCAACCGCACCGTAGACACTGTTTTCTTTGGCGGCGGGACACCCAGTCTCATGCTGCCGGAAACTGTAGACACTATCGTTCAGGAAATTGGCCGGTATTGGACTCTCTCTCCTAGTGCAGAGATTACTCTGGAAGCCAATCCGACCTCGGTCGAGGCTGACCGTTTCCAAGGGTTTTCGGACGCAGGTGTCAACCGTATCTCAATGGGTATTCAGGCACTGAATGACGCAGATTTACGTGCACTCGGACGGATGCACAGCGTGGCCGAAGCCCGACAAGCCTTTGACGTGGCAAAGAAATACTTCAACAACGTCAGCTTTGATCTGATCTACGCCCGTCAAAATCAAACACTCTCCGACTGGCGGGAAGAATTAACACAAGCCATTGATATGGCGGTAGATCATCTCTCTTTGTATCAACTGACCATTGAGCAAGGCACACGGTTTGGCGATCTCTTCGCCCGCAACAGGCTTCGCGGGCTTCCAACAGATGAATTGTCGGCGGACCTTTACGAACTAACACAGGACATTTGCGGAGAAAAAGGTTTGATCGCCTATGAAGTTTCGAACCACGCGCGGGAAGGCGCGGAATGCCGCCACAACCTGATCTACTGGCGTTACGGTGATTATGCTGGCATTGGTCCGGGTGCGCACGGACGCCTTTCGCTGAATAGCGGACGGTCCGCGACGGAATCCCCGCTGATGCCTGAAGATTGGCTGAATGAAGTCGCACAAAATCGCATAGCCAACCGCGTTACCGAAGACATTTCCGCGGAAGATCAAGCTGCGGAATACGCAATGATGTCCTTGCGCCTGTCAGAAGGCTGCGATCTGGAACGCCTGCATAGAATTTCGCCGGACCGAATTGATCTGAACGCTGCGAGAGAACTCGTTCGCGACGGATTCCTGACGCAAAGCAACTCCCATCTGCGCACAACGCCGCAAGGCAAGATGGTATTGAACGCGATATTGGGAAAACTGTTAACCGGGGCGGCGGATTAATGCGGGGGCTTTGGTTCATCTTTGGCGTCTTAAGTGTACTCGCCGCGCTTATCGGCGCCGTGCTCCCATTGTTGCCAACCGTACCGTTTCTTTTGCTGGCGGCATTCTGCTTTGCAAGATCGTCGCAACGGGCTCACGTCTGGCTAACCCAGCACCCCCGTTTCGGGCCACCTATCAGAGATTGGAACGAAAAAGGGGCAATTCGGAAACCGGCCAAGATCGCAGCAACTGTTTGCATAGCTGCAAGTCCGATCCTGACCTATTTTCTGAATGTACCCTTATGGGCATATATAACGCAGCTGGCTGTGCTGTGCTGCGTTATGCTTTTTATATGGACCCGGCCGAACGGGTAGCGGACAGCATCTGGCACAGCGCGTCCAGATCATCGAACGAACCGTATTTGATTGTAAGCGAACCGCCTTCTGTTCCCGCCTTATGATCAATACTGACCTTCATGCCGAGATTCGCTGAAAGATCGGTTTCCAACGATATGGTATCGCTGTCTTTTGCCATTTTAGGGGTTTTGGGTTTCGGTGGTGTTTGACCTTTTTTCAGCAGAGCTTCGGTCTGGCGGACGGACAACCCCTTATCAACAACCTGACGGGCCAGTTCCAATGCGTTTTCAGCAGGGACCAAAGCCCGCGCGTGTCCGGCTGTAAGCCTTCCGTCAACAAGCATATCCTGCACACCCGTTGGCAGATTCAACAAACGCATGGAGTTTGCCAGATAGCTGCGGCTTTTCCCCAGCGCTTCTGACAGTTTCTCCTGCGTGTGTCCGAACTTTTCCATCAACTGGTGATAGCCGTAGGCTTCATCAACAGGGTTCAGATCAGCCCGCTGGATGTTTTCGATGATCGCGATTTCCAGAACTTCCAGATCGTCCATTTCCCGCACGACGACGGGAACCTCGTCGATCTTCGCTGCTTGGGACGCGCGCCAGCGACGTTCCCCTGCTACAATCTGGTATTCGCCTTCATGGTTCGGATCGGGGCGCACGATCAGGGGCTGGATGATCCCTTTGGCCAGAATCGATTTGGCCAGATCGCGCAATTCGATATGATCAAACGTTCGCCTTGGCTGATCCGGATTTGCATGTACTTTCGTAATCGGGACCATCTTTTCGCTGCTGCGTGGTCCTTCGCCTGCAACATCTTGCGTTGCAGTCGGTTCATTAATTTCTGCCATTAGCGCGGACAATCCACGGCCGAGACCTCTTTTTTCATTCTTCTTGCTCATTTTAGTATTCCTCACCCGTTAGGTCGGTTCTTGTACACGTCGGTTTTCCCGCCTCAGGAATTCCGCCGCGAGTTTTTGATAGGCCACGCTCCCCCTGCTCTTGTGATCGTACAGGATCGCTGGCATTCCAAACGAAGGCGCTTCGGACAGGCGCACGTTGCGGGGCACAATCGTGGTATACACGAGATCACCAAGGTTCTCTCGAACGTCCTGCTCTACCTGCTGGGACAGGTTGTTCCGACCATCGAACATCGTCAGCACGATACCTTCGATCTTAAGCACGGGGTTCAAACTCTGGCGTACTTCCCGAATTGTCAGCATCAGCTGGGACAGCCCTTCCAGCGCAAAAAACTCCGCTTGCAGCGGCACAATCACCGACTGACTCGCCGCCAGTGCGTTCAGCGTCAACAGGTTTAGCGACGGCGGACAATCCACGAGAACGTAATCGAATTCATCGTCGAAACTGTTCAGTTCCTCCAAGGATTTTCGCAGTCGCAAGATGCGCCGCTGATCGTCCACCAACTCTACATCCGCAGAGCTAAGATCCACGGAAGATGGCATCAGAAACAGGTTCGGAACCTGCGTCCGCATGATGGCGTCCTTGATGGGTTTCTGCTCAACCAGGACATCATACATGGTAACCGTGCGCTTGGTGGGATCAATTCCCAAACCCGTCGACGCGTTCCCCTGCGGATCAAGATCCAACAACAACACCCGCTTCCCGACAGCAGCGAGTGCTGTTCCAAGGTTAATGGCTGTTGTTGTTTTCCCAACTCCGCCTTTTTGGTTGGCAATTGAAAGTATTTTAACCGGCTTCAAGCCGCTATGTTCTGACACGCTCGATATCCCTGACCCGCAAAACCGTTCCATTTACATCGGTTTCGCTGGCGAATTGCTCCGCTTCGAATGCCCAAAACCGACTCGCCCCACCTACCTCATGTTCGCAATTTTGGCCTTTCAGATAAAGGCATATCCCGTCCTTTTTGAGAAAAGTTTCCGAAAGGGAAAGCAGATCGTCCAGCGGGGCGAGAGCGCGGGCTGACACGATATCGGCCTCAACGGCGTTGAAATCCTCAATACGTTGGGTATGCACTTTGACCTTAACGCCTGTTTCACGTGAAACATTTCTTAAGAATGCTGATTTTCTTGCGTCGCTTTCAACAAAGTGAAATGCACTTTCCGGGGCCTGTTCCGAAGAAATAATCGCAAGCACCATCCCCGGAAAACCGGCACCGGAGCCAATATCGACCCAGGCCTGAAATTCTTTCCGGTACTGCCAAAGCTGCATACTATCCGCGAAGTGGCGTACAGCAGCTGTTTCCAGCGTTGATTTGCTCACCAGATTAATTGTCTGATTCCACTTTAGTAACGCATCTGAATACAGTTTCAACATTTCGAATGTTTCACGTGAAACATCGAAGTGCTGGCAAACTTCAGCCAAATCAGCATTCTGATTTATCATGCTGATTTCGCCGCATTAAACTGCTTCACCCGCCCGAGCAGCAGCGTCAATGCCGCCGGAGTCATCCCGTCTATACGCGCCGCCTGCCCTAATGTTTCCGGACGTGTCACCTCCAGTTTGGACTGGAGTTCTTTGGAAAGGCCGGAAATTCCCGAAAACTGGAAATCAACAGGAATACGCAGCTTTTCGTCCTTCCGAACGGCCGAGACATCCGAGGCCTGTCTCTGAATGTAATTCGCATACATCGCATCGTTTTGAACCTGCTGCGCAATAGCCGGTTCAAAATCCGTCAGATCGGGCCACAGTTTGGCGAGCGTGGACAGCGATACATCCTTGTAGGACAAAAGCTCCAACCCGTTCCGGCGCACCCCATCCTGATTAATCTTAATGCCGGACTTGGCAACCTCATTCGGTGTGGCTGTACGGTTTGTAAGCTCGCGCCGCGCGGCATCCAGACGTTCCATCTTCCGATCGAACACTTTTGCCCGCTCTGTCCCGACGCACCCGAGTTCAATGCCTTTCGGTGTCAGGCGCTGGTCCGCGTTATCCGCCCGAAGGGAAAGGCGGTACTCGGCGCGGGATGTAAACATCCGGTAGGGCTCCGTCACGCCGCGGGTCGTAAGATCGTCAATCATCACGCCGATGTAGCTTTCAGACCTGCTGAAATGAACCGGCTCCCCCTGCTGTGCCGCACGCGCTGCATTAACACCGGCGACAAGCCCCTGCGCGGCGGCTTCCTCATAGCCCGTCGTGCCATTGATCTGGCCGGCAAGGAACAGCCCGGGAACCGAGCGGACCTGTAACGTTGTATCCAAAGCTCTCGGATCGACGTAGTCGTACTCAATTGCATAGCCTGGCTGAAGGATTTTAACCTTTTCCAAACCTGTGATCGAAGTGACATAAGCCTCCTGCACATCAACTGGAAGGGATGTAGAAATGCCATTCGGGTAAATCGTCGGATCATTCAAACCTTCCGGTTCAAGGAATATCTGGTGACTGTCCTTTTCCCCGAAGCGTACAATCTTGTCTTCGATGGACGGGCAATACCGTGGCCCTACCCCATCGATATGGCCTCCATACATCGCGGATCGTTCGAGATTTTTCTCGATAATCTCATGGGTGCGAGGGTTCGTATGGGTGATACCGCAGGAAATCTGCCGAGCCACCGCCTTTTTTGAAAGGAAAGAAAACAGGCTTGGATCGTCATCAGCGGGTTGGGTTTCCAGCCCGTCCCAATTGATGGTGCGCCCGTCAAGCCGCGGGGGCGTTCCGGTTTTCAGCCGTCCCATCGGCAAGTCAAAGCTGTCCATCCGGTTGGCCAGATCAAGCGATGGATTATCCCCCATACGCCCGCCGGGCTTTGACACATCGCCGATATGGATGACGCCGCGCAGAAACGTACCTGTCGTGAGGATTACAGCAGCCGCATTGATTTCGCTCCCGTCCCGAAGAACCACACCGCGGACAGCGTCGCCCTTTACGATGAAATCTGTGACTTCTGATTCGACAACTTCCAGCCCGTCCCGCGCTTCGAACTCCCGCTGCATCGCAGCCCGATATAGGGCGCGGTCGGCCTGTGTTCTTGGCCCTTGTACCGCCGGCCCTTTCCGGCGGTTTAAAAGCCGGAACTGAATCCCCGCCTGATCTGCGACCCGACCCATTACACCGTCTAGCGCATCAATTTCCCGAACAAGGTGGCCTTTCCCCAAACCACCAATCGCCGGATTACAGGACATTTCTCCAATCTTTTTAAAACTATGGGTGACCAGTGCGGTACGGGCGCCCATGCGCCACGCCGCTTGGGCTGCCTCTGCTCCTGCATGACCACCACCAATTACCACAACATCAAAATCACATTGTTTCACGTGAAACATTCCCGTTGCTCGCGCCTATTTTCCTAAGCAGAAACTGGCGAAAATTTCGTCTAAAAGATCTTCAACACCCACGCGACCGATAATTGCATTCATCGTGTGAGTTGCCGCATGCAACTCCATAGCGATCAATTCGCTCTCGCCATCTGTCGCAATCAGCTCTTGCGCTGCTTTCATATACAGCGTCGACGACTCCATCGCAATACGGTGCCGTTGCCGGACAGCAGAACGGGTAATTGCCACGCGGGAGCCGAGAACCGTTGTGATATGCCGGATCATCCGGTCCAGCCCTGCGCCCGTTTTACCGGAGATTCCATCGACGCGACCGGAATCCGATTTGCCATACAGAACAAGGTCATCTTCCTGAATTTTAACGCCAAATCCCCGACCTTCCCCGTCTTCTGTCAGGAAAACACGCAGATCTGCAGCTTCTGCTCTTTTTCGGGCGAGTTCCACACCCAGAGCTTCGATTGTATCGGCGGTTTCCCGCAAACCGGCGGTGTCCAACACCGTCACCGGTATACCGTCAAGGTTCATGCGTACCTCGATCACATCGCGGGTTGTTCCCGCAATCTCGGATGTAATCGCCGCCTGCCGCCCTGCAAGTGCATTCAGAAGTGTTGATTTTCCGATATTCGGCGGGCCGACAATGGCAACCTCAAATCCGTCGCGCACCCGCTCTGCAACAAAACTTCCGGCGATTTCCTGATCCAGATCGGCCATGACCGAGTCGATTAGTTCCCCGACTTCGGGGCTGACATCAACGGGCACATCCTCATCCGCGAAATCAATGGTCGCCTCGATCAAAGCCGCCGCACGGATCAGATCCCTGCGCCATTTTTCGACTTTTTCAGTTAATCCGCCATCCATCAGGGCAAAGGCTTGCCGCCTCTGGGCTTCGGTCTCTGCCTCGATCAGATCGCTGAGCCCTTCAACCTGACTGAGATCCAATTGCTCGTTCTCAAGCGCTCTGCGGGTGAATTCACCCGGCTCGGCCAATCGAGCACCCGTCTTGGACAGGGCGTCCTGAACAGCTTCAACAACAGCGGGGCTTCCATGACATTGAAGTTCGACGACAGGCTCCCCTGTAAAGCTCGCCCCTTTTTCAAATACCAGAACCAGAGCCTGATCCAGCACAACACCATCCGGCGACTTCAAAAGCCGCAGGCCACGGTTTTGGGGCAAGGCGCTGCAAAGCGCACTAGCAGCAGTAAAAGCGGCGTCCCCTGATATTCGAATCACGGAGACGCCGGCCTTTCCCCGCGCTGTTGCAAGGGCATAGATCGTATCTGACATAAATAAACCTTTGAATCTAAAGGTTAATTATGGCGAATCAGCTTTCGCCAGTGATGGTTAGGTATTCATGGAGTCGAAGAATTCAGTGTTTGACTTGGTCTGCTTCATTTTCCCAAGCAGGAATTCAATCGCATCTGTGGTGCCCATCGGGTTCAAAATACGGCGCAGGACGAACGTTTTGGTCAGATCACCTTTATCCACCAGAAGTTCCTCTTTCCGTGTACCGGACTTCAGAATGTCGATGGCCGGATAGACCCGCTTGTCTGCGATTTTGCGATCCAGAACCAGTTCGCTGTTACCGGTCCCTTTGAATTCCTCAAAGATAACCTCGTCCATACGGGAACCCGTGTCGATCAATGCAGTCGCGATGATCGTCAGAGAGCCGCCTTCTTCAATATTACGCGCTGCCCCGAAGAAGCGTTTCGGGCGTTGCAGGGCGTTCGCATCCACACCACCGGTCAGTACCTTACCGGAGGACGGAACAACCGTGTTAAAGGCCCGCCCAAGCCGTGTGATACTGTCCAGCAGGATAACAACGTCCCGTTTGTGTTCTACAAGACGTTTTGCTTTCTCGATAACCATCTCGGATACGGCTACGTGACGTGTTGCCGGTTCATCAAAGGTAGAGGATACAACCTCACCCTTAACAGAACGTTGCATGTCGGTAACTTCTTCCGGCCGCTCGTCAATCAGCAGAACGATCAGGTAACATTCGGGGTGATTCTTCTCGATGCTGGCTGCGATATTTTGCAGGATCATCGTCTTACCCGTGCGCGGTGGTGCCACGATCAGGGACCGCTGGCCCTTCCCGATTGGCGCAACCAGATCAATCACCCGCGGTGTCTTGTCCTTGATTGTAGGATCTTCAACTTCCATTTTAAGACGCTCTTCAGGGTAAAGCGGCGTCAGGTTGTCAAAATGCACCTTATGCTTGGCGTTTTCCGGATCGCTGAAGTTGATCGTGGTGACTTTGGTCAGCGCGAAATAGCGTTCGCTTTCGTCCGGCGCCTTGATGACCCCTTCCACCGTGTCCCCTGTCCGCAGGGAATGTTTGCGAATCTGGTCAGGGCTTATGTAAATGTCTTCCGGACCGGGCAGATAGTTGGATTCAGGCGAGCGCAGAAAGCCGAAACCGTCCTGCATCAGTTCCAAAACACCATCGCCGGAAATTTCGGCACCGTCTTCGGCCATTTCCTTGAGAATGGCGAACATCATGTCGCCCTTGCGCATGGTGGATGCGTTTTCGATCTCCAGCTCTTCTGCCTGTTTCAGCAGGTTGGCGGGGCTCATCGCCTTGAGTTCGGACAGGGAAACTTTTTCCGGTTCCATGTGAAATATCCTTATAACGCCCACCGGTCCGGCATGCGTGAAGCTTCTGTGTTCTGTGGGGCTGCAGCCTATAACGCGGTTGGGGAAACCAGGCTGTTTTCCGGCCTTGTATGGGAAAACCTGTGCTGTGTCAATTTTCCCTTAAAACGGGCGTACGACGATCATTGTAACGATGACAATCATCAGCACGGTCGGCAGTTCGTTCATGATCCGGTAGGATCGTGCGCTGCGTGTATTCCGGTCTTCTGCGAACTCCTTCCGCCGTTTACCAAGCCAGTGATGATAGTGGGTCATTCCCAACACCATCGCGGCCTTCACCCAAGGGTAAAAAGACCCCCAATCCACTATTCCCGGCGTAAATGCCAGCATCAGGCCGAAAACCCATGTAGCAATCATCGCCGGATTCATGATCAGCCGCAAAAGCCGCACTTCCATGCCTTTGAAGACTTCACTTGTCTCTGATCCGACAGGTCCGTGTTCCACGTGGTTCACAAACAATCGGGGAAGATAGAGAAGGCCCGCCATCCAGCTGATCACGGACAAGATATGAAGGGTTTTAACCCACGGGTAAACCGTCGCCAGCAGATCAGTCATTATCTTTTCTTAAGCCAATTTTAAATTTCACAGGACAGAGTGGTTTTACACACCGGTACGATACACACTCAATAAATATATAATATTTAAGAAAGATGTTTATGGAGTAGGTCATCCCGAAACCTGTGGATTAAATTTTTATACACAGGTCAGGGCCATTTTTCTGACGTATTTATAACTTTTGCCTTTTCCAGTCACAGCCTGTGTGCAGTGCCGTATTTTCCCTGTTTTTTATAGTTCGGGGATTTGTAAAATCTGTGGATAACTCTGTGTGCAAAAAAGGATTAGGGGATTCAGCCCACAGAATCGAACCGTTTATGGTGTTCTTTCCCCCCTGTTTAAAACTCCGGTATCAATGGGGATAAATCCGTGGAATATCCACGGGGTTGAAAGCGCAGGGGATAACCGTGGAAAACTCCAGAGCGTTCAGGCCGATTCGTCCACAGGCTCTGGTTCATGGTTTTATTCTGCGTTAGGCACAGGAATATGACAGTCATCGCGGAAAAAACTTTATGACGAAAATAGTACTTGCCTCGGGTTCACAGATTCGCGCGCGTATGTTGCGGGACGCGGGGGTCGATTTCGCAGTCGATGTGCCCCGCGTGGACGAAGAATCGATTCTTCTGTCGCTTCAGGCAGAAGGTGCAAAACCCGGTGATATTGCCGACACACTTGCCGAATATAAAGCCCGCCGTATTGCGGACCGGCATCCGGATTCAGTGGTGATTGCGGCAGATCAGATACTGACGTGCAACGGGCAGGTCTACAGCAAGCCAAAGTCTGTCGAAGAAGCGCGGGACCATCTTCTGTCATTGCGTGGACAAGGGCATCAGTTGTTGTCAGCCGTGGTGGTTTACGAACAGGCCAAGCCGGTCTGGCTCCACATCGGACGGGCGCAACTGGCGATGCGGGATTTTTCGGACGCTTTCCTGGAGGATTATCTTGCAAAGGCGGGCGATACAGTGCTGTCATCCGTCGGGTGCTACCAGCTTGAAAATATTGGCGTTACACTGTTTTCACGGGTTCAGGGCGACTATTTTACCATTCTGGGACTGCCCTTACTGGAAGTTCTGGAATTCCTGCGCAGCAGAGGAGCGATTCAAGCATGAAAAATCCACGCGTTCCGCTGGCAGCCGTCATCGGCTGGCCAATCTCCCATAGTAAATCGCCGCGCATACACGGGCATTGGCTGTCAAAACACGGTATTGCCGGGCATTATGTTGCCATGGGGATTGAACCTGCGGATTTTGCCGAGGCCATGCAGCAACTGCCAAAGCTGGGTTTTGTCGGGGCAAATGTTACCATTCCCCATAAGGAAGCCACGCTTGAACTGGCAGCAGAGGTCACGCCCCGTGCAAAGCAAATCGGGGCGGCGAACACGGTTGTATTCCTGCCGGAGGGCGGTTTCCGCGCGGACAACACCGACGGGATCGGCTTTATCAATAATCTGCGGCAGAATGCACCGGATTGGGACGCCGGTGCAGGTCCGGCACTGGTGCTTGGTGCGGGCGGCGCAAGCCGCGCGGTTCTGTGGTCTTTGCTGGATGCCGGCGTTCCACAGATCCTTCTTGCCAACCGGACGCGGGAACGAGCCGACACTCTGAAACAGGAATTTGGCAATAAAATCAATGTAATAGAATGGTCTGAAATTTCAGAAGCCACCAGAGGCGCCGCTTTGATCGTAAACACGACTTCTTTGGGCATGACAGGTCAGCCGCCCTTAGACATTACGCTGCACAGTAAAACGGGAACACTGGTGACCGATCTGGTTTACACACCTATGACAACAGATCTTTTGCGGCAGGCACAGGATAAGGGCCTGCAAACAGTCGACGGATTGGGAATGCTGTTGCATCAGGCTGTTCCGGGATTTGAAGCCTGGTTCGGCACCCGCCCCGAAGTAGATGAGACCCTGCGCGCGCTGGTGATAGAATGATTAAACGACCTTATATTCTGGGGCTGACAGGCTCTATCGGGATGGGGAAATCCTCCACGGCGAAACTGTTTGCAGATCGCGGAATTCCTGTCTGGGATGCGGATGCAACGGTGCATCAGCTTTATTCCGGTGATACCCCTGCGGTGCGCCAGATTGCGGCGATGCTGCCTGAAGCGGTGGAAAACAACGTGGTAAACCGCGAGACGTTGAAAGCGTCAATTGCCAAGGATCAAAGCATCCTGCAAAAGCTGGAACAGATCGTCCAGCCGCTGATCGCCCAAAGCCGTGCGGACTTTGTGGCAGATGCGCGGGACAATGACGAGGATATGGTTATTATAGACCATCCGCTTCTGCTTGAAAGCAAGTCGGAGCGTTATTGTGACGGGGTTCTGGTGGTAACGATAGACGCAGCAGAACAACGCCGCCGCGTGCTGGAGCGCGGGACAATGGATGAAAAGACGCTGGAAATCATCCTTGCAAAACAGATGCCGGATGCCGAAAAGCGCAAACGGGCGGATTTCATTGTCGAAACCACAACGCCAGAGTCCGCAAAACAGCAGGTAGAGGCAGTCATCGCGAAGATTAAGGACAGTTTGAATGCGTGAAATCGTAATGGATACGGAAACCACCGGCCTTGATCCCCACAGCGGCGACCGGATCGTTGAAATCGGCGGTGTTGAACTGTGGAACCATCTGCCCACCGGAAAGACCTATCACCAGTATATCAATCCCGAGCGGGACATGCCCCAAGAAGCGTTTGATGTGCACGGGCTGTCCATTGATTTCCTGCGCGACAAACCGGTGTTTGCAAAGATTGCGCAGGAGTTTCTGGATTTTGTCGGGGATGCCAAGCTGGTCATCCACAATGCCGCTTTTGACATGAAGTTTCTGAATGCCGAATTGGGCTGGCTGAACCTGCCGCAACTGCCCTATTCCCAAGCCATTGATACGCTGGATATTGCACGGCGCAAGTTTCCCGGTGCGCAAAACTCCCTTGATGCCCTGTGCCGCCGGTTCGGGATAACGACAGAACGGGCGCTGCACGGCGCTTTGCTTGACAGTGAAATTCTGGCCGAGGTCTATCTTGAACTGATCGGCGGGCGGCAACCGGATTTTGCGCTGGGGATTGTAGGTGGCACTGACAGCGATAAACCAGGCTCGCCAAGCAGTTGGACCGTTCCGCCCCGCCCCAAAACACTTCCGCCCCGGATAACCGAGGCGGAAAAAGAAAACCATGATGCCTTTATCAAGACCCTTGGGCCTGATGCGGCATGGCTTAATTCGTAGGGGCCTGTTCTGCGGCGGCCTGCTGGCGGCGCATCAGTTCCGTACGGTAAAGCTGCATGAAATCAATGTTGTCGATGTTCAGCGGCGGGAACCCACCGTCTGCAGTGACATCCCGTGCGATGCGGCGCACGAAAGGGAACATCATGCGGGGACATTCGATCATCAGGAAGGGGTGCAGCTGCTCTTCGGGGATGTTTTCAATCTGGAACAGACCGGCATAGTCGATTTCCAGCAGGAAAACAGCTTGCTCGCCGGATTTTGCGCTTACGTTCAGCTTCAGCGCAACTTCATAGCCGTTGTCGCTTTTCTTGGCGGCGTCCAGATTAACCTGCACATTCACTTCCGGCTTCAGATCACCGCCGAGGTTTTTTTGTGCGGCGACATTCTCAAAAGAAAGGTCCCGAATGTACTGGTTTACGATCTTCATTGCGACGGGCTTTGTTTCTTGTGCCGCGCCGTTGTTTTCTTCGGCCATGACTTGACTCCCAATTCATAAATTCGCGCGGTGCTACCAATTCTACCGCTCTAGAACACGGCAATACCTGCCTAATCCGGCTTTGTCCAACCGGAGTTTCCACGGGTTTGCGTATCGTCGTCGTCCAGCACCACAAAATCACCCTCAACCGCGCCGTTGTCCCGACGGGGATCGTGACGGGGGCCTGAAGAACTGGTGAAAATGACAGTGCTTCTGTTTACAAACTTCGCAGCGCCCCAGCGGATCAGCATGGCCCGTACAGGTGGTGTCAGCATCAACAGTCCGACAGTGTCAGTGAAAAAACCCGGTGTCAGCAACAGCACGCCGGCCACAAGGATCATCGCGCCATTTACGATCGGATCCATCGGGCTTTGTCCGGTTTGCAGATTGTTTTGCAGACGGGCCAGCGCAGCCATACCTTGCAGGCGCAACAGATAGGTGCCGATCACCGCTGTCAGAATAACAATTGCCAGCGTCGGCCACAGGCCAAGCCACCCCCCCACCTGAATGAACAAACCGATCTCGATGACCGGTATGGCTATAAACAGGATTAAAAGCGGCATCTGGCCTCACATTCTCTCTTTTCGCATTCGGTGGACTTGAACCCCACTGTGTCCTAAATAAGTGTGACACGCGGTGAATTCCACCGTCTCTGTAAAAATATGAAAGAGGTTCCATGAACTCCGCCCTAATTCAGTTGCTTGTTCTGGCGGCTATCGCCGTGTTTCTAGTGTTGCGGTTGCGTAATGTTCTTGGAACACGCGACGGTTACGAGCCGCCAGTAGAACGTACCGGCCCCACCACTGGTGGCCCTTCCTGCGATTTCGAAGTGATTGAGGGCGGTCCGGACCCTGACATTGCAGATCATGTGGATCCCGACAGCCGCGCAGGACAGGCTTTTGCTGCGATGAAACGGGTTGAATCTGATTTTTCGGTTTCCGAATTCCAGTCTGGCGCCCGTCAGGCCTATGAAATGATCCTGATGGCCTTTGAAGGGGATGATCTGGACACGCTGAAAGGTTTTCTGTCACCCGATGTGTACGAAAGCTTTGCTGCCGTGGTTGAAGAGCGTCAGGCCAAGGGTCTGAAAGTAGAGGCTAATTTCATCGGTATGCGTGAAATGAAACTGGTGGATGCCATGTTTGATCCGGCCAATAACGAAGCAGAGATCACCATGAAATTCATTGCCGAGATTACATCCTGCGTGAAAGACGGTTCCGGCGAGGTAATCGAAGGCGATCCAAAAGCCATCAAACGTCAAAAAGATGTTTGGACTTTCGCCCGAATTATGGGAAGTGACGATCCGAACTGGCAACTGGTAGCAACCGGAGAGTAACGATAAAACGGGCGGCAGAATTTTTACGGGCTGCCGTTCTTGCAATCGGTGCGCTGACACAGACAGCACAGGCAGACACGATGACCGTTAAAGCCGTTTCCTTTTCAGAACTTCCGGACTGGGAAACGGACGACCACGGCGCAGCGCTGGCTGTCTTTGTGCAGTCTTGCGATAAAATTCGTGTGAATGCCCAGACACAGGCGCAGGACTGGACCGAACTTTGCAGCTTTGCCAAATCGGCAACAGATGCGCGGGCGTTTTTCGAACTCTTCTTCCAGCCGGTCCTGATCGAAGATGGCAAGCACACGCTGTTTACCGGATATTACGAACCGGAAATTGTCGGTTCCCGATACCGCGCAGGTAAATTCCAGTATCCTTTATACAAACGTCCCCGTGAAATGAAACTGGGCCAGCCGTGGAAAACCCGTGCCGAGATTGAATCCGGCGCATTGTCGGGGCGCGGGCTGGAACTGGCGTGGCTGTCCGATCCGGTTGAAAATTTCTTTTTGCATGTTCAGGGATCCGGCCGGATCAAACTGAATGAGGGCGGCGCCATGCGGGTCGGCTTTGATGGCAAGAACGGCCATCCCTATCGCTCGATCGGCAAGGAAATGATCCGTCGCGGTATCCTGTCTGCCCACAAGGCTTCGGCGGGCCGGATTAAAGCCTGGGTGCGCAAGAACCCCAATGACGGCCGCCGGATATTGCAACATAACCCGTCCTTTGTGTTTTTCCGCGAATTGGAAGGGTTGGATATAGACGCCGGCCCCCCCGGTGCTATGGGAGTCTCGGTCAGTACGGGGCGGACGATTGCAGTGGATGATGATTACATTCCGCTTGGCGCACCGGTCTGGATTGACAAGAGGGGCAAAGACCCGATCCGCCGCCTTATGGTGGCACAGGATGTAGGCTCTGCGATCAAAGGGGCGCAGCGGGCTGATATTTACTACGGCTCCGGGGCTGAAGCGGGGCGCACTGCGGGGCGGATCAAGGATGGCGGGCGGATGTATACGCTGCTGCCCCACGCCTCTGTCAAACGCCTGCTGCCGGAGGGCTAGCCAATGGCCCGCAAGAAAAGACGTAACCTGACCGACGAAGAAAAAGACCTTTGGAAGAAAGTGGTAGAGCAGGTGGAAACCATCGAATCCATGCCACCCCTCATCACCAAAACCAATTCCAAACCAACCAAAAAGAAACCCGAACCGCCTGCGCCGGATATCCAGCCCTTCCGGATCGGTGCCAAAGCAAAGGCCAAGGCAACCACCCGTGCCAAGCCTCCGTCTTTCGTGGATCGTCCGAACCAGACCTCGCCCAATATGGACCGGCGCAATTTCCAGCGGTTGCTGAAAGGGCAGCTTGAAATTGATGCAACACTGGACTTGCACGGGCTGACAGCGGATCAGGCGCGGATGCAGTTGCAGATCTTCGTGCAGAACGCGAACCGGATGGGAAACCGGCTGATCCTTGTGATCACCGGCAAGGGGAACAAGCATTTTGTGGATGAATTCAACCGTCCCCGCAGCGGTGTGCTGCGCACCGGCGTGCCGGAATGGTTAAAGACCGGGCCTGTATCCCATCTGGTGCTACAGGTCACACAGGCCCACGGGAAACACGGCGGTGGCGGGGCTTATTACGTTTACCTCAGGCGGCAACGGGCGCGGTAATATCCGCACGGATGCGCCGCGTGACATAGGCGGTCCAGACCGACACCAGCACCATATAAACGGCATAACCGACCATCTGATCGGGGAAATTCACACCCAGATCAATGCCCCAGCCGGTAAAGGCCGGACCCACCGCAGACCCGAAAACCATCAAGGCAGTTGCCAGCGCCTTGATCGATCCGATGCTGCGGGTGCCGTAAACTTCCGGCCAGAAGGACGCCCCGATGGTGGCATAGGCCCCGCCGCCGACACCGATAATTGCAAAGGCGATTGCGGCGATGAACAGGCTGTCGGAAACGCCGAGCATGACAAAGCCGACGGCCATGGGGATCTGTGAGGACGCCAGCAAACGGACGCTGCCCCAGCGGTCCACCGCCCATCCGCCCAACAGGCCGGAGACTACCAGTGTGGCGGTATAGATCGGGAACAGGGCCACCAGTTCAACATGGCTCCAGCCTTTGACCTCTGCCATGTGCACCTGCTGAAAGAACAGCGCGGTGCTAAAGGTAGAGGATAGCGTTGCAATCGGGATCAACCCCCAGAAGCGCCAGTCCCAAAGCACCTCTTTGCGGCTCCAATGGCGCCCCGACATGCCTGTCGCTTCTGATGACATAGACACATCGGATGGCACCCGTTCGGCCTTTAACAGCCACAATAACAGGGGGATACACAGCAACAGAAAACCGGCCGAGACCATCCACAGGCCCTGCCAGCTGACATGCAGCATCAGCGCCACAAAGACGACGGGCAGGATCGCCTGCCCCAGCGCAAAGCCCAGCCCCGCATAGGAAATGGCCCTGCCCCGTGCGCGCACAAACCAGCGGGCCATGGCAACAACGGCAATATGGGATAACATCCCCTGCCCCGTAAACCGCAGCCCGAAGACAAGAAACGGCAACAGCCAGACCGCGCTGATCCGGCTCATGGCAACGCACAACGCTGCCAGAGTGGTCATGACCACAACGGCTAGCACACGCACCCTGAAATGATCCGCAGAACTGCCCGCCCATATCATCAACAGGCCGGACACCATTGTCCCGAGGAAATAGATCCCGCCCCAATCGCCGTGGGACAGGTCAAAGGCGGACTGGATCTCCCCCGCAAAGATAGAGATGAAATAGGTCTGTCCGAAACTGGACAGAAAGGTCAGCAGCACACCGGCTGCCAACCATCGTACATTGTCGCGTATGAATTGGAATGTGGTCATACGCGATCAAGATCAGTAATTTACAGAAAGGTCACGCGCTAAAGCACATAGCGGCTGACATCTGTGCTGCGGGCCAGTTCGCCAAGGTTGGCTTCCACGTAATCCGCATCAATCAGAACCTTGCTGCCGCCCTGATCCGGTGCGGTGAAGCCAAGTTCGTCAAACACCCGTTCGATGATGGTATAAAGCCGCCGCGCACCGATATTCTCGACCGAGGCGTTTACCTCTGCCGCGATCTTCGCAATTGCCGCGATGCCGCTTTCGTCAAAGCTGACCTCGACATTTTCGGTGGCCATCAGGGCCGCATACTGTCGGGTCAGCGCATTATCTGTTTCTGTCAGAATGCGCACGAAATCCTCTTCTGTCAGGGCGCGCAATTCCACACGGATCGGCAAACGGCCCTGCAATTCCGGCAGCAGATCGCTTGGCTTGGCGATGTGGAAGGCACCGGAAGCGATGAACAGGATATGATCGGTTTTCACCGGTCCGTGTTTGGTGGACACGGTTGTGCCTTCGATCAAGGGCAGCAAATCCCTTTGCACGCCTTCGCGGGACACATCGCCGCCACGGGCATCGGATTTCGCGCAAACCTTGTCGATCTCATCCAGAAACACGATGCCGTTTTCTTCCACGGCCAAAACTGCTTCGCGGGTGACAGTCTCCTGATCCACCAGCTTGTCCGCTTCCTCGTCAATCAGCACCTTATAGCTGTCCGCCACAGTCATCTTGCGGCGCTGGGTGCGCCCTGAAAAGGCTTTGCCAAAGATGTCACCCAGATTCATCATTCCCATATTGCCGCCGGGCTGTCCGGGAATATCCAGCATCTGCATGGGGTTGGACGTATCCGCCACGTCCAGTTCTATTTCCTTGTCATCCAGCAAACCCTCGCGCAGCTTCTTGCGGAACATTTCGCGGGTCTGTTCGCGGCTGTCCGGCCCTGTCAGCGCATCGAGTACCCGTTCCTCGGCAGCGCCGTGTGCGTTCGCCTTGACCTCTTCACGCTTGTGCTCGCGGATCATCACGATGGCGCTGTCCACCAGATCGCGGATGATCTGCTCCACGTCACGGCCCACGTAACCGACTTCGGTAAATTTCGTCGCCTCGACCTTCAGAAAGGGGGCCTTGGCCAGTTTCGCCAGACGGCGCGAGATTTCGGTTTTGCCAACACCGGTCGGCCCGATCATCAGGATGTTTTTCGGATACACCTCGTCGCGCAGGTCGTCTGACAGGTGCTTGCGCCGCCAGCGGTTGCGCAGGGCCACGGCCACCGCCCGTTTGGCATCTTTCTGGCCGATGATAAATCGGTCCAGTTCGCTTACAATTTCGCGGGGGGTCAAATCAGTCATTTACGCGTCGCCTTCTTCAATCTGCCACTTCGTTTTTCTGCCACGGGGGCAATCTGTCCTTGCCCTTGAAATGGGGCAATTTGTTCAACAGCCAACATCGCAAGGGCGACCAGTTGGCACCCAGCAGCACCAGCCCCAGTCCGACCAGCAGCATGACAAGGCCAAACGCGCTCTCAAGCACTGTAAACACCAGTGCAATCATATAGCCGATGCCGGATATCAGGAAAGAGCGCCGGTCGATGACGATCGCCACAGCGGCCATCAGCACAAGAAACAGGAACAGCAGCGCCATCGAAAGAATGCTGCCGTTGCTGTACAGTGTTAATGCCACAGAATTCACAATTGCGGGCGCTGCCAGAACGTTCAGCCAAAAGCCGTTGGCAGAGCGTCGCGTCACCCGATGCGGGTCGCTCATGTCAAAGCGCAGGGCAATGGCAAACGCGATCAGTCCGAGTGTGATGGTGATCAGGCTTTCCGTTGATCCGGTCGAGAGCAGAAACAGGTCATAGGGGCTGTTCAGGCTGCTGTCCGGCCCCTGCACCATTCCAATTGCCGCCCCGAACACGCCAAGGGCTGCAAGGAGGAGTGAGAAAGGAATGCGGAACTTCCACCAGTAAAGGCCCATCACAACCGCAGTGAAACCGGAAGCCATCGCAAAGCCTCTGATCTCTGACAGGCCGGAGCCGTTGGCCAGCCCGAAACCCATCTGGAAACCGCCGACCGCCATGAAGATGCTCAGCAGGATGGAGGGTGCGATCATGCGCCGCTTTACGGTGAAATACTGGGTCAGCGGAAGCAGAAATGCCATTTGCAGCAGCGCCAGAAGAACCGCAAACAGGCTGGCATTTCCAGCGTCGGCTACGCTTATCCCGACAACCGTTGTCCAGCCGGAGTAGAGAATAGAAAGGCCCACAACGATGAATATCTCGTTGAAACCTTTAAACAATTCGAAAGGCTCATCTACCAGCGCCCGTGCTTCACGATAGCCCTGACGTTCGTCTGAAAGCTGCGCCAAGGTCGCGGCCTGCGCCTCGGTGATCACACCGGCACCGACTGCTGCGCGTAAGTCGTCGCTCGTCACGCTCATTTAGAGATCTTCTCAACCGTCATATTGCCGTTTGTGTAGACGCAGATCTCGGCTGCGATCTCCAAGGCACGGCGTGCCACTTCTTCGGCGGATTTATCGCTATCGGCCATGGCCCGCGCCGCAGCCAGTGCAAAATTTCCGCCCGAACCAATCGCCGCCACATCGTTTTCCGGCTCCAGAACATCTCCGGCACCGGTAATCACAAACAGATCCGAACCGTCCGTGACAATCAACATAGCCTCCAGATTGCGCAGGTACTTATCCATGCGCCAGTCCTTTGCCAGCTCGACAGAGGCTTTTGCCAGCTGTCCGGGAGAAGCTTCAAGCTTTGCCTCAAGCCGTTCCAAGAGGGTGAAGGCATCGGCCGTAGACCCTGCAAAGCCGCACACCACGTCATGACCGCCCGGTGAAATCCGGCGTACCTTGCGCGCGCTGCCTTTAATCACCGTCTGACCCAGTGAAACCTGACCGTCGCCTGCCAGAACCACTTCACCACCCTTGCGCACGCCGACAATCGTTGTGCCGTGCCAGCCTGGAAATTTATCGTCGCTCATCTGTGTCACCATTCTTCTTCTGGTTTCAAATATCCCCGCCGGAGGCTCCGATGGCCAGCCCAAACGAAAAAGGGCGCAGCTTGCGCGCGCCCTTTTGCCGAAACGGGTCCGGATTAATCCAGTTTGCGTTCGATTTCTTCTGTTTCAAAGATCTCGATCACGTCACCTTCGCGGATATCCTCGTAGTTTTCAAAGGCCATACCACATTCCTGACCGCCCTGAACTTCCTTCACTTCATCCTTAAAGCGTTTCAGGGTTTTCAGTTTGCCTTCGTGGATCACAACGTTGTCGCGCAGCAGGCGCACACCGGCGTCGCGGCGGGCAACCCCTTCGGTGACTTCACAACCGGCAATCTTGCCCGTACCGGAAATCTTGAAGACCTCCTTGATGGTTGCGTAACCGATGAAGGTTTCCTTGATCTCGGCAGACAGCAAGCCGGAGGCGGCCGCTTTCACATCGTCCACCAGATCGTAGATGATGGAATAGTAGCGGATTTCCACGCCCTTCTGGTTGGCACTGTTCCGTGCCGGTGCATTGGCCCGCACGTTAAAGCCGATGATCGGCGCGCCGGAAGCTTCGGCCAGTGTCACGTCGCTTTCGGTGATGGCGCCAACACCGGAGTGCAGCACCCGCACGCGGACTTCTTCGTTGCCGACTTTTTCCATCGCCTGAACAATCGCTTCGGCAGAACCCTGTACGTCCGCTTTTACCAGAATTGGCAGTTCGGACACGTTTTCGTCTGCTTTGGCTTTGGCCAGCAGCTGGTCCAGTGTTGTACCGGCGCCAGCAGCGGCTTTTTTGTCCTTGGCGGCGCTGATCCGGTAATCCGCAATTTCGCGGGCTTCGGATTCGCTCGACACAACGTTCAGAACGTCACCGGCTTCCGGCGCACCGTTCAGACCCAGAACCTCTACAGGAACAGATGGTCCGGCTTCGTCTACACGTTCGCCCTTATCGTTGATCAGCGCACGGACCTTACCGTATTGCTCACCTACAACGAAGATATCGCCTTTGCGCAGCGTACCGTTTTGTACCAGAACCGTGGCAACAGGGCCGCGGCCAACATCCAGCTTCGCCTCGATCACAGCGCCTTCGGCGTTGCGGTTCGGGTTGGCCTTCAGTTCCAGCAGTTCGGATTGAAGCGAGATCGCTTCGAGCAGTTTATCAAGACCTTCGCCTTTCAGCGCGGACATTTCCACATCCTGAACCTCACCGGACATGGCCTCCACGATCACTTCGTGACGCAGAAGTTCCGCACGAACCGCATCAGGGTCCGCACCGGGTTTGTCCATTTTGTTGATGGCAACGATCATCGGTACTTCGGCCGCGTGGGCGTGGTGGATCGCTTCGATCGTCTGGGGCATGACGCTGTCATCAGCGGCAACAACCAGAACCACGATATCCGTGACCTGTGCACCCCGTGCCCGCATGGACGTAAAGGCTGCGTGGCCCGGTGTATCCAGGAAGGACAGCAATGTGCCGTCATCGGTTGTGATCTGATAGGCACCGATATGCTGGGTGATGCCGCCGGCTTCACCGGACACAACGTTGGTTTTGCGGATCGCGTCAAGCACCGACGTTTTACCGTGGTCAACGTGGCCCATGATGGTGATCACAGGGGCGCGTGGTTCCAGATCTTCTTCCTTGTCTTCGACAGTGATGATCGCTTCTTCAACGTCGGCATCAGACACACGCACCACTTTGTGGCCGAACTCTTCAACAATCAGTTCCGCAGTATCCGCGTCGATTGTCTGATTCTGTGTGGCCATAATGCCGTTTGTCATCAGTGCCTTAACAACAGCAGCGGTTTTTTCCGCCATGCGGTTGGCCAGTTCCTGAACGGTGATCGCTTCAGGCACCTGCACGTCGCGAATGATCTTTTCGCGCTCCTGCTTGCCGCCCATGGACTTGCGGCGTTCCCGCTCCTGCGCGCGTTTCATCGCAGCCATAGAGCGCTGGCGTCCGCCTTCGCGGCCCGACAGGGCCTGACTGATGGTCAGCTTGCCGGAACTGCGGCGGTCGTCGCCGCCCTTGCCACGGGCCGGTTTCTTTTCTTCGGCGCGTGCCGGACCCTTGTCGTCCCTTTTCGGACCTTTCGCAGGGGCCTTGGCTGCGGCAGCTTCCACAGCCGCCGGATCGACAGGAGCAACAGTGTCTTCTGATTTGGCCTGTGGTTTTGCCTTGGCTGCCGGCTTGTTCGCCGCTTCCTTGGCTTCCTTCTCGGCCTGTTCCTTGGCGCGCAGACGTGCAGCGCGTTCTTCTTCCTCGCGCTCTTTTTCCTCTTTTTCACGGCGGCGCTCGTCCCGCTCTGCCTCACGGCGTGCGGTTTCTTCTGCCTCTTTGGCAGCGCGCTCGGCTTCTTGTGCCTTGGCCGCCAGCAACGCCTTCTTGCGGCGCTCCATTTCCACGTCGGAAATGCCCGGTGCGTTCACGCCGCCGGATTTACCACCGGACCCGCCACCGGATGTACCGGGTTTCGGTACGATCACGCGCTTGCGCTTCTTTTCGACCACAACCGATTTACTGCGCCCATGGGAAAAACTTTGCCGTACTCGGCTTGTAGATGGTCGGCTACCGCCCAACCCCAATGGCTTTTTATCGTCGTCGCTCATTCGTCTTTAACCTTTCACCGCCGGTGCGTCCGGCTGTATTGCCTCTGTTATGGCATCCCTGCCGCGTAGTCCGGCAAGCCTTGCCGCATCGCGTTTGACCGATTTTGTCAAACCCCCGCCGACAAGCGCCGCATGTATCACATAGTCGCGCCCAAAAGCCAAACCCAATTCGGCGGCTGTCAGGCAGGAAATATAGGTATTCTGGCCGATTGGCGGGCGAAGCTTGCGCTTTTGGGATTCCGAGCCGTCATTTGACTGCAACAGAACCAAGGCAGCTTCGGAGATTAGCGCGCCTTTGGTCTTTTCAAACCCACAAATAGCATTTCCACCCCTGCGGGCAAGGGAAATCAGGTCCACAAGCCGCTGAACCAGAAGCTGTTCCAACAATTCCAGCAAGCCGTCAGGCACGGTTGCCCGTGCTTTGGCTGCCCTTGAGAACAGATTTTTCTTAATAGCGAGTTCCAGCGCAGACCGCTCTGCGCTGACCCACATGCCCCGTCCCGGAAGACGTTCGGCCAGATCGGGAGTTACTGTGTCGTCCGGCGAGAGCACAAACCGAATGAGCCCTTTGCAGGGCTGAACCTCTCCCGTCGCTATACAGCGGCGGGTGGTTTCATCGGTTTGTGTCTTTCGTCCAGCGCGACCCAATGGCATATCCCGAAGTCTGAAGCATCAGACTTCGGACTCCCCGGCTGTTTCGGCGTCGTCGTCTTCGACTTCATCGCCGGCCGCATCTTCGGCAAGTTGCTCTTCCGTGACCCAACCCAGCATCAGGCGGGCTGTCATCACCAGTTGTTGTGCTTCATCAAGGCTTACGTCGAAGGCTTCCAGCAGACCTTCGTCTTTCACACGTTTGCCGTCTACTGTGGTGTAACCACCGGCCAGTTCCCAGTCCGCACAGGTTGCAAAATCTTCCAGCGTTTTTACGCCGTCCTTGGCCAGAGCAACCATCATCTGCGGTGTCAGGCCTTCAAAGTCGATAAGGGACTGTTCAACACCCAGTTCCTTGGCTTCTTCAAGGGCCTTGGCGTTGATTTCATCCAGAGATTCACGGGCACGGGCCTGCAATTCTTCGGCTGTATCCTGATCAAAGCCTTCAATCGACAGAAGTTCGTCGATTTCGATGTAGGCCACTTCTTCCAGCGTGGCAAAGCCTTCGGAAACCAGAAGCTGTGCAACAACTTCGTCCACGTTCATGGTGTCCATGAACAGTTTGGAACGTTCTTCGAATTCTTTCTGACGGCGCTCGGATTCTTCGGCTTCGGTCATGATGTCGATGTCCAGACCGGTCAGCTGGCTGGCCAGACGCACGTTCTGACCGCGACGGCCGATGGCCAGCGACAGTTGATCGTCCGGTACAACAACCTCGATCCGCTCTGCATCGTCGTCCAGAACAACCTTGGACACTTCTGCCGGTTGCAGCGCGTTCACAAGGAAGGTCGGCGCATCGTCGTTCCACGGGATGATGTCGATCTTTTCGCCCTGCAGTTCGTTCACAACAGCCTGCACGCGGCTGCCGCGCATACCAACACAGGCACCAACCGGATCAATGGAGTTGTCAAAAGAGATCACACCGATCTTGGCACGGGAACCCGGATCACGGGCGACGGCCTTGATTTCGATGATACCATCATAGATTTCCGGAACTTCCATTTTGAACAGCTCTGCCATGAATTCGGGGCAGGTGCGGCTGAGGAAGATTTGCGGGCCGCGCATTTCAGAGCGGACTTCCTTGATGTAGGCGCGAATGCGGTCGCCGTTGCGGAACAATTCGCGGTTGATCAACTGATCGCGACGCAGCACGGCTTCACCGCGGCCCACGTCTACAATCACGTTGCCGTATTCCACACGTTTGACCAGACCGTTGATGATCGTGCCTTCGCGGTCTTTGAATTCGTCGTACTGGCGCTCGCGCTCGGCTTCGCGCACTTTTTGCAGGATAACCTGTTTTGCAGATTGCGCAGCGATCCGGCCGAAATCCATTGGCGGCAGATCGTCGATCACCCAGTCGCCCACTTCGGGGTTGTCCAGATGGGCGCGGGCCTCTTCTACGGTCATTTCGGTGAAGTGGTTTTCAACCTCGGCCACGACTTCGCGCACGCGGGTCATTTCCAGTTCGCCGGATTTACGGTCGATCTTGGCGCGGATGTCCAGTTCGGGGCCGTATTTCGATTTGGCGGCTTTGGCGTAGGATTCTTCCATCGCCTGCAGCACCAGATCCGGGTCGATCATTTTTTCGCGGGCAACCGCATCAGCGATTTGCAACAACTCCAAACGGTTCGCACTGGTAATGCTCATGACGCGTCCTCTTCGGTTTCAATATCGTCAAACTTGCTTTCATCCAGCCCACCGTCTTTGCGGGCTTTTAAACTTTCTGCGATCAACGCATCGCTGAGAACCAGCTTGGCGTCGGACAGCCAGTCGAATTGCAGACCGATGATGCCTTGCGGGATCTCGATCAGCACTTCGCCGTCCTGTGTCCCGCGCAATTCGCCTTTAAAGCGGCGCTGGCCGTCGATCAGCTCGCTGGTTTCGATCTTGGCTTCATAGCCTTCCCAAACGTCGAAATCCTTCAGGCGCGTCAGGGGGCGGTCGATACCGGGGCTCGACACTTCCAGCGCGTAATCCCCGTCAATCGGGTCTTCCACGTCAAGGATAGCAGAGAGTTCGGTAGAAATCTTGGCACAATCATCCACCTCGATGCCACCTTCGGGGCGTTCGGCCATGATTTGCAGGATGGTTTGCTTGCCGCTCATCAGGCGCAGGCGCACCAGTTCATACCCGAGATCCTCGATCACGGGCTGTACAATTTCTGCCAATCGTTTGTCGATGGCCGCTTTCGCGATCAGATCAGACATGGATATGGTCCCTCAGGTTACAGTGTCGGGCACAGGATGTGTCAGGCACAAAAAAACGGGCGCGCGGCCCGTCGTGAAATCCGATGGAAGTCTGGGGTTGGAGGCCAGTCTTACCGCTGTTGATGTGGATATACGCCCGCGAATCGGAAAAGGCAAGCCACGCTTTCAGAATAAGCAACAGGCCGCAAGTTCGGTCTGTTTACCACGGTACGGGTTTCCCCGCCCAGTCAAAGAATTGTCCGGTCTGTTCGCGCGTCAGCCCGTTCAGCACATTGATCAGGTTTGCAGCGGCGTCTTGCGGAGGGACTGAGGCGTGGTTGCGGTAATTTTCGGTAAAGGCGGTGGTCACAGTGCCCGGATGCAGCACCACACAGATCGCCTGTTTGTGGCTGCGTCCCAGTTCAATCGCTGCTGTGTGGATCAACTGGTTCAGCGCCGCTTTAGAGGCACGGTAGGAATACCAGCCGCCAAGGTTATTATCCCCGATAGAGCCGACCCGCGCCGAAAGGGCTGCAAATACGGCACGTTCCCGCTTTGGCAGCAGGCGCTCTGCATGCTTCAGCACCAGCGCCGGTCCGGTCGCATTCACTGCGAATTGCGCGGCGAGCGTTTCGGGATCAAGCGCCTTTAAAGATTTCTCCGGATGTGCGTTTCCTGATGTTAATGCCCCTGTCGCGGTAATAATCGTGTGATAGGGCGGATCAAGCCTGCCCAGCGCCTGTTTGACCGCGGCTTCATCCGTTATGTCAAAACCATCCACGCTGCGGGACAGGGTGGTCACGTCATAGCCATCCGCCCGCAGCTTTTGCGCCAGTGCACTGCCAATTCCACCGGAGCCGCCGACCACAAGGGCGCGTTTTTCAGAAGAACCGCTCACGGGTTCAGATACAGCAGTGACCCGTTCAGCAGCGTCGCAAAGCTGACCCATGCGGCATAGGGCAGGAAGAGCACCGCTGAAATCCGGTCCCGGTTCCAAGTTGTCAGAATAAATCCGAAAATCGCGATCAGCATCAGCACGATCACCCCAAGCGCAATATCCATACGGTGGGCACCAAAGAACAAGGGGGACCATGCGAAGTTCAGGACCATTTGGGCGAACCACAATTTCATGGCGAGACTGCTGCGATCAATCTGCCAGATGCGCCAGCCCGCTATCCCGATCAGGATGTAAAGCGTGGTCCAGACCGGACCGAACACCCAGGCAGGCGGATTGAACGCAGGTTTTACCAAAGTGTCAAACCACGGACCCGGCGCTGTTGCGACACCGATCAATGCGCCGGTGGCGACCACGCCAATGACAAAAACTGCAAGTGACAGGAGGTTGGATCTTACCGAAACCATTTTCAGCCCTTTCGCGTGTTATGCCCCAACAGGGCCAACCTTTGAAATAGGTGGGGCAGGGCGCTCGTCAAACAGCGTCTACATAGGTGCGCATTTCAAAATCACTCACCTCGGCGGCGAATTTTGCCATTTCCTGCCGTTTGGCCAGCACGAAAGAGGTAATCAGCAGCGGATCGAAGATTTCGGCAATCAGGGGGCTTTGTGCGAAGGCGTCCACTGCGCTGTCCCAGACTTTGGGCAACTGTGGCAGGTCGGGATCATAGCCGTCTCCTGCTGTCGGGGCAGGGGGCAGTTTTGCGCGATCTATCCCGCGCAGCGCCGCGCCGAGTATGGCGGCTATCACAAGGTAAGGATTTGCATCTGCACCTGACACACGGTGTTCGATCCGGCGGGCTTCATCCGGTCCGCCCGGTATGCGCAGGGCAACGGTGCGGTTTTCATATCCCCATGCCACAGCGCTTGGTGCGTGGCTCATCGGGGCAAAGCGGCGGTAGGAATTCATGTGGGGTGCAAAGATCGCCATGGAATCCGGCATGGCATCCAGCAATCCGGCCACGGCATACAACAACGCATCCGAACCTTCCTCTGTGCCATTGGCGAAAATATTGTTCCCCTGTGCATCCAGAACCGAAAAATGCACATGCAAACCGCTGCCGGATCTGTCGCCAAAGGGTTTTGCCATAAAGGTGGCCGAGCGTTCGTGCTTTCGCGCCACCGCACGCACGATCCGTTTAAACATCATAGCATCGTCTGCTGCGCGCAGCGGATCTGCCACATGGTTGAGGTTGATCTCGAACTGCCCTGTGCCGTTTTCCGAAATGGCCGCATCTGCGGGAACGCCCTGTTCCTCGCACTGGCGGTAGACTTCGTTCAGGAAGGGTTCGAAATGGTCCAGTTCGTCCAGTGACACCGTGGCATAGGTTTCCGAAACACGGTCCGACATCTGGCTGGTAGCAAAATCCGAACCGGGATCGGTGACGTAAAACTCCAGCTCTGTGGCGACAACCACGGTCAGCCCGCGATCTGCGTAGTCCTGAACGATGCCCGCCAGCGCCTGACGGGGATCGGCCTGAAACGGGGTTCCGTCCTCGTTGGCGAACATCAACTGCACGAAGGCGGCCGGTTCCTCACCAAGGTTTGACAGGGTAACGCCCCGTTCTGTCGGCAGGCATAATCCGTCACCGTCGCCGGATTCAAACACCAGTGCATTTTCTTCCACGTCGTGACCCCAGACATCCACCACAGCCAGTGAAAGAGGCATTCGCAAACTTCCGTCCAGAACTTTCTCAAGGCTGGAAATCGGCATCCGCTTTCCCCTGAGCTGGCCGTTCAGATCGTAGGTTCCGGCCTGCACAGAGGTTACATCAGGGTTTTGCTCAATCCAGTCGGAGGCTGTCTTTGCCACAGTCATAATGTCACGATTATTCCTATTACTTGTGAAATGGGTGATCCATGCACCGTGAAGCGTCAACTGAAATCTTTCCGAGCCGTATTTTCGGGGGCGAAGAGCAGGCGTTTTTGATGCGAACGGGAGAGGGGAATCGACCACTTTGTGGTGGGACATGCACTTGCCCGATATTTTGCCGCTTGTTTGTGCAGAATTTTAAGAATCCAAAAGAAATGTTCAATAACAGCTTCTTATATTATTGTTTCAGAAGATGTCCGGACTGTTTCATTGTGTCCAATGCCCCAACAATACCTGAATCTGACGGGTGAATGTCCCTTTGTTTCCCAATTCGTGACGCATTTGCGGACCATAACAGGCACCATAGAGCAATAATAATATCGAGGTATTGAGTAATGGACCGTTTGACCGAAATGGAAGCCTTTGCCAGTGTTGTTGATCTGGGGGGATTCACCGATGCAGCCCGAAAGATGGGTTTGTCGAAATCCGCGATTTCGAAACATGTTTCCTCTCTGGAAGCACGGCTCGGTGCGCGTTTGCTCAACCGTACGACCCGTCGCGTCAGCCCGACGGAGATCGGCCTCGCTTATTATGACAAAGCCCGTCAGGTGCTGGATGATGCCGGCGAAGCGGATGCGATGGTCACCTCCATGCAATCCACGCCGCGCGGCTCCCTGCGCCTGTCTGCTACAACCGATTTCGGTGTGAACCACATTTCGAAGGCTTTGGGTGCCTTTCTCAACCGCTACCCTGAAATCAACGTTAATATGGTTCTTTCGAACCGTAATGTCGATTTGCTGTCGGAAGGGTTCGACCTTGCGATCCGTATCGGTGAAATGCAGGACAGCTCCTTGCGGGCGCGCAAGCTGGCGGAAACCAATATGCGGGTGATCGGGTCTCCGAAGTACTTCCATGACAATGGAATCCCCAAGCGAATTGACGATCTGGCCCAGCACAAACTGTTGCATTTTTCCAACCAGTCTTCGGGTAATTCCTGGAAGATCACTTCGGCTACCGGGGAAAAACGTTTGATCCGCGCAGGCGGCAGCCTGACGGTGAATGACGGGCAATCCCTGCTGCAAGCGGCAGAAGCAGGTCTTGGCATCGCCTATCTGCCAAGCTTCCTGTACCATGACGCTGTGGAGGACGGACGGCTGAAAGCGGTTCTGCCGGACCTGCCGGTAGAGCAGCTTGGCATCCATGTCGTTTACCCGCCAGGGCTTTATACCCAGCCGAAACTGCGGGCCTTTATCGATTTTCTGGTGGAACATTTCAAAGGCAAGGGCCCCGAAAGCTGGTAAGCGTTTCGGCCGCCCGGCAATACGCCCCGATTATCTTGAAAAGACCGCCTCGACACGGCGGTTTTTCTGCCGTCCGGCCTCTGTTGCATTGTCTGCGCGCGGGGAAAGAAATCCGACTCCGTGGGCTGACAGACGGCTGGCATCAATACCGTGATCGCGGATCAGGGCACGGCGCACACTGTCGGCCCGTTTGGTCGAGATCGCAATATTAGCCTCGACAGAACCGGACATATCGGAGTGCCCGACCAGCAGGACTTTTACTTCGGGGTCTTGTTTCAGCAATTCTGCCAGCTTGCTGAGCGAGCCGGTTGGGTCGTTTCCCAGCTCCGCGCTGCCAGTCTGAAATTCCAGTCCCTCCAGCACCAGTGAGACCGGTCCGATTTTTCCGGCAATCTCTGGATGTTCAACCAGCGTTTCCGATGGCTTCAGGGCCGGTTCGTTGCCTTCCACAGTTCCGGCAGCTGGGCTGTATTCCGTCATTTGCACATAGACCGCCACCGGAGATCGGCTGAGCAGGAAGGTCACGTAAGCCGGATTTTCCGAAACCGTTTGTTTGGCGCTGATGAAACGGTAGTTGCGCAGGTTCACCCGCATCATGGGTTCATCCACAACATCAATACCAAAGCGGAAGTCAAAACCGCCGCATTCCTTGGCCACACAAAACATCAGCGGTTCGTAACCGGCTGATGCAAGCTGTCCGAGAATTCCGGCCTGCACCTGTGCGACTGTGCTTTCACCGCCCATGACCCAAACCGTGCGCTGGATATTTTTCGGAGCTTCGACCTTGGGAATTTTGCCGTCTTTATAGGGTCCGACCGGCACAAGGGCAGGCAGGGTGTTTTCCACTTGCGAATAGGTTGCTTTCGCTCCGAGCGGAAGTTGCAACACGAACTCCGCAGCAGTTGCTGTCAGGGGCAGACCAAACAGCAAGGTGTAAAACAATGAGGATCGGAGCAGGCGGGCAGCTTTCATCGGAAGGCGCTGTGATACTCCGCATTAGGCTCCATCGCCACAGCCGAGGAAAAGCGGTTGGACATATTGTAGAAAGCCGCAACGGCTGCAACATCCCAGATATCCGCGTCAGACAGCCCCGCATCCCGCAGAAGCTGGCGGTCCGGTTCTTCGATCTTGGCGCTGGCTTCTGTCATCTTCACTGCAAAGTCGAGCATGGCCCGTTCCCGCACAGACAGATCGGCCACGCGGTAGTTCATCACCAGGGCCTCGCCCAGTTCCGGTTTGCCGCTCAACTGGCGCACGGCAGCCCCGTGGGACACAAGACAGTAGAAACATTTGTTGTGGGAACTGACCACAACCGCGATCATTTCCCGTTCCAGCTTGCTCAGCCCGCTGTCGCCCAACATCAGATCGTTATACATGCCGGTGAAGGCGTTCAGCTTGTCCACGTTATGGGCGTAAGATTGCAGAACATTCGGCACAAACCCCAGTTTCTCTACACAGATATCGAAATACCGTTGGGTTTCCGGCGGCAGCGGGTCCATCTGCGGCAGGTTCAGGGCGGTCACAAGAGGTTTGGTCAAAATCAGATGCTCCGGTTAGGGTGTCTTGATACGATAGTGATACTGGGTAGCGGTTTCCATGCCCATTTTTCGATACAGCGATTGCGCGCCGGTGTTCGCTTGTGTTGCCAGAACGGCAAAGACCGTTGCGCCGTTCTCTGCCCCCCAGCCGGCCGCTGCACGCATCATACTTTCGGCCATGCCATTGCGTCTGACAGGGGCCAGAACCTCGACCGCATGGGCCATTGCCACCCCGTTGTGACAGCCGACAAAAGCCGCCGCTGCGGCGCGGGCATTCAGACGTCCCAGAACATAGGATTTGGGGCATGTCGCCCGCTTCATCACGTTAATCCGCTCTGCTCCGATGCCGCCAGCAGCCCAGATTTCCGCAAGGATTGCCAGCGGCAACCCGGTGAAGATTGCCTGTTTCTTCGGATCATACCCTCGGGCGATCTCGCGGGCATCCCCGACCAGCAGGTCCACCGGATCCTTGATGATATAGCCCCGGGCCGCAAGTTCCTGATCCAGAGCGGACTGGTCGCCACGGATCATGAACAGCTTGTCCTGACCCATCGCCTCCATCGCGGCTTCGGCCTGTGCGATATCACCCTCGCCAGAGGCGGCGGAGACGCGCTGCCCGCCGCCACGTCCTTCGCGCAGGATCCAGCCGTCCAGTTTCCGCGTTTTATGGGCGGGCCAGCTTGCGTCGACGGCTTCAAAAAGCTGTTGTTCCGAGGGTATCTGCATCATTCAATCCCGAAAGCCTGCCGCACCTGCGCCGCGGCTTCCCTGACACGGTTCGCATCCGCACCGCGAATCACCACGTTACTGCCCAAGCCTTGCGGCGTGTTGAAGGGATAGGATCCGATCGACAGATCTTCATAAGCCTTTGCTATTTCAGCCAGTGGTCCGGCAACATCCCCTTCAGGGCGGTCTACCCGCACTGTTTCCGACACCAGCGGTTCACCGGAAGCCAGTTCCGGCAGCAGGGAATCCAGCATTGCTTCGAAAATCTTTGGAACGCCGGCCATGACATGCACGTTCTCCAGCGAAAATCCCGGCGCCTTGGAAACAGGATTGTCGATCAGCCGCGCCCCGTCCGGTATCCGCGCCATGCGCATCCGCGCTTCGTTGATGGCAGCGCGCCCTTCGGGATAGTTCGTGGCCAGCACCTCCATCGCGTCCTCGCGCACGTCAATGCCGATCCCGAAAGCGGCAGCCACATTATCCGCCGTAATGTCATCATGGGTCGGCCCGATACCGCCGCTGGTAAACACATGCTGGTATTTTTCGCGTAACGCATTCACCGCGCTTTGGATTTCACCGGCATCATCGGAGATCACCCGCACTTCTTTCAGATCGATCCCTACCTCTGTCAGCCGCCCCGCAAGGTGATACATATTCGCATCCCGCGTCCGCCCCGAGAGAATTTCATCACCAATCACCAAAAGTGCCGCTGTGGGGTTCGCCATATCGCTTGTCCTTATGTTTGCCCCGTTTTAGGCTCGGGCGATGAAGTTTTCCAGCCCGCTTATCCGCGCCACCCTGATCCGCCGTTACAAACGCTTTCTTGCCGATTGCCGCCTTGAAGAAGGGCGGGAAGTCGTTGCCCATTGCGCCAACACAGGGGCCATGACCGGATTGAAGCAGGAAGGTCAGGGCATCTGGCTGGAACCCAATGACGATCCGAAACGCAAGCTGAACTACAGCTGGAAGTTCGTTGAACTCGGGGACGGGCATTTTGCCGGAATTGATACCGGACTGGCCAACCGTCTGGTGCGCGAGGCGCTGGATTTGGGGCGGATCAAGGAACTTGCCGGATATGACAGCATTCGGGCAGAGGCGAAATACGGCCAGAACTCCCGCATTGATTTCCTTCTTACGGCTGATGGCCGTCCTGATGCCTATGTCGAGGTCAAGAGTGTAACCTTGAAAGGAGAGCCGGACTGGGCGGAATTTCCTGACACTGTCACGGTGCGCGGCACCAAACATCTGGGCGAATTGGCAGAAATGGCGGCACAGGGGCACCGCGCCGTGATGCTCTATCTTGTGCAACGCACCGATTGCGCGCGGTTCCGGCTGGCAGAGGCGCTTGATCCGGCCTATGCCGCCGCCTACCGAAAGGCGCGGGCTGCGGGGGTGGAGACGATATGCTACACTTGCGATATGTCACCAACGGGCATAAGTCTTGGCACCGCACTGCCTGTAGAACAAATTTGAACGGGATGACTGGCAAAAAGGCCTGAATTGCCCTAATACGCCAGCCATTCACAGATCGGAGGTTCCCGTGGAAGGACGCCAAGCCCCAAGGCTCAACAAAGACGGTATTACCATTCACTCTGCGGAAGAGTTCGAAGGCATGCGTCGCGCCGGCCGACTGGCCGCTGAAATTCTGGATATGATCGCGCCTCATGTAGTGCCGGGTGTAAAGCTCGAGGAGCTGGACCAGATCTGCCACGATTTCATGATCGCGAACAACTCGGTTCCCGCTACGCTGGACTATAAGGGCTATCCGAAATCCTCCTGTATTTCGGTGAACCATGTTGTGTGTCACGGTATTCCGGGCACAAAGATCCCGATGTGGAAGAACGACAAACACAAACGCACCGATGACACGCTGTTTGACGGCGACATCCTGAACATTGACGTGACCTGTATTCTGGACGGCTGGTTCGGGGACAACTCCCGCATGTATGTGGCAGGCAAGCCGAAACCCTATGCCGAACGGTTGATCCAGGTCACCCATGATGCGCTGATGATCGGGATCGAACAGGTCAAACCGGGCAATACATTTGGTGATATCGGCGCCGCCATCCAGCGGTATGTCGAGGCACAGGGCTGTTCCGTGGTCCGTGATTTCTGCGGGCACGGACTTGGGCGCGTGTTCCACTCCCCGCCCAACGTGTTGCACTACGGGCGCTGGGGCACCGGACCTGTGCTGGAAGAGGGCATGTTCTTTACGATCGAACCGATGGTCAATCTGGGGCGTCCCGAAACCAAGGTTCTGGCAGATGACTGGACAGCGATCACACGGGACAAGAAACTCTCGGCCCAGTTCGAACACTCCCTCGGGGTGACAGCGGATGGTTTTGAAATCTTCACGGAATCCCCTGCCGGTTTGTTCCACCCCACCCAACCTTAAACGGCAACGGGTTCACCACTGATTAACCAATGGTGTGCAAACTCGGCCTATGACCGAGTCAAAACGCGCCTTTGAAGAACAGCCGCAATTGGGGTTTGCCGTGGTGGAAGCAACGGCCCCCTTTGATCGCGCAACGCCGGAATTCAGCAAGGACCATCGCAAACGCCTGCGGGACAGGTTCATGCGGGCAGGGGCGGCAGGGCTGAATGAATACGAACTTCTGGAACTGATCCTGTTTCGCGCCATACCGCGGCGCGATGTCAAACCGCTGGCCAAACGCCTGATGGCGCGGTTTGGTGATATAAACCGTGTGATCTCGGCCCGCCCCGCACTGCTGCTGGATGTGGACGGGGTAGGGGAATCCGTGGTGCAGGAACTCAAAATAGTAGAGGCCGCGGCCCATTCCCTTGCGCAGGCCAAAGTCCTGAACACCGATGTTCTGTCCAGTTGGTCCGCGCTGATGACCTATTGCAAAACCGCAATGGCACACCGCGAAACCGAACAGTTCCGCATCCTGTTTCTGGACCGCAAAAACGTGCTGATCGCGGATGAGGAACAGCAGAAAGGCACTGTGGATCACGTTCCCGTCTACCCGCGCGAAGTAGCCAAGCGCGCGTTGGAACTGAACGCCAGCGCCCTGATCCTTGTGCACAACCACCCGTCAGGCAATCCCGAACCCTCGCAGGCAGATATTGATATGACCCTGCTTGTGGAGCAGGCGGTAAACGCCATTGGCGTGACCATCCATGACCATGTCATCATCGGTGCGGAAACCGACAGCAGCTTTCGCGCACTCGGTCTGCTATGACCCTGTTTTCTTCTGGCTGAAAATATTCCGGGGGTGCGGGGGCAGCGCCCCCGTTCTGCAGCCGGCGTTCAGGCGCCCCCGTTTCCGGATGTTTACTCTGCGCGGTCCTTGACCCAGACCTCTACCCGGCGGTTGATCTCTGCATCTGCTGCGGTGTCCTCGCAAACCAGCGGTGACGCTTCTCCGTAGCCGAGCACGCGGAACTCTACATCTTGCAGGGAGCCGTCAGGCGCGGCCTCAATCAGTGCGTTGCGCACTGCTTCGGCCCGCTGTTGCGACAGGGTCTTGTTCTGGCGTGCACGACCTTCCCCGTCAGAGAACCCCATCAGGTAGACGATCTTGTCCGCGTAATTACCAAGGATCAGGCCAGCGGCCAGATGTTCTGCATTTTCGCGGGATTGCACATCCAGACGCGTCGAGCCGGTTTCGAACCGGAAGGTGGCGGAAAGACGTTTGGCACCGGACATGATACCGGTCATCTCCCGCACGTCTGACAGGGGTACTTCCCTGCCGATGATCATCAGGGAATTGGCCAGCCGCTGCCCCTGTTCATCCAGTCCGAGTGTCGCGATCCCCATATCCGCAAAGCCGAGATCCGTCATGACGGCCTGTGCCTGCGGGCTGCGCAGAAAGTCCAGAAACTCCCGCGCGAACAACGGCATGCGTTTTGCGGGGCGGGTCACTGACAGTTCGTAAGTCATCGGATAGGCACCCGATTGCAGCGTAAAGACCTTGGCCGCGTTATACATGCCACAAGATCCGCGCAACCCCATCGGGCGGGCGGTGCGCAGGGTGGAAAACGGCAGGACAGCAATGCCGAACGGATCATTCGCCACCACATCTGCCATGTCTTTCAGCCGTGCGTGTTCCACAACGCTGACACCCTCCAGAGGGGTCAGCCCCAAAGTGGCAAGACGGTCCAGAAAGGGATCAGTGCCTGTGGCCACATGGAGCGTCAGGG
>JAAEZA010000004.1 GCA_018223125.1 Paracoccaceae bacterium | reverse complement strand
GTGTCTGCTGTAGATTTATTCAGGAGGGTTTCGACAGAAGTGGCAGTCCCTAGGGGAATCGAACCCCTCTTTTCAGGTTGAAAACCTGACGTCCTAACCGATAGACGAAGGGACCGCAGCTTCTGTGAGGGCGCTTTTAGTCATTAGGCTCTGGGGCCGCAAGAGCTTTTTTCGACTATTTTGCACTTTTTTATTCTGCGGGTGCCGCATCTTCCAATCTGAGCTTGGCCTTCTTGCGTCCGCCCCATTCGTCGATCTCCAGACGGCCTGCCAGATGGAATAATTTGCCCCGATGATCCTCCAGCATCGGGCCGATTGCACTGTCGAAGGCGCCAAAGCAGATGGCGTCGATTCGTGCGCCGCCCGAATCCTGTGCGGTCAGGCGCAGGTGGTTTTCACCGGCGCGCTTGGCAAAGGTGATGCGCTGTGCGGGCAGGGCGAAGCGGGGGGCAGGGGCACCCGCGCCAAAAGGTCCGGCCTGTTCCAGTTGTTCCACCAGTTCGGTTGTAATCGCGCTTGGCATGACTGACCCGTCGAGCATCAGGTCTTTGGGGCCAATGCTGCTGGCGCCCTGTTTGTGGAGCAGTTCGGCCAGCCGTTCCATTGCCGGTTCGAGGTTTTCGGCGCTGACCGTCAGTCCGGCTGCCATTTTGTGGCCGCCGCCTTTCAGCAGCAGCCCTTCCCGGGTGCAGGTGGCAATGGCCGAGCCAAGATCGATTCCCGTCACCGAGCGGCCCGACCCCTTGCCTTCGCCGTTTTCAAAGCCGATCACCACCGTGGGGCGGTTGGTGGCTTCTTTCAGGCGGGCGGCAACGATGCCGACCACGCCGGGATGCCAGCCTTCCTGTGCCGCCCAGACCAGAGGCGCGTCCAGTCCGCGGGATTCGGCCTGTTCCATGGCTTGCAGGCGGACCTGTGCCTCTATTTCGCGGCGGTCGTCGTTCAGTTGCGAGAGCTGCTCGGCAATGGCTTCGGCTTCGTGGGGGTCATCCGTGGACAGCAGTCGTGCCCCGAGATCCGCCTTGCCGATCCGCCCGCCTGCATTGATGCGCGGCCCGAGGGCAAAACCGAGGTGATAGCTGTTCGGGGCGGTCGTCAGCCGTGCGACATCCGACAAGGCGGCCAGCCCGACACGGTTGCGCCGTCCCATGATCACCAGCCCCTGGCGCACGAGAGCGCGGTTCAGGCCGGTCAGCGGGGCCACATCGGCCACGGTGGCCAGCGCCACCAGATCCAGAAGCGCCATCAGGTCGGGCGTATTCTGCCCGTTGCCGCGCAGCAGGCGGTTCACGGCCACCAGTGTCAGAAAGACAACTCCGGCGGCGCAGAGATTGCCGAAATCGTTGTCTTCATCCTGCCGGTTCGGATTCACCACGGCGAGAGCGGGGGGCAGGGTTTCGCCGCCCATGTGGTGATCGAGTACGATGACTTCGCAGCCCTTCGCCGCAGCGATCGCATCGTGGGAAAGCGTACCGCAATCCACGCAGATGATCAGGTCATGACGGCTGGCAAGGTCCGCCATCGCCGGTTCGTTCGGCCCGTAGCCTTCGTCAATCCGGTCGGGGACATAAAGCGTCGCCGCCAGCCCCGTCTGGCGCAGATAGTCGATCAGCAGCGCGGCAGAACTGCCACCGTCCACATCGTAATCGGCAAAAATCGCGATGCGTTCCCGTTTCGAAATCGCTTGCGTGATGCGTTCGGCAGCCCTGTCCATATCGCGAAAGATTGACGGGTCCGGCATCAGATCCCGCAGCGCGGGGGAGAGATAGGCGGTGGCGTTTTCCGGCAGCACGCCGAGCCGTGCCAGTGTGCGGCACAGTGTGGCAGGCAGGCCGGTTTGTTGCGCAATGGCCTGCGCCTGACGGTCGGCATCAGAGGAAAGGCCGACCCAGCGGCGGCCTGTTGCGGAACGGGACACCCCTAGAAAATCAGTCATTTTTGCCTTTGGAAACAGGTTTGCCCTTCATCTGTTTCATCAGGGCAATTACGGCGAGACCCCAGCCGAAAACGGCTGCGACGAGCCAGATGAACAGGGAGAAATCGCCGTTTCCGTCCCGCAGGATAGAAGCGACCAACAGGATACCGGCGCTCCAGCAGGTCAGCCAGAAAGCAAGAAACGCAATCACAAACCAGTTGCGCTTGCGTTCCGGAGAGCTTGTATCCGGATCGGGCGAAGGCGCGCTTTTCCTGCGTTGACGGAATTCGTCCAGATAGCTGTCGGCAATGGATTTCTTTGCCTCTGTATCCGGTTTGGAAAATCCGATCTTGCGCGCCATACCGTTCCGATCAGTTGTTGTTCTGGCGGTATTTGATCCGGCGCACAGAACCGGTTTTGGACCGCATCAGGATGGTTTCCGTTTCCATGAAATTACCGTCTTTGGTAGCACCGTCGAGAATGGAACCGTCTGTTACGCCGGTTGCCGCAAAAATAACATCGGCAGTTACCAGTTCGTCGCGGGTGTAGATCCGGTCGAAATCGGTGATGCCGGCGCGGGTGGCGCGGCCCCGTTCGTCATCATTGCGGAAGGTCAGGCGACCGTAGAACTGCCCGCCCATACATTTCAGCGCCGCTGCGGCCAGAACGCCTTCGGGTGCGCCACCGGAGCCCATATACATATCGATGCCGGTTTTGGCGGCTTCGGCGCAGTGGATCACACCCGCCACATCGCCATCGGTAATCAGGCGGATAGCGCAGCCGGTTTCGCGCAGTTCCGCGATCATTTCCTCGTGGCGCGGACGTTCCAGAACGCAAACCGTGATCTGGTCCGGTTCACAGCCCTTGGCTTTGGCAAGGTTGCGCACCCGTTCCGCCGGAGACATCGCAAAAGTAACCGTGTCCACAGGATAGCCCGGCCCGATGGCGAGTTTATCCATGTAAACATCGGGTGCATGCAGCATGGAACCGCGCGGCCCCATTGCAATGACGGTCAGGGCGTTTGGCATGTCTTTTGCCGTCAGCGTTGTGCCTTCCAGCGGATCAAGGGCAATATCCACGCCCGGACCGTTGCCCGTACCCACTTCTTCGCCGATGAACAGCATCGGTGCTTCGTCCCGTTCGCCTTCACCGATGACCACAACACCGGCGATGTCCAGCATGTTCAGCTGTTCGCGCATGGCGTTGACGGCTGCCTGATCGGCGGCTTTTTCGTCACCGCGCCCGATGAGTTTCGCGCTGGCAATGGCAGCAGCTTCGGAAACACGGGCCAAACCCAGTGAGAGCATTCGATCGGCAAAGTCTGTGGTGTCGGTCATGAAATACGGTCCTGAAAGTTAATCGACGTTAGCGCCCAAATGCCGCAAAAACTCCGCCGACACAACTAAAATCCCCCGTTCACGCCGTTGCAGACAGGCTTAGCGCCGGTCCAGTTCCTGTGCGAAACGCAATCGGGCGATTTCTTCGTTGGTGCGGGCCTTGCGGTCCTGATGCATGCAGCTTTCGACGAATCCCAGATGATCCTCTACCGCCCGCCGCGCCGCAACAGGGTCGCGGGACAGGATAGCATCATGAATAGTGCGGTGTTGGTCGAGCAGGGCTTCGCGGGTGGTGCGGACTTTGAACATAACCTTGCGATTATAAAATACACCGGCGCGCAGCATCTCGAACATGGACCGCATCATGTGTAGCATGAACACGTTATGGCTCGCCTCGACGATGGCCATGTGAAATTCGGCGTCAAGCGCGGCTTCTTCTGCCGGATTGCGCTTGGTGTGTGCGTTCTCCATCTTGTTGAACAGGGTCGAGATCACCTTGTGGTCCGTATCACTGCCCAGTCGGGCGGCCCGTTCTGCCGCCAGTCCTTCGAGATCACGGCGGAAGGTGATGTAATCGAACAGCGCCTCTTCATGAGTGGAGAACAGTTTGATCAGCGGCTCGGAAAACGCCGAACCCAGCACATCGGCCACATAAATGCCAGAGCCGGCACGGGTGGCCAGCAATCCCCGTTCCACCAGACCAGCAATTGCCTCGCGGATGGAGGGGCGGGATACGCCCAGCCGCTCTGACAGATCCCGTTCGGATGGCAGCCGCTCTCCGGGACGCAGGATGCCGCGCAGGATCAGCTGTTCGATCTGGCGCACAACCGTGTCTGCAATGCGCTCCGGCTGGATTTTCTGAAACGGCATACAAGGCTCCGTAAGGAAGGTTGGCGGAGTATAGGGTCACGACCTCGGGCTCGGCAAGGCTCGGTCGCGCGCGGGGGGATGTCCGACTGGCGGGAAAGTGATCATCGTTGGCAAGGTTTAAGTTTGCGCCACCAAGGGTTGATCAGGTTAAACTCCCCTGTGGGAGGGTTTGGTTCATGAACAGGAGAGAACAATGAAACGGATGAGCGCGAAGTATTTTGATCAGGGCTTGCTTGATCTATACGATTAATATGCACACGGCATGATGTCCAAACGGGAGTTTCTGGAGAAAGCGGGTAGATTCACTGCGGGCGCTGTGACGGCAGGAATGCTGCTGGATATGCTCAGCCCGAATTACGCATTGGCGGAACAGGTCTCTTTCAACGATCCCGATATTGTCGCCAGCTACGAGACCTATAACTCTGCTTTGGGTAACGGAGAGATCGAAGGCTATCTTGTGAAACCTTCAGGGGCGACGGGAAAGCTTCCGGCGGTTCTGGTGATCCATGAAAACCGCGGCCTGAACCCTTATATCAAGGATGTGGCGCGGCGGGTGGCCAAAGCGGGGTTTCTGGCGTTTGCACCGGACGGGCTCAGCTCTGTCGGGGGGGATCCGGGAAATGACGCCGAGGGCAAGGCGTTACAGGCGACTGTAGATCGCACCAAACTGATGAACGATTTCTTTGCCGGTTTCGAACATTTGCTGAACCATGAGGCCAGCACCGGCAAAGTCGGCGCGGTGGGCTTTTGCTACGGGGGCGGTGTGTCTAACGCACTGGCTGTGGCCTATCCGGAAATGGCCGCTTCTGTTCCGTTTTGCGGACGCCAGCCCAGCGCTGAGGATGTGCCCAAGATTCAAACGCCACTGATGTCGCAACACGGTGCCCTTGACGAACGGGTGAACGCCGGATGGCCAGCCTATGAAGCCGCCCTGAAAGCGCATAATAAAGAGTATATCGCGTACTTCTACGAGGGCGCGAACCACGGATTTCACAATGACAGCACGCCGCGCTATGATGCAGAGATGGCTGCCTTGGCCTGGGATCGTACCATTGGTTTTTTTAACGAAAAACTGGTCTGACCGTTGCTGTTATGGTTGCGAACCTCCCCCCTGAAACGCACAACGCCGCTTGGAAAATACCAAGCGGCGCTGCTTATTGCGGTGTCGTATTGCGGTGAAACGTATCAGCTTGTCGGACGGATCACAACTTCTACGCGGCGGTTCGCTGCGCGGCCTGCTGCGGTGTCGTTGCTGGCAATGAATTGTGTCTCTCCACGGCCATATGCGCGGATGCGGCTGGAGCGCACACCACTGCCTGTCAGGATGCTCGCGACAGATTGTGCGCGGCGTGTGGACAGGTTCTGGTTGTAACTTGCATCACCTACGCTGTCGGTGTGGCCGATCACGTCAACCGTGCTGTCTGGATAGCGTTGCAGGTTGCTGGCAAGCGCACGCAGATCGTCTTGCAGGGACGGGCGCACAAAGGTGCTGTCCGTGTCAAAGGTGATGGCTTCGGGCAGGGTCACGATCAGTTCGCTGCCTGTGTTGGTGATGGTTGCACCGGAACCGGCAAGATCCTGACGCAGGTCTTTTTCCTGCTGGTCGAGGATGGCACCGAACACGCCGCCAACAGCGGCCCCGACAACGGCGCCCTTCACGACGGAACTTTCGGAATTGCCAGCGAGAATCTGGCTTGCTGCGCCCACTGCGGCCCCGATTGCAGCCCCGTTACGGGTTTTGCGGTAGTCAGGGTTGGTGGCTTCATCGCAGGCTGCCAGAGCGAATACCGCGATAACGGCGGCGGAAACGGTTTTGGTCAATGCCATTGTACTGGCCTTTCTTGATTGCATGTACGCGCCATAAAATGGTCGGGTCGGACAAAGTTTCAAGACTGGAGGCCGTTTTCGTTTTTTGCTCAGGCGGATTCCTGCGCAAAAGCGGGGTCCGCGTGATCCTCCGCTCGGGGGGCGGACGGGGTTGCGCTGGCATCTGCGCGTGCCCCTTCCCATGCCAGTAGGGCACGCTTGACCGGCAGGCCCCAATGATACCCGCCAAGCGCGCCCGACTTGCGCAGGGCGCGGTGGCAGGGGATCAGCCAGCTCACCGGATTGCGCCCGACAGCGGTTCCCACGGCCCGCACCGCTTTGGGATTGCCGATTGCTTTTGCGATTTCGGAATAGGTGGTCACATGACCGGTTGGCACATTCAGTAATGCCTCCCAGACTTTGATCTGGAAAGGTGCGCCGATCAGATGCAGTTGCGCGGTATCACCGCCCAGTATTTGGTTCACGGCCGGTTGCAGGAAGGCTTCATCCTGAACGAATGTTGCTTCGGGCCAGCGCCCCTGAATATCGGCCAGGGACCAGTCACGCCCGAACTCTGCAGTGAATCCCATGCCGCATATGCCGCGCTGGGTGGCAGCAACGATCATTTCCCCGAACGGGCTGTCAAACCAGCCCCAGCGGATCTCCAGACCTTTGCCCTTGGCGGCATATTCCCCCGGACTCATCGCTTCCCATGTCAGGAACAGGTCGTGCAGCCGTCCCGTGCCCGACAATCCGGTTTCCAGCGCGGTATCCAACAGGGTGAAGCGCTCTTGCAGCAGGGATTTCGCGTGGTCGAGCGTCAGATATTGCTGGTAGCGTTTCGGGGAGACACCGACCCATTGCGAAAACACCCGCTGGAAATGGGTGGGGGAGAGGCCAACCGCCTCGGCCACCTGTTCCAGCCGTGGCTGGCTGTCTTTGGTAGAGTCGATATAGGCGATCGCACGGGCGATAACGGCGTGATGATAAGATGGCTGTGTCATGGCAACAGGATGCCGCTGACGGGGGTTATTTACCACCCGTTTCTTGCGCATTGTTGCTTGCGGTGGTGGCTGACGGGAAATCGGTGCGGATGGCGGCGGCGAGATGTTCGGCCCAGATGCGGTAGACCTCGGAGCCGGGATGGAACCCGTCGCTGGCCATCAGCGCGGGGTCCAGCGGCAGGTCCAGTTGCAGGCGGGTCACGTCAGGGTGGTCGCTTAGAAATCCGGCCATGGCGACATCATAGCGGCTGGCGGTCAGGCCGATCACATGGCGCAAGGGTTGGGGCAGCACGGGAAACCGGCCCATCGGGGGAAGGGCGGTGGTATAAATCCGCTTTGCGCCGAATTTCTTGCGCAGCACAGAAAGGAGTGTGCCATGCATCGCCAGCCAGCGGCGCAAGGGGACAGAGCGGGTCACATCATTCACGCCGATGGCCAGAACGACCACATCGTATGTTGCAGGGTCGCGCCGTTGCACATGTTCCAGCGTACTGGCGGTGGTTGCGCCTGTTTTTGCAACAAGGGTCCAGTCCAGTGCATAATCCACAGAAAGGGCGCGGGCGAGTTGTCCGCTCAGCGCCTGATCCTGCGTTTCCACGCCGACGCCAGCGGCAGAGCTGTCCCCCAGTATCAACAGGCGCAGGGGCGTGCCGGTGCCTGCGCGACCGGCGCGTTCCCCGCTGGCTTCGGGCAGGATCAGCGCGTGTTTGCGTACGCCAAGCCCCTGCCAGATCAGCAGCGGCGACAGGGACAGTTTCAGAAGGGTTTCAATGGCTGCGCGCAGGGTCTACCCTCCTGATTGGTCCGTCGCGGCTTGGCTTATCTGTGTCCCTGATAGCGCAGGTTCGCGCGGGATATAAAATCATTCAGTGCAGCGTCATCAATGCCGATGTCCGTCGCACCGGAAAATTCGTACTGCCGTAGATGCGGAGACTGGTGATGACTTGCGGTTTCGCGCGCGGTTTCGATGATACGGTCATGAGAGACCTGAACGATAGGTGTGGTCAGAAAAGTTGTCAGGATGACAGCAGTAAGAGCCGACATATTATTATCCTTAGAAGGTGTCCTCCACCCGCCGGTAACTCTGCTGGTGGAACTGTAAGAGTTGTGGGGTAAATAAGGAGGTGAGCAATGCTTTCAAGGCAGAAGTAACAATTTTACGAAATGCTGTCGAAGTTGTGATCTGTATTCCGGTTCCTGCGTCCGGTCAGGGTGGATCTGACAGCTGCGTAAAACGCGTTCCGGCTTTCCATTTTCCGTTCCGCGTGCCAGAAACAACGCCATGGCCAGACAGTTAGACTATCACACGATCTACAAGATATTTGACCGGTTCCGCGACAGCGAGCCGGAACCCAAAGGCGAATTGGAACATACCAACGCCTATACGCTTGTGGTTGCGGTCGCACTTTCGGCGCAGGCAACCGACGCAGGGGTGAACAAGGCAACGCGCGGGCTGTTTGCTGTGGCGGATACGCCGGAAAAGATGCTCGCGCTCGGGCTGGAGGGGGTGACCGAGCATATCAAGACCATCGGCCTGTTCCGCCAGAAGGCTAAAAACGTGATAAAACTGAGTCAGCTTCTGGTGGATGACTATGGCGGCGTGGTGCCAAGCAGCCGTGCCGCACTAGAGAGCCTGCCGGGTGTGGGGCGCAAGACCGCCAATGTGGTGCTGAACATGTGGTTCAAACAGCCGACACAAGCGGTGGACACCCATATTTTCCGCTTTGGCAACCGCACCGGCGTTGCACCTGGCAAGGATGTTGTGGCGGTGGAGCGGGCAATTGAGGATCACATCCCCGCCGAATTCCAGCAACACGCCCATCACTGGATGATTCTGCACGGGCGGTATATCTGCAAGGCCCGTAAACCCGTTTGTGCAAATTGCATTATCGAAGATCTATGTCCGTTTGAGGAGAAAACCACGTGACTAAGAAATATCAGGTTGTCGGCATCGGCAACGCGCTCGTCGATGTTCTGGCAAATTGTGATGACAGTTTCCTGTCCGACAACGGCGTAGAAAAAGGCATCATGCAGTTGATCGATACGGATCGCGCGGCAGAGCTCTATGGCATGATGGGACCGGCAACGGAAATTTCAGGTGGCTCTGCGGCCAACACGATTGCAGGGATTGCGGCACTTGGCGGGCGGACTGCTTATGTGGGCAAGGTCAAAGCCGACCAGCTTGGCGATATTTTTGCCCATGACATGCGCGCACAGGGGGCCGATTACGACGTGCCCCGCTCGCCCAAATCCGAAACCCATGAAACGGGCCGGTGCATGGTTCTGGTAACACCGGACAGCGAACGGTCGCTGAACACGTATCTTGGCGTGTCAGAGCATCTGGGACCGGACGACATCGATACGGATATGATGGCCGATGCGGAATGGATCTATCTTGAAGGTTATCGTTTTGACGGGTCCGAAAGCAAAGCGGCTTTCGCCAAGGCGATTGAAGCGTGCAAGAGCACCGGCGGCAAGGTTTCCGTCACCCTTTCCGATCCCTTCTGTGTGGATCGCCACCATCAGGCCTTCCGCGACATGATCCGCGATCATATTGACCTGCTGTTCTGTAACGAACACGAAATGGCGGCCATGTACCCTGCTGAAACGCTGGACGAAAGCATCGCCCAAGCCGCAGAGCGGGTAGAGATCGTCGCCTGCACGGTCGGGGCCAAGGGCGCGATAATCGTGCGAAATGGCGAGCGCACCGAAGCTCCCGCCGAAGCTGCCAAAGTTGTGGATGTCACCGGCGCGGGCGATCTGTTTGCCGCCGGTTTCCTGCACGGGCTGGTCAACGGGCGCGACATGCTGACCTGCGGACGCATGGGCTGTATCGCTGCGGGCGAGATCATCAGCCACATCGGCGCCCGTCCCGAAGCCGATCTGGGCAAGCTGTTCCGCGAAAAAGGTCTGGAATAGGAGGGCCGCGTTGTGGGCGGGTTCTTCCGCTCCAATCTGGTGCGCGCCCTGCTGGTGCTGTTGCTCGGGATTGTGTTTCTGGACGGAATGTCGGTGTTCATCAAGACACTGCTGCCCCGCTACAGCGCGCTGGAACTGTCGGCCTATCGCAATGTGATCGGTATGATCCCCGCGATTATCCTGATGCTCTGGAGCGGCGAACTGCGCACCCATCCCCGCCGCCTGATAATCCCGCAATGGAAACTGGCATTCGGACGCGGGTTGATGGTGACGCTGGCGCAGCTGTTCTGGTACATCGCGCTTGGCCAGACGGAATTCGCGCTGGTCGCGGCACTTGGTTACACCATGTCGCTGTTCGTGGTCCTGCTGTCGGTGCCTTTGCTGGGCGAGCGGGTGGGAATCTGGCGGTCTGTTGCGGTTGTGCTCGGTTTTGCGGGGGCGGTCTGGATCGTGCGGCCCACGGGAGACAGCTTTAACCTGTACGCTCTGCTGCCCCTTGCTGCGGCCTTCTGCTATGCCTTGTCGATGGTAACGGTCCGGCTGGTGGATACTTCAGTGTCAAACGCCCTGTTGTACCTCTATTCGGCTGTCGCGGCGGCTGTTGTGAATGTGATCGTCGTGCTGCTGACCACGGGTTTTGCTGGAATCGATAATATGCAGGATGCAATCCAGATCACCATTATGGCCCTGTTGGGCGGCTGCGGCGTGATCTGTATGTTGGTTTCCGTGCGAATGGCAGAGCCGAGCTTGCTGGCGCCGTTCAACTACTTCGGACTGATTTCCGCCTTTACGATGGGCTGGCTGGTCTTTGGCGAAGCGCCGTTCGACAAGATCTTCCCCGGTGTTCTGCTGATTATCGGGGGCGGACTGCTGGTTCTGTGGCGTGAAAAGCCGAACAAGCGGGTCGCCCTGCAAAAGTAACCTGCGCGGGATTTTCAGGGGCGCTGCCCCTGACCCCGGAATATTTTTGGCCAGAAGAAGCAGGGGGCCGGTCTGAAAACGAAAAAGCCCCGCAGGCTGCTGCGGGGCTTTCTTTTGGGTCTGCTGCTATGCGTTTAGGCGGCTTTTGCGTCCGCGCCGAAACGACCGTAGAAGCTTTCGCCGTTTTGCGCCATTTCCTTCAGCAGCGCAGGGGGGGTGAACCGGTCCCCGTAACGGGCGGCGAGGTCTTCGCAGATCTCGACGGCTTTTTGCGAGCCGAGGATATCGAGCCATGAGAACGGGCCGCCGGACCAGGGCATGAAGCCCCAGCCGAGGATCGCGCCCACATCGCCTTCGCGGATGTCTTCCAGCACGCCTTCTTCCAGCGCACGGACCGCTTCGAGAACCTGCGCCATTGCCAGACGGTGCTGTACGTCTGTCAGGCTCGGCTGGTCTTCGGCAACAGGGAAGTGATCGCCAAGGCCTTTCCACAGGCCGGTGCGTTTGCCTTTTTCGTCGTAGTCGTAGAAACCGGCTTTGGTCTTGCGCCCCAGACGGCCCATGTCGAACAGCTTTTGCACCACGTCATCACCGTTGGAGGCCGGATAGGCGTTGCCAAGGGCGGCTTTGGTGGCGCGCATGATCTTTTCAGCCAGATCAATCGAGGTTTCATCCCCGAGCTGGAGCGGGCCGAGCGGGAAGCCCAGTTGCTTGGCTGCGTTTTCGATCAGGGCAGGTTCCACCCCTTCGGCCACCATCCGGTTGGCTTCGGCACCGTAAGGAATGATGCAGCGGTTGGCGTAGAAGAAACGTTCGTCGTTTACAACAATCGGGGTCTTGCGGATCTGGCGCACATAGTCGAGCGATTTGGCCACAGCGCGATCACCGGTTTCCTTGCCCTTGATGATTTCCACCAGCAGCATCTTGTCCACCGGCGAGAAGAAGTGGATGCCGATGAACTGTTCCGGGCGCTGGCTGGCTTTGGCCAGTTGCGTGATCGGCAGGGTGGAGGTGTTGGTGGCAAAGATGCAATCCTCGCCCACGATGGCCTCTACCTTTTTGGTCATCTCTGCTTTGACGCCCACATCTTCGAACACCGCTTCAACGATCAGATCGCAGCCTTTGAGCGCCTCAAGATCGGTGGTTGCTGTAATCAGAGAAAGCAGTTTTTCTTTCTTCTCGGGCGTGGATTTCTTCCGCGCGATGCCTTTGTCGGCGTGGGCTTCGGAATAGGCCTTGCCCTTGTCGGCGGCTTCCTGTGTCTGGTCCACCAGAACCACTTCGATACCAGCAAGGGCCGAAACCAGAGCGATACCTGCACCCATCATACCAGCGCCCAGAACGCCGACTTTCTTGACGGACTGGTCGGGAATGCCTTTGGGACGCACAGCGCCTTTTTCCAAAGCACCCTTGTTGATGAAAAGGGAGTTGATCATCGCGCTGGAGGACGGGTTCAGCAGGATGTTGGTAAACCAGCGGGCTTCAATCCGGATCGCCTGGTCAAACGGGACCAATGCACCTTCATAGACGGCGGCAAGCATGGCTTTGGCTGCAGGAAAGGCGCCTTGGGTCTTGCCGTGCACCATCGCGGTTGCACCGACAAAGGTCATGAAACCGGCGGGGTGGTAAGGGGTGCCGCCGGGCATTTTATAGCCCTTCGCATCCCATGGTTTCACCAGATCGGCGTCTGTGGCGGATTCAATCCACGCCTTGGCGGAAGAAATCAGTTCGTCCGCAGGCACAACCTCGTCGATCAGACCGGCAGCTTTGGCTTTGGCTGGCGCGACGGTTTTACCTTCCAGCAGGAAGGAGGAGGCGTTCATTACGCCCAGTTTGCGCACCAGACGGGTGGTGCCGCCACCGCCCGGAAAGATACCGACCATGATTTCAGGCAGGCCGATTTTGGCTTTGGGGTTGTCCGCCGCAAAGATGCGGTGACAGGCCAGCGGGATTTCCAGACCGATGCCAAGTCCGGTGCCTGGCATCGCGGCCACAATCGGTTTGCCACCCTTGTTGGTTTTCGGGTCCATTCCTGCGCGTTCGATCTTGCGCATGACCTCATGGCCCTGCATCACGCCGTCCATCAGCGCGCGGGCCGGATTTTCGCCGCCCTTTTCCTTCCATTCCGCCAGAACCGTCAGGTCCATACCTGCGGCAAAGCTGTCCTTGCCGGAAGTGATGATCGCGCCTTTAATTGCATCATCGCCCAGCACCGTGTCGATATGGTCGTTCAACTCGGCAAAGCCGGTTTCGGACATAACGTTCATGGATTTGTCGGGGCAGTCCCATGTGATGATGGCGATGCCGTCGTCGTCGAGTTTGTAGTGAAAATCTGTCATGTGTTTTCTCTATCTGTATCTGTTTCGGGACGCGATCAAACGCGCTCGAGTATGGTGGCTGCACCCATGCCGGAGCCGATGCACAATGTGGCCAATCCGGTTTCCTTGTCAGAGCGTTCCATTTCGTCCAGCAGCGTGCCAAGGATCACAGCGCCGGTCGCGCCGAGCGGGTGGCCCATGGCGATTGCGCCGCCGTTTACGTTCAGTTTGGCGTGATCCACGTTGAAGTAGTGTTGGAAACGCAGCACCACAGAGGCGAAAGCTTCGTTCACTTCGAACAGGTCGATGTCACCGATATTCATGCCGGTGCGTTCCAGAATGCGTTCTGTGACGGGAACTGGGCCGGTCAGCATGATGGTCGGGTCGGTGCCGATTTTGGCTGTCGCCTTGATCCGCGCACGGGGTTTCAGACCGTTTCTTTCGCCAAATTCCTTGTTGCCGATCAGAACCGCAGCCGCACCGTCCGCGATACCCGAGGAGTTGCCTGCGTGGTGCACGTGGTTGATTTTTTCCAGCTCCGGATATTTCAGCAGGGCGATCGCATCAAAACCGGGCATGACTTCGCCTTGGGCCTTGAACGACGGGTTCAGCGCGCCGAGCGTTTGCATGTCGGTTTCGCCGCGCACCATTTCGTCGTGGCCGAGGATTTCCAGACCGTTCTGGTCTGTGATGCCGAAGACGGATTTGTCAAACCGGCCTTCCTTTTGCGCCTGCGCCGCGCGCTTTTGGGATTCCACGGCGTATTCGTCACACATGTCACGGCTGAAGCCGTATTTGGTGGCGATAATGTCCGAGGATATGCCTTGCGGTACGAAATAGGCTTTCATCGCCAGTGTCGGGTCAACAGCAATCGCGCCACCGTCCGAACCCATCGGTACGCGGGACATGGATTCTACACCACCGGCGATATAGGCATTGCCCATGCCGCCCATCACCTGACCGGCGGCCATGTTAACGGCTTCCAGACCGGAGGCGCAGAAGCGGTTTACGGACACACCGGCAACGCTCTCGTCCAGATCGGAGTAGAGCACGGCAGAACGGGCCAGACAGCCGCCCTGTTCGCCGACCTGGGACACGTTGCCCCAAATCAGATCGTCCACATCCTTGCTGTCAAAGCCGGTACGGGCCTGAAGCTGGTTCAGGACTTCGGCGGACAGACGCACGGCAGAGACTTCGTGCAAAGAACCGTCTTTTTTACCTTTACCCCGCGGAGAGCGGACAGTGTCATAGATATAAGCATCGTGGGTCATGTGTATGGTCCCTTGAGTTGGTTGTTCGGTTTAGGCAGCCGAGCGAGGCATCAGATCGTAAGGTGTCTTGTAGCCCTCCAATCCTTCGATATTGCCAAGCCAGCGGTTGATATTGGCCCATTCATTCCGGTCAAAGCCGAAGTTTTCAGGGTAGAAAAGATAGCCGCAGCACGAGAAATCGGCGTGGGTCGGACCGTTGCCGACCAGCCAGTCGCGTCCCTCCAGCGCGGCGTCGAGCACAGCGTAAGCGGCCTTCAGGCGGCCGAGATTGAAGCCGATGACTTCTTGCGGGCGTTTGTCTTCGGGCAGGAAGTTCATCAGGAAACGGGTCATGCCGGCCATAGAGGACATCTTATGATTGTCCCAAAGCACCCAGCGCAGGACTTCGCGTTTTTCCTGAGCGGTTTCGCCTTCGAATTTTCCGGTCAATTCGCTGATGTAGCTTTGAATGACGCCGGATTGCGTCAGTTTGACATCGCCGTGGACCAGCACAGGAACCTCGCCCATGACGGAAATGTCCTTGCGGAATTCGGGGGTACGGGTTTCGCCGTTGAAGAAATCAACCCAGACCGGTTCCCAGTTGAGACCGGACAGTTCAAGCGGGAGGGCACATTTATAGGCGTTTCCGCTTTCGCCCATGCAGTAGAGTTTCATATCAGCCATATTCCGTCCTTTTTTGGTGGGGACTGTCCGGGGCTTGCCCGTCGTCGCGCAATTCGGGAAGCTCCGGCCCGTCGGGCCGGAGCGGTGCTGTTATCAGAGCGAACGACTCGCCAGTTCTTTCATGATCTCGTTGGTGCCGCCGTAGATGCGCTGGACGCGGGCGTCCGTGTACATCTCTGCCACCGCATATTCCGACATAAAGCCGTAACCGCCGTGCAATTGCAGACATTCGTCCAGAACTTCGCCTTGGGTGTCGGTCAGCCAGTATTTCGACATAGCCGCCTGTTCCACAGTCAACTCGCCGCGCAGGTGGGTAGCGATCAGCGTGTCGAGATAGGCCCGTGCCACTTGGGTTTTGGTTGCACATTCAACCAGTTTGAAGCGGGTGTTCTGGAACTGGGTCAAAGGTCCGCCAAAGGCTTGACGTTCCTTACAGTATTCAACGGTTTTCGCGACGGCACCTTCCATTGCGCCAACAGCGCCGCAGCCGATGATCAGACGTTCCTGCGGAAGCTGCTGCATCATCTGATAGAAGCCGCGGCCTTCTTCGCCACCCAGCAGGTTCTCCGGCGGAATTTCCACGTTGTCAAAGAACAACTCGGACGTATCCGCAGCCTTCATGCCGATCTTGTCCAGATTGCGCCCGCGCTGGAAGCCTTCTGCACCGTCTGTTTCCAGAACCATCAGGGATGTGCCCTTGGCCCCTTGGGTCGGGTCGGTCTTGGCGGCGACAAGGATAAGGTTCGCGTGCTGGCCGTTGGTAATAAAGGTCTTCTGGCCGTTCAGTTTGTAGCTGTTGCCATCCTTGATCGCCTTGGTTTTGATCGCCTGCACATCAGAGCCGCCGGAAGGCTCGGTCATGGCAAGTGCGCCCACCAGTTCGCCGGAAACCAGTTTGGGCAGCCAGCGTTTCTTCTGCTCTTCGGTGCCGCAATGCAGGATATAGTGGCCGACAATGCCCGAATGGATGCCGTGACCCCAGCTTGCAAGGTTCTGGCGCGAACCGGCCATCAGGATCACCGCTTCATGGCCGAAATCGCCACCGGCCCCGCCGTATTCTTCTGGAATGGACGGGCAAAGCAGGCCAAGTTCACCGGCCTGTTGCCAGGTCTCGCGATCCATTTCACCTTGTTTGCGCCATTTTTCGAACTTTGGCGCCCATTCGGTCTCGATAAACTGGGTTGTCATCTCTTCGAGCATCTTGTGCTCGTCCGTCATCCATTCAGATGACAGGTTGGGGATGGTCATGGTCTCTCTCCCTTAACGTGAGAGGGTGGCAATGCTGCCACCCGTGTCTTCAGTGTGTTGCTCAGAACGCTTCCGCGTCCAAACCCATCACGTTCTCTGCGCCGGACTGGATCCGCGCAAGGTGCATACCGGTAGCAGGCAGTTGGCGCTGCATATAGTAACGCCCCGTGACGAGCTTGTTCTTGTAGAACTCTGGATCATCGGTGCCAGCGTCAAGAGCAGACGTTGCGGCTTTTGCCATACGCGCCCACATCAGACCCATGCAGACATGGCCGAACAGGTGCATAAAGTCCGAAGATCCGGACAGCGCCGCATTCGGGTTCTTCATGCCTTCCTGCATAAAGAACATACCGGCAGTTTGCAGATCCTTGGAAGCCTGTTTCAGCGGAGCAATGAAATCGGCAATCGCTTCGTTTTCCTTATTCTCGGAAATGAAGGTTTTCACCATGTCAAAGAAGGCCATGACGTGTTTGCCGCCGTCCTGTGCCAGCTTGCGCCCTACCAGATCAAGCGCCTGAACACCGTTCGCGCCTTCATAGATCATGGCAATGCGGGCATCGCGGGTGAACTGGGACATGCCCCATTCTTCGATATAGCCGTGACCGCCGTAAATTTGCTGGGCCTGAACTGTCATGTCATAGCCCTTGTCGGTCAGGAACCCTTTCAGGACCGGAGTCAGCAGCGAGATCAGGCCGTCAGCGTCTTTGTCACCATTCTCTTCGGCTTTGTCGATCATCATTGCGCCCCAGTAAACAAAGGCCCGTGCGCCTTCGACGAAGGATTTCTGATCCATCAGGCTGCGGCGCACGTCAGGGTGCACGATTAGCGGATCAGCCGGTCCGTCGGGGTTTTCAACGCCGGTCACAGCGCGTCCTTGCAGGCGGTCCTTGGCGTAGATCACTGCGTTCTGATAGGCGGCCTCTGCCTGCGCCAGCCCCTGCATGGCCACGCCAAGACGGGCGTGGTTCATCATGGTGAACATGGCGCGCATGCCTTTGTGTTCGGTCCCAAGCAAATAGCCGGTTGCCCCGTCGTAGTTCATCACACAGGTGGAATTTCCGTGGATGCCCATCTTTTCCTCGATAGAGCCGACAGCAACGCCGTTGCGTTCGCCAAGGGAGCCGTCTTCGTTCACCATGAATTTAGGCACGATGAACAGGGACACGCCCTTGATGCCTTCCGGCCCGCCGGCGATTTTCGCCAGAACCAGATGGATGATGTTGTCGGACATGTCGTGCTCGCCCGAGGAGATGAAGATCTTCTGGCCGGTGATCTTGTAGGAACCGTCTTCCTGCGGGTCCGCCTTGGTGCGCATCAGGCCCAGATCGGTACCGCAGTGGGATTCTGTCAGGTTCATGGTGCCGGTCCATTCACAGGACACCATTTTCGGCAGGTAGGTTTCTTTCTGTGCATCCGTGCCATGGGCGTGGATCGCGGCATATGCGCCGTTGGTCAGGCCGGAGTACATGCCGAAAGCCTGGTTTGCGGAAGAGACCATTTCAGACACAGCCATTCCCAGCAGGTAAGGCATACCTTGTCCGCCGTATTTCTCATCCGATGCAATGCCGGTCCAGCCGCCTTCACGGAACTGGTCAAAAGCCGCCTTAAAGCCGGTCGGTGTGCGCACCACACCGTTTTCCAGCTTACAGCCCTCTTTGTCGCCCACCACGTTCAGCGGCGCGATAACCTCGCCGGTGATCTTGCCGGCTTCTTCCAGAACAGCGGAGGTAAAGTCAGGCGTCAGGTCTTCATAGCCGGGAATGTTTTCGTTCGTGACGTCAAGAACGTCATGCAGGACAAAGGCCATGTCTTTGGTGGGCGCGGAATAGGTTGGCATTAGCGTGTTCCTTGGTCTTGGAATTGAATGGAAGGGGGCAAGTTGCGCAGGTATATTCTGACTTATTCTGCCGCTTCTTGCGCGAATGTTTTGGTGATGAAGTCGGCACCCCACTCGAGTTGTTTTTCAAACTCGGCAATGGTCCGGTCCAGTTCATCGCGTTGCTGTTTCATCGCGGCCAGACGGTCCAGCCCCAGTTCATAAGTCTGGGTCAGCTGGGTGCGCTGCTGGTCGCCGATATAGTAAAGATCAAGCAGCTGGCGGATTTCTTCCAGTGAAAAGCCGAATCGTTTGCCCTGAAGGATCAGCTTCAGGCGGGCTTGGGATCTTTTGCCATAAAGGCGTTTTTGTCCGTCGCGCAGCGGGGACAAAAGTTCTTTTGATTCGTAAAACCGCAAAGTACGCGGGGTTACATCATATTCTTCGCACATCTGGCGAATAGTCTTACGGGGTTCAGACATGATTGACCTCGGGTTCAAAGTTGAATCGTGATGCTTACGTGTACGTAAACGTAACACAAAATCTCGGATTGTGCATTACGTTTACGTAAAGAGACGCAGCGTTACTTCAACCTTTACGGGTCAATTTTTAGGGAAACCGGCGGATTTCCGCAGGTTGCCCCAGGCAATTCAGCTGGCTTTGCCAGTGATACGGGCGTTTTGGAGGCGCTCTTCGGTGCGCGCGCGCAATTCTCGAAGTTCGTCCAGTGTTACAGCCAGTTGGGCATAACGCTCTTCCAGTTCTACAAGCTGGCGATCGGCCATCTCCATAAGCGCTTCCAACTGGTTCTGCTGGTTTTCCTTGTCGTACATCTCCAGCCACTGGCGGATTTCTTCAAGACTGAACCCCCATCGCTTGCCCCGCAGAATCAGCTCCATACGGGCAAATTCGGTCGGGCCGTAATAGCGGGTGCGCCCCTCTTTTTCAGGGAAAATCAGTTCGATATATTCATAATAACGGAGCGTACGCGTGGTTACATCGAATTTCGCGCACATCTCCTTCAGGTTCAAGCGGTCGCCCGGCATACTGTTCATCCCTCCCAGGAAGATTTGAGCGAAATTTACCAAACCAGTGGAGGTTTGCAATACGAAACCCAGTTCCGCACTGCAAAACGGGTTGAGTCAGGGGACTTGCGACGCGAGAAAAGTAAAACTGCGGTCCACACCAAACGCAGGAACTGCCAAATTCATACTGCTTGCAAATGCTGCCGATGGGTTCAGCTTTTTTGCGGAAAACACCACATCCCGAAAGTCTGCAAGGGTTGGAACCGCAAGAGTATTGTAGCCGGGTGGCGCTGTGCTACAACTGCCGTTGCAGCTGCTATGCTGTGTCCTAGGGAGAAAAATTAGGACTTGTGAAGTGAATTGCAAGTTAAATATCAGTGACGTAACCAAGTGAGAAATTCCGGCGAATATCGCTTGGTTTTTTTGTTTCAGGAAGGGACGCACAGACCGATGACCGAAGAAGAACTCCGCCAACGGGTGGCGGTCGCGAAAAAATTCATGGGGGCGCTGCCCTTTTGCCATGCGCTTGATATGCGCATTGACGAGGCGGGGATCTCGGAAGCGGTGATGTCCATGCCCTATGATCCCCAGATTGTCGGAGATCCCGAAACCGGCGTGGTACACGGGGGCGCGGTTTCCGCGCTGATGGACACCTGCTGCGGTTTTGCCGTGAACCTGCATCCCGAATGTGTCGGTGCGACGGCGACGATTGACCTGCGTATGGATTACATGCGGCCCGCCAGACCCGAAGAGCGTATCTTTGCCAAGGCACATGTCTATAAGGCGACCCGCACGGTCGCCTTCGTCCGTGCCATTGCTTACGAGGACGATCCCGAGAATCCGGTTGCCACCGCCACAGGGGCATTTGTTTTCAACAAGAGCAGCAAGGCCGGAAAAGACAAGTCAGCGGACAAAAGCGGAGCAGCAGCATGAACAAGCCGGAATCCTTGCAGGCGGTTAAACAGCGGCGGGACGGGGTGCTGACCGCGCTGGTGGACAGCATACCCTACATCAAGTTCATGAATATTTCTTTTGACCGGCGCGGCGATGAACTGACTGCGATTATGCAGTTTGAGCACAAGCTGATCGGCAATCCGACGATACCGGCCATTCATGGCGGGGCCACGGCGTCTTTTCTCGAAACGGCCGCGCTGATCGAACTGGCCTGGCAGCGGGCATGGACCGCGATGGAAGATGACAAGCTGGACGCGGATGACGTGACCGCTGCGGGGTATCTCCGCCTGCCCAAAACAATCGACTTTACCGTAGACTACCTGCGTTCCGGCCTGCCACGGGATTGCTACGCCCGCGCACGGGTGAACCGTTCCGGACGGCGCTATGCCAGCGTCCATGTCGAGGCCTGGCAGGATAACCGCGCCCGTCTGTTTGCGCAGGCAACAGGGCATTTCCTGATGCCACGGCTCGACACGGTTGGCTGAGCCGCTCTCCTCCAACACTCAGGCGGAAGGCAGGATGCGTCTGACCCACCGCCGGGTTTTGAATGTGGCGGTGCCTATTGTAATTTCCAATGCCACGGTCCCGATCCTCGGAGCGGTGGACACCGGCGTTGTGGGGCAGATGGGGCTGGCCGCCCCCATTGGCGCGGTCGGGATCGGGGCAATCATCCTGACTGCGATCTACTGGATCTTCGGCTTTTTGCGGATGGGAACAGCAGGACTGACCGCGCAAGCCATCGGTGCGCGGGATCGGGGGGAGGTCTGCGCCCTTTTGGTGCGTAGCCTGATGATCGGCCTGCTGGCGGGGCTCGGGTTCATCCTGTTTCAGGTGCCGGTCTTTTCCGCCGCCTTCCTGATCGCGCCGGCCTCGCCCGATGTGGAGGGGTTGGCGCAAGGCTATCTTTCCATTCGCGTCTGGAGCGCCCCTGCCGCAATTGCCATTTACGGGTTAACCGGCTGGCTGATCGCCCATGAACGCACCAAGTCTGTACTTGTTTTGCAGATCTGGATGAACGGGGTGAACATCCTGCTGGACCTGTTGTTTGTGCTGCAACTGGGCTGGGGCGTTGAGGGTGTGGCCCTTGCGACAGTGATTGCCGAAACCAGCGGGCTAATGCTTGGCCTGTGGCTGGTGCGTGACGGATTTTCCGGTGATTACTGGCGCAATTGGGGCGTGGTGTTTGATCGCGTGATCCTGCGGCGCATGGCTTTGGTCAATTCGGATATCATGATCCGCTCGGTGCTGTTGCAGATCGGCTTCGTGTCATTCCTGTTTCTGGGGTCTTCGTTTGATGACACAACGCTGGCGGCCAATCAGGTGTTGATCCAGTTCCTGTTCATCACATCCCACGGCATGGACGGATTTGCCTTTGCCGCCGAAGCCCTGATCGGGCAGGCGCTGGGCGCGAAGGACCGGACCTCCCTACGGCGCAGTGTGATGCTGACCAGCTTTTGGGCTGCGATTGTGATCGTCATCCTGTCGGTATTCTTCGCAGTCTGGGGCGGCTGGCTGATTGATCTGATGGCCAAAGCGCCTGCGGTGCAGGCAGAGGCGCGGGACTATCTGTTCTGGATGGTGCTGGCGCCGTTTCTGGGCGGACCGTCGTGGATGCTGGATGGCATCTTTATCGGGGCAACCCGCAGCCGCGACATGCGCAATATGATGGTGGTGTCTTTTGCGATCTATCTGATGTCGGTGTGGCTTCTGCTTGGCCCGTTTGGCAACCACGGGCTTTGGGCGAGCCTTTTGATTTTCTTTGTGGCCCGCGGGGTGACGCTGGCCTGTCGCTATCCCGCGTTAGAGCGGGGCGCGGATGAATGATCGCGCGGTTTATGAGTATTTTTGGAACATTGAAGCCTGTTGCCTAGTCGAACAGGCCAAGCACGGATTCGGGCGGGCGGCCTATGGCGGCGCGGGTGTTGGCAAAGACGACGGGGCGTTCGATCAGGATCGGATTGTCTGCCATGGCCGCGATAAGTTTCGCGTCCGCGTCCGTCTTTGACAGGCCGAGTTCGCGAAAGCGTTTCTCGCCGCTGCGCATGAGTGCGATTGCAGGGATGTCCAGCAAGGCCAGAGCGTTTTCGATTTCAGACGCGCTTGGCGGCGTCTCAAGATAGCGGATGATTTCGGGGGCGTGACCGGCCTCTGCCAGAAGCGCCAGCGTCTGGCGTGATTTGGAACAGCGCGGATTGTGCCAGATTGTAACGCTCATAACCATTTCCCCTGTTGAGTGCCCACTGCATCGGCGACGCTTGCAAACCCGTCCTGCTCCAGCAACCGGTCAAGATCGCGCGCGATTTGGGACGCAAGGGACAGTCCCCCGTAAACAAGCGCAGTATAGAGTTGCACGGCAGAGGCGCCGGCGCGGATTTTTGCATAGGCTTGTTCTGCATTGGAAACACCGCCGACGCCGATCAGCGGGATTGTGCCTTCGGTCAGGCGGCCAAGCTGTGCCAGTATGCGGGTGGACCGTTCAAACAGGGGTTGGCCAGAGAGACCGCCTTGCTGATCCCGTTCCGCGCTGCGCAGTCCTTCGCGGGACAGCGTTGTATTGGTGGCGATAATGCCGCTGATGCCGCTGGTTGTAGCGACTTCGGCAATGTCTTCGAGATCCGCGCGGTTCAGATCGGGCGCGATCTTCAGGAACACCGGCAGGGGACGCTCCAGCGTGGCGCGGGTTTGCATCACGTCAGACAGCAGCGAGGCAAGGGCCGCTTTGCCCTGTAAGTCCCGCAGTTTCTCGGTGTTGGGCGAAGAGACATTGACCGTGGCAAAGTCGATATATGGGGCGCAGCGTTCCAGAACCTTGCTGAAATCCGCTGCCTTGTCCTGTGTCGTTTTGTTCGCGCCGAGATTCAGCCCGACGATGCCACTGTCGCTGCGCCGTGCAAGCCGGTTGGCGATGGCTTCGGCCCCGTCGTTGTTGAAACCGAAACGGTTGATCGCAGCGGCGTCTTCGCGCAGGCGAAAGAGGCGGGGCTTGTCATTGCCGCTTTGCGGCTTGGGGGTGGCTGCGCCCACTTCGATAAAGCCGAAGCCCGATTGCAGCAGCGGTGCAACGGCGGTGGCGTTCTTGTCAAACCCTGCGGCCAGTCCGATCGGGTTGGGAAGGGACAAACCCGCCAGCGTGGTTTGCAGGCGCGGTGAGGTAACGGGGCCGGTTTTTGGTGTCAGTCCCAGTTGCAACGCCCTGATGGCGAGCCCATGGCCGGTTTCAGGGTCGATCCGGTACATGGCCGCCAGTGCCAGACGCTCTGCCAGTGTCATTTCATCGTCACCGGAAAGTCATGGCCGTCGGCGCCAAGGGGCAGTTCTTCGGCCCAAACCACATGAGCCATGCGAAACGGCGCATAGAGGTGGGGGAATTTCGCACCGCCACGGGAGGTTTCCCATTCCAGCTTGTCCATTGCATCTGTGTCTGCGGCGATCAGCCAGAGGCCGGTTTCCCCTGCAAAATGGCGGGCTGCGGTTTCGCGGGCCTGTTCAGCGGTGGAGAAATGCACAAAGCCGTCGGCCAGATCCACCGGCGCACCCAGCGTTTCGTCTGCGGCCTGCATCGCGGCCCATTCATCGGAGCGGAAGATTTTATAGATAAGCATGGGCGCGTGATGCCGCGAGTCCGCCTTCACGTCAAGGTGGATTGATGCTCGACAGGGGGGCGGAACCGTGCGACCGCTGGTCAAGAGAGATCAAGGAGCGCGAAATGTCCCAATCCCGTGACCTGACGACAGGGCCGGTTTCCGGTCATTTCCGGACATTGGCGGTGCCAATGGCGATCGGTATGGTGTTCACGACACTTTATAATGTGGTGGATACGTTTTACGCCGGTATGATCTCCACCGATGCGCAGGCCGGACTGGCGATTTCCTTTCAGGTGTTTTTTGTCATGATCGCCTTCGGATTCGGGCTGAATGCAGCGCTGAATGCGCTGGTAGGTAAGGCGCTGGGGGAAAGGCGGGGCGGGCAGGCCAAGCGGATAGCCTGTCAGGGGATCACTTATTCCATACTGGCCTCGGCTGTTCTGGCGGTGGTTGGCTTTATTGCGATGCCCTATCTGCTGGCTATTGTGTCTGAACCGGGCGCCTACCGCGTAGCCGGTCAGTCCTACCTGCAAGTGCTGCTGTTCGCTGCGCCAAGCTTTCTGGTGGCTTTCAGTGCCAACGGCATCCTCAGGGCGCAGGGGGATATGAAATCCATGCAGCACGCGCAGATCGCCTCTTTCTTTGTGAACCTCGGGCTGAATCCGCTGTTTATCTTTGGCATTCCCGGCATCATCGACGGCATCGGATTTAACGGAATTGCCCTGTCTACTGCTGTCAGCCAGACAGGGGTGATGGTGTTTATCCTTTATCGTGTTTTTACCTCGGAGGTGATGGAACACAAGCAAGTCGCGGTGTTCCGGCCCCGCGCCAAATGGATCAACCAGATCACGCAACAGGCGATGCCGACCAGTTTTACCATGATTGTCATGATGCTGGCAGGCTTTGTGGTGCAGTATTTCCTCAAGGGGTTTGGCGGGGCGGCTGTGGCGGCCTATGGTATCGGGCTGCGGGTGGAGCAGCTTGTCCTTTTGCCCGGTTTCGGGCTGACGGGGGCCTTGTTGCCGATTGTGGCGCAGAACTTCGGGGCAGGGAATTTTGATCGTGTGCGCGAGGCGCTGTGGTTCTGCTGCAAGGCAGGGATTGTGCTGATGTTTTGCGGATCGGTGGTACTGTGGGTGGCTGCGCCCTATGCCGTTGCAGTGTTCAGTGACGATCCCGAAGTGATCCGCATCGGCGCGCAATATCTGCGCGTGGACGGGTTCATCCTTCCGGTTTACATCGTGTTGTTTGCGATGAATTCGTTTCTGCAGGCGCTGCAAAAGCCGGTTTATACGCTTTGGGTCGGGATTTACCGGCAAGGGTTGGCGGTGTTCTGCTTCAGCTGGCTGTTTGTGCGGGTTCTGGACCTGGGCACATGGGGGGTGTGGTTCGGTATCGCGGTTGCCGTGGTTTCAGGCTTGGGTCTGTCCCTGTGGCTGAGTGCACGGGTCGCCCACCAACAGATCGGCGGCTGGTGGCGTGCGCCGGTTCAGCCGTAGCGGGCCTGAAGAACATTGAACAGGGCGCCTTTACGGGGGGCCGGTTCCTGATCGTCCGGTCGCGACGGGAGTACTTCGGCTTTTGCCCGAAGGGTCTGGGAGGTGCGCAGGACATGCGGGTCCGGTGCGTTGGTGCAATTGTCCTGATGCGTCTGCCGGCGCGGGTTTTCGGTGGGATGGTACTGGGATGCCATTTGCTCTGCCTCTGAAATGACGCGCCGCCTTGCAGGGCGCTAACAGCTTCAGCCTGCTGGCGGATTCGGGCAGAAATGCGGCGTGGTGACGGGGCCGATGCCGCGCCTTTGTGATAAATGCAACAGATTTGTGACGAAAAGGTCGCGCTTCCTTTAGGTCACTTCGGGTTGGGGCGCTGCATCACCACCGTATCACCGCCCATATAGTGTGCTGTGTGCGATTTTTTGTAACCGAGTCGCTCTGCCAGTTTTTGCGAGACTGCATGGTCGGGGTGGAAGATAGCGACAGTTTTATCAAATCGGGTGTCCGCCCAATCAAGCGCGGCGCCCATGGCTTCGCGGGCAAAACCCTGTCCCTGCGCCCAAGGTGCGAGCACCCAGCCTGCTTCGGGGGTGTCCCCAAGGGCAGGGCTGATGTCCCGTTTGTAATTGGCAAAGCCTACCTCCCCGACGAATTTCTTTTCATGGGTGGTGACGCACCAGTACCCGAAACCCAGCATCTGCCAGTGGCCGGCATAGCGCAGGAAGCGGGTCCAGCTTTCGGCAGGGGTGGTTGGTTCGGGCGAGATGTATTTGCTGACCTCCGGATCGGCCCACATGGCTGCAGAATCGGCATAATCCTGCAAGCGGTGTGCCCGCAGGATCAGCCGTTCCGTGTTCAGCTTTGGTGCGGCGGTCAGCATCCTGACCTAGCGCATGTCCGGCGGTGTTGCCTCGGCCGAGAGGTCTGACAGCACTGCGTCCAACGCCTGAACCGAGGTTTTCTTTTCCCCCAGACGGCGCACGGAAACCGTACGTTCCTCTACTTCCTTCATGCCGATCGCAAGGATCACCGGCACCTTGCCAAGGGAATGTTCGCGGACCTTGTAGTTGATCTTTTCGTTGCGGACATCCGCTTCGGCGCGGACACCGGCGGCGCGCAAGGCGGCAACCACTTCGTGGACGTAATCGTTCGCATCCGAGATGATAGCGGCCACAACCACCTGACGGGGGGCCAGCCAGAACGGCAGTTTGCCAGCGTGGGATTCAATCAGGATTCCGATGAACCGTTCGAACGAACCAAGGGTCGCGCGGTGCAGCATCACGGGGCGGTGTTTGTTCCCGTCCTGTCCGATGAAACTGGCGTCCAGACGCTCGGGCAGGACGAAATCCACCTGATGGGTGCCGCACTGCCAGTCCCGCCCGATGGCGTCGGTCAGAACGAATTCCAGTTTGGGGCCGTAGAAGGCACCTTCGCCGGGGTTCAGTTCCGGCTCGATCCCTGCCTTGCGGGTGGCCGATAGAAGCGCCTCTTCCGCCTTGTCCCAAACCGCGTCCGAGCCGGCCCGTGTTTCGGGGCGATCCGAGAATTTCACCTTGAAATTCTCAAACCCGAGATCTTTGTAAATCTTGGACAGAAATTCGATATAGATCGCGGTTTCGGATTCGATCTGGTCTTCGGAACAGAAGATGTGGCCATCGTCCTGCGTAAAGCCGCGCACCCGCATGATGCCGTGCAAGGCGCCGGACGGTTCGTAGCGGTTGCACGAACCGAACTCTGCCATGCGCAATGGCAGGTCGCGATAGGATTTCAGGCCCTGATTGAAAATCTGCACGTGGCACGGGCAGTTCATCGGCTTCAGGGCGTTGACCGCTTTTTCGCGGGCGTGTTCTTCGTCCACTTCGACGATGAACATGTTTTCCTGATACTTTTCCCAGTGACCCGAGGCTTCCCAGAGTTTGCGGTCTACAACCTGCGGGGTGTTCACCTCTACATAGCCGTTCTTGTCCTGCATCCGGCGCATGTAGTCTTGCAGTGCGGTGTAGATTTTCCAGCCGTTCGGGTGCCAGAAAATCTGGCCCGGTGCCTCTTCCTGCATGTGGAACAGGTCCATTTCGCGGCCCAGCTTGCGGTGGTCCCGTTTGGCGGCCTCTTCCAGCATCAGAAGGTGGGCCTTCAGATCGTTCTTGTTCTTGAAGGCCACGCCGTAGATGCGTTGCAGCATGGCGTTGTTGGAATCCCCGCGCCAGTAGGCCCCTGCCACCGACATCAGCTTGAAACTGTCACCCGGAACCTGACCTGTGTGTTGCAGGTGCGGACCACGGCACAGATCCTGCCAGTCCCCGTGCCAGTACATGCGCAAGGGTTCATCCCCCGGAATGGCGTCGATCAGTTCCACCTTATAAGGTTCGTTATTGTCCTTGTAGAACTGGACAGCGCGTTCACGATCCCAGACTTCTGTGGTCACAGGCTCGCGCTTGTTGATGATCTCGCGCATTTTCTTTTCAATCGCGCCGAGGTCTTCGGGGGTGAAAGGCTCTTCGCGGTCGAAATCGTAATACCAGCCGTCCTTGATCACAGGGCCGATGGTGACTTTCACATCGGGCCAGATTTCCTGCACCGCGCGGGCCATGATATGGGCGCAGTCGTGGCGGATCAGTTCCAGCGCCTGAGCGTCGTCCTTGATGGTGTAAATCGCGAAATCCGCGTCTTCGTCGATGCTGCGGGACAGGTCGCGGTGTTCGCCGTTCACGGAACAGGAAAACGCGGCTTTGGACAGGGATTTGGAAATATCCGCGGCCACTTCTGCGCCGGTAACTCCGGCAGGGTAAACGCGCTTAGCGCCATCGGGAAGGGTAAGGGTAATGTCGGCCATTTGTCGGCTCCTCCATCGTTTTGGCGCCTACGAAACGCCCGGTTGCGGTTATGTTGCCGCGGTTCTGGAGATTCCTTGGCACCTTGTCAAGATTTGGAATTGTGTTTCAGATGGTTGCACGCACTTGCAGCTTCATGCAGTAGTTTGCCAGGACCCGACCCTATGTCCCTGTGGTGGTGATCATCAAACAGGTGCTCCGCGTCGAAACAACAGGCGAACCCGATGACAACGATCCTTTTCAACAAGCCGTTTAACGTGCTGTCGCAGTTTACTTCTGAAGGGGGGCATCGCAGTCTGGCAGAGTTTATCGACAGGCCCGGTGTCTATGCTGCGGGGCGGCTGGATCGGGACAGCGAGGGGCTGTTGGTGCTGACAGATGACGGCAAGCTGCAAAACCGCATCGCTTCGCCGAAGTTCAAAGCGCCGAAAACCTATTGGGTGCAGGTCGAACGGGAACCCGATGATGCGGCGCTTGCAGCCTTGCGGAAGGGTGTGACGCTGAAAGACGGTGTCACCGCACCGGCAGAGTGCGAGCGGATGGCAGAACCTGCAGGCCTGTGGACCCGCAATCCGCCAGTCCGGTTTCGCAAATCCGTGCCGGATTGCTGGATTTCCCTGACCATTCGGGAAGGACGCAACCGGCAGGTGCGGCGCATGACAGCAGCCGTCGGTCATCCGACGCTGCGTCTGATCCGCTATTCCGTTGGCGACTGGACGCTCGACGGGTTAGAACCGGGACAATGGCAGGAGATTTAAATGGTTGATTATCTGGAAGCAAACGGACGGCGCATAGCCTACAACAAGACGGCCGGAACCGGACCGGGGATCGTGTTTCTGGGCGGGTTCAAGTCCGATATGGAAGGCACCAAAGCTGTTTATCTGGAAGACTGGGCGAAAGCACGGGGGCGGGCGTTCCTGCGGTTTGATTATTCCGGTCACGGCGAAAGCTCCGAGGCGTTTACAGACGGATGCATCGGGGACTGGTCGGCGGATGCGCTGGCGGTTCTGGACCAGTTGACGGAAGGGCCGCAGGTTCTTGTGGGCAGTTCCATGGGCGGCTGGATGTCTTTGCTGGTGGCCCGCGCACAACCCGAACGGATCAAGGGGCTGGTGGGCATTGCCGCTGCACCGGATTTTACCGAAGACAGCATGTGGGCGGGATTCGACGGGGCGCAGCGCACGGCATTAATTGAACGGGGGCGGGTGGAACTGCCCAGTGAATATGATGACGGGCCTTACGTTATCACCCGTAAGCTGATCGAGGACGGGCGCAACCATCTGGTGCTGCGCGATCCGCTGAAGCTGCCGTTTCCGGTGCGCCTGTTGCATGGCACGGCGGATACGGATGTGGCCATGTCCGTGCCGCTGCGCATTCTGGATCATGCTAACGGCGATGATATCCGGCTGACCTTTGTGAAAGGGGCGGATCACCGGTTTTCCGACATTGCCTGTTTACAAATGATTCTGGACGCTGTGGAAGACGTAAGCTCATGAATGTTTCACAAGCCGTAGCACAACGCCGCTCCTGCCGCGCGTTTCTGGATCAGCCGGTTGATCCCGATCTGGTGCGCGAGGTTCTGATCAAGGCGGCCCGCGCCGCATCGGGCGGGAACGTACAGCCGTGGCGGCTCTATCTGTTGCATGGCGACCGGATGGCAGATTTCAAAGCGCAAATGGCAGAGCGTTCGGCCAAGGGGATGGTGGATGCACCGGAGTATCCGGTTTATCCTTCCCCCATGAAAGAACCCTACCGCAGCCAGCGGTTCGGGGTTGGTGAAACCATGTATGCGCAGCTTGGCATACCGCGCGATGACAAACCCGCGCGGCTGGAATGGTTTGCCAACAACTTCCAGTTCTTCGGCGCGCCGGTCGCGGCCTTTCTGTTTGTAGATCGGGACATGGGGGCCGCCCAGTGGAGCGATCTCGGAGGTTATCTTGCGACTGTGATGCTGTTGCTGGAAGAAGCCGGCCTTGGCTCCTGCCCGCAAGAGGCATGGTGCACCCAGCATAAATTCGTGTCGGAATTTGTCTCTGCTCCGGCAGAGGAAATGTTGTTTGCCGGTCTGGCTATCGGTCTGCCCGATACGGCCCATCCGGTGAACGGCTTCATGTCGGAGCGTGCGGAGCCGGAGGTGTGGTTGCAGGACGCCTGACCCGCCGGTCTACCCCTGCCGGCGGCGCTGTTTCAAAAACAGGCTTGCGCAAAAGGCGGCCAGCAGGGTGACGGAAAGACCGATCAGCAGCACGGTAAGGGACAGCAGGCTTTCCGGTAACGCGGTCAGGTTTGACAGGTTCAGACGTGCCAGCAGGGAGGGTATCCACGCCGCCGTTGCACCTGTCGCGATTTGCAAGCCGATGGTTGCGCCCAGCAGGGCAGCACTGGCAAGGCTCGCCCCCAACAGGATAATCCGCTGGCCCTGCGCACGGTGACGCCCGAACCCTGCACGGCGGTAGGATTTGAAAAGCCGTCCCACATCCTGCTGCATCACCAGTAGCGACGGCACCACCAGCAGGACCAGAAACAGCCCCACGCCAAGGCCGTAACACAGGGTAATCACCGTCGGCTTCAGGAATTCCGCCTGCCGCGAGCCTTCGTACAGCAGCGGCACCAGCCCCAGAACCGTGGTAACTGTGGTCAGCAGGACGGGGCGCAGACGGTCGACCGCGGCGTCAATGATCGCAGGCACCAGTCCACGGTTGCGGGAATACTGGTCCACGGTAGAGACCAGTACAATACTGTCGTTAATGATGATGCCCGACATGCCGATCAGCCCGACGACCGAGAACATGGACAGGGACACGCCCCAGACATAATGGCCGTAGATTGTCCCGATCAGCCCGAAAGGAATGACTGCCATCACCACCAGAGGCCGCGTCCAGCTTGCAAATATCCACGTCAGGGTCAGATAGATTCCCAGCAGGCAAAGACCAAAGCCAAGCATCGCATCGGACAGGAACTCCTGCTCCTGCTCTGCCAGTCCACCCATGCGCCATTCCACCCCCAGATCCGCCGCAATGGCGGGCATGATGACCTCTCGGATCCGGTTTTCGACAAAGGCCGCGCGGTCGGGATCGTCTTCGGATATGTCTCCGGTGACGCTGATCAGGCGGATGCCGTTTTCCCGTCTTACCGTGGAAAACCCGAGGCTGGTTTCAACACTGACCACATCCGACAGGGGCACGTAGGTGCCGCTTGGCGTGCGCAGCCGTGTGCGGTCCAGAAAATCCGCTGTCAGTTCGGATTCCGGCAGGCGCACGGTGATTTCTCCGGTGCGCACGCCAACGGGGAAACTGGCGGCCTCTATCCCGTTCAGACGGTTGCGCAACTCCCGCCCGATGGCATCAATGGTAAAGCCCAGCGTCTGCCCCTGCGGGGTCAGTTCCAGCACCAGTTCTTCCTTGTCGTAGGCAAGGTTGTCCTCTACCGCCGAGACTTCGGGATATTGCGCCACAGCTGCTTTCAACGCTTGCGAGGCCTGTTTCAACGTACCGGCGTCGGCCCCGTAAATCTGGATGTCGAGGCTGTCTCCGCCCGGACCAGATCGCCAGCCGCGAAAGCTCACGGTTTCAGCAAGCGGGTGCTCCCGAACGTTCTGCTGGATCGCTGCCACCAGTTCGAAAGAGGTATAGGGGCGGCTGTCCGCATCAATCAGTTCGACCGCAATAGAGCCAAGCTGGTCTGCATCCTTGGTGTCGGATCCTGCCAGCCCGCGCCCCGTATTGCCCCCCACTTCGGCCAGCACGTAAGTGACGGGGTTTATGCCGTATTCCGCTTCGTATTCGGCGGCGGTATCGCGCACCGCACGCTGTAATTCGCGCACCATTTCCAGCGTGTCGGCGCGGGTGGCACCGGACACCATCGCCACATTGCCGGAAATTGATGCCCGTTCCGGCGCGTTGAAAAAACGCCAGCGTACCTCGCCCGTCAGGAACAGGGCAGATTGCAGGGCCAGCAGCACAATCACACCGGCCAGCACAGGATAGCGCAGTGTAAGAACAAGAGAAACGAACCGGCGGAAAACCGTCTGGCGGAACCAGTCAAAGCCCTTGTTGAACGTGGTAGAGGGCCAGTCATACCAGCGCCGCTGGTTGATCGCTGTCAGTGCATGGGACATATGGTGGGGCAGGATAACGAAACATTCCACCAGAGAAGCAAGGAGCACCACGATTACAGTGAAGGGAATGTCGGCGATCAATGTGCCGAACCGCCCGCCCACTGCCGTCAGTGCGAAAAAAGCGATCACAGTGGTGACGGTCGCGGAAAAGACCGGCGCGGACATGCGGATGGCCGCGTTTTCGGCGGCTTCGACAGGGTGTTCGCCCAATTGCCTTGCTCGAAAATCCGCGTGCTCCCCCACTACGATGGCGTCATCGACAACGATTCCAAGGGTGATGATCAGCCCGAACAGCGACACCATATTGATGGTCAGCCCGAAGGCATACATCAGCGCGATGGCGGCGAACATGGCAACAGGAATACCGGCAGCCACCCAGAAGGCGGTGCGTGCATTCAGGAAAAGGAAAAGCAACAGGATAACCAGACCGAGCCCCACCAGCCCGTTGTCCACAAGGATGTTCAACCGGTCGGTAATGGCCTGTGCGCGGGTGCGGATCAGTTCAACCGTGACACCTTCGGGCAGGGTCAGCTGCATTTCCTGCGCGATCTGTTGCACCTGTCGCTGCATCTGGATCGCATCGCCCTGATCGGCGCGGTCAACGCGGATTGAAACAGCCGGAAACTCTCCGACGTAGTAGCTGCGGTCCCGCGTGACACCTTTCACTTCGATGTCCGCCACATCCCCGACCCGCAGTTTGGAGCCGTCGCGGTTGGAGCGTACAACGATGTCTTGCACCTGCTCTGGGCTGCGTTTTTCGATGCCGGTGCGCACCCGCGCAGCGCCACCGGCCACATCACCTGCGGGATCGGTTTCGGCTTCTTCGGCGATTGCCGCAGCGATTTCGGCAAGGGTCACGTCATTGCGGATCAACGACAGTTCCGGCGCATTCACCGTGATTTCGGGTGCGGCGACTCCGCGAATGGTGGTTCGGGTCACGCCTGCCCGAAACAGGCGGGCGACAAATTCATCTGCAAACCGGCCCAGTTGATCAGGGGAAACGGGACCGGAGATCACCACATCAGTGACACGGTCCCGCCATGCGCCCCGCCGGATAACGGGTTCGTCCGCGCCTTCTGGCAGATTGGTTACACTGTCCACTGCCGCTTTCACATCATCGGCAGCCCGCGCCATGTCCCAATCCGGTTCGAACTCCAGCGTCAGCCTTGCGCTGCCCTGGGTGGCGGAACTGCTTGTGCTTTCGATCCCTTCAAGGGACAAAAGCGCAGGCTCCAGAACAGAAACGATGCCGTTATCTACATCTTCGGGGCCTGCGCCGTCCCATGCCACGCTGACCGAAATACTGTCCACGATCACATCGGGAAAAAATTGCGAGCGGATCTGCGTGACAGAGCCAAGACCGATCACCAGCATCAACACCAGCAGCAGGTTTGCTGCAGTCCGGTGGCGGGTGAAATAGCTGAGGAGTCCGCCAGCCGCAGGGGGAAGTTGCCGCATCGCCATGACCTAGCCGCCCATCCGCTGCGTGATCCGATCCAGCATGGCTTTGGGCACACGGGGCTGGCGCAGGGTTTCCAGCATCGCCGTCTTGCGCGCTTCGGGGATGCGGTTGTTTCCGGTGACAAAAGCAATCAGTCTGGCCCGTTCTTCCTCGGAGATCTCTACGGTCTCTTCCGGTTTCGGAGCGGCAGGGGCTTTAGCGGCCTGCGCACCAGCACTGCGGGGGTCTACCCGAATGCCGGCACCCAGTTGCGGGGCGCGGGTCAGGACAATCCGCCGCCCTTCCAGCCCGTCAGGGCGCACGATCAGATCATCACCCTGTTTGCGCAGAATTGAGACAGTGGCTTCTTCCAGACGGTTTTCATCGTCAAGCAACAGAACAGCGCCGTCGGTGGTGGCTGCGGTTGCAGGAATTTTCGCCACATCCTGCAGGGGAGGTTCGCGCAGCACGACGGTAACAAAATCGCCCGGCTGGATGCCGAGGTTTGCCGCCCCGTTCAATTTTGCGAACAACTCGCGGCCGGTGGTCCCTTCGGCGACGGCTGCCGAAACACGGTCTATGCGCCCCGAGAGTGTTTCGCCGTTCGGGCCGGTAACAAGTACCTCTGCCTGATCAAGCCCGGTGTCTCCGGAAATCAGGGCGCGGTATTCTTTGGCCGAAACCCTGAAGGACACTTCCAGTGCGTCGGGATCTATCAGGCTACCCAGTTGTTCGTTTGCATTGACCAGCCGCCCGAGCACCGCACTCACTCCGGTCAGCACACCATCGAACTCGGCGCGAACGGTGGTTTCCTCCAGAATGCGTTCGGCTTCGTCGCGATTGATCTTGCGCCGGCCCAGCAGGGTTTCGGTCCGCGCGATCGTGGCCTGTGCATTGGCCAGTGACAGGCGTTTGGCCAGCAGTGCCTGTTCCGCCGCTGAAACTGCCAGTTCTGCGGTTTCCATTGCCGTGTCTGTGCCTAATCCGCGGGTGCTGAGCGATGTCTGCCGTTCAAAGGCTTTTTTGCGCAGGTCCAACTGGGATTGCGCGGCAGCAAGTTCGTCTTCTGCCAGTGTCAGGTTGCGGCGTGCGTCCAGCAGATCTGCCTCTGTCTCAACCAGCTCGTTTTCCGCCAGCAGCAGTTTGGAGCGCGCATTGGCCGGATCGGTCTGGAACAGGATTTCGCCTTCGCTGACCCTGCCACCCTCGCGGAAGTTTTCAGACAGTTGTACCAACTCCCCGCCCGCAGCAGCGCGCAATTCCAGCGTACGGCCCGAGATTACTTCTCCGAAGGTGCGGATTTCCGGCGCGTGGCTGCCAAGGGCCAGTTCTGCAACCTCCACAGTGAAAACACGCTCGCGGGCCTGCCGACCGGCAAATCCGCCGCTGTTTCGGTCCTTCAGCGCAGAGACAAGGCTGTTTCCCGCCAGCGCCAGCAACGCTACCGTCAAGGTCAGGAGAAACAAGCCAATCAGGCTTCGGGTCACAAAACGCATCGATATCCCTTAGAGAAGGCCCGCAGGCGACAGAATTATCCGGTCATTATACGTGAAGTACTTAGTATTCGGTCGCTCAAATCCGAAAAAAATCAAAGGGAGGCATCTGACAGGGCAAAATAATAGTCAATAATCCGTCCGGCAGCCGGCATCAGCGGCAGATTTTCTATCTGTAATCGGGTCAGAAAGGCAAATCCCGCACCTTCGCCAAGCCGGATGTCCCTTGGATCGATCTGCATCTGCAAGGTGAAGGCATAAAGACCGGTGCCGAACAGCGACACGGCACGGGCCAGCGGTGTCAACCTGTCTTCAGAAACGGACAGTCCGGTTTCTTCTGCAAATTCGCGCACGGCCGCCGCTTGTAGCGTTTCTCCGGTTTCCACGTGCCCGCCGAAAATGCTCCATAATCCGGGCCCTGCTGTGCGCTCGTTTATATCTCGCAACTGCATCAACAGCCGGTCGTGCTGGTCAATCAGGATAATCCCCGCTGCGGTGCCTGTTGTTTCAGACCATTCGCCAAGCGTGGTGAAGCCCCCGTTCATTTGCGGCGCTGGTCTTCGGTCAGGCGGGGCATGATTTCCACAAAGTTGCAGGGCATGTGGCGATAGTCGAGCTGGTAGCGCAGGATACCGTCCCAGCCGTCCTTGCACGCGCCGGGGGAGCCGGGCAGGGCAAACAGATAGGTGCCATTCGCCACCCCGCCGCAGGCGCGGGACTGGATCGCGGAGGTGCCGATCTTATCTGCGGAAATCATGGTGAAATAGGTAGAGAACGCATCTATTTCCTTTTCGTAGACATCGCGGTGCGCCTCAACGGTGACATCGCGACCCGTCAGTCCGGTGCCGCCGGTTGAAATCACGGCATCCACTTCGGGATCGTCACACCATGCCTGCAACTGATCAGCAATCATGAACCGCTCGTCGGGAAGGATTTTGCGGTCCGCAAGGATATGGTTGTCGCCGGTTAGGCGGTCCACAAGGGTCTGGCCGGATTTGTCGTCCTCCAGCGTGCGGGTGTCTGACACGGTCAGAACGGCAATGCGGATCGGGATGAATTGGCGGTCGCTCATGGATGGTCTCTTTATTGGGGCGGATCAGATGTCAAACCAGTTAATGCCCGGCCCGAGGTTATACACTTCTGTTTCACCAATCGTGCCGGAGGTGCCCCAGCTTTCGTGGATATGGCCGCAGAAAAAGAACTTCGGCTTCAGCCGTTCGATGGCTTCGCGCAGGGCGGCGGATCCCACATGCTGACCCTGCGAAGTCCGGTCCCCCAGATTGATCGGGGGCGAATGGCTGACGATGATGTCGGCCTGATGGCAGTTCTCCAGCATCTCGGAGGCTTGGGCGTCCGTCAGATCAACGGACCAGTCGGTGAACGGCGAGAGAGGGATGCCATAGCCGATTCCGAATATATCCAGTGTACCAATGGCATGGGACTGGCCGTGCAGCACGGTCATGCGGGGCGGCGCCACGGCACAGAGCGCATCGGCGGTTTCATGGTTGCCTGGAACAGCGATGATCGGGCAGGGGATCGGTTCCAGCATTGCAACGGCCTGTTCCAGTCCCTTGTGAAAGTTGCAGAAATCACCTGCGGCAATCACCAGATCCGCCGAGGCACTGGCCGCGACCAGTGCATCTGCGTGCTCCTGATTTGCGTGAAGATCCGAAAACGCGAGTATTCTCATCAGGACAGGCTTGCCTTTATTTCCAGCAGATCTGCCCAGCAGTCCCGCTTTTTCAGCGGATCACGGAACAGGGCGGCAGGGTGGAACATCGGGAGCACAGGCTTGCCAAACGCCTCGGCCCATGTGCCGCGCAGACGGGTGATGCCGGTTTTCCCCAGCACTGCCTTGCACGGAATATTCCCCAGCGGGACGATTATATCGGGATCAACAAGGGTGATGTGACGCTCCAGAAATGGCAGCATCATGGCGATCTCGTCGGCGTTCGGGTCGCGGTTTTGCGGCACCCGCCAGGGCAGCAGGTTGGTCAGGTAAAGCGCATCGGACGGGTCCTCGCCCTTACGCGACAGGCCGATGTCGGCAAACATCCGGTCCAGCAGCTTGCCCGATTCCCCGATGAAAGGCGCGCCTGAACGGTCCTCGTCACGGCTCGGCGCCTCGCCGATAATCATCACCCGCGCGTTCGGGTGGCCCTCTGACAGCACCAGATTGCGCGCACCTTTCTTGATCGTGCAATGTTCAAACACCGCCAGCGCATCGCGCAGCTCTGCAAGGCTGTTACAGCGCCCCGCCATAATACGGGCAATATCCGCACCGGTTTCCTTAACCTGCGGGATCACCGGCATCACATCCACCGGTTTGATATTGCTATTCGGTCCGGTTTTGGGCACCGCACCTTTGACCGGTGTCATCACCTCTTCGTAGCGGTTGACGGGCGTATCCTGAATCGCCTCGTCGGCGCCAAGGTCGATTTGCCAGTCAAGGGCGTGCAGGTCTGCGAAATAGCTGGCGGAGTCGGTCATGGGGGATCCTGTTATCAGATCACAAGCTATCAAAGCCGGAGTGGAGTCGTAAATCCCTTGTTTCGCATTTGCCACCCGCCTATAACGCGGCGAAGTCAGCAAAGAGGTCGGCCATGACGTTCACCGCCCAGCACCTTTTGGGGATAGAGCATCTCTCCCGCGACGACATCGTTTCCATACTCGATCTTGCGGAACAATATGTCGAACTGAACCGGCAGCCCCATAAACATGTGGATACGCTGGCGGGAATGACGCAAATCAACATGTTCTTTGAAAATTCCACCCGCACGCAATCCAGCTTTGAAATCGCCGGAAAGCGGCTTGGGGCGGATGTGATGAATATGGCCATGGGGGCCAGTTCGATCAAAAAGGGGGAAACGCTGATTGATACGGCGCTGACCCTGAATGCGATGAACCCCGATCTGCTGGTGGTGCGCCATCCCCATTCCGGCGCGGTTGATCTGCTGAGCGAAAAGGTAAACTGCGCGGTTCTGAACGCGGGCGACGGGCGGCACGAGCACCCGACTCAGGCGCTGCTGGATGCGCTGACGATCCGCCGAGCCAAAGGGCGTCTGCACCGGCTGAGCGTGGCGATTTGCGGCGATATCGCCCACAGCCGCGTGGCACGGAGCAATATTTTCATGCTCAATAAAATGGAAAGCCGCATCCGTCTGATCGCCCCTGTGACCCTGCTGCCAAGCGGCATTGACCAGTTCGGCGTCGAGGTATTCGACGATATGGCCGAAGGACTGGAAGGTGTCGATGTGGTGATGATGCTGCGCCTGCAACGGGAACGGATGGACGGCGCGTTCATTCCTTCCACCCGCGAATATTACCACCGCTGGGGGCTGACGGCCGAGAAGCTGAGCCACGCCAAGGAGGATGCCATCGTCATGCACCCCGGCCCGATGAACCGCGGCGTTGAAATCGACGGCGAAATCGCGGACGACCTGAACCGTTCGGTCATTCAGGAACAGGTGGAAATGGGCGTTGCCGTGCGTATGGCCGCAATGGAACTGCTGGTGAAATCCCGCCGCGCGGCGAAACGGGATGTAGGGGTGATGGTGTGATGGCGAAAACGACACAGGCCAGCGCCCGACCTCGGGTGGGCGCGCTTTCGATTGTGGCTGCATTTGCCGCAGATTTCATTGCTCCGGTTGTTGCTGCCGCAGCCGCGCTTATGCGCCCTCCCGTGGGGGAGGTCGGGCGCGGGCCGTGCGGTTGCACGCCCCCTTTCTGCGGTGAGGTGCTTTAATGACCACTCTGTTAACAAATGCCCGCCTGATCGACCCTGAATGCGCCAGCGAATTTCGCGGCTCTGTCCTGATCGAAAATGGCCGGATCAGCCGGATCATTGCCGATGGTGAAGCGCTTCCGCAAGCAGAGGGGAAGCTCGACTGCAACGGCAAATGTCTTGCGCCCGGTATCATCGACATCGGCGTGAAGGTTTGCGAACCCGGAGAACGGCACAAGGAAAGCTTCCGCACCGCCGGAGAGGCCGCCGCTGCGGGCGGGGTCACGACAATGATCGTGCGCCCCGATACGGAACCTGCCGTGGACAGCCCTGAAACCCTGCAATTCGCCCTGCGCCGTGCGCGGGATGTGTCCAAGGTCAACGTGCTTCCGATGGCAGCCCTGACCAAGGATCGTGCCGGCAAGGAAATGGCCGAAATCGGCTTTCTGCTGGATGCAGGTGCTGTCGCCTTTAGTGACGGCGATGCGGTCAACCGCAACAACAAGATTTTCGGTCGGTGCCTGAGCTATGCCAAAGCCATGGATGCTCTGGTGATCGGCCATGCGCAGGAACCTGTGATGTCGGACGGGGCTTGCGCGACCTCCGGTCCTTTTGCCGGCAAGCTCGGCCTGCCTGCGGTCTCCCCGATGGCGGAACGTATCCAGCTGGAACGGGATATGGCCTTGGTGGAGATGACCGGCGTGCGCTATCATGTGGACCAGCTTTCAACCGCCGTTTCCCTGCCGGTGCTGGAGCGGGCCAAAGCCGCCGGTTTGCAGGTTACGGCGGGTGTGTCCATCCACCACCTGACCCTGAACGAACTGGACATTGACGGCTACCGGACTTTCTTCAAGCTGAAACCGCCCCTGCGCCATGAAGACGACCGGATCGCAATGGCACAGGCGGTTGCAAGCGGTCTGATAGACGTGATCTGTTCCCAGCACACACCGCAGGACGAAGAAAGCAAGCGCCTGCCGTTCGAGGAAGCCGCCAGCGGCGCGGTCGGGCTGGAAACCATCCTGCCAGCGGCCATGTCGCTGGTCCACGCGGGGCATCTGGACCTGCCGACCCTGTGGCGGGCGCTGTCGTTCAACCCTGCAAAGGTAATGGGGCTGGACAGCGGGCGGCTTGCCGCGGGCGCGCCTGCGGATCTGGTGCTGTTTGATCCGGACAAACCCTTTGTGATGGACCGTTTCAAAATGCTGTCCCGTTGCAAGAACACGCCTTATGATGAACGCCGGATGCAGGGGGCTGTACTGGCAACCTTTGTCGGGGGCGCGCAAGTTTACAGCCGCGACTGATTGCGGCTGCCGGCGCATTTTGAGGAGGCTCTGATGCCTGATTTGACCTTTAATCTTGTGAGCCTGCTGCTGGTTCTCGGTGGCTATCTGCTTGGGTCTGTGCCTTTCGGAATGGTGATGGCGCGGGTGATGGGGCTGGGCAACCTGCGCGACATCGGATCCGGCAATATCGGCGCAACCAATGTTCTGCGCACCGGCAACAAGAAAGCGGCCTTCCTGACACTGGTGTTTGACGCCGGAAAAGGCGCGGTTGCCGTGCTGGTCGCCCGTGCTGTAGCGGGGGAAGGGGCGGCACAACTGGCCGGACTCGCCGCATTTTTAGGGCATCTGTTTCCGGTCTGGCTGGGGTTCAAGGGGGGCAAGGGCGTTGCGACATACCTTGGCCTGCTGCTGGCATTGTCCTTTCCTGTGGGTCTGGCCGCCTGTGCAAGCTGGCTGGCGGCGGCGGTTCTGCTGCGGATTTCCTCGGCCAGTGCGCTTGCCAGTGCGCTCGTCACTCCGGTCTGGGCGCTGATGCTGGGCTACGGGCAGGGGGTTTTGCTGATCGTCGTGCTTGGCGTTCTGATCTTCTGGGGACACCGCGCCAATATAGGCCGCCTTCTGGCGGGGACCGAGCCGAAAATCGGCAGGAAATCCTGATACTGAAAATTCTTGCGGTGCCCTGCAATACCCCTAAGGTTGACGCTATTCAAACCGATAAGGGACAGTGCAATGGATTTTTCAACGGCAGTGAAAACCGTATTCAGTAAATATGTGGATTGGAACGGGCGCGCCCTGCGTTCCGAATTCTGGTGGTGGACGTTGTTCACCCTGATCGTAAGCATCATTACAACCATCATCGACAGCGTGCTTGGCATTGTCGCACTAAACCCGTTGTGGTCACTTGCAACCCTGCTGCCGAGCATCTTTGTCGCGGTGCGCCGCCTGCACGATCATGGCCGCACAGGGTGGTGGCTGCTGATTGCCTTGACAGGGATCGGGATGCTGGTGCTGCTTTACTGGTACATCACGCAAGGCGATCGGGAGGCAAATGCCTATGGTCCGCCACCTGCACCGCAAGCAGCCTGATTGCAGCGTATCCGGCTGTAACCCTTAAGAAGGGCACCCGCGCAATTCTACGGCGCGGGGTCCGCCCAACAGGGTGACTTTGACCTTGCTGCGCTGCATCATCAAGGGCGTGCTGCCATAGGCAAACAGATTGGCGCTGGCGGTAAGGGTATGCCCGTCAATCCGGCTGTCTTTCTGTTCGATCCAGACATCGGTGCCGGGAAACTCTATCACCGGAAAGCTGGCAGCGGGCAGGGGCTGTCTGCTGCGAAGCGTGGTGCTGATTTTAAACCCGCCTTTGATCGGGACGATGTTACAAGTAACCGGAGCGATCCCGCGGGAGGCGCCGCTGGCCGGTTGTTTGCGCAGGGCCGCTTTGATCGCCTTTGTGCTGCCCGCGTCATTACCGGACACATCCATGGCAAACCGTGCTTTTACCGGAATACAGACATCTTCGCACACACCGAACAGAACCTCCCCTTTCAAAGAGACCGGAGCACCGGATTTCTGCGGGGTGATGCCGATTGGCAGGACCAGTTCACGGGCGTAGCCGATGGTCCGCTCGCCGTCTTTCATGAACACAGAAGGTTCGGGCCAGTGGAAGGCGACATCCCCGAGGTTCTCCGAGCCGTCCCAGTCAAAGGCAGGCGGAATCCCGTTGCTGCCCGGTGCGCGCCAGTAAGTCTTCCAGCCCGGAGCAAGCCGGATGCGCGCAGCGATCATTTGTCCCGAGGGTGTTTCATAGCCGGGCAGGATATCCAGACGGGCCACGCCCTGAATATTATACTCCTGCGCCAAAAGCGCGGCAGGCAGGCCCAGTGCAAGGCCAAGGGCGGTCAGACAGCTTCGTATCATGGGTTGGTCGGTATCCGTTTTGTTGGGCAAAGTTTATGGGGGTAAAGGGCAAAGCGAAAGTCACAAATCAGCGAGAGGCCCGTGACATCATTGCGGGTCAGCCTTGAAACCCTGAACAAACGGGCGCATCTTAAAAGAACGAACAGCACCGCTTGCGGTATGTCTTCTGTGTGGCAGTGCGCCTGCCGGATCAGGGGGGGCTGTTTGGCAATGGGGCTGGGCCTGCGTAAGACTGGAGAGATCGTCAAAATGGCAGAACATTCATCAGAAGCAAGGCATCTGGACGGACGGTTGCTGGTGGCGATGCCGTCCATGGGCGACCCGAGATTTGACCGCTCCGTTATCTACATCTGCGCCCATTCCGACAGCGGAGCGATGGGGTTGATCGTGAATAAACCCGCAGCGGATCTGAAATTTGCCGATCTTCTGGACCAGCTTGATATCAAGGCAGACAGGCCGATTGAAGGTATTGACGTACATTACGGAGGTCCGGTTGAACACGGGCGCGGCTTTGTACTGCATTCACGGGATTACGGGTCGGAAGACTCGACCCTGACTGTGAACGAAGAATTCGGCATGACCGCGACTTTGGACATTCTGGAAGATATTTCCCAAGGGTTCGGACCGCAAAGCTGCCTGCTGGCGCTGGGCTATGCGGGCTGGGGGCCGGGCCAGCTAGAAGGTGAAATCCGGGACAACGGCTGGCTGATTTGCGATGCTGATGCGTCGCTGGTGTTTTCTGCGGATCATGAAGGCAAATGGGCCGCAGCAATGAAGCGGATTGGAATTGATCCACGGGTTCTGTCGATGGAGGGCGGGCGCGCGTGATACTTGCCGCCTTCAGCTTGTGCTGAACTGTCGTAATTTGGATATTTCTAGAAAATGGATCCGGGCAGCGTTGTTTGCCCTTTAAAAAGCAAAACCCCCGAACGGATCCGGGGGTTTAATGACTTTTTTCGGTCTGAAGCGTAGTGTTTAGAGCATGCCTTCGCGCTGAAGCTTTTTGCGCGCCAGCTTGCGTGCACGGCGAACTGCCTCGGCCTTTTCACGGGCTTTCTTGACGGAAGGTTTTTCGTAGTGCTGCCGAAGCTTCATCTCACGGAAAACGCCTTCGCGTTGCAGTTTTTTCTTCAGAGCGCGGAGCGCCTGATCGACGTTGTTGTCGCGTACCGATACCTGCATGTGGTGTCACCACCTTTCTAGGTTTGAGTTTGCAGAAGTGCAGGAAGGCGCCTTATAGACGCGGATTCCCGATTTGTCCAGTGCTGTCGGGAGGGGTTGGATAATACACAGCGCGTGCGATCCGGTCTTTGCTTTCCACGACGGGGGGCCTATTTGTAAGGTATGAGCGAGACACAGAAAACCGAAGCCGACCATATTGCCGAAACCCGCGCTGCCCTGTTGGAGGCCGCCATTCCCCATGTGGTGTTTGACGGCTGGTCCGATGCCACATTCAGCGCCGCAGTGGCAGAAAGCGGTGTGGATGCTGGGCTGGCTGCGCAGGCCTGTCCGCGCAAGGGGCTTGATCTGGCGGTGGCCTATCACCGTCAGGGAGACCGCGCGATGGTGGCGGCGATGGAAGCGGCAGACCTGCAATCCATGCGCTATTCCGAGCGGGTTGCCTTTGGTTTGCGCGCACGCCTTGAAGCTGCCGACCGCGAGTTGGTGCGCCGCGGCTCCACCTTGTTTGCGCTGCCCCATCACGCCGCCGAAGGGGCCGGTCTGATCTGGGAAACATCCAGCGCGATCTGGGATGCACTTGGCGATACCTCGCGGGATGTGAACTGGTATTCCAAACGGGCCATGCTCTCGGCGGTCTATTCCAGTGCGGTCCTGTTCTGGCTGGGGGATAGCAGCGAGGATGACACCGCGACTTCGGCCTTCATCGACCGGCGCATTGCGGATGTAATGCAAATCGAGACGACCAAAGCCAGGCTGCGGGAAAATCCGCTGTCAAAGGCCTTTATGGCCGGGCCGGGCCGGTTGTTCGATCTGATAAAGGCACCGGATACCGCTGTGCGCAGCGATCTGCCCGGGTATATAGCACCCAAGTCCTGACCGGCGCCGCGACGTCGGGGCGATAAATGGCCCTTGCATCCGCTATCTGATTGCACTTCGTTGCCGGAGTATGAAAGACTTTCCCAAAAAGAGGAAATACAATGGCACTTGGCAAGCGACAGCTGACCTATTTCAACGGAGACTGGCACGAAGGGCACACGCCGGTGATTGGTGCAGCGGATCACGGGGCGTGGCAGGGGACGATGGTGTTCGACGGCGCACGTTTCTTTGACGGCGTCACGCCCGATCTGGACCACCACGCGGAACGGGTTGTAAAATCAGCCGAAGCGATGGGCATGGAGGCGCCGGTGGACGGCGATACGATTGCAGGGCTGATCCGCGACGGGATCGCAAAGATGGATACCAGAGAGGCCCTGTATCTGCGGCCGATGATGTGGAGCCGCGAGGCCTCTCCGGCGCTGCTGGATGCCGATCCCGAAAGCACGGCTTTTGCCATCTGCCTTGAAACCCTGCCGATGCCGAACCCAGGCGATCTGCCGATCACCGTCAGCCCGTTCCGCCGTCCCCGTCAGGACACCGCGCTGACAGAGGCCAAAGCGGCCTGTCTTTACCCCAACAATGCCCGCATCCTGACAGAAGCCCGCAAGCGGGGCTTCAAAAACGCGCTCTCGCTGGATCTGGAAGACAATGTTGCGGAAACCGCGTCGACCAATGTGTTCATGCTGCGGGACGGCTTGGTGCAGACCCCGCGCCACAATGGCACCTTTCTGAACGGCATCACGCGGCGCCGTGTGATCGCGCTGCTGCGCAACGACGGGTATGATGTGCAGGAAGTTTCCCTGACCGTTGACGATTTCCGCGAAGCCGACGAGATTTTCCTGACCGGCAATGCCTCCAAGGTGATGCCGGTAACGCGGCTGGACACACGGGCGTTTGTGTCCTCGCCCGTCGCGATGCGCGCCCGCGAACTCTATTGGGATTTCGCCCATTCAAACTATGAAAGTATGCCCCTATGACCCAGATGAACGTTGTTGAAATCACCAAGGCCGGTGCGCCGGAGGTTCTGAAACCTGCAACCCGCAATGTGCCAAGCCCGCGCCACGGGGAAATCCTGATACAGGTGGCCGCCGCCGGTGTGAACCGTCCTGATGCCTTGCAACGGGCGGGCAAATATGCCCCGCCTCCGGGCGCCTCCGATCTGCCGGGGCTGGAATGTTCCGGCACGGTTGCGGCCGTGGGGGAAGGTGTGACGCGCTGGGCTGTGGGCGACAGTGTTTGTGCGCTGTTGCCCGGTGGCGGCTATGCAGAGTATGTGACCACCCCCGCCGATCACGCGCTGCCGGTGCCAGCTGGTCTGGATATGGTGCAGGCGGCGGCGCTGTGCGAAACCTATTTCACCGTATATTCCAACGTATTCATGCGCGGCGGCCTGAAAGCGGGCGAGGTGTTTCTGGTCCACGGCGGTTCCAGCGGCATTGGCACAACCGCGATCCAGTTAGCCGTGAAGGCAGGCGCGCGGGTGTTCGCCACAGCCGGTTCTGCCGAGAAATGCGCGAAATGCGAAGAGCTCGGCGCGGAGCGGGCGATCAACTACAAGGAAGAAGATTTTGTCGAGGTGATGAAAGAGGCCACCAATGGTGCGGGCGTCGATCTGATCCTTGATATGGTGGGCGGCAGCTATATTCCGCGCAACATCAAGGCGCTGGCGCTTGACGGGCGGCTGGTGCAGATCGCCTTTCTGGAGGCGCCCGTTTGCGAGTTGAACTTTGCACAGGTGATGGTGAAGCGGCTGACGATCACAGGGTCTACCCTGCGTCCGCAGAGTGACGGTGCCAAGGCAGAGATTGCGCGGGCGTTGGAAGAGAATATCTGGCCGATGCTGACCGACGGCACAATCGCGCCGGTGATGGACAGCACCTATCCGCTGGCCGAGGCCGCCGCCGCCCATGCGCGGATGGAAGGGTCTACCCATATCGGCAAGATCGTCCTGACGGTCTGAGACCCGAACTCCTGAAAATGCCGGAAGCCGGAGGGATTGCCTCCGGCTTTTGTGTTTGGTCCAACAGTGGATGCGCCGGATTTAACGGGCGACCAACTGGATATGCGCGGGTGTGATGCCCTGAACACCGGCAAGTTTCGCGACGATTACATCGTTAATCGCAATATCCGCGTTCTGTCCGTCTTTGGAAGTAATAACCGAGACCGTGGCCGGCAGCAGCGCACCGGTCTGCGGATCGTGCATCGCGTCATATTCAAGTTGAAGCTGATCCTCGGCCGGATCGAAACCGGCAATTTCAAGCGTTTCGGGATCTGGCATGGTTGGTGCAGCGGGTGCGCTTTCTACCTGCAGTTCGGCCCCGAGCAAGAGAATGCCACTCTCAGAGGTGCCGGAGAAGGGTTGCGCATCACTTGCCCCCCAAAGCGTATCTTCCCCGGTGTCGTTGTAAGCCGCGAAGGGCTCTGTTTCCGGTTCCTGTAACTGCGCTGGCGCTGACAGAACCGCAGGGGCGGTTTCGGCCGGTAACTGCACGGCCTGTGCTTCGATCATCAGAGGTGCTGCAGGGGTGGTCTGCCGGATCGGGCTGTCAGCGGACAGATCGCGCGGGACCCGCTCCTTGCTGTCCTGTGCGTTGACAGACGCCGGAGCCTTTGGTGTATCGTCGTTGCCGATGACAAGCGATGCCCCGAGCAGGGCTACAAACATCAGGGCGTTTGCTACGTGTGCCAATATAAATGCCAGCATGTCATCACCGTTTCTACATGAGTGCGTTGAAGCTTGTTCATGGTAAATTATTGGTGAATGTGGGCAGCTTTGCGGCTGGATTTGGGGGGGAGTTTGATGATTTGGTGGCTGTCCCGCCTTATCTGATCGGGTTCAGAACCGCATTTGTGGCGGTGCAATCGCGCAAGACATCCGCGCCGCAGCGGCGGGGTTTCAGGTCTCTTGTCAGGCAGATACGCACCTCTTGAATGTGATTGCTTTTACAGGTCACGGTGATCTGGTCGGCCTTCAAACCGGGATTGGATTCAAGAAAGGCATCTTCAATCACGCGGGCGGGCAGGGCGATGGTTTTATCCAGTTTGCGCAGGATTTCGGGGCGGTTCACGCGGGCATAAGCCACTCTGGATAAAGCAAAATAATCTTCAGCGCCAAGGCCCGTGCAAGTGCCGTGTTTCTTCCACTGGTGCCATGCCAGACCTCCGGTGCCCATGATATCGGCCATCGCAGCTGTCATCGCGCGGCTTGGCGCACGTACATTGCTGCGGCAGTAGGACGGCCAGCCACGCTCTTTTTGCGGCCACAGCCCGTGCAATACCCAGCCGTGTTTTCTTTCTGGCGCACATTGTGGCGAATTGCGGGCATCCCCTTCCAGTCCACACCAGTTCGGAGACCAGGACAGGGCCATAACATAGTAATCAAAGGCGCCGGGCCGTTCGCCTTCGGCGCGACTCATGCCTGTGGTTGCTGCGGTGATCGAAAGAAGCGTCAACAGAATGCGGATCATTTGGCCTTTTCCTTTGTGCTATCCTTGTCTATATAGGCTGGGAATTCCCCACCTGAAACGGCAATTCGCGACGGTCCCGACCCGAGCAACCGATTTCTCGGCGCGGGAGAGGTTTATTTGGAGGAAAGAGATATGGCGCTTCCGATTATGGCTAAGGCCACCGCAGTCTGGCTGGTGGACAATACAACGTTGAGCTTCAAACAGATCGCGGATTTCTGCGGCCTGCACGAACTTGAGGTGAACGGCATTGCCGACGGGGAAGTGGCCCAGGGCATCAAGGGCTTCGATCCGATTGCCAACAACCAGCTGACCCAAGCAGAAATCGACATGGCGGAACAAAACCCCCGTCACAAGATGAAGCTGAAGCACAACCCTGCCGCCGAGGGTGAGGAAAAGCGCCGTGGTCCGCGTTATACACCGCTGTCCAAGCGTCAGGACCGTCCTGCTGCGATCCTGTGGCTGGTGAAGTTTCACCCTGAACTGTCCGACGGGCAGATTTCCAAGCTGGTTGGTACCACCAAGCCGACCATTCAGGCTTTGCGGGACCGGACACACTGGAACATTGCCAATATCGCGCCGATTGATCCGGTGGCTCTTGGTCTGTGTAAACAGCTTGAACTGGATAAGGCTGTTGCCAAGGCGGCTGCAAAAGCTGCGAAAGACGGCACAGCCATTTCCGACGAGGAACGTCTGAAGCTGGTGTCCACCGAACAGTCCCTGCAAATGGATGACGAACCGCGTCTACCCTCCAATATGTCGGGCCTTGAAACCTTCTCCCTGTCCGGTTCGGACGACGAGGACGAAAAGAAGGACGATGCGGTTGTGGATGCCGACAGCCTGTTCAACCTGCCCAAAGGCGGCGGAGAGGACGACGACGAGGACGACGCATAACCGCTGTCACATCGTTAAGACAATCAACCCGGCCCGGTGCCGGGTTTTTTGTGGCCGTTTTCCGGTTTCGGTGTTGCAACCATAAGTGTGCGTTTTGGGTCTGGTCTTACAGGCTGCCGCGGCGTAGCCTGCCCCGAACCCGCGGGACAGGCGGGTGTTTTCATTCGTCGGAGTACCGTGCCCATGGAAAGTGCACAGCGCAGTGTCGCGTTCGGAATCTCTTGCGCTTTGGGCGCAGCGGTTTTCTTTTCACTGAATGATCTGTCGATCAAATTTCTCAGCGGTGGATACCCGTTGCACCAGATCGTATTCCTGCGTGCACTGGTGGCGCTGTTGATCACTGTTATCTTTATCGTGCCGCTTGACGGCGGCTGGTCTGCGCTGCGGGCCAAACGGCCCTGGATTCATGTCGTGCGTGGTCTTTGTGTGGTGGTGGCAAATTCGGCCTTCTTTGCCGGTATCGCCGCCATGCCACTGGCCGATGCCTCGGCGATCTTCTTTGTTGCGCCCCTTTTTATCACCGGACTTTCCGCGCTGTTTCTGGGGGAACCTGTCGGGTTGCGGCGCTGGCTGGCTGTCGCCGTCGGTCTTGCGGGTGTCATACTGGTTGTGAAACCCACGGGCGCAAGTTTTACGGTCGTGGCGCTGTTGCCGGTTCTGGCGGCGGCGGCTTATGCAGGCTTGCAGGTGCTGACCCGCTACACCGGCATGTCAGAGCGGGCGTCGACCATGTCGGTCTATATCCAGATCACCTTCCTGCTTGTATCCGGCGCGCTGGCTGTCGGGCTCGGTGACGGGCGGTTTGCAGGCAGTGACAATGACGCGCTGGAGTTCTTCCTGCGGGCGTGGAACTGGCCGGATCTGAAGGACGGTCTGATCATGCTGGCTCTTGGTGGCATCAGCGCCTGTGCAGGCTACCTGATCGCGCTGGCCTATCGCGGGACCAATGCCGCGATAGTGGCGCCGTTTGAATATTCGGCACTGCTGCTGGCTGTTTTCTGGGGGATTGTTATCTGGCAGGAATGGCCCACCGGCACCACTTGGGCAGGGATCATTCTGATTGCAGGATCGGGTGTATATGTGGCCGTGCGTGAAGGCCGGGTGGGCAGCAAACCATCAGCCAAGCGGGTCGCAGGCCGCAGATAAACCCGCGACACCCCCAAGGGGTGCCGCAGGTGTCAGGCGGAGGGTTACTTCGCGGAAATAACCGTCATCACCAGTTTGTCGTCTACTTTGACCGGCCCGTCTTCTTTCGCGCCGAGCGTATATTCAAAGATACCGGTTTTCATGCCGCCATCTTCCCCGTGCAGCATAAGCATCAGCTTTTCGCCGCTGTTCACCGGCTCTGTCAGAATGGCGTGAACATCCATGTTTTCACCTTTTTTCAGCGGGGCGTGGCCCACAACCGGACCGGGTTTTCCACTGTCATCGGTGCGGTGCACCACCAGCCAGCCATTCGCGCCAGCGACGATCTTTTCTGCTGTAACTGTTCCGCCGGACACGTCCTGATCCGAACCGGATACCATCAGTCCGCCGTGGGCTTCTGCGAAAGCAGCACCGGACAGAAGAGTTGCCCCGAAAACCATGGAAATAAGATTGCGTTTCATGCGTAAACCTCCTTTTTCTGGCCGCGAATGTGTCGCGGCTCTGAAAGGGGTACGGTGAGCAGACCTGCCCGGATCAAAAATAATTCAATCACAGGTGAAATAAATTCCCGGCCGGTTTTTTGACCGGACCTGCGGTCGGCGCGTCTGGCTAGTGGGCTGCGGTTTCCAGCGGATCTATCAGAGAGCGCCCGCCATCTATGGTAACAATCTGGCCTGTGATGAAGCCGGAGGCATCTGTGGACAGGAACTGCGCGGTTTCGGCCACTTCACGGGCTTCTGCGATCCGGCCAAGTGGCGTGGTCGCAAGGGTGGCATTGCGCATTTCCGGGTCTTGTTTAAGGCGCGCCTGCAGGCTTGCGCTCATGACCGAGCCAATGGCGATAGCGTTCACCCGAATGCGCTGGTCGGCAAAGGACACTGCCAGCGATCGGGTCATCTGGTTGAGCGCGGCACAGGCTACCGAATAGCCCAGAAGCCCCGCATGGGTGCGATCCGCCGCAATAGAGCTGAGGTTCACCACAGCGCCGATGGAATTGGCTTCGGGTTTGTCCTTGGCTTGTGCAATCATCCGTTTGGCCACCGCTTGTGTGACCCGCAGATTGGCCAGCACGTTTTGCTGGAACAGTTCCTCGAAATGGTCTTCGCGTTCATCCAGCGGATTGGAGGGCAGGACCTGACGGCTGGCGTTTACAAGGATGTCGATGCTGTCAAACGCGTCGATCGTTGCGGACAGCAGGTTGGCGACAGTCCGCTTTTCGCGCAGATCGCCCGAAAAACTGCGCACATTCGCCCCGTCCCCGACAATGGATTCCGCTTCGCTGGCAAGTTTTTCCTCGTCCATATCGACCAGCATGACGTTTGCCCCGTGATCGGAAAAGTGCCGTGCTATTTCCAGTCCGATCCCGTTGGCCGCTCCGGTAATAATGGCGGTCTTTCCCTCAAGCGAAAAACTCATGTTTCGGACACCTTTCCTTGATTCGACCTTTGCCAGTCTAGCAAAAGAGCCGGTAGGTTACTTGGGTTTTCGGGCGTGAATGATTTTATAACGGCTTGACTGGTTCACAACGTCAACGCGGCCGAAACACTCGTTCAGGGTCGCTTCATAGGCCAGCTGCCGGTTCGCCACCAGATAGAGATGCCCCGAAGGTTTCAGCATGTCACGGGCGGCGGCGATGAACGCACGGCCAAGGGCGGGTTCTGCCTTCCGGCCGGTGTGAAAGGGCGGGTTGCTGATCACCGCGTCATAGCTGCGCTTTGCGGTTACTTCCCGTGCATCGCCCCAGACAAAGCGCGCACGGGGATCGTTGAGGTTGCGTTCTGCGCAATGCAACGCCAGATGCTCCGCCTCTATCAGGTCCAGACTTTCAATCGCCGGATTGCTTTCGAGAGCCTGCTGCGCCAGCCAGCCCCAGCCCGCCCCGAGATCGGCAACACGGCCTTTCAGCTTGCCTGCGATGACGGGGGCAAGTTCGGCCGAGCCCTGATCAATGCCTTCCGCTGAAAACACGCCGGCTGCTGTCATGTAACCGTCCATGTTCGGGGACGGGCTGAGTGCAGAGGCCCATTCGGAAAACGGGTTATCCCGAGCGGTTTTCGTCAACCAGAAAACCTTGCCATGGGCCTTGGATAACTGCCCGTCCACTGTATGCAGCTTCTTGGCGGCTTTCATCAGGCTTTCGACGCCTTCGGTCTTGGCCCCGTCCACAACCAGCGTGCCGCCGTCTTCCAGCGCGTCATAGGCCCGCGCCAACAAAGCACGGTTCTCGTCCTTGGCCTTGGTAAGGTGGACGATTCCAAATGCGACGGAGTCCGGAATTTCGGTGGTCGTCCGGTAGCCGGAGGACTGAAGGAACTGAAAGGTGGGATAAAACCCTTGAACGCAGACCAGCCGGTCTTTGGGAAAATCCCCGTAACCTTCTGTCTTTGCACGAAGAACGGCAATTGTCCCGGAGTCGGGCAGGGCGATTGTCCCCTCATTGAAGGGCAGCATAAGGCGGTTAACGGTGCTCATGTGATCCGGCGCGCTGCGCCTGTTCCTTTTCCATAGCGCGCAGCTTTGCGCGGTAAACGCGGCGGGGGGTGCCGGTTTTTAACAGCTATTCTTTTTCCATAGTGCATTGCAGCGGGTGTTCGTGCTGGCGTGCACATTCCATCACCTGCATCACTTTGGTTTCTGCAATCTCGTGGCTGAACACGCCGACCACTGCCAGCCCCTTCTTGTGGACCGTCAGCATAAGTTCGATCGCCCCTGCATGACCGATCCCGAAGAACCGTTCCAGCACATGTACGACGAACTCCATCGGGGTGTAGTCATCGTTGAGCAGCATCACTTTGTACATCGGTGGGCGCGCGGTTTTGGATTTGGGTTTGGTGGCCAGTGCGGTATCGCCGTCCTGATCTCCGATATCCGAATCAGACCCGTCGTTCTGCGCGCGTATTGTCAGTCTTGAAGTCATGAGATTGGTCTGGGTTGTTTGCATTTCTCCCCACTATATAGCGTTTCGGGCCAAAGAAAAAAGAGCCGAATCCGGAAGGGTGATTCCACCACGGTTCGGGCACGTTCCAAGTGCGGTTGATGCGGGTATTTGCAAATAATGCCAATTGCGTTTCGCTGTGCCACTACACCTAGTGGTTGAAATCGCTCCCTTCCCGCCATGTTGTAGACTGTTGCGTTGCAGACACCGCTAAACTACGGAAAAAGAAAAGGTTTCTCACACGAACGGCTTTGTGCTAGCCTAAATTCAATAAACACGCCGAAAATGGCGACGAGGCAGGCAGCAATACAGGACGTCGGAGAACCGATGCGAATCGCAGTAGCAGTACGGGCGCTATGTGCCCTCTATTTTCTTATCCTTGTGACTTTTGGTGCAAACATGGCGCAGGCAGCGCCCTATGCAGCGATGGTTGTCGATGCCAGAACCGGAGAGGTTCTGCACTCGCGCAATGCAGATGCAAGATTGCATCCGGCATCGCTTACCAAAATGATGACCCTTTATATCGTGTTTGACGCGGTAGAGCGGGGCGTGATCAGTCTGGACAAGCAGATCACGATCTCCCGCCATGCAGCCAGCGAACCGCCAAGCAAACTGGGGTTGCGGGCCGGTCAGAAGATCGCCCTGCGGTATCTGATCCGCGCGGCTGCGGTGAAATCGGCAAATGACGCTGCGACGGCCCTTGGTGAGGCGGTCGCCGGATCCGAGGCGGAATTTGCAAAAATGATGAACAATACCGCCAAAGCCATCGGCATGAAGAACTCGACCTTCAAAAACGCCCATGGCCTGACCCAGTCCGGCCATCTGTCCACAGCGCGCGACATGACCCTGTTGGGGCGGCGGCTGTTCTATGATTTCCCCCAGTATTACAATCTCTTCTCCCGCCAATCGACCCACGCAGGCATCCGCAATGTTCCCAACACCAACCGCAAGTTCCTGAGCGCCTACAAAGGCGCCGACGGCATTAAAACCGGTTTTACCAATGCGGCGGGGTTCAACCTTGTGGCCTCGGCAGAGCGGGGCAACAAACGGGTGATCGCCACTGTTTTCGGCGGGCGCACGACAGCCTGGCGCAATGCCCGTGTGGCTGAACTGCTTGATATGGGGTTCAAACGCTCCAAAGAACGTGTTGCGGTGCGTAAACCGCCGAAAGTGGATCTGGGGGTGCAGGCAAAACGTATCCGTGTGGCGAACTCCGGCGCTGTGGCAACCAGCCCGCGCCCCAAGCTGCGCACAGCGCCGACGACAACCACCACCACGCTGGTGGCCGAAGCACAGCTGGAAGCGATCGAAGCAGCCGTCAAGGCAGCAAACCGAGAGGCGCAGGCAAATGGCGTTGTGAAGGCCAGCAGTGGCAAGCTGACGTCTATTGCAGTGGCAGCACAGGCCGAGCAACCCCTGCGGGTTGTCAGCCGTGTCTCAACGGCCGGAAATCAATACTGGGGTGTTCAGGTCGGGGCTTTCTCTTCGCGCCATCAGGCCGAAAAGGCCCTGTTGCAAACCGCCCTGCGGGAATTGCAATCGCTGGATGGATCCGAACGGCGGATCGATTACGCGACAGTTAACGGGTACAAGAAATACCGCGCCCGTTTTGTCGGGTTGAACCAGGCCGAAGCCAATCTTGCCTGTGCACGGCTGAGGGCCCGCAACCAGACCTGTCTGCCTATCGCGCCAGGTTCCTGAAGCGGGCAGCGGACGGAAAAAAGCAACCCCTCGCGACCGCAGTTCCGAGGGGTTTTTCTTTGTGCGCACAGCAAAGACCGACAAGGCGATGAAAGCTGAATAAGTCTGCAATCACGGCAAAGTGTCGTGTATCTGGAGATAAAACGAGGCTGGGTGCCGTTTGCGGCGGGAAACGCTGTCAGAAGCGTCCCGTCTTTGTCTAGGCCCTAGTTGTGGCCTTCGTCAGTCTCATAGACTTTCGTGGTGATGACACCGGGCAATTCGGAAAAGTTGCGCATCAGCTTGGCCGGGAAATAGGTGCGCCGGATTGCTTCGAACCCTTCAAGCTGCATCAGCAGTCCCGAGACATTCAGCGTACATTGCGCATCCAGAGAAGGACCGGCAGCCTTGGCCAGTGCAAAGGCTTTCTCGGCCACTGCACGGCTGACATAGATTTTCTGGTTCACAACATGGTGCGTCACACGGGCGTGCCAGTTGTCGTAATTCTCTTCCAGCTCGGGGAACATGCCGTACACAACGTCATTGCGTTCCGGTCCCAGCGGATGGGACCAGCGGCCCGCCGGATCATACATCACCGTTTCGCTGGCATTGATCACCAATGCTGCATGACCGCCGGAACCCGTGCGGTTGTTGATCATGGTCTTCAGCATCAGATAAGGATCATCCGGACTGACGTAGCGGCGTTTTTCCACTTCTGTGTCAGGCGCCCAAACGGATTTCCCGCCACAAGCAGAGACAGTGATCGACAGTAAAACGAGAAGGAGGACGCGGAAAAAAGACATTAAACCTGTTTGGCGGTCCGGCTTCTCCGGCGCCCCTTGGATCTGGAAGAAATCAGGAGTTGAAAATTGCGAGGAAAATCAGAACGCCGATGGAAAATACCGACACGCGGATGCTCCAGCGAATAAAGCCTTCAAAAGCTGCTTCCTGCGCTTCGATGTTCATTTTACCATGTTCGTGGTTGGCCATGATGGTGCCCTTTCTAATCCCGTGGTTGGCAGCGGTTTTGACCGAAAATTCCTGACAATGCAATTGTCAGTTTGCCGCGTTTCGGCTCAGAGAACGGGTTCGTCCCATTTTTCGTTCAGTTTTGCCGCCAGACGGAAGCCGATCCGTTGCGGTTCGGCCTTTTCGTCCTCTTTCGGGGCGGCCACAAGCATGACATTCAACTGGCTGACGTGCTGAACCAGCTGGGTTTTGGACCCGTTCGGTGCTGCGCCGTAAAAGGTGATCAGGTCGGGGGCAAAGAACCCCATGCCCTGAATGCGCAGGGTGCCCACATCGCCGCCGACAAAGCCCATGCCGACCTCTTGGTCGGAATCGAGGGTTTCCTCGAATTTCTGGATATACATGACGATGCGCTCATAGGCCCATTCGGCTTCGGATTTGGGGCGGGATTTCTGCCCGCCGTCTCCGCTGGAAACCACCTGATTTTCGGTTCTGGTTTCCCCGTCCCGATCCACTTGTGCGGAATAAAGTTCCCACAGGGCAGAGCTTTCCAGCGCCTCTGCGGTGGTTTTGATCTTGTTATCCATATGACCCCCTCAGGCAGCCTGATAAACCCATGCACCGGCATCATTGCGGGTGCGGGTGATTTTGCCTTGCTGGTGAAGATGGTTCAAATGGGCAATGGATTCAACCAGCGCCAGCCCGTATTCGCCATCCCCGATCTTGCGTTTGAACAGGGGCAGGAAGCATTGCGACGCTGTGGCGGGGGTTTCAAGGTGCTTAATAAGCCGCTCCAGCGCGTGATGGTGGTTGTCGATCAACTGTCGCATACGTGCGGGCAGACCGGTAAATGGCAGTTTGTGGCCGGGCAGGACGAAATGATCCTCGCGGGCGATTTCAGCGAATCGCTCGCACGCCTCCAGCCAGCCCTGCACCGGATCTGCCTCCGGCTCTGTGGCATAGACGCCAAGGTTGGGGGAAATGCCGGGCAGGATCTGGTCTCCGGCAATGACGATATTGTCGTCGCGGGACCAGAGCGTTGCGTGCTCCGGCGCATGACCGTTGCCAACCCGCACATCAAAGGTGCGCGTGCCGATTGTCAGCGTGTCGCCTTCCTGAATCCGCCGGAAGCCAAGGGGCATCGGGTGAACGATATCCGCATAGTTGAACGGTTTCTGGGTCCGGCGCTCTTCCAGCAGGCGCGGCTCCATATCCGCGCTTTCATAAAAGGCGATGGTTTCGGGGGGCGGTGTTTCCTGCGCATCCAGCAGCAGCATCCGTGCGAACAACCAACTGGTACGGGTAGAGACCAGTTCGGCCTGATGATGGGTTTGCAGCCATCCCGCCATACCCACATGATCGGGATGGTGGTGTGTTATCAAGACGCGGGTAACCGGCTTGTCGCCAAGTGTCTCCGACACGATTTTTTCCCAAGTGGACACCATCCGTTTCGAGTAAAAGCCGGTATCGACAATGCACCAGCCGTCGCCATCGTCCAGCGCGTAGACATTGACGTGATCCAGTTTCATCGGCAGCGGCAGGCGCAGCCATTTGATGCCGGGCGCAATGTCTATCGCCTCACCCTCTGCGGGCGGGGTTTCAAACGGGAATTTAATATTTTCCAACGGTTTACCCTGCCAGTGCCTCTGTGTCCAAAGCGTAGAGCAGCGCATCGCCCGCGGTGGCTGCCGCGCAGAGCGCGTCGACCTGCGGCAGGAAATGGGCTGTGTAAAACGCGTTCAGTGCGCGGCGGTTTTCCGTGTCCGCTCCCCGTGTCAGGTAGTGGCCGCCTAGGGTAATGGCAAAGGCCCGCAGGAAGGACGTTGCCCCCGCGAACCGCGCATTCATATCAGATTCAAGCAGCGCCTTGGTCGTTTCGCGCAGGGTGGTCTCTGCTTTGGCGAGCACCTCGTTCCCTTTTGCAGTCGCTGCAATTTCGTCCAGCATGGCAAAAGCGGCGTCGCCCCCGTCCATCAGCTTGCGCCCCACCAGATCCATTGCCTGAATGCCGTTGGTGCCCTCATAGATGCGGGTCACACGGACATCGCGGGCGAATTGCGCCGCGCCGGTTTCTTCCACAAAACCCATGCCGCCATGTACCTGAATGCCAAGGTCTGCGACCTCTGATCCGGTATCCGTGCCAAAGGCTTTGGCAATCGGGGTCAGGAAGGCAGCGCGGGCCTTGAAGCTTGCGTCTTTGGTGGCGTTGAACAGGTCGGTGCTCATGGCGGTATCAAGGATGATCGCACGGGCCACAGCGGTTTGCGCCTTCATGGTCAGCAACATGCGGCGCACATCTGCATGATCCGCAATGGTGCCGGTGCCGCCGTCCACAGGGGTCTTGCCCTGCTTGCGTTCCAGCGCGAATTCCAGTGCCTTCTGATAGGCGGCTTCTGCCACGCCGAGCCCTTCTGTCCCGACACCGAGCCGCGCGTTGTTCATCATGGTGAACATTGCCGCCATGCCGCCGTGGGGCGGTCCGACCATCCAGCCGGTCGCGCCATCGAATTCCATCACGGCAGTAGGGGAGCCATGCAGCCCGAGCTTGTGTTCCAGTGACACAACCCGCAGGCTGTTCGCCTTGCCCGGATTGCCGTCCGCATCGGGGATGAATTTTGGCACGATAAACAGGGAAATGCCTTTGGTGCCGGGCACGCCGTCGGGCAGGCGGGCCAGTACAAGGTGGCAGACATTGCCGCCAAAATCGTGATCGCCCCAGCTGATGTAAATCTTCTGGCCGCTGATCGCGAAGGTGCCATCGCCGTTATCCACCGCCTTAGAGCGTAACGCCCCCACATCCGAACCAGCCTGCGGTTCGGTCAGGTTCATGGTGCCGGTCCATTCGCCGGAAATCAGCTTTGGCAGGTAAAGCGCCTTGATAGCGTCCGATCCATGCGCCTCTAACGCTTCGATCTGGCCTTGAGTCATCAGCGGGTTCAGCGAAAGGGACAGACAGGCAGAGGCCATCATTTCCCCCACAAGCGTGGTGATCGTCAGCGGCAGCCCCATGCCGCCGTATTCCGGATCGGCCGCCGCACCGACCCAGCCGCCTGTCGCGATTGCCTTGTAGCCATCGTGGAAACCGGGCGCGGTGCGCACCACGCCGTTTTCCAGTCGGGCCGGTTCCAGATCGCCGGGGCGTTGCAGTGGGGCCAGCACATCCTGTGCCATTTTGCCAGCCTCGGACAGAATCGCTGCAATCATGTCATCGCCGGCATCCTCGAACTTCTCGGTGCTGCTGATGCGGTCATACCCGAGCACATTGCGCAAAAGGTGAAGGTGTTCGTCTGTCGGGGCGGTGTAGGGCATATGGTCTTGTCCTTTGCGGTGCAGGCTTGCATTACGAAGTCATTCGGGTAAACGCACGGTAACGGCGGTTCCGGGGCAACCTAAACTGCCCGTTGCGTCACGACAACTGGAACACAACGTCATTGTGGGGCCTTTCAAAGGCCGGAGCAGGATGAGAACAGGTATGCAGACAGAGCGTTTCGAGAGCCACCAAGTTGAACAGGCCGCCGGTGTCCTGCGGCGCGGCGGGTTGCTGGCCTTTGCAACGGAAACGGTCTACGGGCTTGGTGCGGATGCCTGTAACGGAACGGCCGTTGCAGGGGTTTATGCCGCAAAAGGACGGCCGTCCTTCAATCCGTTGATAATCCATCTTCCCGATCTCGCCGCGGCAGAACGGTTTGGTGTGTTTTCCCCTCTGGCGCGCAAACTGGCAGAGGCTTTCTGGCCCGGCCCGCTCAGCCTTGTTGTCCCCGTGCGCGAAGGGGCGGGGCTGTCTTCTCTGGTCACGGCAGGTCTTGATACTGTGGCAATCCGTGTGCCAGCCCATGATGGGGCGCGTGCGGTGCTGGCCGCCTTTGGCGGGCCGGTGGCAGCCCCTTCGGCGAATCCGTCGGGTGGGATCAGCCCGACGCGGATGTCCCATGTGCTGGACGGTCTGGACGGGAAAATCGACGCTGTGCTGGAAGGCGGCGATTGTGCGGTCGGGCTGGAATCCACGATCCTTTATGCGGGCGCCGAAATCGCGCTGCTGCGGGCAGGCGGTGTAACGGTAGAGGATGTGGAAGCGGTGATCGGGCAGGCTGTGGCCCGCACCGAAGACCCCGATACGCCGAAGGCTCCGGGGCAGTTGGCGTCCCATTATGCACCGGATGCGCAGGTGCGGATCAACGCGACAGAGCGGCGGGCGGGCGAGGTGCTGATCGGTTTTGGCGCTGTGACAGGGGCTGATCTGAACCTGTCCGCAGCCGGTAATCTGTCAGAGGCGGCAGCCAACCTGTTTGATATGTTGCGTCGGGCGGACGGGCTGGCTCGGCAGGACGGGCGCAGTATTGCGGTGTCTCCGGTGCCGATGACGGGGCTGGGGCTGGCGATAAACGATCGTCTGACCCGTGCGGCGGCCGATCGGGGCTGAGGACGGTGATTTCCTAACAATCAGTTAACCATGAAGCTTCATATATGAAGCTTCATGTAACACGCGTCATATATGAAGCGTCTTGTATGACGCTTCATATTTGCAGGGTGATAAACCGGATTTTGCCATTCTATCAAAAGGATAGTTTTTCCGGTAAAGGGCAGGGTGCCGCACTCACCGCTGGTATATTACCGGAAACCAGTCTTCGCGCAGTTTCTGTCCCGCTGTCATGTCATGCCCCGGAAACGGCGGAGAGGTCGGCCCCGGCCGCTCTACATAGCGTGCATCATCGCCCACCAGTCGCAGGGAAAACGCGCGGCGGCGCCGGTCGGAGACATTGGCCCGTGCCCCGTGCAAAATACCATAGTTAAAGGCCACCGCATCGCCCGGTTCCATCGCCCATTCTGTGATCTGCATGCCTTCCGCATCAGGGTCTGGCACCGGCATATAGGCGTCACTGTCGGGATAGAAATTGTCCTCGTTCAGCCAGCGGGTTGGCAGGACCTGCTTTTCCCACAAGTGGCTTCCAGCGACACAGCGCAGTGACGCATCTGTTACAGGGTCAAGCGGCGACCAGAAGCTGATGGTCTGCCGGCCTTCGACAAAATAATAGGGCGCATCCTGATGCCACGGGGTCGGCTTGGAGGTGCCGGGCTCTTTCACCAGCACATGGTCGTGAAACACCTGCACAGATCGCGATTGCATCAAATCCGCCGCAACCGCCGCCGCAGGGGAATTGCGGATCACCTCTTCAAACTGTGAAATCCGCGTCCAGTTGCAGTAATCGTCAAAAAAGCGGCCGGTGTCCCCGCTCTTGAGGTTTTCGGCCGCATAGGGGCCGGGTTCCTGCATGTTCACCTCAACCCCGTCGCGCAGGGTTTCAACGTGATCGGCAAACAACCCTTTGATCAGGACCACGCCGTCCCGTTGGTAGGTGTCGATATGATCTTGGGTAATCAGCGGATGGTGCATGTTTCATCTCCTTTATGCGATGACAGGGATGACTGTTTTATGACATAGCTTCAAATCATAATTAACTAACTCAAGTATAATGCCATGTTATACCTTACCCTGCGCCATTATGAATATGTGGTCGCGGTTTCCAAAGCCGGCAGTATGAGCGCGGCAGCACAGATGCTCAACATCTCCCAGCCTGCCCTGTCCGTGGCCGTGTCTACGGTCGAAGCGCATCTTGGCAGGGCATTGTTCATCCGGCGCAAGGGTGCTCCGATCCGTCCCACCGGTTTTGCAAAAGGTTTTCTGGCAGAGGCAGAAGCGTTACTCGCCCGCGCAGCACAGCTTGAAAACCCGCGGGCGGATTTCAGCAAACCACCGCAAAAGCTGCGGATTGGCTGCTTTTCCGATCTCGCACCGGTCTGGCTGGCTCCCGCCCTGAAACGCTTGCGGGCAGAATTCAGGGATGTTGATTTCCATCCGGTTGTAGCGGATTTTGAAACGCTGGCCGCAGATATGGCCGAAGGGCAGCTCGATCTTGCGATTACCTATGATCTCGGGCTTGATGCGCGGTTCACCCGCCACAGGCTTTCGAGCGTTGCGCCGGGGGCTTTTGTGGCTGCGGATGATCCGCTTGCGCGGCAGGAAACCGTCCGGCTGGAACAGCTCGCCACGCGGGATCTGATCCTGTTTGATGAAGGCCTTTCGGTCCGTCATATGCTTGCGCTTTTTGCAAAGGCGAGCGTGCGGCCCCGTGTGGCCCATCGGGTCGCCTCGCTTGAGGTTATGCGCTCTTTCGCTGCCAACGGGGAAGGCGTAGGGATCAGCTACACCGCGCCCCTGTCGGATCACAGTTATGACGGCCTGCCATTGAAGCGGGTAGAAATCAGCGATGCCTTTGCACAGGAAAACATCGTAGCCGCCTATCGCAACGATATGGCCGAGGTTCTGGCGCTACCGCGAACCCTCAAGGCGCTGGCGCCCGAAGCCGCTGGTGATTGCGATCCCGACGGTCAGTGACTAAAGAGGGTAAACAGTATTCCGGAAGGGCCAACCCGCCGGAGCCGGAAAATAAAGGAGCCACCCATGAGCGATATCGTCACCTTTCATGACCTGAAAGACAAAAGCGTTTTCATCACCGGCGGCGGATCCGGTATCGGCGCAAGCCTGACGGAAGGTTTTTTACAGCAAGGGGCAAAGGTTGCATTTGTGCAGCGCTCGGACGCCAGCAACTTTGCTGCGAAAATGGGATCGAAATACGGCAGTACGCCCGTTTTTATCCAGTGCGACATCACCGATATTGCGGCGCTGAAAGAGGCAATGGCACAAGCCGCCAGCGTCAACGGAGCGTTTGATGTGGTGGTGAATAATGCCGCCAACGACAACCGCCACCAACTGGCCGATATTACGCCGGAAAGCTGGGACATGGGACAGGCGGTGAACCTGCGCCCCCATGTGTTTACCGCGCAGGCCGCAGTGGAGGGCATGAAAGACGCAGGCGGCGGGTCTATCATCAACTTTTCTTCTGTGTCCTACATGATGGGGAACGGGGATTATCCGGGCTATGTGGCCGCAAAAGCCGCGATTACCGGCCTGACCCGTGGTCTGGCCCGCGAACTTGGACCCCATAACATCCGCGTCAATGCGCTGATGCCCGGATGGGTTCTGACAGAACGGCAGATGGAGCTTTGGGCCACACCTGAAGGGCTGGCTGCGCATCTGGAAAGGCAGTGTCTGAAAGAACATCTCGTGGCCGATGATATTGTGGATGCCACGCTGTTTCTCGCCTCCAAAGCCAGCCGGATGATGACCGGACAGGCACTGGTGGTGGACGGCGGCGTGGTGGTGACAGGCTGATGTCCTTGCAGGAAAAGACCGAATGGATCGCAGTTGACTGGGGCCAAACCCGCCAGCGGGTCTGGGTGATGGGGGCAGGGGGGAACCTGCTGGCAGAGCGCAGTGCCGATCAGGGGATGGAGCGTTTGACGCGGGACGGGTTTGAAACAACCCTGCTTGCCATGATTGAAGATTTTTTAAGTGACGCAAGAACCACGCCGGTCCTGTGTTCCGGCATGGTCGGCTCTGCCGAAGATTGGGCCGAAGTTCCGTTTCAGGCGGTCCCCTGTGCCCCGCAGTCGGCAGACTCTTTTGTAAGCGCAAGAACCGGTGACGCCCGCATCGCGGTTACTATTGTGCCGGGGTTAAGCCAGACCAGCCCTGCGCCGGATCTCATGCGGGGCGAGGAAACGAAGATCGCAGGGTTCCTGCAATCCAGTCCCAAATTCGACGGTGTTCTGGTCATGCCCGGCACCCATTCCAAATGGGTCCATATCAGCGCCGAGGAAGTGGTTTCCTTCCAGACTTTCCTGACCGGAGAGCTCTATGCCCTGCTGGCCAGACAGTCGGTGCTGCGCAATGCTGTAGCGATTGGTGGCTGGGATGATGCCGCATTTGAAAGCGGGGTCAGCGAAGCCATTTCACGCCCCGAATCCGTGGCCGCCAAACTTTTCAGCCTGCAAGCGGAGTCACTGCTTGCACAAGGCACACCGGAAGCGGCCCGCGCGCGACTGTCCGGTCTGCTGATTGGCATGGAGCTTGCCGCAACGCGCCCCTACTGGCTGGGGCAGAACCTGACGGTACTGGCAGCGCCGGACATCGGAAAAATTTACGCCCGTGCCCTGTCCCTGCAAGGATTGCAGGCTCCGGTCCTTGATAGTGCACCGCTGGTTCGTGAAGGGTTGCAAACCGCTTATGAGGCGCTGACAGCCGCCAAAGACTAGTCGGGCGGCTGTCTATTGCGCCGTTGACGCAGCTGGCTGTGCAGGCAACAGTGTTGCGACCAAAGACAGGAGCCAGCCCGATGACCGTCACACTTCATGATTCCCGACAGTGCCTTCTGGGGGAAGGTCCGCTCTGGCATCCTTTACGCAAGCAGTTGTTCTGGTTTGACATTCTGGGCATGAAACTGCTCTGTGACAGCGGGGCGGACTGGACGTTCAGCGGCCATGTTTCGGCGGCGGGATGGGTGGATGCGGATACGCTGCTGGTGGCGGGGGAAACCGCCTTGTTCACGTTTGACCTGAACACGCAGGCCGTCACCGATATCGTCGGGCTGGAGGCAGACAACCCGCTGACACGCTCCAACGACGGGCGTGCCGATCCGCAGGGTGGCTTCTGGATCGGGACCATGGGCAAGAATGCTGAAAGCTATGCCGGGGCGATTTACCGTTACTACCGCGGGGAACTGCGCCAGTTGTTCGACCGGATCACCATCAGCAATTCCATCTGCTTTGCGCCAAGCGGGGACCGCGCCTATTTTACCGACACACGCGGGCGGCGGATCATGCAGGTTGCGCTTGATGCACAGGGCTGGCCGGTCGGCGCGCCGGAACTGTTTCTCGATTTGCGTGCGGAAGAACTGAACCCCGACGGGTCCGTGGTGGACGGCGAAGGCTGTCTGTGGAATGCCCAATGGGGCGCGCACCGCGTGGCCCGATATGATGCAAACGGGAAGTTTCTGGACGCGGTGGAGTTTCCGGCAGCGCAAATATCCTGCCCTGCCTTCGGGGGCGAAGATTTCAAAACACTGTTTGTAACTTCTGCGGCGGATGGTTTGGACGGTCCCTCGGAGGGGCAGGTTTTCGCGATCGAGTCCCCAGTAGCGGGACAGCAGGAACATCGTGTTATATTGTAGGAAGCTTACACGATTTTTCTGAGGTTTATCGCCTCATAAAACTATTTTTCCAATGGGAGGTCCCGCCGTAGTCTTTTTCCAAACAGCCAGATCGGGACTCTCTTAATATGTCACAAACTACAATTTATTCCGCACGCAAGATTATCACCATGAACCCGAACCAGCCCGAGGTAAGCCACGTCGCCGTGCGCGAAGGGCGGGTGCTCGGGGCGGGCAGTCTCGAAGAACTGGCGGTCTGGGGGGACTATACCCTGGATGAAAGATTTGCGGATAAGGTGCTGATGCCCGGTTTTGTGGAAGGCCATGCCCATACAATGGAAGGCACAATGTGGCGCAACGTCTATTGCGGTTTCTTTGACCGGATGGACCCGAACGGCAAGGTTTGGGAAGGTGTGAAAACCATAGACTCCATGCTGGAGCGCCTGAAGGAAGCCGAAGCCAAACTGGATGATCCGGATGCGCCGTTGCCGGGGTGGCAGTTGGATCCGATCTATATGGATAACGCGCTGGTCAGCCGTGCGGATCTGGATTCTGTTTCCTCAACCCGCGCGATTGGTGTTCTTCATGCCTCGGGCCACATCATGAATGTGAACACCAAAGGGCTGGAACTGGCCGGACTTATGAAAACCGGTATCAACCATCCGGGAATTCCGCTGGGTGATGACGGCTATCCCACGGGGGAGCTGCGCGGGCCGGATGCCTATATGCCCGTGGGCGAACATGTCGGCTTTGACCGCGATGTTCTGGGCTGTGACGCTGATGGCTTGCGGGACTTTGGCAAGCTGTGCGTGCGCACCGGCACGACCACCATCACCGATCTGGCCGCCCGTCTGAATGATGACGCGGTTGAAATGATGCTGGACGTGACATCCGAAGCGGATTTTCCGACCCGCATCGTCCCGCTGCGCCATTTCATGGGATCAACGCCCGAAGAACTGATTGCCCATGCAAAAGAACTCAAAGGGAAATCAACCGATCAGTTGCGAATGGGGATGATCAAGGTTGTGGCGGACGGGTCCATTCAGGGGTTCTCTGCCCGTCTGCGCTGGCCCGGCTATCACAACGGGGCGGACAACGGATTGTGGTACATCACACCGGACCACCTGTCGCAAATCCTGAACCTTGCGCTGGAAAACGAGCTGCACATCCATACCCATACAAACGGGGATCAGGCCACCGAACTGGTGCTGGAAACCATGGAAGAGGCGCTGCGCAACCATCCATCGCCGGATCACCGCTATACGCTGCAACACTGCCAGCTTGCGGATGCCGCGCAGTTCCGCAAGATGAAGCAGCTTGGCATGTGTGTGAACCTCTTTGCCAACCACCATTTTTACTGGGGTGACGAACACTATAACCTGACCGTCGGACCGGAACGTGCGCTGCGCATGAATGCCTGCCGCACCGCGCTGGATACCGGTGTTCCAATGGCGATCCACTCCGATGCGCCAGTGACGCCACTTGGCCCGCTGTTCACCGCTTGGTGTGCGGTGAACCGGCTGACAGCATCCGGCAGGGTGCAGGGCGAGGGGGAGAAAATCTCGGTTGCGGATGCGCTTTATGCGATCACCATCGGCGCGGCTTTTACGTTAAAGCTGGACGGTGAGGTCGGTTCCATCGAGATCGGCAAGAAGGCGGATTTCGCTGTGCTGGAAGATGATCCGACAGCGGTTGATCCGGCGGAGTTGAAAGACGTGAAAGTCTGGGGCACCGTACAGGGCGGGCGCGTCTTTGCGGCGGCAGACCTGTGATAAAGCGGCTTCCTGTAACGGTTATCGGCGGGTATCTGGGGGCGGGGAAAACCTCGCTCGTCAATCACCTGCTGCGCAACGCGGACGGGCTGCGGCTGGCGGTGCTGGTCAATGAATTTGGCGCGCTGCCCATCGACGAAGACCTGATCGTGGCGCAGGACGACGACATCATCTCTATCGCGGGGGGCTGTGTCTGCTGTTCTTACGGTTCGGATATGGCGGCGGCCCTGTCCGACCTGCGCAAGCTCGATCCGGCGCCGGATCATGTGGTGCTGGAAGCCTCCGGCGTGGCATTACCCGGTGCGATTGCGGGGTCTGTCGGGCTGATGCAGGGCTACAGTATGGACGGGGTTGTGATCGTGGCAGACGCCGAGACATTGCGGGCCAATGCCTACCATAAATACATGGGCGATACCGTGACGCGGCAGCTTGCCGATGCGGATATTGTGGTGCTGAACAAGGTGGATCTGGTCAGCGACAAGACCCGCGCCGACAGCGAGTCTTTCGCACGCTCCCATGCCAAAGACGCACAGCTTCTGCTGGCCAAGCATGGTGCCCTGCCGCCGGAAGTTCTGTTGCAAAGCTTTGTCGGGCGCAACCGCGACAGCGGCGCACGGCATGATACCAGCGGTTTTGACTCTGTCAGTTTGCCAATGGATAGCCCGTGTGATCCGGCGGCGCTGGGCCAGCTTCTGGCGTCAGAAGAATTGGATCTGGTGCGGGCAAAGGGCTTTGTACGGGATAGAGACGGGGCCATCCATGCGGTGCAATCCGTATCACGCCGCTGGAGTAGCGAAGCTGCGCCTGAAGACTCGCCCATCGGACTGGTCTGCATCGGGTTGAAACCGGGGTTTGACAGGGATGCTGTAGCGCGGAAGGTTGCGGATTTGACCGGCTAGGTCAGGCTATTTTTCCAGCCAGATCGTCACCGGACCGTCGTTGACCAGCGCCACCTGCATATCGGCCCCGAACCGCCCCTTGCCAACCGTGATCCCCATATCCGACAGGGTGGTGCAGAGCAGTTCGTAAAGCTTTTCGCCCTGATCGGGCGGGGCTGCGCTGGAAAATCCGGGGCGGTTGCCGCTTCTGGTGTCCGCGGCAAGCGTGAACTGGCTGACGACCAGAACGCTGCCTCCGGTATCCAGAAGGGAGCGGTTCATCCGCCCGTCCTCATCCTTGAAGATGCGCAATGCACCGATTTTCTTTGCCATCCCGTGTACGTTGGCTTCGGTATCCCCCTGCATCGCGCAGGCGAGAATAACAAGGCCCGGTCCGGTTTCCCCGATAACCTCACCGTTTACCGAAACCGAGCCCTGCCGGACCCGTTGCAACAAACACCGCATATCAGCCGAGCTTGCCTGTCAGGACGTAGGACAGGCATTTCGCTACCTGCGAAGGAGTGGAACAGACAGCTTGCGCGGCGGCATCAACTTCTTTCAGGGCGTGCTGGTGTTCGTCCATTTGCAGCACAATCAGGGATTTGCCGAGCGCATGGGCAAAGCCTGCATCAAAGGCAGCGTTCCACTGGCGATATTTTTCACCAAAGCGCACAACGACCACATCCGCATCCTTGATCGCCTTGCGGGTGCGGATGGAATTCAGGTTCGCGCCCTTGCTGTCGTGCCAGAACTTGTTTTCTTCCGCTCCCAGAATTTCCACGCCGCAATCATCCGATGCGCCGTGGTCTGTGACCGGTGCAGTAAAGGTAATGTCCAGCTTCTGGGCTTCACATTCGGCAATGATATCTTCGCGCCATGACGTGTGGATTTCGCCGGCAAGGTATACGTTCAGTTTCATGGGAGGGTCTTAAAGTCCTTCAACTTTTTTCATCAGCTCTGCCAGTTGTTGTTTCACAGCAGAGAGTTCTTCGTCCGTTTCGGATTTCGGATCGGGTTTGGCCTCGGCTTCTTTTTGCGATGCAGCGGCGCTGTTTTGCAGTTGCGGCATCCATGCGGCCATCATGGACTGCATCAGTTCTGCCTGCTGTTTCTGCCAGTTGGCGCCAGCCCCCATGCCCGAACCGATACCGGGAATCCGTTCCATCATGGCGGCCTGCTGTTCGGAAAACATTTCGTAGGATTTGGACAGGAAATCCGGCAGCACCCCTTGGGCGGCGGTGCTGTAAGAGCGTACAAGACCCGTCAACACATTGACGGGCAATACGTTTTCACCCTTGCTTTCCTGTTCGGTGATGATCTGCAACAGAAACTGGCGGGTCAGATCCTCGCCTGTTTTGCGGTCCTTGATCTCGACATCGTTGCCCTGCCGGATCAGTTCCGCGATTTCGTCAAGCGTCACATATTCGCTGGTCTGCGTGTTATACAGCCGGCGGCTTGCATAGCGATTGATCAAAATCGTGTTGGTCATGGTTTCCCCGAAATGCGCGGTAATGCTGCACCGTAGCGCAGTTCATTGCGTATTCAAAGGGGGAAACCAAACGCAAAAAAAGGGGCACCGGCAGACGGTACCCCTTATTGTGCAGTTTCCGTGGGAGGTCGGAACCCGCGGTAAAGGCTTAGGCAGCTTTCGCTTTAGCTGTGACATCTTTGGTCGCAGCAGCAACTTCAGCTTGAAGGTCCTTGCCAGCGGCAACGAACAGTTCAACAGCTTCCAGTTGGGCAGATTTTGCCACTTCAGCGTAAGCAGCCAGTTTTTCTGGCAGGGCCTGTGCTTGTGCAGATGCGAAATCGGAAGCAATGGTTGTGTAAGCGGAAGGGTCTTTTTGAACCTTGTTCGCAGCTTCGAAGGATTTCAGTGTTTCGGCTGTCCATGTGTTGGTCAGTTCTGCATTTTTCTTTGCAGCCGCCAGCGCAATCTTGCCCATTTTCACGTTGAACTCGGCAACATTCTTGGTCGCGTCGTCAAACGTTTTTGTGTCGATTTTGAAAGCAGCGAAGAAATCTTCAGTTGCTTTTGCGAAGTCGAAGTCTTGGTTTGCCATCGGGTTTGATCCTTTGATCGGAATTTCGGAGCCAGCATGATCGCTGCCTGTGACCAAGATATAGATGCTGCATTGCGGCATTTCAATGAAATAATGCTGCAATGCAGAAAAAATTTGTCAAACCCCTGGTTTCAAGACATAACTTCCCGGTGCCGGTTCGATTTCAGGATTGTGTTTATTGCCCGGCTTGCGTGCAGGAGTGGTTTTTTCCTCTCCTTTTGCCAGCCATTCGGACCAGCGGTGCCACCATGATTCCTTGACGTAGGTGGCATTTTCCAGCCAGAACTCCGGATCGCGTGGCGGCTCGGGATTGTGCCAGTGTCCGTATTTATCCTTGGAGGCCGGATTGACGATACCGGCGATATGGCCGCTTTCGGACAGGATAAAGGTGCGTTCTCCCCCTGTTTTGGTAAGACCCCGAAAGGTGCTGGCCCAAGGCGCGATATGGTCCTGAATGGTAGAGACTGCGAAAATCGGCCGGTTGATCTGGGCCAGGCGGATCTTTTCCCCCAAAAGCTCGAACTTGCCCTCGACAAGCTCGTTATCCACGTAAAGCTTTTGCAGATACTCCACCGCCATTCGGCCGGGAAGGTTGGTGCTGTCGGCATTCCACTGCAACAGATCAAAGGCGGGCGGGGCCTCTCCCATCATGTAAGAACGTACAGCAGGCGCATAGACCAGATCCCGCGCGCGCAGGAAACTGAAGGCACGGGACATGAAATAACTTTCCAGATAGCCGGTTTCCTCAACCTGCGCCCGTATCCCTTTCAGAAAGCCGGGTTCCAGAAAGTTCCCCAACTCTCCCGGGTTTCTGAAATCCGTCATGGTGGTAAAGAACGTGGCTTTGTTAACCTTCTGATCCTCGCCAATGGCTGTCAGATAGGCCATGGCACAGGCAAGGAGCGTGCCACCGATGCAATATCCTGCGACATTCGCAGATTTCTGACGGGTGATTTCCAGCACCTTGTTAATCGCGACCAGCAGGCCTTCTTCCAGATAGGTATCAAAGCCGCAATCCGCATAGCTGGCATCCGGATTGACCCAAGACACAACAAAAACGGTATGGCCCTGATCAACCGCATATTTGATCAGGCTGTTTTCGGGCCGCAGGTCAAGAATATAGAACTTGTTGATCCACGGCGGCGTAATCAGCAGGGGTTTCTTGTAAACCTTGCTGGTGCTCGGGCTGTACTGGATCAACTGGAACATACGGTTCTGGAACACCACCGAACCGGGGGTTGTGGCAATATCCTTGCCCACGACAAAGGCATCCGGATCGGCCAGACGCACGGCGATTCCCTGCTGGTTGCTTTCCAGATCGGCAACAAAGTTCTGCAATCCGTCTACAAGAGACTGGCCGTTGGTTTCCATCGCCCGCTCCAGTGCATCCGGATTGGAGGCCAGAAAATTGGTGGGCGCAAACATGTCCACCACCTGTTTGGCAAAGAAATTCACTTTCTCGCGCTCCCGTTCGGGCAGGTGGGACATATCCTTGGTGATGGTTTCAATTGTTTTGGAGGACAGCAGATACTGCTGCTTGATCATTTTGAAATAGGGGTTCTTTTCCCAATTCTCGTGCTTAAAGCGCTTGTCCTTCGTAGGTTCGCTGTTCTTTTCTTCAACAGTACCGGCCATTTGTTGCTGAATCTCTGACCAATTCTTCAAACTCTCGGTCCAATAGCCCACTTGCGCCTCTATGATACGGCTCGGATCGCTCATCATTTCGGCAAAATAGGCCGCGGCTGCCTTTGCATAGAACTGGTGGTCGGGGGTTTCGAGGTTTGGACTGTGACTTTTTCGATCCGCTAGCGCAGCCATCATTCTTTTGGTTAAATCATTAATTTTGTTTAAATTCTGCTCTAAAATCTCTGCATCAGGTGACGTTTGGTCAGTCATAATTAAACCTCCATTAGTGAGGATTGCACTAGTATTCACGCATCACTTTACGCAACATGCAGGCAAAGAGACAACAAAAGGTTCAGACTGTGACCATTTATGACATGAGCGAAAGCATGCGCCAAAGCAGTGCTTGGGTGGGTGCAACGACCAAGGCCTTCTGGCAGAATCCTGCCTTCTCCGTAACCATGAGTCCGCTTCCCGCGCTGTTCTCTGCTTGGGGCGAAGTTACGGAACGCACCTTTGAAAAGGTGGCGACCAAACCGTCCTGGGGGATCGACAGCGTTGTGTCGGCGGATTCCGATTATCCTGTGACAAAGCAGATCGAACTGGAACTGCCGTTTTGCAACCTGATCCACTTCACCGCCGAACGGGATCGCCCGGTAAACCGTCGTGTACTGCTGGTGGCGCCGATGTCGGGGCATTACGCAACCTTGTGCCGCAAGACCGTGGCCAGCCTGCTGCCCAACTGTGATGTCTATGTCACCGAATGGAAAAATGCGCGGGATGTGCCCCTGTCCGCCGGAAAATTCGACGTAGAGGATTACACCAAATACGTGGTGAAAATGCTGCGGCATCTGGGGGAGAATATCCACATTATCGCCGTGTGCCAGCCTGTCCCCCTGACGCTGGTGGCAACGGCGATGCTGGCCGAAGACGAAACCGCGCCGCAGCCCCGTACGCTGACCCTGATCGGCGGTCCGGTTGATCCGGATGCCAACCCGACCGAAGTAACGGATTTTGGCAACCGCGTGACAATGGGCCAGCTGGAACACAGTGTGATTACCCCTGTCGGCTTTGCCTTTGCCGGTGTCGGGCGCAAGGTCTATCCGGGTGCTGTACAGCTTTCCTCTTTCATTGCGATGAATGCGCAGACCCATGCCAAAGCCTTTGCTGACCAGATCGGTGCTGTGGCCCGCGGCGAAGCGGCGGATCTGGACCGTCACAACAAGTTCTATGATGAATATCTGGCCGTTATGGACATGCCTGCGGAATTTTATCTGTCCACCGTGGATCGGGTGTTCAAACGCCGCGAAGTGGCGCGGAATGTGTTCAAGGTGGACGGCAGACATGTAGACATAAGCAAGATCACCAAAACCGCCGTGAAGATTGTAGAAGGCGGGCGCGATGATATCTCTGCTCCGGGCCAGTGCCTCGCCGCGCTGGACCTGTTGCCGGATCTGCCCGAAGACATGCAGGAAACCTTCCTTGCACCCGATGCGGGACACTACGGTATCTTCAGTGGCAGCGCGTGGCGCAATGACATCCGCCCTGCGGTGCTGAACTTTATCGACAAGCACAACGATGCGCCCGAAGCGCCGGTCAAAGCCGCGCAGGCCCCCAAAGCACAGGCAGCCGCGACACCGGCGAAGAAAATGCCCGAAAAACTGGGAAAGACTGACGCGGCGAAACCTGCGAAGAAGGCTTAACAGGCCTTCTTCCAGCGTGCAGGGTAAGGCATCCAGAGGAGGAGCCTTACCCATGCCCGCAGTTACCCGTGTTCTGACAGACCAGAAAACCATCACCCGACAGAATCTGGACCAATGCGCAGCCCTACCGCTCGACGACGAGCAGGTACGTCTGGCGATCGAGAGTTTTGCGCTGACCGCCAACAACGTGACCTATGCGGCCACGGGCTTTGACATCGGTTACTGGAAATTCTTTCCGGTTGAGCAGGACCGGAAGGGGCTGGTTCCGGTCTGGGGCTTTGCCCGCGTCGTCGAGAGCCGATCGGATGTTCTGCAAGTTGGCGAACGGTTGTACGGGTTTTATCCGATGGCAACCGAACTGGTGATTGATCCCGTCGCACACGGGCGCAGTGCGGTGCGGGACGCGGCACCCCATCGGGACGGTTTGCCGGAGGTTTACAACATTTATTCCCGTGTTGGTCCGGCGGCATCCTCCGATCCTTATCAGGCGCTGATGCAACCGCTGATAGCCACCTCTTACCTGCTGTTTGACTGGCTGTCGGATAACGAATGGTTTGGCGCAAGGCAGATCATCGTTGGCTCGGCCTCTTCCAAAACAGGTCTCGGGCTTTGCGCGTTTCTGGCAGAACAGGCGAACCGGCCTTACAAAGTGGTCGGGTTGACCGGATCAGCCAATGCGGCGTTTGTTCGGGAGCTTGGCTTTTGTGACGACGTCCTGACCTACGATCAGGTCGGAGAGCTGGAACAGCTGGACTCTGTCTATGTGGATATGGCCGGGAATGCGGCGGTCAAGCAGGCCTTGCACGCGCGGCTGGACGGGGTGTTGAAACACTCCAGCGCCGTGGGGCTGAGCCATTGGGATCAATTTGCAAAACCCGAAGAACTGGCTGGGCCAAAGCCCCAGTTCTTCTTTGCGCCCGCACAAATTGCCAAGCGCAAGGCGGATTGGGGGAAAGGTGTGATCGAGGGTAAGATCACGGAAGCAACGGCGCAGATTGTGGCTGATGCGGCCCGTTGGCTGACGCTGCAAACACATGAGGGGCTGAAGGCAGCCCTGCAACCCTTTGCCGATCTGGCCGAAGGGCGTGCTGATCCACAGACAGGGCATATCGTGCGGCTGTCCTAGGAATGCCTGCGGCGCGGATATTTGCAGAAAATGGAAATCAGCCGCGCATTCTGGCCATTTCGGGATCGAACAACTGTGTCGTGATCCGATTTGCGGGGCGCATCTGGCCGAGGATTTCGATTTCCACCTGCAAGTCCTCTGTGATCCGGTTGCTCGGCACAAAACCGAAGGCGACGGATTTTTGCGCATGGTGGGAATAGCCGCCGGATGTGCAAAAGCCGATAACCTCGCCGTTGAGCCAGATCGGTTCATAGGCGTTCACATCCGCATCCAGCGGGTCCACCTCAAAGGTACAGAGCTTGCGCGCGGGGCCGTTTGCCCGCTCCGCCAGTGCTGCCTGTTTGCCAATGAAATCGGCCGGTTTGTCATAGCTGACAAAGCGGTCCATGCCGGTTTCGGCAGGGGTGTAATCGGGTGAAAACTCTGCATTCCACGAGCCGAAAAAGCGGTCCAGTCGCAGTGACATCATTGCCCGCATTCCAAAGGGCTTCAGCCCGAGGTCTGCGCCAGCGGCTGCAAGGGTTTGGTAAAGCGCGTGCTGATTCTCTGCGTCCACATAGATTTCATAGCCAAGGTCGCCGGTATAGCTGACCCGTTGCACCAGCGCATCGCAAAAGCCGACGGAGAGGTGTTTTGCATCCATAAAACGGAACGCCGCATTTGAGACATCGGCGCGGGTGCAGCGGGACAGCAACTCGCGGGCGTTCGGACCGGCAATCTGGAAACCGAGCCGGCGGGTTGAGACATTTTCGACCTGCACATCACCAGACAGGTGTTTCAGGAACCAGCGCATGTGAATGGATTGCATCCCGAAACTCGCCGTGAGTTGAAAGCGGGTTTCCGACAGGCAGGTCACGGTGAAATCCCCCAGCAGTTTGCCTTTGTGAGACAGCATCGGCGTCAGGGATATGCGTCCTCGTTTCGGGATGCGCCCTGCCATGATCCGGTCAAGCCAGTTGCGGGCATCCCTGCCAGAGACGATGTATTTGCCGAAGTTATGGATTTCGTTAATGCCAACCGCCTCGCGCACGGCTTTCACTTCGGCGGCGGTGGCATCCCATGCGTTGGAGCGCCGGAAGCTTGGAGTTTCAAAACGCGGTTCGTCTTCGGGCGCGAAGTAGTTAACGACTTCCATTCCGTATTGCGCCCCGAAAACGGCGTTTTGCTGATCCCAGATGCCATAGGCCGGTGTGGTCTGGAAGGGGCGCCCCGCGGGGAGTTCTTCGTTCGGGTAGGACACCGAAAAGCGTTTCTGGTAGTTTTCCACCACTTTGGGCCGCGTGTATCCCGGTGTGATCCAGTCCCCGAAGCGGGCAACGTCCATGGCGTAGACGTCCCGTTCGGTTTCACCCTCCACCATCCATTGCGCCAGCATCAGGCCGACTCCGCCGCCTTGTGAAAATCCGGCCATGACGCCACAGGCGGACCAGTAGTTGCGCAGCCCAGTGATCGGGCCAACCAGCGGGTTGCCGTCAGGGGCAAAGGTAAAGGGGCCGTGGATTACCGATTTCACGCCAGCGGTTTCCAGCACCGGAAAACGTTTATAGGCAAAGGCGATGCTGTCCTCGATCTTGTCAAAATCATCGGGCAGCAGTTCATGGCCGAAATCCCAGGATGTACCGTCAACGGCCCAGGGACGGCAGGGTTGTTCGTAAAAGCCGATACATAGGCCACGGCCTTCCTGCCGCAGATAGCTTTCGCCGGAAGGGTCCATCACATGGGGGTGCTCTGCGCCGCTGTCGATTATGCCCGAGATCATCGGAATTGTTTCGGTCACAAGATACTGGTGCTCCATCGGGTGCAGCGGCAGATATATCCCCGCCATCGCGCCCACTTCCCGCGCCCAGAGTCCGGCGGCATTGACGATATGTTCGGCATGGATGGTACCCTTGTCCGTCACCACATCCCACGTTCCATCCGCCCGCTGATTGGTTTCGCGCACCATGCAATGGGTCTCAATCGTTGCGCCGCCCATGCGTGCAGCTTTGGCGTAAGCGTGTGTAGTGCCTGAGGGATCGAGATGGCCGTCAAGCGGATCGTAGAGCCCGCCGATGATGCCCTTGGTGTTGGTCACAGGGGCAATGCGGGCGATCTCGTCCGGTGTGACGATTTCGGTTTCAAGCCCCATGTAGCGGTGCTTGGCCCGTTCTGCCAGCAGCATATCCATCCGCTCCGGCGTGTCGGCCAGTGTCACGCCGCCCACGTGGTGCAAGCCGCAGGACATGCCGGTCAGCGCCTCCAGTTCCTTATAAAGCCGGATGGTATAGCCTTGCAGCGCCGCCATATTGGTATCGCCGTTCAGCGTATGAAAACCGCCTGCCGCATGCCATGTAGAGCCGGAAGTCAGTTCCGAACGTTCCACAAGCATCACATCGGACCAGCCGAGTTTGGTAAGGTGATAGAGCACCGAGCAGCCGACAACGCCGCCGCCGATAACACAGACCCGAGTGGTGGTTTTCATAGTGTGACTCCCGCGCATTGGACGGGGATCAGGCTGGACGGGTTTGTCGTATTTCGCAAACCGGTTTGCGACAGGTTTTGTCGTGATCGCCAGCGGTGTGCCAGAGGGCCGTGACAGCCCTCTGGCGGCAGGGTATGCCGTTTATTTTTCGGGGATCAACCCGCGCGGGCTGAACCGCAGGACCAGAAGCAGGATAATCCCCATGGTCATCAGGCGCATATGTGCTGTGGAGTTCAGCAGGTGGATGCGCAGGGCGTTATCCTCGGCCATGCCGGATGTAATGGTTTCCATCAGCCAGGAGCCGATCGGTTCTGCCTGAATCCAGAAGAACCAGACAACAAATCCGCCCAGAACCGCGCCCCAGTTGTTACCGGAACCGCCAAGGATCACCATCACCCAGATCAGGAAGGTAAAGCGCAGCGGCTGGTAGGCACCGGGGGTCAGCTGCCCGTCCAGCGTGGTCAGCATCGCGCCTGCAATGCCCACAACGATAGAGCCAAGCACAAAGACCTGAAGATGGCGTGCCACCACGTCCTTGCCCATCGCATTGGCCGAGACCTCGTTATCACGGATCGCCCGCATCATACGCCCCCAAGGGGAGTTGAGCGCCCGTTCCGACAGCCAGAGCACCGCCAGCAGTACGATTGCAAACAGGATCGCATAGCAGAGTTTGACAAAGACCGAAGAGGACAACGCCGGATCCTGCCCCAGACGGGTTGCAAGATCCACAAACCACTGGGACTGTTGCAGGTCGATCTCATAGGGCACAGGCCGTGGCAGGCCGGAGACGTTCTTGACGCCCCGTGTCAGCCAGTCTTCGTGCTTGATGATTGCGACGATGATTTCGGCAATGCCAAGGGTTGCAATCGCCAGATAGTCAGAGCGCAGGCCAAGGGCCGTCTTGCCGATCACCCAGGCGGCCAGCCCTGCGAAGACGCCGCCAACAGGCCACGCCAGAATAATCGGCAGTCCCAACCCGCCGAGATAACCTTCGGAGGCAGGGTTCACATCTTCAATTGCGTCACGGGCCGGACCGTAAAAATAACGGATCACGACCAGACCGATGACGATAATCGCAAACAGGGCCAGATTGCGGGCCATGGACGGGGCAATATTGCGGTAGGTGTATATCGCGGCCATGACCGTGACCACGGCAAGGATGAACGACACGAAAATCCCCAAGGCTCCGGCGGCCCATGCGTCGGCCACAGGATCGGCGGAGATCAGGACAGCGGCAACACCGCCAAGGGCGGCAAACCCCATGATCCCCACGTTCAGCAGGCCCGCATAGCCCCACTGGATATTCACCCCGAGCGCCATGATCGAGGAGATCAGGCACAGGTTCAGCAGGGCCAGCGCCACGTTCCAGCTCTGGATCAGGCCGACAATGGTGATCAGCAGCGCCATGATTGCGAAAAGGGAAACATTCCTGATCCGGTCCGGAAGCGGTGCCATTCCCACCAGACGGGGGGTAAGGGAAACCACCAGAAGGGCGAAACAGGCGAGTCCGAGAAGTGTTACAATCATACCGATTTCCCCGCGAAAATACCTGTCGGACGGAACAGCAGCACCAGCAGAAGGATCATGAAGCTGACCGCGAATTTATAGTCCGTGGACAATAGTTGCACCAGCGTATCCGGCTCCCAGCTTTCGGGAACCAGATAGGCGATGAATTTCTTATAGGCATAGGTGACCATGATTTCCGAAAAGGCGATCACAAATCCCCCTGCAATCGCCCCAATGGGGGAGCCGAGCCCGCCAACAATAGCCGCCGCAAAGATCGGCAACAGCAGTTGCAGATAGGTGAAGGGTTTGAAGGATTTATCCAGCCCGTAAAGCGTACCGGCGATGGTGGCCAGTGTTGCGGCGATGATCCATGCAACCATAACCACCTTGTCAGGGTTGATGCCTGACAACAGCGCCAGATCCTCGTTATCGGAATAGGCGCGCATGGATTTGCCGGTGCGGGTGCGGTTCAGGAACCAGAACAGCGCGATCACCACCAGAATGGCGGTCACTACGGTGATCCCCTGGGAAACCTTGAAGGACAGGCCTTCTTCCAGACCTGTCATCTGTTTGAAGGTGCGGGCCTTGACGATAAACCGCTCGCCGTCGGCGAACTGCTGGTCGTTCGGGCCGATGATAAACCTCACGATGCCGTTGGTTACAAACATCACGCCCATAGAAGCGATCAGGAAGATAACCGGCGCAGCCTTCTGACGGCGGTAGAAGCGATAGACGATCCGGTCGGTCGCCAGCACGAAACCGATGCAGCACAGGATACCAAAGGGCAGGGCCAGCAGGGCGGTCGGCAGCGGATCAATGCTGATCCCCATGGACTGGAACCACCATGTAAACAGGATCGTGACCATGGCGCCAAAGGCCATTGTGTCGCCGTGGGCGAAGTTGGAAAAACGCAGGATACCGTAAATCAGCGTGACCCCGAGCGCCCCCAGCGCAAGTTGGGAGCCATAGGCGATTGCGGGCACCAGCACGAAATTCGACAATAGGATAAAGGCGTTCAGGAGTTCCATAACAAGGCTTTCTGATGGCTGGCGGAAGGAACGGGCGTCACCGTGGTTCCGGAAGAGAGAGGGCGAACCGCAGGGCGGGGCGGGAAAGTGCGTTGCATCATCCCCCCAAAAAGCTCTTGCGGACTTCGGGATCATTCATCAGCGCTTCGCCGGTGTCGGTAAACCGGTTGCGCCCCTGAACCAGAACATACCCTTTGTCGGCGATGTTCAGCGCCTGACGGGCATTCTGTTCCACCATCAGGATGGAAATGCCGGTACGGGCCACTTCGATGATGCGGTCGAACAATTCGTCCATCACAATCGGGGAAACCCCCGCAGTGGGTTCATCCAGCATCAGCAGTTTGGGCTGGGTCATCAGGGCACGGCCCACCGCGACCTGCTGGCGCTGCCCGCCGGACAGTTCGCCGGCGTTCTGGCGGCGCTTTTCCTTCAGGATGGGAAACAGTTCGTAGACCTGCTCCATCGTGCCGTTGATATTATCACGGCGCAGGAAAGCCCCCATTTCAAGGTTTTCTTCCACGCTCATGGACGGAAACACGTTGGAGGTCTGGGGCACAAAGGCCATGCCCTTGGCCACACGGTCCTGCGGTGTCAGACGGGTAATATCCTCTCCGTCCAGTGTAACGCTGCCCTTGCGCAGGTTCAGCATCCCGAAAACGGCTTTCATTGCGGTGGATTTGCCCGCACCGTTGGGGCCGACGATGACGGCGATCTCGCCCTCTGCGGCCTCAATCGTGCAATCGTGCAGGATATCCGCACCACGGCCGTAGCCGCCGGTCATGTTACTGGCTGAAAGATAGCTCATGCGCTCACCTGCGGCTTGTTTTTCAGGCCGGTGCCGAGATAGGCTTCGATCACCTGCTCGTTCGACTTGATGTCGTCAATCGTACCTTCGGCCAGCACGGTGCCTTCGGCCATAACGATCACCGGATCACACAGGCGGCCGATAAAATCCATGTCATGTTCGATCATACAGAAGGTATACCCCCGCTCCTTGTTCAGGCGCAGGATGGCATCCCCGATGGTGTTGAGCAGTGTCCGGTTCACACCGGCGCCCACTTCATCCAGAAACACGATCTTGGCATCGACCATCATGGTCCGGCCCAGTTCCAGAAGCTTTTTCTGACCGCCGGACAGATTGCCCGCCAGTTCGTCCGCCACATGGGAGATTTCCAGAAATTCGATCACCTCATCCGCCTTCTTGCGGATTTCGGCCTCCTGACTGCGCACGAGGCCCGGTTTGAACCATGCGTCCCACAGACGTTCGCCCGCCTGATCGGGGGGAACCATCATCAGGTTCTCGCGCACGGTCATGGTGGAAAACTCGTGGGCGATCTGGAAGGTGCGCAGCAGGCCGCGGTCGAACAGGGAATGGGGCGGAAGGCCGGTGATGTCCTCTCCGTCCAGCAGCACCCGTCCGGCGCTGGGTTTGTGAACCCCTGCAATCACGTTAAAGAGTGTGGTTTTGCCCGCGCCATTCGGGCCGATCAGCCCCGTGATGGAGCCTTTGGCGATTTCAAGCGAAGCGTTGTTCACGGCATAAAAGCCGCCGAACCGCTTCGCCAGATTTTCAACTTTGATCATGGTGTGTCAGCCGATCTAAAAAAGCAGCCCGCAATGTGGATTGCGGGCTGCTTAAATGCGTTAACGAGCGATTAGCGGAAGCCGACCGTGGACAGTGCGCCGTCCTTGATCTCGATCTCGCGGTAGCTGCCTGCGCTTTCGCCTGCGCCGATCAGTTCCACATTGGAGCCGCCGACATAGTCAACATCGCCACCACCGGCGATGATTTCCAGCGCCTTGCCCAGTTCACCCGGCATGATTTTTTCGCCCGGTGCGTTGGCGACGTCCATGATCTTTTCTTTGTAAACAGAAGGATCTGTGGAATCTGCGGCTTGCATGGCCAGTGCGATCAGGGCTGCGGCGTCATAGGATTCCGCAACATATGGCGCGGATGCGTCCACATCGGCCATCAGATCGTTCAGCATCGCAGCGCCTTCGCTGTCTGTACCAGGGGCCTGACCGAAAGAGCCGTTCAGGTCCGAACCGATGGCTTCGGGCAGGCTGTCGCCCACCATCCCGTCGGACAGAACGAATGTGTCAAAGGCACCGGAGTCAAGCGAGCCTTCGATCACGCCTTTACCACCTTGGTCGAGGTAGCCGACAACCACCAGAACATCGCCACCGGCAGCCGCAAGCGCGCCAACCTCGGCGGAATAGTCTGCCTTGCCGTCCTCATGCGCGGCAGAGATGGTTACAGTACCGCCTGCAGCTTCAAAGGAAGACTGGAATGCATCGGCAAGACCTTTGCCGTAGTCGTTGTTGGTGTAGGTGATGGCAACGGATTTGATATCGCGGTCCATGATCACTTCAGTCATGACCTGACCCTGACGGGCGTCAGACGGGGAAGTGCGGAAGAAAAGACCGTTGTCTTCAACGTCGGAAAGTGCCGGAGATGTCGCGGACGGAGAAATCATGACCATACCGTTTGCAACAGCAACGTTTGTCAGGATCGCTGTGGTCACACCGGAACAGTCTGCACCGACAATACCGGACACACCGTCAGATGTGATCAGACGTTCGGCAGCTGCACTGGCCGCGGCAGAGTCAACGCAGGTGCTGTCGGCGCGCACGGAAGTGATGGACTTGCCACCCATGAACTTGCCGGATTCGGACACTTCGGACATGGCCTGTTCCGCACCGGCAGCCATAGCGGGTGTGAGCGATTCAATCGGGCCGGTGAAGCCGAGGATTACGCCCAGTTTGACGTCCCCGTGGGCTTCGGCGAAGGCGGATCCGGCCAGCGCAACTGTGGCGGCGGATGCGAGCAGTAGTTTTTTCATGTGTTCTCTCCCTGCATGAATAATAGGCACGAACACTAGTGGCTACGGTGCCAAATGCAAGGGTATCCTTGCTGTACCAAAGGTCAAATGGCACCCTTGTCCCACGCCGATTCTGCCGCAAGTAATATAGTGAAAGCCGAAAAGGGATTTTTGTAATGAAAATGATGTTAATGGCCGTAATGTTTTGCTTTTCTTCCACTGGTGCGCTGGCGCAAACAGTGGAATCCTCGCTTGGTTCCTTGCAGGTGACACAGCTTGCGAAAGGGTTGGACGAGCCTTGGGCCGTGGCGATTCTTCCTGACGGGCGGTTTCTGGTGACAGAACGCAAAGGGCGGCTTTGGTTGTTTGACGGGCAGGGGGGTAAAACCCGCGTGTCCGGTGTTCCGAAAGTCTATGCCAAAGGGCAGGGCGGATTGCTTGATGTGGTGCTTGCGCGGGATTTTGACCAAAGTGGCGAACTGTTTCTGACCTATGCGAAATCCCAATCCGGCGGGGCAGGCACAGCGCTTGCAGTGGCGCGGTTTGATGCGCAAGCCGCCAAACTTACCAACTTGCGTAAGGTGTTTGAAATGAAGTCCGGGAACCGGGGCGGGCGGCACTTCGGATCGCGGGTGGTGGAATCCGGCGATGGCACCCTGTTTGTTACGGTGGGGGAGCGGGGCAACCGCCCCTCGGCGCAGGATCTGTCCATGCACAACGGTTCAGTCATTCGCGTGGACCGCAGTGGTGGTGTACCGAAATCAAACCCGTTTTCCGGCACCGGCGGGGCCCTGCCGGAAATCTGGTCCTATGGCCACCGCAATGCACAGGGGGCCGCGCTTGATGCCTCGGGGCAGCTTTGGGTGGTGGAACACGGCGCAAAAGGCGGGGATGAGGTGAACCGCGTCAAGAAGGGCGCGAACTACGGCTGGCCGGTGATTTCTTACGGGGAACACTATTCCGGCGGCAAGATCGGGGAAGGCACCGCAAAAGCAGGGATGGAACAACCGGCGTTTTACTGGGATCCCTCCATCGCGCCATCCGGCATGATGATCTATTCGGGACAGATGTTTCCCGAATGGAAGGGCGACATATTCGTCGGATCGCTGAAATTCGACCATATTGCGCGGCTGGACCGCTCTGGCGCAAGGCTTTCTGCCGGTGAACAGCTACAGTCCCGCGAAACCGGTCGGGTGCGGGACATCCGTCAGGCCCCTGACGGATCGATCTGGTTTCTGAGCGTGGATCGCGGCGGGCTGTTCCGGATCAGTCGTTAGACTTCAGATCCGGATTGCGCGACGCCTGCGAGCCGCGTTCACGATAGGGTGTGGTATCATATTGCGCGCGGTAGCATTTTGAAAAATGCGACGGTGATGCAAACCCGCAGGCCAGCGCCACGTTGATGACAGACATTTCTGTCTGCATCAGCAGGTTGCGCGCCTTTTGCAGCCGCAGTTCCATATAGTACCGTTTGGGCGATCGGCTGAGGTAGCGGCTGAACAGACGCTCCAGCTGGCGGGTGGACATGCCCACATCCTGCGCCAGAACGGACGGGCTGACCGGCTCTTCTATGTTGCTTTCCATCATCTGGATCACGGTGGACAGTTTAGGATGCCGCACGCCGATACGGGTTGGAATAGACAGGCGTTGTTCATCCCGTTCGCTGCGGATGTTGGTGTGCAGGCACTGGTCCGCCACCCAGTTTGCGATATCCTCGCCGTCGCGGGTCGCCATCAGTTTCAGCATCAGATCAAGCGATGACGTACCGCCCGCAGAAGTGAACCGGTTGCCGTCGATCATATAGACCGATTTGAACAGCTCTACCTCGTCGAATTCTTCGGTGAAACTGTCGTAGTTTTCCCAGTGGATCGTGCATTTCTTTCCGTCAAGCAATCCGGCCTTGGCCATCGTATGCGCACCGGTGCACAGCCCGCCAATGGATACCCCCTTGCGTGCCTCGCGCCTTAGCCAGTTCATCACCGGTTTTGTGGATGTCCGGTCGATCTCCAGCCCGCCGCAAATCATCACGGTATCTTCCCGCGCTATGTCTTCCAATCCGGAATCCGGTATGATCCGCGTTCCGTTGGAACAGGCAACAGGCCCGCCATCCTCTGTCATGATACGCCAGCTGTAGCGCATGCGTTTGTCAAAACGGTTGGCAATGCGCAAGGAATCCAAAGCCGAGGAAAACGGCACCAGCGAGAATTTGTCGAGCAGCAGAAAGACGTATTTGCGGGTTTTCGTTTCGGCTGGGGATGGTTTGGCAGAGGGCATGGCAGCACCGTTTGATAGGCCGAATCACTCGGGCAGTTAGCGTCGGGGTCAACTTGTAGGTTTTTGTAAATTTGTCACAAGGGGTTAACGTTATCATCCTATCCCTTTTTCAGACCGTCAAAAAGCAGCAATTAGGGCTGATACCGCAGATGGAGTTCTGGCCAAAGGGGGGGCGCTGCTGTATGACCGGACTCCCGATACCCCACCAAGGAGAGACCCGATGACTTCGGCTTGGAAAAAATCTGACTGGCGTTCCAAAGAGCGGATTCAGATGCCGGACTATACCGACGCGGCTGCACTGCAAGCAGTGGAGACCCGGTTGTCCAGCTATCCGCCGCTGGTTTTTGCGGGTGAAGCCCGTGCGCTGAAAGCGAAGCTCGCGGCTGTTTCCCGCGGGGAAGCGTTTCTGCTGCAAGGGGGCGATTGCGCCGAAAGCTTTGCGGAATTCAACGCCGACATGTTGCGCGACACTTACAAAGTGATGCTGCAAATGGCGGTGGTGCTGACCTATGGTGCCAAGGTTCCGGTTGTCAAAGTGGGCCGCGTTGCGGGCCAGTTCGCCAAGCCCCGTTCTGCGGGTACGGAAACCGTTAACGGTGTCGAACTGCCGTCCTACCGTGGTGACATCATCAACGATATTGATTTCACGGCGGAAGCCCGTATTCCCAATCCGGACCGCATGTTGCAGGCTTACACACAGGCTGCGGCATCGCTGAACCTGCTGCGCGCTTTTTCCATGGGCGGTTTCGCGGATATTCACCGTGTCCACGAATGGAACCTCGGCTTTGCCAATGCAGCAGGGGCGTCTGAAAAATACACACAACTTGCCAACCGGATTTCCGACAGTCTGGATTTCATGACAGCCGCAGGTGTGACATCCGACAACACATCGGCCCTGCATACGGTGAACTTTTATACCAGCCACGAAGCGCTGTTGCTGGAATATGAAGAGGCGCTGTGCCGGATCGATTCCACCAGTGGCTTGCCGGTGGCAGGTTCGGGTCACATGATCTGGATCGGGGACCGGACCCGCCAGCCTGACGGCGCCCATGTGGAATTCTGCCGCGGCGTGCAAAACCCGATCGGTCTGAAATGCGGACCGACGACCACAGCCGAGGATCTGAAGGTACTGATGGCCAAGCTGAACCCTGAAAACGAAGCAGGCCGGTTGACCCTGATCGCCCGTTTCGGTGCCGGTTCTGTGGGGGATCACCTGCCACGCCTGATCAAAACAGTGCGTGAGGAAGGAGCCAATGTGGTTTGGTCCTGTGATCCGATGCACGGCAATACAATCAAATCATCTTCCGGCTATAAGACCCGGCCGTTCGATAGTATCCTGCGCGAAGTGCAGGAGTTCTTCGGTATTCACAAAGCGGAAGGCTCGGTTCCGGGTGGTGTGCATTTTGAAATGACTGGCAAGGATGTTACCGAATGCACCGGTGGCGTGCGCGCGGTAACTGACGAGGATCTGTCTGACCGCTACCACACTGCATGTGATCCACGACTGAACGCATCACAAGCGCTGGAACTGGCGTTTCTGGTTGCAGGAGAACTGGAACAGCGTGTCGAGGCGCAGCGTCAGGCCGTCTGATACAGTATTTTTCAGGATGAACAGGAAAACGCGGCGCTTCGGGGCCGCGTTTTTTTGTTTACCTGTCTTTAATCAATCGCAGGTAGGGTTTACCGGCCACCGGACGTGGTGTGGTGGCTTTTGTGACGGATACAGGTCTGTGGAAGCCGTCAAAACGGTCAGGCGGTTGCTGCAATCCTTCCGGTTTCGCGCATGGCGGCGGCGCGTCGGATAAGGGATCGATTCCTGTTGCAAGCGGCTCTGCACCGGCGTCCTGTCGGTTGTCGGCGCTGTGCTTTTGCCTGCCGGACGGGGCGGGGGCCATCGCTGCAACGATGCGGGTGGTTTTCACCGCAACGATGTCAAACCGGACCGGGGCCTGTAACGGCGGGTCGTCTGACACCAGACAGCCCAAAACCCTTGAAAACCGCGCTTGCGCGTCCTGCATGGGCAGTAAAAGCATACGGGCGTTCAGCATTGGTGTATCATGGACAGGCGTTTTCAACGCCAGTTCTACTATCTTCGGGGCTTGCGCCATTTCGGCGATCACGCGGGCCAATTGGTCTCTGTGGCCAATGCTGAACAAGGCTCTTAACGGCATCCCGCGAAGTTCCATGCCCAGCATCTGGCACAGGTCCATGCCGGCCAGCCGGAAACGGATATCCTGCGCATTATTGAATTCCAGCATAAAGACCTGATCAAATACCTTGCCGATCTTGCGCGGATCCAGTTCCGAACGCAGCGGGGCAAGGCGGCCTTTTCGCAATCCCTCCCAATAGGCAAAAACTTCGCGAATAACCGGATTGCGCATATCCGCAGCGTTCCGCGGCAGATGCAGCAGATCCGCGCTGCCTGTATCGGGCTTTTGCAAGTGGTGTCGCATACGTCACTCCGGCGCAGTTGCTATGCATTTGTTGAGAACCCTAGTGTATTTTGATAAGGATTTTTTAACAGTCCCCTCGGCGACTATCTGGCACACAATCGATTCAAAAGTGAGGCAAATTTTCTTATATGGTTAATTCTATGACGGCCTTCGCATCGGCCAATGGCAGTAGTGGCGCAGTTTCCTGGGCTTGGGAAATTCGCAGTGTAAACGGGCGGGGGCTGGACGTGCGGATGCGGCTTGCCGAGGGTTTTGACGGACTTGAAGCCCTCGCCCGAAAGCAGATTGCCGCGATTTGCAAGCGCGGTACGATAACCGTCGGGCTGCGGGTGAAGCGCAACAGTACTGCCCGCGTTGCCCAGCTCAATCCGGAAGGGCTGGAGCGGGCCCTCGAAGTGGCCAGAATTGCAACGCATGAAGCCAAAGTAGAGGTGGCACCACTTGATATTGCTGCAATTCTTGCCCTGCCGGGCGTGTTTGGCACGGTGGAGGGAGAGGCTGATCCCCTCAGCGCCGTGAATGATCCGGTGAAGAAGGATTTCGAAACGGCGCTTGCCGGTTTTGCAAAGGCGCGGGCCGCGGAAGGTGCGGCGCTGGCAGAGGTTCTGGCCCAGCAGATCGAGCAGATCGACGGCCTGTGTGCCCGCGCGGCCGAAGTGCTTGACGGGCGGCGGGATCACGTGGCGGAAACCATGCGAATGAACCTCGCCCGTGTTCTGGGCACCACGGATGCGGTGGACGAACAGCGTCTCGAACAGGAACTTGCCCTGCTTGCCGTGAAAGCCGATGTTTCAGAGGAACTGGACCGGTTGCAGGCTCATGTCATTGCGGCGCGCGAATTGCTGGCGCAGGATGGTCCCATCGGGCGTAAATTCGATTTCCTGACGCAGGAATTCAATCGAGAGGCCAATACCCTGTGTTCCAAGGCGAATTACACCGACCTGACGGGGATCGGGCTTGACCTGAAAGCTGTAATCGACCAGATGCGCGAGCAGGTGCAAAATGTGGAGTAACCATGTCTGAACAGATACGATCCGGGCTTTTGATCATCATTTCATCGCCATCGGGCGCGGGAAAGTCCACGCTGGCCAAACGGCTTCTGGCAAAAGATCCGGCGATCGACTTTTCTGTTTCCGCCACCACCCGCCCGATGCGCCCGCAAGAGGTTGAAGGCAAAGACTATTACTTCAAATCCAAAGAGGAATTCCTGCGCATGGTCGCCGATGGCGAAATGCTGGAACATGCCGAGGTTTTCGGCAATCACTACGGGTCTCCGCTTGCCCCTGTCGCGGCGGCGGTTGCGGACGGGCGGGATGTTTTGTTCGACGTGGACTGGCAGGGCGGGCAGCAGATTCGCGCCTCCAGCCTGCGGGACAATGTGGTGTCTATCTTCCTGCTGCCCCCTTCGATTGCGGAACTGGAAAGCCGGCTTAATTCGCGGGGGCAGGACAGTGCGGAAGTGGTGAATAACCGGATGGCCAAAGCACGGGACGAGATAAGCCACTGGCCGGAATACGACTATGTGCTGGTGAACGAGGATCTGGAAGCTTGCGAAACCCAGTTGCGTTCTATCGTTACGGCAGAACGTTTGCGGCGGGACCGCCAACCCGGTCTGGTAGAGCGGGTGCGCAAGTTGAATGCAGAATGCGAGGCAATGTTATGATTTACGAACTGGACGGAATCGCGCCGGAACTGGCGCAGGACGGGGATTACTGGATTGCGCCGAACGCACAGTTGATGGGCCGTGTGCGGGTTGAAAGCGGCGCATCCGTCTGGTTCGGGGCCGTGCTGCGCGGGGATAACGAACTGATCCTGCTGGGCGAAGGGTCCAACATTCAGGAGAATTCGGTCCTGCATACAGATATCGGCTATCCTCTGACAATCGGTAAAAACTGCACCATCGGGCATAAGGCAATGCTGCACGGCTGTACCATCGGGGACAACTCCCTGATCGGCATGGGGGCGACTGTTCTGAATGGTGCGGTGATCGGTAAAAACTGCCTGATCGGGGCCAATGCGCTGATTACAGAAAATAAAGTCATTCCGGACAACTCTTTGGTTATGGGTGCGCCTGGAAAGGTTGTGCGGGAGTTGGACGCCGCTGCCCAAGCGATGCTGACCAAATCCGCCGAAGGCTATCAGGCGAACATGCGTCGCTTCCGCAAAGGATTGGTTCCTGTCGAGGTCGGGTGATCTGTCAGCGGTCCTACTGGACGGTCATGTCCAGTGTGGTGTCGCTGAACCGAACGCGAACGTCCCGACCGAGTTTGACAGCCTGTAAACGGGCCAGTTCGAAGTGCACCAGTGCAGATGTCAGTGCCGGACGCGCTGCATCTGGGGTAAGACAGGCCCAAAGGTCCGGTTCGTGCCGGACCTCCTTGGCGTTGGTGTGAAGGTCGTACACATCCCCTCTCTGGTTCAGCTGGATTTCCCCCCCGTAGGGTAGGGCGGTTTCGCAGCATTGCGTCAATAAAAACAACAGTTTGGCGAGCGGTTTGGGGATGTCCTGCGAAATCCGCCATTTAAGGTTTATCTTGCGGTCGGCAAAATTTCCCGAAAGCAGTTGTTGGGCCTGTGACGGCGCCATCAAAGAACGGCTGTTGGCAAAACCATAGGCCACACGGATAAACGCCATTCGTGCAGTGGCACAATTTACACTATCGGCGAGAAGGACAGCTTCGGGAATTTCAGCGACCCCTGACAGTTCGAGAAGTTCGACACCATTGGCGATCGCACCAAGCGGGCTGGCAAGATCGTGGCAGATTCTGGCGCTGATTAGGGCTGTAATGTCATCGGAAGTATCATACATATGCATCACCAACAGGCTTAACAAAAGGCTTTCCATGATTGAATTCCTCACACCCGGACAGTTGGTGCGCAGTCCCGAACATCCCGAATGGGGGCTGGGGCAGGTTCAATCTGTTATAGACGGCAAAATAACCGTCAACTTCGAAGAGGTCGGCAAAATTGTAGTCAATGGCGACCATGTGGCCCTGGAGCCGGTGTAGCTGGCGTGCTGTAAAACAAGTATGCTACTTTCGGTTGAGTTTTCAAGTTATTTTCCTGAGTTGCAGTCTGATTGGAAATATTAAGCCGGATTGGTTAACAGTTTCCTAACCGGTAGGGAGAGCCACAGATGATCGTGAATACCTCACAATTTACGTTGAAACTGGCAGAAACAGAACAGGAACTGGCTGCGGCGCAACGTCTGCGCTACCGCGTGTTTGTCGAGGAAATGGGCGCCCGTCCGGCTTTCGGCGGCGATGCCGAACTCCGCGAGTCTGACGCTTTTGATCCGTATTTCGACCACCTTCTTCTGATCGACACCCGCATTAAGGATCACGACAACAATGTGGTGGGAGCCTACCGTCTGATGCGCAGCGAAACAGCAGCGCGAGGGCAAGGATTCTACGGGGCGCAGGAATATGATCTCGGCCCGATCATCCGATCCGGTCGCCCTGCTGTGGAACTGGGGCGCAGTTGTATCGATCCGGTCTATCGCAATGGTATTGCCCTGCATCTTCTGTGGCAGGGGGTGGCGGATTATGTGCTTGGGAACCGGATCGAGCTGTTGTTTGGCGTGGCGTCCTTTGCCGGTACAGATCCAGATGTTTACAGCGACGGTCTGTCCTATCTTCACCACAGCCACCTTGCACCGCCAGAGTTGCGGGTGACCGCAAAGGCGCAGTCCCGCGTGAAGATGAGCATAAAGGCGGCCACGGAAATAGATCGTGTGGCTGCCGTGCGCCAGATACCCGCCCTGATCAAAAGCTATATCCGGCTGGGCGGCTGGGTCGGGGACGGGGCCTATGTGGATCGGGATTTCAACACGATTGACGTTTGCCTTGTACTCGACCAGCAGAATATTCCGGCCAAGCAACGGGCTCAACTGTTGCAAGGGCGGGCGGCATGACCACTTGGGATGATGGCAGCCGACCGGCGGTGAAACCGTTCGGGGCCGCGGGCTGGCTGCGCTGCATTCTGCGGGTGTCTGCGATGGCGGTGATCATCTTCGGGCTGATGGGGCCGATGGTGTTGCTGCGGATCGCAGGCTTTACCAAGGCGGCCCAGTGGATTGTGGGGCTTGCCTGCCGCGGTGTGTTGCGGGTGATCGGTTTGCCGGTGATCTGTACCGGCACGCCGATGTCTTACGGGGGCGCGGTGGTTGCAAACCATTGTTCATGGCTCGATATCTTCACATTGAACGCTGTGCAGGAGGTGCTGTTCGTGGCCAAGGCCGAGGTGCAGCACTGGCCGCTGATCGGTGTTATAGCCCGTTCGGTCGGCACGATCTTCATTGAGCGTCGCACGAGCCATGCGGCAAGGCACCGGAGCCTTGTGCTGGACTATATCGCGCAGGGACACCGGTTGTTGTTTTTCCCTGAAGGCACCAGCACGGACGGGCGAAGGGTGTTGCCGTTCCGCTCTACCCTGTTTGCGGCCTTTATGGAGCCGGAATTGCAGAAGCGTCTTTGGGTGCAGCCTGTGACGCTGAACTATATCGCGCCCGAAGGGGAAGATCCGCGGTTCTATGGCTGGTGGGGCGATACAGCCTTTGCGCCGGACCTGTTCCGCGTTCTGGCGCAAAAGCATCAGGGGCGGATTGAAATCGTGTTCCATCCGCCGGTGCAGGCGGCTTCTGTAACCTGTCGCAAGGAACTGGCACGGCGCTGCGAGGCAGCCGTGCGCAGCGGCTTACAGGATCCGCTCTAGATAGGCTTTAAGCGCAGTATCCGGCCCGTCCTTTGCAGACCAGAGTTCCGGCCCGAAGGCAAAGAAATCCGTAACCGGAGCCAGTTTCGCAGCCATTTCAAGGGAAATCGCGCCTTCGGCAACCACCGGAAGCTCGATCATTTCAGACCACCATTCAAAGGTGTCGAAATCCACCGGATCGGACACGGACAGCGGGTTTTCAGCCAGCGGGCCAAAGGAAATGTAATCCGCACCAGCCTCGCCGGCGGCCATGCCGGTGTGACGGGAGTTTTCACAAAAACTGCCCACAATCGCATCGTCGCCCAGCAGCTTTCGCATGTCACGAACCTGCCTTGGCCCGTCTGTCAGATGCACCCCGTCCAACCCGTGAACAGAAGCGATCTTGCCGTGATTTTCCACCACCAGCGGAACATCGCGGGCGTGGCAGACCTCGCGCAGGTTATCAGCCGCACGGCCGATATCCTCTGCCGCTTCAGAGGCACAGCGCAGACGCACGCAGGCAATCTCGAAACTGTCAAGCATACGGCTCAGCTCTGACGAGAAGGCGGAAAGCTCGAACTGCGGCGGGGTGATAAGGTAAATCTGGGGATGTTCTGGATCGGCCATGACTGCACCTTTGGACTTGTAGCGGGTGTCTTATCGGTTGTGTGGCCTGTCGTCCAGTAATTTAGCAAGGGCCAAGGCGCGGGGCGGGGGATGCGGGACCAAAATAGCACATGTCCCGCGACGGCCCGACGGCACACCGGCCAGGCCGGAAAGGAAAACCGGGTGCGATAACCCGGTTTCCCGTTCGTAGCGTGAAGGATCAGCCGCGCAGGACGGATTTTCCGGCGTATTGCGCCACATCGCCCAACATTTCTTCGATGCGGATCAGCTGGTTGTATTTGGCCAGCCGGTCGGAACGGGCCAGAGAACCGGTTTTGATCTGCCCGCAGTTGGTGGCCACCGCCAGATCGGCGATGGTGGCATCTTCGGTTTCACCGGAACGGTGTGACATCACGGATGTAAATCCGTTACGTGTAGCCATATCCACAGCTTCCAGCGTTTCGGTCAGCGTGCCGATCTGGTTTACTTTCACAAGGATGGAGTTTGCGCAGCCTTCATCAATGCCACGGGCCAGACGTTTGGTGTTGGTGACGAACAGGTCGTCCCCGACCAGCTGGCAGCGGTCCCCGATTTTATCGGTCAGGGTTTTCCAGCCGTCCCAGTCATCTTCGTGCATACCGTCTTCGATGGAAATAATCGGGTACTGGTTTACCAGATTTTCAAGGTAGTCCGCGTTTTCACCGGAAGACAGTTTCCTGCCTTCGCCTTTGAAGTTGTAAAGACCGTCCTCGTAGTATTCCGACGCCGCACAATCGAGCGCAAGGTAGATATCCTCACCCGGTTTGTAGCCTGCTTTTTCAACGGATTTCATGATGAAATCCAGCGCGTCTGTGGTGGAGTTCAGGTTCGGGGCAAAACCGCCTTCATCGCCGACACCTGTGTTGTGGCCTGCTGCGGACAGCTCTTTCTTCAGGGTGTGGAAGACTTCTGCGCCCATGCGGATTGCCTCGCGCACGTTGGGTGCAGACACCGGCATGATCATGAATTCCTGAATGTCGATCGGATTGTCCGCATGTTCGCCACCGTTGATGATGTTCATCATCGGAACAGGCAACCAGCGCGAAGATGTACCGCCGATATAGCGGTAGAGCGATTGGTTCAGTGTTTGTGCAGCCGCTTTGGCCACGGCCATAGACACACCCAGAATGGCGTTCGCACCAAGGCGGGATTTGTTTTCGGTGCCGTCCAGATCAATCATAATGTTGTCGATTACCAACTGGCGGGTGGCATCCACACCCAACAGGGCCTCGGCAATTTCGCCGTTCACGGCTTCGACCGCTTTCAGAACACCCTTGCCAAGATAGCGGCTTTTGTCGCCATCGCGCAGTTCAACCGCTTCATGGGCACCGGTAGAGGCACCGGAAGGTACGGCAGCGCGGCCCCAAGTGCCGTCTTCCAGCAGGATGTCCACTTCAACGGTCGGGTTGCCCCGGCTGTCGAGGATCTCGCGTCCGGTGATTTCGATAATTGCGGTCATGTCAAATTCCTCTTTTCAGTTCGTTCGGTTAACAGGGCATGTGGCTTATGCCGCTACGGTTTCAGGGGGGATAGTGCGGGCCAGCCTGCGTTCCCGCAGCCAGACATAAAGTCCGGCCGCCACGATCACAGCGGCGCCAAACAGGGTTTGAAGGGTCAGCACCTCGTCAAAGACAACAACAGACAGGGCGAAGGCAAAGATGATGCGGGAATAACGGAATGGTGCAACGGCGGAAATATCCCCGATGCGCATGGCCGAGGTGATCGCGAAGTAACCGATCCCCGAGAAGGCGATCAAACCGCAGATATAGCCCGAAGTCAGCAGATCCGGCACCTGCCAGGGAGCGCCGAACAGGGACAGGATCACACCGGCAATTGCGACAGTGAAGAAGCCCCATGTCGAGGCTTGCAGGTTGGGCACATCCTTCGGGATAAATCGCGTGGACAGATCGCGCCCCGCTAGGCCGAACACACCGATAATCGCAAGAAGGGAGCCCGTGGAGAACAGGGCAGGGTGCGCTTCGGTTGTTTCTGCGAAGGGGTTGAGAATGATCAGAACGCCGCTCATCCCCACGAAGATCGCGCTCCAGCGCCGCCAGCTTACGGTTTCCCGCAAAAACAGCGCCGCGCCGAGTGTGACCAGCAACGGGGTGACTTGCAGGATCGAAGAGGCGGTCGAAAACGGCAGAATGGTAAGTGCCATCAGAAAACCGCAGGCCGCAACGATTTCTGCAACGCCGCGGCTGAGGATTGCGGGGTGCAGGATACGCCGCGACAGAACCGGCGTGCCACTGGCTTTGCTCAGAAGTCCGAACAGCAATGTGCCGCCGATCCCCATGGAAAACATCACTTGCGACGGGGGCAGCGTGACAGAGGACAGTTTGACGAACATATCCGTCGCGGCAAAGGCCGCCATCGACAGGATCATCATCAGGATTGCGCGCAACGTGTCGCTATGGGGGGCGGAAATCACTTTTTCGACCGCTCTTTCCCAGTATCGCGGGGGACGCCGTAAAGTTCCATTTTGTGGCCGCGCAGATCATAGCCGAGCTTGGCCGCAATCCGCTCCTGTAATTCCTCGATCTCGGGATCGACGAATTCGATAACCTCGCCGGAGTGCAGGTCTATCAGATGGTCGTGGTGGTCCCGTTCTGCATCCTCGTAGCGGGCACGGCCATCGCCGAATTCCAACCGCTCCAGTATGCCGGATTCCTCGAAGAGTTTTACGGTGCGATAAACGGTTGCGATGGAAATCCCGCTATCCACCTCGGAGGCACGGGCGTAGAGTTCTTCCACATCGGGATGGTCTTCGCTGTTTTGCAAGACACGGGCAATCACGCGGCGCTGCTCCGTCATGCGCAGGCCCGCAGCCTCGCAACGCTGAATGATTGTGGGTGGTGTCATGGCCGAGTCCCTCTTGCTGTGTGGCGTTTTAGCGGCCATGGCGTTTGGTGCAACCCTGTTAACGTTCGCAGCGGTTTAAAAATGGGCGGGTTTCAAACTGTCCGGACATGCCGGTCAGCCTGTCTGTAGTTGCGTATCATTCGCATATGCAATTGATATTGTTGACAGAAAAATAGAATCCAGTCATTGGGTCCACCTGAGCCAACTTGGAGCCGTCCATGACACCTGTTGCACTGGGATTACTGGCGATCGGCCTTTCAATGGATGCCTTTGTGGTATCGCTCGGGCAGGGTGCCGTTGCGGAACGGCGCGGTTTCGCTGCGGCTGTGCAGACGGGTATGATCTTCGGGTTTGTGGAAATGGCGACACCGTTGATCGGTTGGGTCATGGGACTGGCAGCCGCAAGCCATGTTGCGGCGATTGACCACTGGATCGCGTTTGTCCTTTTGGGGGGTGTGGGGGCGCGTATGGCGTTCCAGTCGTGGTACCGGCCTGCAGGCGATGCCTTGCCGGAGCAGGGGGCACGCGGCCCTGGCGCGGTGGTGCTGGCGGCAATCGGAACGTCGATCGACGCCATGGTTGTCGGCGTGTCACTGGCCGTGCTGAATGTGAACATCTTGCTGGTTGCCCTGATCGTAGGGCTGACCACAACCGCCGCCTCGACCGCGGGGATGATGCTGGGGCATCTGTTGGGCGCGCGCTTCGGCCGTATGGCGGGGGCTGCGGCGGGGCTGGCACTGATAATGCTGGGCAGCGGTATCCTGCTGGAGCACACCGCAGGCTAGGTCCGGTCAAAGCAGTTCCGGTGTGCGCCCCAGACGGCGGGCCAGCGGTGCGATGGTCAGGCCCTGAATGATGATGCTGAACAGCACAACCATATAGGTCATGGTCAGGAGCAGGGGTTTCCATTCCGTATCCGGCAGGGTCAGCACCAAAGCCACGGAAATCCCGCCCTTCAGCCCGCCCCATGTCATGATCGGGATTACATCGCGGGGGAATGTCCGGAACGGTTTGAGCATCAGGACCGGCACGGAGACAGCCACCAGCCGCGCCACCAGAGCGACGGCAATCGCCAGCAAGCCGGCCCGGAGCGCATCCATGTTGAAGGCAACCGCAAACACTTCGACACCGATCAGCAGGAACAGGATCGCGTTCAGGATTTCGTCGATCAGGGACCAGAAGGCATCGAGGTATTTGCGGGTTTCCTCGCTCATGCCGTATTTGACCCCGACATCCCCGATAAAAAGTCCGGCGACAACTGCGAAAATCGGCCCTGACAGGTGAAAATACGTAGCCAGTTGGTATCCGCCAAAGGCCAGCCCGAGAGAGAGCAGAACCTCCAGCGGGTAATCGTCAATCCGGCGCATAACCGCAAAGGTCAGATAGCCGAGAATACCGCCAAGGGCTGCGCCGCCGAAAGCTTCCTGCCCGAACAGCAGAAAGGCTCCGGAGAGTGTGGCGCCGTGGGTGTCATGGCCGCTTGGAAAGGCCAGACCGACAAGGATCAGGAAAACCACATAGGCCACACCGTCGTTGAACAGGCTTTCTCCGGCGATTTTGGTTTCCAGTTCCTTGCGCAGGTTGGCAGCGCGCAACACGCCCAAAACCGCGACCGGATCGGTCGGGGAAATCAGCGCGCCGAATACCAGCGCGATCATCAGCGGCACGCCAAGGGCGAAAGTCACCGCGCCGCCGACAATGGCTGTGGACAGGCCGACGCCGATGGTTGCCATCAACACAACCACCCAGGCCTGCTGCCGCAGATCGCCGATCTTGACATGAAGCGCACCTGCAAAGAGCAGAAGACCAAGCATCCCTTCCAGCAGTGCGGTTGAAAATTCCAGATCAATCACAAAGCTGCGCACCGTATCGCGAATGTCGAGCGCGGGATAAACCGCGTCCACCCCCATGATCGCCAACGAGGCCATCAGGGCGACAATCATGATGCCAATGGCGGAAGGGAGTTTGAAGAACAGATAGTTTATGGCGCCGAACACCCCTGCAAGGACGATCAGCAAGGATGCAATCTGAAGTTCGTTCATGGAGCCTGTTCCCGTTGTTTGTGTGAATGCATGTAGCATCGCTGGTGCGTTGGCGAAAGATATTAACGCAACGGTCCGGGACAACGAAAAAGGAAGGTGGGAGGTGACACCGGCCCCTCTGGGAGGAGGATAGTGGGACCGGTGTCTTTACCAAGCGGGATCTGGGAGGAACGACCGCGCGGTATTCGGTTGTTTTTTTGACGCCGGCCCCTCTGGGAGGAGGATAGAGGGACCGGCGTCTTTACCAAGCGGGATCTGGGAGGAACGACCGCGCGGTATTCGGTTGTTTTTGACACCGGCCCCCCTGGGAGGAGGAAAGGGGACCGGCATTTGTACGAAACGGCATCTGGGAGGAAGCGCCGTTTTGTAACCTGCTCCTGATTGCGCAGGAGCTTTGGGTTTTACTTCTCGTTGACAACCAGTTGGTGTGCGTAGGCTGGAATGTCAGCCCGTTTCACGCCGATTTGATCCAGCTGCTCGTTGCTCATGCCTTGAAGGGCAGAAATCATGCGGGCTGTTTGCAGGCTTTGCAAGGAGGCGGCTGCCCGTGTTTTCAGTCCGCTGAAACCGGAAGCGATTGCTTCGAAAGCGCGTGTCCGTACAGATGCAAAGCCGGTTTCGGAGATGTTATTGTATGTGATCGTTTTCATGTTCTTATACCATTTCTGCCGCTTCGCGAGCGACCCGTCTGATGTCACCACGGGAAAACCCGAGGTCTGCGAGATCGCGGGCAGAGAGGCCTGCAAGCTCGGCAAAAGTTGATGTGTACGCCTGACGTTTGCGGCGGTACGTGTTCCAGCTCTCGGCGGTTTTGGCAAACGCAGAGGCGAACTTGGTTTTCAGGTCGCCGAGTGCTGTGCCATTGTGTGTGCTAGAGATCGACATTTCGGTTTTCCTTCGTTTTGCTGCAGCGCAGAATTTCTTGCTGCAATGCAACAATATGAATTCCTCCCGCCGGATACAACGCAACTCTGCGCAAAGGGGGTATGCATAAATGGAAAGGCAGTTTTCCTTGAAAATGAAGGGTTTGGTCTATGTTTGCGCTGCCACGGGGCAATTCCGACCGGCTTTGCCCGTTATTTGCGCAGGGTTTGCGCGGCGCTGCTGCCAGTTTGTGATCACAGAAAGTGACGGGACGTTTTCCCTTTTAAACAGCCGTTCCCAAAGATTCGCCACCTTTGCGAATTGCCAAGTGATTCATTGCGTGATGTGGTGTGCGGCATACGCGGCGGCGATGTTGCGCGGAGGGTTTACATGGAAAAGAAAGATCGTGTCGATGCCTTGGGCGCCAGCCTGCTGGTCGGGGTCTCGCTGCTGCTCGGGCTGAATCAGGTTCTGGTCAAAATCGTTGCGCAAGGCATGCATCCGGCGCTTCAGGCCGGTTTGCGCAGCGCCATGGCGGTGCTGCCGGTCCTTGCGCTGGCCCTGTTGTTCCGGCGCAGGCTCAGCCTTCGGGACGGCAGTTTCGGCTGGGGTGTCTTTACCGGTATTCTGTTCGCGCTGGAATTCCTGATGCTGTTTCTTGCGCTGGACTATTCCTCTGTCGCGCGGGTGTCCGTTCTCTTTTACACCATGCCGGTCTGGATGACCCTCGGCGCCCATTTCATGATCCGCGAAGAACACCTGACCCGTAACAAGGTCATCGGGCTTGTGGTGGCGGTCAGCGGAGTGGTTGTGGCGATGTGGGGACGTGAAGGTGGCGAGAACGAACTGCTTGGCGACATTTTCTGCATTTCGGGGGCGATGATCTGGGCTGCAATCGGCATTGTGGCCCGCGTCACCCCGTTGAACCGTTCCGTGCCGGAAATGCAGCTGCTCTACCAGCTTGTGGTTTCGGCCATTGTTCTGATTCCTGCCGCCTTCCTGATCGGGGACCAGATCCGCGACCTGCAACCGCTGCATTGGGGCGTGCTGGCATTCCAGTCGGTTGTTGTGGTTGGCTTCGGATTTTCAACATGGTTCTGGGTGCTGTCGAAATACCCCGCATCGGAAATGGCCAGTTTCGGCTTTCTTGCGCCGCTCTTTGGCGTTTTACTGGGATGGTTGATGCTGGGAGAGACGATCACAATCTGGATCGTGGCCGCTCTTGTTCTGGTGAGCGCGGGAATTGTGTTGATCAATCATAAACCGCGCAAACAGTCGTTCTGAGCAGGCGCTCCCTGCTCAGAACCTGTAATCAGAGTGTGCCGATCCGTTCGACAAGCAGCTCAAAAAAACCGTCGGCGTCTACGTCTTTCACGTAGTTCACATTTGCCGGACGGTCGGTTACCCGCCACCAGTCCGCAACGGTTGCCCCGAGAGTCAGTTTAGAGATGGTTTCCACCTCGACATTGATCAGGCGGCTGTGAAACAGATCAGGGCGCAGCAGATAGGCGATCACGCATGGATCATGCAGCGGTGCACCGTCCGAGCCGTATTTCTCTTTGTCGTAACGTTCGAAGAAATCCGTCAGTTCCGCCACGACAGGGCCTGCGCCGTTGGGAAGGGCGCGAAAGGCTGCAACGCGCGGCGCGGTCGTCAGCGCCTGATGGGTGCAATCCAGCGGCAGCATTGTAACCGGAAGGCCGGAGCGCAGAACGATGTCAGCCGCCGTCGGGTCCACATAGATGTTGAATTCTGCAGCAGGCGTGATGTTGCCCCCTTCAAAGAAGCCGCCCCCCATCAAAACGATCTCGCGGATGTTCTGTTTAATGTCGGGCGCCTGGGTCAGGGCGGCTGCGATATTTGTCAGCGGTCCCAGCGGGCAGAGCGTGACGTCTTTGGTGCTGCGCAGGGTGTCGATGATGAAATCCACCCCGTGTTTGTCCTGCAAGGGGATCTGCGGTTCGGGCAGGTCGGGCCCGTCCAGTCCCGTGCGCCCGTGCACGTGTTCGGCCGTGACCAGCGGGCGGTCCAGCGGTGCATCGCAGCCCGCAAACACCGGAATATCGGGGCGTCCGGCCAGTTCCACGATCTTGCGGGTGTTGAGTTCGGTCAGCGCCAGAGGAACATTCCCCGCCACTGCAGTAATGCCCAGAACCTCCAGTTCCGGACTGGCGAGCGCAAGCAGGATGGCAACCGCATCATCCTGCCCCGGGTCTGTGTCGATTATGATTTTACGTGTCATACCATTGCTTTAGAGCAGTCGTCCCAAAAGAAAAAGCGCCCCTTTGCGTAAAGGAGCGCTTTCCAACCGTTTGCAGTGTCGCGTGCGATTAGCCGTCGAAATCAACCGTTTCAACCAGCTTCAGGGACGTTGGACGCAGCTTTGCAATTTCGCCCAGCTGCTTGTTGTCCGGCGTGAAGCTACCCCAGCTTTTCACCAGATCGGACGCTTCGGTGCCTTCTTTCAGCGGGTATTCCCCGTTTACCTGAGCGTAAATTTCCTGTGCCTGTTCGGAAGACAGCCACTCCATCAGTTGTACCGCTTCTTCCTTGTTCGGGGCGGCTTTGGTCAGCGCAACGCCGGACAGGTTCACGTGGGTGCCACCGTCTTCAAATTTCGGGAAAACGATGCGAACGGATTCGGCCCATGCTTTTTGCTCGGGTTCTTCCAGCATCTTTTTCATGTAATAGGTGTTGCCGAGCGAAATATCACATTCACCGGCATGGATGGCTTTTACCTGACCGCGGTCATTGCCCGAAGGTTTGCGCGCGAGGTTGGATTTGATGCCTTCGAGCCATGTTTTTGTCTCTTCTTCACCGTGATGGGCAATCATCGCAGAGATCAGCGCAAGGTTATAGGCGTTGGTGCCGGAACGGATGCAGATGCGCCCTTCCCATTTGTCGGAGGCCAGATCTTCGTAGGTGGTGACTTCACCGTCGGCCACGCGGTCCTTGGAGGCGTAAACGATCCGCGCACGGGATGTCAGGCCGAACCATTCGCCATCCGCGTGGCGGAATTCTGCGGGGATGTTTGCGTTCAGTGTTTCGGACTCGACAGGCTGTGTCACGCCGGCGTCCACCAGTGCCTGCAGGCGAGAGATGTCAACGGTCATCACCAGATCCGCAGGAGAGCGGTCGCCCTCGGCCTGAAGCTTCTCGATCATGCCCTTGTTCAGGAACACGAGGTTCGTCTCAACACCGGTTTCCTTGGTGAACGCGTCCAGCAGAGGCGAAACCAGTTCAGGCTGGCGATAGGAATAGACGGTAACGTCGGCGAATGCGGGGGCGCTTGTCAGTGTGGCAGCGGCGGCTGCGATGGCGCTGATAAATCTCATAAGTGCGAATCCTGTGTAAGTTTCGGTGGTTCCTCTTAATATGACTAAAATACTCGGGTCAATGGGTGACTGAATTGCTCGGAATTTATTTGCCGCACCCGTGCTGCACAAATCTAAGGCAATTTTTGTGGTGCTCTGCCTGATTTGGGGCTAAGCATGCGCCATGACTGATTATATTCTTCTTATTATCGCAGCCTTCGGGGCTGGCGTCCTGAACACCATAGCCGGTGGCGGAACGTTCCTGACCTTTCCGGCGCTGGCCTTTACCGGCGTGCCCCCTGTTGTTGCGAACGCGACTTCAGCGGTGGCCGTTTTTCCCGGGTATCTGGCAGGTGCTGTTGGCTTCAAGGATGAGTTAAAGGCGTTTAACCGGCGTCAGATGGTACGGTTGACGGTCATCACACTTGCGGGCGGTCTGGTCGGGGCGCTGCTGCTGGTGGTGTCTTCGAACGAGGCTTTTGCCGTCGTTGTGCCCTTCCTGCTGCTTGCTGCGACGCTGGCTTTCTGGTTCGGAGATGCCATTCGCGACTGGGCCGCCCGCAAGGCCCGCGCGGTGACGCCTTTCGGTGCGGCAGGATTGTTTCTGGTCAGCATCTATGGCGGATATTTCAACGGCGGTTTGGGAATCGTGCTGCTGGCGTTATTCTCGCTCTGGGGGATGACAAACATCCACGAAATGAACGGGCTGAAGAACGGTCTGTCTTTTGCACTGTCCGCAATCTCGGTGGCTGCCTTTGCGATCAGCGGGCTGGTAGAGTGGCCCCAAGCCATTGTGATGATGGTTGCCGCAACCGCCGGAGGCTATGCCGGTGCGCCGGTCGCGCGTATTCTGCCCAAAGCGGTGGTCCGCGCCATAGTCATTCTAGTCGGCCTCAGCATGAGCGCGGTTTTCTTTGCGCGGCTGTTCTAGGCTCCGGCGCGTTCTGCTGCCTTGGCCGCATTCCACAACCCGTCCATTTCGTCCAGATCGGACTGCTGTGGCGTCCTGCCTGCGGCTTCCAGCGCATCCTCGATATATTCGAAACGGCGGGTAAACTTGCGGTTGGCACTGCGCAGCGCCTCTTCAGGATCAATTTGCAGGTGTCGCGCCAGATTGGCCATCACAAACATCAGATCCCCGAATTCTTCCACCTGTTTGTCGCGGGGCAGGGTGTCTACTGCTTCGACCAGTTCGCGCGCTTCTTCGGTAATTTTGTCGAGCACCTCAGCCGTTTCCGGCCAGTCAAACCCCACGCGCGCGGCACGTTTTTGCAGCTTTACCGCACGGGTCAGCGCCGGCAGATTGCCTGCGATCCCGTCCAGCGTGCGGGTCTTGGACTGCCCTTTGTCCGCCCGTTCTGCCGCTTTGATCTTTTCCCAGTCGGCGGTCTGCTGCGCTGCGGATTTGTCACGGCTTTCATTACCGAACACATGGGGGTGCCGGTGGATCATCTTGTCGGCTATTTTTTTGGTGACGGTCTCAAAGGTAAAATGCCCGTCTTCTGCCCCCATCTGGGTATAGTAAACCACTTGCAACAGCAGATCGCCCAACTCGCCCTCAAGTTCTGCCATGTCCCCAAGCGCGATGGCATCTGCTACCTCATAGGCTTCCTCGATCGTGTAGGGCACGATTGTTTCGTAGGTTTGTTCAATGTCCCACGGACACCCTGTTTCAGGGTCGCGCAGGCGCGCCATGATTTCCAGCAGACGGGGCAGGCCGCCGTTTGGATCAAGACAAAGGGATTGAGAGGCGGATTGGTCTTTACTCATGCTGCGCTGTTCCTGATAGTCCGCGCAAAAGGAGACCAGAATCCATGGCCGTGATCAACCGCATTGCAGAATATTTTGAAGATATGAAGGAATGGCGCCAGCATCTGCACGCCCATCCGGAACTGGACATGGACTGTCACCGGACGGCCGCCTTTGTTGCGGAAAAGCTGCGCGCCTTCGGTGTCGATGAAATCCATGAAAAAGTCGGCGTCAGCGGGGTTGTTGGAATCATCAACGGGCAGGGCGACGGTCCGACCATCGGGCTGCGGGCGGATATGGACGCGCTGCCGATGCCCGAAGAAACCGGACTGCCCTATGCCAGCACGGTCGAGGGCATGATGCACGCCTGTGGCCATGACGGGCACACCACCATGCTGCTTGGCGCGGCCCGCTATCTGGCTGAAACCCGTAGGTTTTCGGGGCGCGTGGCGCTGATCTTCCAACCCGGCGAAGAAGGCTCCGGCGGGGCGCGGTTCATGGTGGAAGACGGTCTGATAGACCGGTTCAATATCTCGCAGGTCTACGGGCAGCATTCCCTGCCCAAATCCCCTTTGGGCAACATTGAAACCTGTCCCGGCCCCTTGATGGCTGCGGCGGATGATTTTGAAATCCACATCACCGGCGCGGGCGGTCACGCGGCCAGCCCCCATGAATCCGTCGATCCGGTGATGATCGCAGTGAATATGTACCAGAACCTGCAATCCATCGTGACCCGTAACGTTGACCCGATCAAGACGGTTGTTCTGTCCCTGACACAGATCCATTCGGGCACCACCCATAACGTCGTGCCCGAAACAGCCATGCTGGCCGGTACGGTGCGCACCTTTGACAAGGACGTACAGTCGCTGGTGGTGGAGCGGATGAAAGCGATTATTCACAGCACCGCCGAGATGATGGGCGGCAAGGCAAGGCTTGATTACAATTACGGCTATCCGGCCACCATCAACGATGCGGAAAAGACCGGCTTTGCCTGCGACGTTGCTGCCGAAGTTGTCGGAGAGACCCGCGTGGCCCGCAACATTCCCCCGACAATGGGGGCAGAGGATTTTTCCTATATGCTGGAAGAGGTGCCCGGAGCCTACTTCTATATCGGAAACGGCGACAGCGCCTATCTGCATCACACGAAATACGACTTCAACGACGAGGCCAGCCCGACAGGTGCATCGGTGCTCGCCCGTATTGTGGAACGCGCCCAGCCCCTCGCCGCAGGGTAACTTGTTCACAAAACCTTGCACTGCGGAATTGGGCTTTGCTCTCCTCCAAGGGTCACACTAGGTTCAGCGCCAACATGAAATTGAAGGAAGTGACTATGTCTGAAGAATATGTACCGCCAAAAGTCTGGGAATGGGATTCCGAGAGCGGCGGCAAGTTTGCCAATATCAACCGCCCGATCGCGGGGCCTACCCATGACAAGGAACTAAAGGTCGGGAAACACCCGTTGCAGCTCTACTCTCTGGCGACACCCAATGGCGTAAAAGTTACGGTCATGCTGGAAGAACTGCTTGCCGCCGGCCATACGGGTGCGGAATATGACGCATGGCTGATCAACATCGGGGACGGGGATCAGTTCGGCAGCGGATTCGTCGATGTGAACCCGAATTCCAAAATTCCGGCGTTGATGGATCACTCGACAGAGACACCAACGCGCGTGTTCGAAAGCGGTGCGATCCTGCTGTATCTGGCCGAAAAATTCGGGGCGTTCCTGCCAACCGATCCGGCGGCACGGACCGAAACCCTGTCATGGCTGTTCTGGCAGATGGGCTCTGCGCCCTACCTTGGCGGCGGCTTTGGCCATTTCTACGCCTATGCGCCGGAAAAGTTTGAATATCCGATCAACCGCTTTGCGATGGAGGTGAAACGGCAGCTGGATGTTCTGGATCGTCGCCTTGCTGAATCCGAGTATCTGGGCGGCGCCGAATACACTATCGCGGATATTGCGAACTGGGCGTGGTACGGTGTTCTGGCACAAGGCAAGATCTATGATGCCGGTGAATTCCTGCAGGTAGACAGCTATAAAAACGTCCAGCGCTGGCAGAAGGCCATTGCCGCGCGTCCGGCCGTTCAGCGGGGGCGTATGGTCAACCGCGCTTCCGGACCTCTGACGGAACAACTGCGCGAGCGTCACGCTGCCTCGGACTTTGAAACCCGCACACAAGACAAGCTGGAACCGGCCGAAAACGCCTGAGCATCATCACGGGGCTGTGCAGGCGGCTGGAATTTCCGCCTGCACACACCTATCTTGGCTTTAACTCATGAGGAGATTTGCCATGCTGTTTTCATCTAAACCTACAACGATTCCTTCCCCTGCCGATTGCCTGCCGGGCCGGGCAACCGAACTGCCGACTGCGGAAATGCACTTTGTAAACGGTCGCCCGCTGAAAGGGCCGATCCCCGACGGGTTCGAGGAAGCAATCTTTGGCATGGGCTGTTTCTGGGGCGTGGAACGCCTGTTCTGGAAACTTGACGGCGTCTGGTCCACAATGGTGGGCTATGCCGGTGGATCGACTCCGAACGCCACTTACGAAGAAGTGTGCACAGGTCAGACCGGCCACAATGAAGTGGTGCGTGTGATCTATGATCCTTCTGTCATCAGCTATGAACAACTGCTGACAGTATTCTGGGAAGGGCACGACCCGACGCAGGGAATGGCACAGGGGAACGATCGGGGCACCCAGTATCGCAGCGGCATCTATACGTTCTCGGAGGAACAGCAGGCATTGGCCGAGGCTTCCCGCGAGGCGTTCCAGCCAAGGTTGCGGGAAAAGGGTTTCGGGATGATCACAACCGAAATCCTGCCCGCGCCCACATTCTACTACGCCGAAGATTACCACCAGCAGTATCTGGCAAAAAATCCGGCGGGATATTGCGGGATCGGTGGAACAGGTGTGACCTGTCCGATTGGCGTCGGTGCCTGACCACCGAGACTATGGTAACTGGAAATGATAAAGACCGGATGCAGTAATCTGTGTCCGGTCTTTTCTGTTCAGGCGGAAGTGCCTGATTTGCAGGCCGGTCGGGCATGACGCTTGACGATGGGGCTGCACTTACCTAATCGGAACACAACGATTGGAGCCTGCAAAATGCCGACATTTACTGCCCTGACCACACTCAGAGACAAATCCCGCGCCGAAGCCCTTGCCGAGGCCTGCGAAGACCTGATCCCCGAACCGACCGGCGTTGGGGTGTTTGAGGTGGAAGACGGTACAGGCACATGGGAAGTGGGCGCCTATTTTATCGAACAACCCGACGATATTGCCCTGTCCCTGCTTGCTGCGGCCCATGATGCGAAACCTTTTGCTATTTCCGAACTGCCGGAAACCGATTGGGTCGCCCATGTGCGCCGCGAACTGGCCCCGATCCGTGCAGGCCGGTTTTTCCTGTACGGCAGCCATGATGCAGATCAGGTGCCGCAGGATTCTGTGCCCTTGCTGATAGAGGCCGCGATGGCCTTTGGAACCGGCCACCACGGTACAACGCAGGGCTGCTTGCAGGCGCTTCATGATCTCGACGCCAAAGGATTTTGTGGCAAAAATGTGGTAGATGTGGGGTGCGGCACAGCCGTTCTGGCGATGGCGGCTGCCAAAATATGGCAGGGCGTGGTGTTGGCGAGCGACATCGACGAAGTCGCCACAGACACGGCAGCCGCAAATGTGGCATGCAATGATCTGGACGGTCGTGTGGAAATTGTCACATGCGCCGGCTTTGATCATGCCCGCCTGCGGGAAAAGGCGCCTTATGATCTGATCTTTGCTAACATATTGAAAGGGCCGCTAATTGCGCTGGCTCCGGATATGGGCGAAAGCTGTGCGACAGAAGGCTACGTGATCCTTTCCGGCATCCTGAACGAACAGGCCGAAGCTGTAAAAGAGGCCTATAGTCGGCAGGGTTTCGATCTGGTGGACCACCTCATTGTTGGGGAATGGTCAACGCTCTGTTTACAAAAGCGGTCTTAATCTGCCCAGATTTTGCCCCAATTCACGCCTAATTTTTCCTTAGCAGTTTGCATCGCCGCGAAAGAGGCAAGACAGTCTCGGTTTTCCCGTCGATTAAAGTATTTTGTTCGTGTGTTTTTGCGAATGTGTTCGGGCACGGGGTGCAGACTGCACGACATTCAGTCAGTGTATTGCGGGCTGCGTGTTTTGTAACCTGTAGCTGGCCTGTATTTGGGGTAAGAGTATCATGACCGAGGATCTAAAAACCTTTCAGAAACGCATTGCCCGCTTTGATCCGGACTTCAATCCTACGATCTGGCGCAAGTGGCAGCGGCGCCCCCGCCGCAAGATTCACATTCCTCTGGCAAGAACGGCCCTGTGCATGGTGCTGCTTTATGGCACTGTCACCGTCACCAAGGTTGTAATGATCAAGGAACTTGGCCCGCAGGGGTATGAAGCCAAAGTCGCACAACTTGCCTCGGGGTCCGACGGATCAAGGATCGCAGCCAAACTGCTGCGCCGTGATCCGGTAATCAACTATGTGGAAGGCAACTTTCTTTAAGCCGGTTCACACATGACCTGTTAGAAGGGCGGCCTTTAATCGGGTGCGCCCTATTTCATTACCAGCGCCCCAAACGCAAAAAAGACCGCTGAGGGAGGGCAGCGGTCTTTTTCATTTACGGCATCAAAGCCGCTGGAAGGCAGTACACAACAGGGAGAAAATGTGCTGCCTTGTACCTACGCTCAGAAGCGTGTCGGGATGTTGTCAAGATCGCCACGGATCAGGCCGATGTCGTTCAGTTCACGATCGGACAACTGGGACAGGATTTTGACGGTTTTGCGCTTTGTGTTCCACTCTACGAATGCAGAGAATGCTGCTTCGAGACGTGCAACAACAGTATGTGTTGCAATGGCACCAAAAGGAGCCACGTAAGTGTTGGGAGCCAGGGCCATGATAACTTTCCTTATGAGTGAATGACGCAGCGCGTCGGTTCGTTTGAGCCCCAGATAGGTTGGGTTTTCTGCGCATTCAAATGTCAAAATCGCATAGCTGAACTGCCTGTTTTGCATAGCTGAAACCCGATGTCGCTTTTGAATTACAAAGGCCCGAAACAGGCTGGTTTTCGTGTGAAAATGTCGTTTTTAGAACAGGTGAAAATGCCCCCTGATTTGTAACAGTTCTGCGATTTTTTCGGGCTCGCATGGCAGGGTGCGGCTTCGTGGCTTTCCGGCAACAGGCTGCCGTCCAGTCAGGTGTTAAAAACCGACTTTTCATCGCCTGAAAACGCACGGCGGGTTCTGTCAGGGTAAAGTCGTGGCGAATCATCCATCCGGTGCCCCGCGTATTCTGCTTGGCGGATGTTCTCGTTTCGTGCTACGACTGGCGAAAAGAACAACAAGAGCAGCGACAAGGCAGGGCAGCTATGCGCGTTATCGGGATTGATCCGGGCTTACGCAATCTGGGTTGGGGAATTGTGGATGTGGCGGGAACGCGGGTGTCCCATGTGGCCAACGGTATCTGCAAGTCCACCACTGGCGGACCGCTGGCACAGCGGTTGCTGAGCCTGCACAGCCAGCTAGAGGATGTGATCCGGCGCCATCAGCCGACAACCTCGGCTGTTGAGAATACTTTTGTGAACAAAGACGGGGCCGGAACACTGAAGCTGGGCCAGGCGCGGGGGATCTGCTTGCTGGTGCCTGCGCAATTCGGGCTGGAGGTGGCGGAATATGCGCCCAACGCGGTTAAGAAAGTTGTGGTCGGTGTTGGCCATGCGGACAAGGGGCAGGTGCTTCATATGGTGAAGATGCAGCTTGGCGGGGTAGATCCGGTCGGGCCGGATGCGGCGGATGCGCTGGCAATTGCCCTGTGCCACGCCCATCACGCCCGGTTTTCAGGGCGGCTCGACGCGGCACTGGCCAAAGCAGAGACGCGAAAGGGGGCCGCATGATCGGCAAGATAACAGGTCGGGTTGACTTTAAGGCTACAGACCATGTGCTGGTGGATGTGCAGGGGGTCGGCTATCTGGTCTATTGTTCAGAGCGGACTTTGTCGGCACTGCCCCCGAAAGGCGGGATTGTGGCGCTTTATACAGACTTGTTGGTGCGCGAGGACAACCTGCAACTTTTCGGCTTTCTGACGCTGGCGGAAAAAGAATGGCACCGCTTGTTAACCAGTGTGCAGGGGGTCGGGGCCAAAGTGGGGCTGGCTATCGCCGGAACACTGGGTGTTGACGGCGTCAGCCGCGCCATCACCCTTGGAGATGTGGCCGCAGTCAAGGCAGCGCCCGGTGTCGGGCCGAAGCTGGCGCAGCGTATTGTGGTGGAACTGAAGGACAAGGCAGCCAGTGTGATCGCCATGGGGGCGCAGGGGTCAGAACAGGTGCAGGCGGATGATTCCGTGGTGATTGAACCCCCCGTTGCAGCCCCGCCCCCTGCCGCACCGGTGGCCGCCGTATCGGCAGGTGCGGCATCGGCCGGGGCGCAGGCGGATGCGCTTTCGGCACTGGTCAACCTTGGTTACGGCCACGGGGATGCAGCCATGGCCGTCGCGCAGGCGGGCGGTGACGCTCCCGAAGCGGATAGCGGTGCGTTGATAAAGGCAGCCTTGCGGTTGCTGGCACCGAAAGCCTAGGTCGGATGTTGCGCAGGCCGGATGGGAAAGAGTGCCTCCGGCGGGAGTATTTGGGGAACATTGAAATGATGTCTGTATTTGATTGGTGGATTTTGTGAGCGAGCCTGATCCAACCCTGCGCCCTGATGCGCGTCCCGAAGATATGGACCGCGCGTTGCGGCCCCAAACGCTTGACGAGTTTACGGGGCAGGCGGAGGCGCGGGCCAACCTGAAGGTCTTTATCGAAAGCGCCAAGATGCGCGGGCAGGCGATGGATCACACGCTGTTCTATGGCCCGCCCGGTTTGGGCAAGACCACGCTGGCGCAGATTGTCAGCCGCGAGTTGGGCGTGAACTTTCGCATGACCAGCGGGCCGGTTCTGGCCAAAGCGGGGGATCTCGCGGCGATTCTGACCAATCTGGATGCGCGGGATGTTTTGTTCATTGACGAGATCCACAGGCTCAATCCGGTGGTGGAAGAAGTGCTCTATCCAGCACTGGAAGATTTTGAGCTGGATCTGGTGATCGGGGAAGGTCCGGCAGCGCGGACTGTTCGGATTGATTTGCAACCCTTTACGCTGGTGGGGGCGACCACGCGGCTTGGTCTTCTGACAACGCCCTTGCGGGACCGGTTCGGCATTCCGACACGGCTGGAATTTTATACCGTGGAGGAGTTGTGTTCCATTGTGGAGCGGGGCGCGCGGCTGATGGGGGCCAAGGCGACGCCGGACGGCGCGATGGAAATTGCCCGCCGTGCCCGTGGGACGCCCCGTATTGCGGGACGGTTGTTGCGCCGCGTGGTGGATTTTGCAGTTGTCGAGAGTGACGGAACCGTGACGCAGGAACTGGCGGACCGGTCTTTAACGCGGCTTGGTGTGGATCATCTGGGGCTTGATAATGCGGACCGGCGCTATTTGCGGATGATCGCCGAGAATTTTGCCGGCGGTCCGGTCGGGGTGGAAACCATGTGCGCGGCGCTGAGCGAGGCACGGGATGCCATTGAAGAAGTGATCGAACCCTATCTGTTGCAACAGGGGCTGATCCAGCGTACGCCGCGCGGCCGGATGCTGGCAGCCAGGGCCTGGGCCCATCTGGGGCTGGACGCGCCCAAGCGCGGCCCGCAGGGAGAGCTGTTTGACGGCTAGGATTGGCGCGGGTGTCGGGGGTGAGTACTTGGGGAACATTGAAGGGTGCAGCCGGATTTTAAATCCGCTAGAAGGGCGGACATGAGCACGATCACGCAAAACCCCGCCCCCTTGTTTACCGCCTCTGACACCACCTATCGCTTTGCCCGCTGGGGCAGGCCGCTGGCGCCTGTCGTCTTTGGTGTGGGCGATGAAAGTTTGCCCCATTTGAAAGAGGCGATTGCCCAGACGGTGGGGATCACCGGCGGTGTGTTGGCGGAAACCGATCCCGAACTTGGCGCGAACTTTATGTGGTTCTTCTGCCGCAACTGGTCCGAACTGGCCGCAGTGCCCAATCTGGACAAGCTGCTGCCGAATTTCCAGCGGCTGATGGCCTCGCTGGAGGAGCAGGGGGCAAGCCGTTACCGCTCTTTCGGATTTGACAGGGAAGGCGCTGTGCAACTGTGCATTGTGCTGATCCGTGTGGATGCGGCGACCGAAGCGATGTCGCTCCAGACCCTTGGCACCAGCGAGACTTTTCAGTCCCTGCTGACATGGGGGGAGGGCGCCTTTGCAGATGAATCGCCCATCGCCATTATCAAAAGCAACAACATGTGCATCGTAAAGCCGGAATATGCCGCCATTGTGCGTGCCGCCTATGATCCGATGATGCCCGCTGCGACAGAAGACCCGAGCCACGCGCTGCGCCTGTCGGCCCGTGCAACCAAACTGGTGCAGGATATCGAAGATGGTGCATGAGTTTCCGGTCCGCGTGTATTATGAAGACACGGATCTGGCGGGCATCGTCTATTACGCCAATTACCTGAAGTTCATAGAACGCGCGCGTTCTACCATGGTGCGCGAGGCGGGGCTTGACCAGATGGCCCTGAAAGAGGGCGAAGGGCTGGTCTTTGCCGTGCGTCATGTGGATGCAACCTACCTGCGGCCTGCCAAACTGGATGATGCGCTGACCATTGCTACAAAACTGCAACAATTGTCCGGTGCCAAGCTGCTGTTCGCGCAGGATGTCATGCGGGGTAAGGAGTTGTTATTTTCCTCAAAAATTACAGTGATTTGCATGAATGCTGCGGGGCGCGTGGTGCGTCTGCCGGCAGAAATTCGCGCAAGTCTGGGGCTGTAACGTACATTTCACTGCCGATCCTGCAATGAAATATGGTTTTTTCCGCGCTGCCTGATTATGTTTACTGCAACAATCACGCCGTTGACAAACAGCGGCATCAGGCAGTCTTGGATGTAAGACGTAACATAGTCGGGCGGACACATGGAAACTGAAACACTCGCCGCAGTGCAGGAGGTCGATTTCTCGATGCTTGCGCTGTTCCTTCGCGCAACTCTTACGGTGAAGCTTGTGATGCTGATCCTGATCTTTGCCAGTATCTGGAGCTGGGGGATCATTATCCAGAAATTCATAAATTACCGGATTGCCCGGCGCGAGTCCGAGTCTTTCGACCGGGCCTTCTGGTCGGGCGATCCGCTGGACGAGTTGTTTGACCGGCTCGGGCCGGAGCCTTCCGGCGCGGCTGAACGGATTTTTGCTGCCGGTATGGTGGAGTGGCGGCGCTCTCACCGCAGTGACGGCAACCTGATCGCCGGTGCACAGGCGCGGATCGATCGCAGTATGGATGTGGCCATCAACCGCGAGAGCGAGAAGCTGAATAACGGGCTGACCTTTCTGGCCACCGTGGGCGCGATTGCCCCGTTTGTGGGGTTGTTCGGCACGGTTTGGGGGATCAAAAACGCCTTTGAGGAAATCGCAATCCAGCAGAACACCAACCTCGCCGTTGTGGCGCCCGGTATTGCCGAGGCGCTGGTGGCGACCGCGCTGGGCCTGCTGGCGGCGATTCCGGCTGTTATCTTTTACAACAAGCTGAGCACGGATTCAGATCGGATCATCAGCGGCTTTGACAGTTTTGCCGACGAATTTGCCACAATCCTGTCCCGTCAGTTGGATAGCTGATCATGGGGGCCGGTGTTGTAGACAGAGGTGGCGGAGGCGGTCGCAAGGGCCGTCGCAGCCACGGAAAAAGCAAGCCGATGGCGGAAATCAACGTGACACCCTTTGTGGATGTGATGCTGGTGCTGCTGATCATTTTCATGGTGGCCGCCCCGTTGCTGACCGTTGGTGTGCCAATCGAATTGCCCAAAACAGCCGCCCAACCCCTGCCGACCGAGGAAGAAGAGCCTCTGGCGCTGGCGATTGCGGCCGATGGCACATTGATGCTGCAAAACACCGAAATCAACCGCGCCGATCTGGTGGCCAAAATGCGGGCCATCGCGGCAGAACGTCAGGACGACAAGGTTTTCCTGCGCGCAGACGGGGCGGTGCCCTATGCAAATGTGATGGAAATCATGGGCGCGCTGAATGCAGGCGGGTTCCGCAATATCGGGCTGGTCACGGATGCGGGTGGTCCGCGTCTGGACGGGACCGACGCCCCGGCGGAGCAATAGGGGCGTTCCGTGGAGACCGGCACCAAAATATCAATCGGAATGCATGGCATCCTGTTGGGGCTGGCCGCCTTCGGCGGTCCGCTGTTTGACAGTGACGAAAGCAAGGCCATCCAGATTTCCGAAGTGTCGATCATCACCAGCGCAGAGTTTGACGGCCTGATGTCAAGCGCACCGTCCCCGCAGCTGGACGAGCCGTCCCAATCCCTGCCGTCCCCGCTGGAAGAGCCCGCGGATACGGTCGAGGCACCGCAGGTGGAACAGGCGGTCGAAGAACCACCGGTTCAGGACACCCAGACACCGCCGGAAACGGACACATCGCCCGAAGCCCCTGACCTTGCCGAGGCAGCAGAGCCTGACACCCCGCCAGAGCCGGTCGTGGAAACACCACCGGAGCCAGTGGTGGAGAGCACCGAAACCGCCGAGCAGGCGCAGGAGGCAACCGGCAACACAATTGTAACGCCGGATGCGCAGGTCTCCGATACGGATACAAGCGGTCAGGTTTCACCGGACCGTCTGGCTTTGCTGCGGCCAAAACCACGGCCGGCACCGCGCATTGATAACACTGTATCGCCAGAGCCGCCCACAGATGCAGAGACCGCAGCAGAAGCTGTGGAATCCACAACGCCAAGTGAAGACGCAGCAGAGCCTGAAGAAACCAAGGAAGAAGCTGCGCCAAAGGAAAGCACGACCGAGATCGTGACCGAAGCAGAGCAGGACCCGAATTCGGCTGCTCCGGTCAAATCCGCACGGCCCAAAGGGCGCCCGTCCGATATTGTCGCCCGTGCGCAGGCCGCAAAGGATGCAGCCCGTAAAGCCGCAGAGCAGGAACAGGCAAAACAGGCGGCTGCTGACAAGGCCGCAGCGGACAAGGCAGCAAAAGAGGCTCAGGCCCGCGCCATTGAGGAGGCGGTCAAGGCCGCAGCAGCCGAAGCCGCAGCAGAGGCCGCCGCCAAGCCGAGCGGTCCGCCCCTGACAGGGCGTGAAAAAGGGGCTTTGGTTTTGGCTGTGCAGCAATGCTGGGCGCCTCCGGTTGGTGTGCAGGGTGCGGCAGATCTGGTTGTGACCCTGTCGGTCGAACTCTCGCAAGACGGTAAACTGATCGGAAATCCGAAATTGATTGAACCATCCGGCACGCCGCAGGGTTTGGTCCAGCAGGCTTATGAGGCAGGACGGCGGGCCCTGATCCGCTGTGCGCCTTACAGCCTGCCCCAAGACAAATACGAACAGTGGCGGCAAATCGAAGTCGTCTTTAACCCCCAAAACATGGCGGTGAGATAATGAAACAGTTTTTGAAACTCTGTATACTGGCAGCAGCGGTACTGGCTCCGCTTCAGGGGCAGGCTCAAAGTGACGGCCCCTTGCGGATCGAGATTACCGAAGGTGTGATCGAACCAATGCCCATCGCGATTCCCACCTTTGTGGCGGAAAATGCCGCTGCGCAGTCCTTCGCCCAGCAACTGACGGATGTTGTAACAGCCGATCTGGTGAATACAGGTTTGTTTCGTGCCATTCCGGCCAGCGCCCATATCGGGACCATCTCCAATTTCAACGCACCGGCCCAATTCTCCGACTGGAAGGCGATCAATGCACAAGCTCTGGTGACAGGAGCGGTAAGCCTGACTGAAAACAACCAGATGGTTGTTAAATTCCGTCTGTTTGACGTCTTCGGGCAAGAGCAACTGGAAGGCGTGCAATTTGCGGCTAGCAGCCAGAGCTGGCGCCGGATGAGCCATAAGGTTGCAGATGTGATCTACAGCCGCCTGACCGGTGAAGACCCCTATTTTGACAGTCGCGTGGCCTATATTGCCGAAGAAGGCCCGAAAAACGACCGCAAGAAACGGGTTGCTGTCATGGATTATGACGGGGCCAATGTGCGTTATCTGACCGGAAGCGAGGATATTGTTCTCGCGCCGCGCTTCTCACCAAATGCACGTGAAATTATCTATACCACCTATGAAACCGGTGTGCCGCAGGTCTTCCTGATGAATGTGGATACATTGTCCCGGCGCGCCCTTGACGCTGCCGGTCAGGACATGACCTTTGCGCCCCGTTTCAGCCCTGATGGTCGCAAGGTGATCATGTCGCTCAGCAACGGGGGCAATTCGGATATTTACACCTTTGATATTGCCACCGGACAGAAAACCCAGCTGACAAATTCTCCTGCCATTGAGACTGCGCCAAGTTTCAGTCCTGACGGCAGCCAGATCGTGTTTGAAAGCGATCGGGGCGGCGGACAGCAAATCTATGTTATGCCCGCAAACGGCGGTGAGGCGAAGCGGATCAGTTTCGGGCCCGGACGATACGGCACACCGGTCTGGTCCCCGCGCGGTGATCTGATCGCCTTCACCAATATCAGCGGCGGCCGTTTTCACATTGGTGTGATGCGCACTGATGGCAGTCAGGAAAAACTGCTGACCGGATCTTTTCTTGATGAAGGGCCGACATGGTCTCCGAACGGGCGGGTCATCATGTTTTTTCGCGAAACCCAAGGGGAAAGCGGTGCCCCTGCGCTGTATTCGATGGATGTGACGGGACAGAACCTACGCAAGATTACAACGCCGACTTTTGCCTCCGATCCGGCCTGGTCCGGACTGCTGGAGTAGGTGACACGGCGTTTCCCATAAGGTAGAAGAACTGCTATAGATGCAGTGAATTTAACGCAGTTCCAAAGCGCCCGAGACGCTGTTGAACGAAAGGATGAGCAGATGAAAATGACGAAAATCGGCCTGATGCTGGCCTGTGTGACCGCTCTGGCGGCTTGTGATATGCGCCCCAAAACAGGCGGTGACACCGGATACGCCGGTGCAAATGCCAACGGCAGTGGCGTCGGAGGCGTGAACGATCCTGCCTCTGTGGCCTATTTCAACCAGACCATCGGTGATCGGGTCCTGTTTCTTGTGGACCAGCACACGCTGACGCCGGTGGCGATGCAGACACTGGATGCGCAGGCAAACTGGCTGCAACAGAACAGCAGCTACTCGATCACGATCGAAGGCCATGCGGATGAGACCGGCACACGGGAATACAACCTTGCGCTCGGGGCGCGTCGGGCAAACTCCGTACGGGACTATCTGGTCACCCGTGGTGTTGCGGCCAGCCGGATCGACACCGTGACCTACGGCAAGGAACGGCCGCTGGCGATCTGCTCGAACGAAGAATGCTGGTCCAAAAACCGCCGCGCTGTGACGCTGGTGGCGACGGGACTGACAAGCTGACACCTGTGACCGGCGCCGTTTGCACGGGCTGCAAGCGGCGCTCTTATGAGTATTTGGGGAACATTGAAGATGCGGATTTTGCGGGCAATCTTGGTAGCGGCGGTTCTGACGCCACTGGGCGCGCAAGCGCAGAATGGCGAAACGCTGGCCGATATCCGGCAGGAACTGGAGTTTCTTTACGCGGATCTTGTTTCCATGAAGCGGGAACTCTCTACCACCGGTGCCGCGGCCCAAAGCAACAGCAATGCCCCCGCGCTTCAGCGGATTGATGCGCTGGAGGCCGAAATGCGGCGTCTGACGGGGGCGATCGAGGAGAAACAGTTCTGGATCGAAAGTATCGTCAGCGACGGTACCAACCGGATCGGTGACCTTGAATTCCGTTTGTGCGAACTGGAGCCGAACTGTGATGTGTCTGCACTGGACCGGACGGCGCCTCTGGGGGGAAAGGTAACGACCCGTCCGCGTGCGCCGGTTCCAACCGGTGACGGGGGGCAGACCGGCGGAACCGGCAGCACCACAAGTACAGAACAGAATACCTTCCAGCGGGCCATGGCGGCATATGAAGCGCAGGACTATGCCAGTGCAGCAGCCCAGTTTGACACTCTGATTTCCAACTTTCCGGGCGGACCGCTGACCGGCGAAGCCTATTACTGGAAGGGCGCGGCCCTGGCTGCGCAAAACAACTGGGACGGTGCCGCGCGCAGTTTTCTTGAAAGCTTCAGCGGCGCCCCGCAAGGCACCAAAGCGCCGGAGGCATTGTACCGGCTGGGGCTGAGCCTGAAGGAACTGGGGCAGCAGGAAGAGGCTTGTCTGATGCTGGCAGAACTGCCGGTCCGCTATCCGGCGGCTGCAATTCTCGGGGAAGCGCAGGCCAGCCGCAGCGCCATAGGGTGTTCCTGACCCTTCGGCGCAAGCTATGACGCAAGCGTTTCACCAGTTCATGAAAACAGTGCCGGAAGGGCCGCTTGGGGTGGCTGTTTCGGGTGGCGGCGATTCGCTCGCCCTGCTTGTCCTGATGGTAGATTGGGCGGATCAGGCAGGCCGAAACATTTCTGCGGTGACAGTGGACCACGGCTTGCGAGACGGCTCTGATGCGGAAGCCCTGTCTGTGGCGCAATTATGCGCCGGTCATGGCATTCCCCATGAAACGCTCGTGTGGCAGGATCATCCCGAACGGGGCAACTTGCAGGATAATGCGCGACAGGCGCGCCAGCGGCTGATTGCAGACTGGGCGCGCCGGAAGGGGATCACGGCTGTCGCGACGGGGCATACGAAAGACGATCAGGCAGAAACCCTGTTGTTGCGTCTGAAGCGGGGCAGTGGTGTGGACGGATTGTCGGGCATCCTGCCGCAAAGGATGAAAGACGGAGTCTTGTGGGTGCGGCCCGTGCTGGAGCTGCGACGGGAGGCCTTGCGCGAAGTCCTGCAGGAGCGGCATCTCGGCTGGGTGGAAGATCCGAGCAACGAGGACATCCGGTTTGATCGGGTGAAAATGCGCAACGCGCTGACATTTCTGGAGGAACTGGGGTTGGGCGTCGAGGTTCTGGCGGATACTGCGACCCGTCTGCAACCGGCCCGCTCTGCATTGGAAACGGCAAGCAAAGCTGCCCTGCTGCGTATCGCGACCCCACGTGCAATTGGCTCGGTCCGGCTCGATACCGAAGCCCTTGCGAATGAGCCCCAAGAAATCCGGTTCCGCATCCTTGCCCACTGTCTGCGCTGGGTGTCCGGCGCGCCGTACCGTCCCCGTTTCAAGGCGTTGAAGCGGGCTTTGACAGCCTGTCTGGAACGCCGGTCGCACAGCTTGTCGGGCTGCCTTATCGCGCCGTTCGGAGCCGGAGGGAGCGAAATCACGCGAGAGATTGCTGCGATCCCGGCAAGCCATGGGGAAACCTGTGTGTTTGACGGGCGCTTCAAGTGTGAGCCAACCAGCGGAGTGTGGCGCCCTTTGGGGAAGGACGGGATAATCCAGCGGCCGGACTGGCGTGAAACTGCCGAAAGCAGAAATGCTATCCTCGCCTCTCCGTCTTTATGGTATAATAACGAATTGAAGTCGGCGCCCTTTGTCGATAATAACCCTGACTGCAAGTGTTGGCTGCGGAATGGAACAGAAAGTTTTTATGCAACCATTGTGACGCATTGAAAACAGGCTTCGGAAACATATGTTTCCCGTAACACTTTATTAAATACTCGGCACGTAAAGTGCCTTAAGGAGAACCGCCTTGGGAAATACCAAAAATCTGGCTTTTTGGGTCGTGCTGTTTCTGCTGATCGTTGCCCTCTTCAACATGTTCAGCAACGGACAAAGCGCTGGCAACGAGAATCAGATCACTTATTCCGAATTTATCCAGTCTGTTGAAAAGGGGAATGTGTCCGAAGTTCAGATGGATGGTGAATTGATCACTATCGTGAACAAGGACGGTTCCCGCTTCCAGACGATCCAGCCCCGCGCGGCGATGGAATCCGACAAGCTGACCGATCAGATGATCGACGCGGGCGTGAATGTGAACGTCAAGGCGCAGGAACAATCCGGTTTCCTTTCTGCGATGTCTTTGTGGCTGCCGTTTCTGGTGCTGATCGGGGTCTGGATCTTCTTCATGAACCGGATGCAAGGCGGCGGACGTGGCGGCGCAATGGGTTTCGGGAAGTCCAAGGCAAAACTGTTGAATGAACGTCACGGGCGTATCACTTTTGACGATGTGGCCGGCATCGACGAAGCCAAAGACGAACTGGAAGAGATTGTGGAATTCCTGCGCGATCCGCAAAAATTCAGCCGCCTTGGTGGTAAGATTCCCAAAGGCGCGCTGCTTGTTGGTCCTCCGGGTACTGGTAAGACCCTTCTGGCCCGTGCCATCGCAGGGGAGGCGGGCGTGCCTTTCTTCACCATTTCCGGTTCCGACTTTGTTGAGATGTTTGTGGGTGTGGGGGCTTCCCGTGTCCGCGATATGTTCGAACAGGCCAAGAAAAACGCGCCCTGTATCGTGTTCATCGACGAAATTGATGCGGTCGGTCGCCACCGTGGCGCCGGTTACGGCGGCGGCAATGACGAGCGCGAGCAAACACTGAACCAGTTGCTGGTTGAAATGGACGGGTTTGAGGCCAACGAAGGTGTGATCCTTCTGGCGGCAACCAACCGCCCCGATGTTCTGGACCCTGCGCTGCTGCGTCCGGGCCGGTTTGACCGTCAGGTTCAGGTGCCCAATCCGGATATCAACGGCCGCAAGAAAATTCTTGAGGTTCACGCCCGCAAGACCCCGCTCGGGCCGGATGTGGATCTTCGCATCATCGCTCGTGGTACACCCGGATTTTCCGGTGCGGATCTGGCGAACCTTGTGAACGAATCCGCGCTTATGGCGGCCCGCAGTGGCAAACGCTATCTGACGATGGAAGATTTCGAAAACGCCAAAGACAAGGTCATGATGGGTGCTGAGCGCCGCTCAATGGTGATGTCCGAGGATGAGAAAAAGCTGACCGCCTATCACGAAGCAGGGCATGCTATTGTCGGTCTGAATGTGCCCCAGCACGATCCGATCCACAAAGCGACAATCATCCCGCGCGGCCGTGCGCTGGGTCTGGTATTGTCCCTGCCGGAACGGGATCAGTTGTCCGTGACCAAGACCAAATACAAGTCGCAGATTGCGATGGCGATGGGCGGCAAGGTTGCAGAAGAACTGATCTTTGGCGAAGAGAATGTGACCTCCGGTGCATCTTCTGATATTCAGCAGGTCACGCGGATTGCGCGGGCGATGGTTACGCAGTTCGGCATGTCTGACAAGCTTGGCAATATCGACTATGCGAACCGTCAGGACACTTATCTCGGCCCGCAGGGCGGCGGTGTAAACGCTGGCCCTGACACACAGGAAATCATCGACGCCGAAGTCCGCAAGCTGGTGGACGAAGGCTATGAACGGGCCAAGCAGATCCTGACAGAACATGCGGACCAGTTGGAAAACATGGCGCAAGGTCTCTTGGAATACGAAACCCTCACCGGGGCTGAAATCAAGAAAGTCATCGCTGGCGAACCGTTGAACCGCGGTTCGGATGATGACGATGACACAGACACCGGTGGAAACTCCCCTAGTGTGGCGGCTGTTCCGAAAACGAAGAAGCCGAAGAACACACCCAAAGGGGATATGGAACCCGATCCGGTGTAACGAACCCTTCGTTTCAGTAAGCACCGATATTGATCCTGTAAAAGGCCCGCGCTTCGCGCGGGTCTTTTCTTTTGGTCCGGTCTGGGGTCTAACTTGCCACAAACCACGCCGGAGGGTGTGGACCCGTAACAGAATTTTGAGGAAGTAGCCCGATGCCGGCATTGAAACCCACGACCTACAGCTGTGAGATCGTCTACCTTGGCGTGGTGCCGGACCGTGAAGCGGCTCTGGCCTCGGATTCCCAGAGCGATGTATTTGCCAGTTTCGCAGGCGTCGAAGGCGAATGCCATGCGGGGCTAACCCGTCCGTCTTGCTCCCGCGTTTTGTCCCAGCATCCAAGAGGCACGGAAATCCGCAATGCACGCCAGTTTTCCATCGTCAGTGCCGAAGAACTCGATCTGATTGCTGCAGAAATCGGACTGGATAGCATTGATCCGGCATGGCTCGGGGCCAGCATCATGGTGCGCGGCCTTCGGGATTTCACATTTATCCCTCCGTCATCCCGCCTGCAAACCGAAGAGGGCACAACGCTTGTTGTGGATATGGAGAACCGTCCCTGCATTTTTCCCGGAAAAGAAGAGGTGGAACCGCGCCATCCGGGAAAAGGCAAACTGTTCAAGACAGCGGCCACGAACCGGCGCGGCGTGACGGCCTGGGTGGAGCGGGAAGGCGTACTGCGGGTCGGGGACCGCTTTACCCTGCACATTCCTGACCAGCGCCAATGGGCGCCGGAGGCCTGACACAGTGTGGAAGGCATTAAAACTGCCCCTGGGTCAGCGTGAATCAACACAGGCGGCGATTACGGATTGGATTGTGTCGTATTTGCTCTGGGTTAGAGGGCGTGTTTTTCGGCATTAATTACCGATGTGACACTACAAGACCACCAGACACAGGGAAGAGTGAAAATGGCTTATAAGACCGACATCGAAATCGCGCGGGAGGCGTCGAAACTACCGATCCAGGAGATCGGCGCGAAATTGGGTATCGGCACGGATGACTTGCTGCCGTTCGGCCATGACAAAGCCAAGGTCAGCCAATCCTTTATCGATTCCGTGCAAGACCGCAAAGACGGCAAGCTGGTGCTGGTAACAGCCATTAACCCGACACCGGCAGGCGAAGGTAAAACCACAACAACCGTCGGTCTGGGCGACGGTCTGAACCGGATCGGCAAAAACGCCTGTGTTTGCATCCGCGAGGCCTCCCTCGGGCCGAACTTCGGCATGAAAGGCGGCGCTGCGGGCGGCGGTTATGCCCAAATCGTGCCAATGGAAGACATGAACCTGCACTTTACAGGAGACTTCCACGCGATCACCTCTGCCCATTCCCTGCTGTCCGCTATGATCGATAACCATATCTACTGGGGCAACGATCTTGAAATTGACGTCCGTCGTGTGGTCTGGCGCCGCGTTGTGGATATGAACGACCGTGCCTTGCGCCAGATTACCGCCTCTTTGGGGGGTGTTGCGAACGGCTTCCCCCGCGAAGCGGGTTTTGACATCACGGTCGCCTCCGAAGTGATGGCAATCCTGTGTCTGGCACGCAATCTGTCCGACCTGCAAGAGCGTCTGGGCAATATGATCGTGGCCTACCGCCGTGACCGTACCCCTGTCTACTGCCGCGATATCAAGGCAGACGGGGCGATGACAGTCCTGCTGAAAGACGCGATGCAGCCCAATCTGGTGCAGACACTGGAAAACAATCCGGCCTTTGTGCATGGCGGTCCTTTTGCAAATATCGCGCATGGCTGTAACTCTGTCATGGCGACGACAACGGCGCTGAAGCTGGCGGACTTCGTTGTAACGGAAGCCGGTTTCGGGGCGGACCTCGGGGCGGAAAAATTCCTGAACATCAAATGCCGCAAGGCGGGGCTGGCGCCGGATTGTGTTGTGCTGGTGGCCACGGTACGTGCCATGAAGATGAACGGCGGCGTGGCCAAAGCCGATCTTGGCGCGGAAAACGTGGATGCCGTCAAGGCGGGCTGTCCGAACCTCGGCCGTCATATCAGCAACCTGAAAGGTTTCGGTGTGCCTGTGGTTGTGGCGATTAACCATTTTGTCACCGACACGGAAGCCGAGGTTCAGGCGGTGAAGGATTACGTAGCTGCGCAAGGCTCTGAGGCGATTGTGTCCCAACATTGGGAATTCGGCTCCAAAGGTTCCGAGGCGCTGGCAACCCGCGTGGCGGAAATTGCCGAAAGCGGTGCATCCCAATTCGCGCCGCTTTACGGTGACGAAATGCCCCTGTTCGAAAAAATCGAGACCATCGCCAAGCGGATTTACCGCGCAGATGAGGTGCTTGCGGACAAGAAAATCCGTGATCAACTGCGGTTGTGGGAAGAACAGGGCTATGGAAACCTGCCGGTTTGTATGGCGAAAACGCAATATTCCTTCTCGACAGATCCGAACCTGCGCGGGGCACCCACAGGGCATTCGGTGCCGGTGCGTGAAGTGCGGCTAAGCGCGGGCGCGGGTTTTGTGGTAGTGGTCTGCGGTGAAATCATGACGATGCCGGGCCTGCCCCGTGTCCCCAGCGCGGAGAATATCCACCTGAACGAAGCCGGACAGATCGAAGGTCTGTTCTGATTAAGACCTGCCTGTTATAGCGATGGCATAATCACCATGTCCGGCCGGGGGCTTTGCCT
>JAAEZA010000003.1 GCA_018223125.1 Paracoccaceae bacterium | reverse complement strand
TGGCAAGGTCGCAGGCGACATCCTGTTTCAACGACATTGCCCTGAAGGGCGTTGGAACTGTCTGGGTCCAGAACGGATCGGGTCTGGCGCTCTCATACCGGAAGCGGGTGCTCATGGCTTTGCCTCCGTCAAACGTGCTTGCGTCCGCCCGCGTCCAGAAACCAGTCATCTTCATAGGGATACCACCAGTCATGGCGCTGGGGTTTATGATCCATAATCACCATCTTCGTGCGCCGGAAGGTATCAAGCCCCATGCGCCCCAGTTCCCGCCCGATGCCGGAGTTCTTCCAGCCGCCAAAGGGCAGCGCATCATTGTCGATCATCGGGTTGTTGATCCAGACCATGCCCGCCTCCAGCTTTTCATAGGCATCATGGGCCTCGGCCAGATCGGTGGTGAACACCGACGCGCCCAAGCCGAATTCACTGTCGTTCGCCATGGCAATGGCGGTTTCAAAGTCCGGCACGCGCACAAGGCTGACCACTGGGCCGAAGACCTCTTGTTGCAGGATGTCCATGTCAGGGGTGCAATTGGTCAGGATGGTAGGTTCATAGAACCAGCCTGTGTCCTGATCCGCCGGAACCCGCCCGCCGGTTTCCACCTTTGCCCCTTTTGCCACAGCGTCCTTTACCAGACGGGCGACCTTGTCCCGTGCGGCCTCGCTCACCAGTGGGCCGATTTCGGACCGCTCCAAGCCGTTACCAATGCGCAGACGCTCCGTTTCCGCCTTGAAGGCTGCGACAAAGGCATCATGCACAGCATCCACCACATACATCCGCTCGGTTGAGGTGCAGACCTGTCCGGACATATGAAACGCCCCCGTCACGGCACCAGCAGCGGCAATGTCGATCGGGGCATGGGCAGAGATGATCATCGGGTCTGATCCTCCAGCCTCTATGACGGCGGGTTTCAGGCGCCGCGCCGCTGCTTCGGCCACCGCCTGCCCTGCCCTGACCGATCCGGTAAAGGCCACTGCATGGGTTTTGGAGCTGTCGACCAAGGCACGCCCAACACTGGCATCGCCGGGCACACAGGCGATCAGGTCTTGGGGCATGTCGCTGAACACTTTCATAAATTCCAGCGTAGAAAGGGTGGTCGCCTCGGCCGGTTTGATCACCGCCCCGTTGCCCGCCGCCAGAGATGCGGCAACCGTCCAGCACATCAGCAGGATCGGAAAGTTGAACGGCATGATATGGGCCGACACCCCCAAGGGTTCGTATCGCGCAAACTGGAGAGAGCCGATTTGCGTTGTGCCCGCCACTTTCCCCGCCTCGTCACGGGCCATTTCCGCGTAGTAACGAAAGATCGGCGCACAATTGGCGACCTCTCCGATGGCTTCGGGATAGGGTTTGCCCATCTCGCGGCTCATCAGGATGGCACAATCGGTCATGTCGTGGGTTTCAATCCGGTTGGCCAGCTGGTGCAGCCGCGCCGCGCGGGTCTTGGCATCGGTCTGCGCCCAGAGCTTTTGCGCCGTATTCACGCGGTCTAACACTGTTTCCAGTTCCGCTCCCGAGACTACCGCCCGCTGCCCGACCCGTTCCAACGTTGCCGGGTCGGTGACATCACAGGCCGGCCCCGTTGCGGTGTGAAATTCGGGGACAAGATAAAAACAGGGTTTGGTCACATCAGACATGGCGGGACTTCTTTTTAAGGTTTGAGACGGGTGTGGAGTTTGGCGGCGTTGCTGCGCCAGTCGCCAAGGGTTTGATCCAGCAAAGTTTCGATGTCGGTCAGCTTGGCGGCGCTCAGCGCGGTCTGGAACTGCGCCAGTACGCGGGGCAGGAATTGCAGATAGCGGGGTTTGGCATCGCGCTGGCAGAGCCGCACAAAAACGCCGAGAATGCGGGCGTGCCTTTGCGCGCCCAGCAGGTGATAACGGCGCCGGATCGCATCCCCGCCGCCCAGAAATTCCGGTACGCTGGCAATATACCGCTTGAGCATTTCGCCTTCCAAACCGGCCCGAAGATCGCGTCTGGCGTCCTGTAACAGCGAAACCAGATCATATTCGCAAGGCCCGATCAAAGCGTCCTGAAAATCCAGCACCCCGCAACGGGCAATGCCGTTTCGCCCCGCAATGAGCATCAGATTATCCACATGGAAATCCCGCAGCACCAGCGTGTGCCTGTGACCCGCAAGCGGGGCAAGCGCCGCCTGCCATAAGAGGCGCCACTTTGAGCGGAACTCGGCCACCTTTAAATCCGGTAGGACAGCGGGGGCGAACCAGTCTGTAAACAGGTCCAGTTCATTCAGAAAAACATCCGGATCATAATCCGGCTGGTCCACCTGTGCGGCGCGGATGTCATGGTGCAGGTGCAACAGCGCATCCACTGCCAGTTCGTAAAGCGCGGTTTCGTCCTGTCCCTGTGCCAACAGGTTGGAATAGGTCCCGTCGCAAAAATCCTCGATCAGCGCCACGCCCTGCTCCTGCGCTGCTGCAATCACACGCGGGGCAGACAGGCCAAGCCTGTTCAGATGCGCTGACAGCCGCAGGTAGGCGGTAAACCCGACCGGATCGGCGGGATCTTCCATCAGGATCAGACCCTGCCCCTCCAGCCGGAAATACCGGCGCGGTGAAGCGTCCGAGGCAAAGGCCGTCAGATGCGCCCCGCCCTGCCCCTGTGCCGCCAGAAGCGCCGCAGAGGCCGGAAGGATCGGAACCGCTGATCGCACGGGCTGGTTCATCGGATCATATAGACCTTTTTGATGGTCTCATGGACGGTGCAGACCCCTTTCCAGTCTTTCGGAAAGAAGGCTGCGGTGTCAGGGGTGACTTCGATCACATCGCCGGATTCATGCACATAGGTGCAGCGCCCCTCCAGAAAGTGGCAGAATTCGTCGCTGGTGACGTGGCATTCCCACTTGCCGGGGGTGCAGATCCAAAGGCCGCATTCGCTCTGCCCGTCCGGTCCCTTGTGCAGAACCTTCCCCGACACATGGCTTTCGCCCTCGATCATCGTCGGGATGATGCCCCAGTCTGCCAGATCGGTCACGTCCAGCGGGTTGTTCATTACAGGTGCTTTCATCGGTTTGTCCTTTCACACAAGCATGTAGATATTGCGCAGGGTTTCGGTGATTTCGGCGGTGCCTTCCCAACCGGCGGGAAACAGGACACAGGTGCCCGGCCCCACCTCTATCACCTCGTCGGAGTCCTTGCGCCGGTAGGTGACCCGCCCTGCCACGAAATGGCAGAACTCGTCGCGGGGCACCGAAATTTTCCATGTGCCAGGGGTGCAGACCCAGATGCCGGTTTCCGGCGAATTGTCCGGCCCCTTGTGCAAAAGTTTTCCGGTAGAATGGGACTGTCCTTCAATCATGTCGGGCTGTGGCCCCCAGTCGAGCAGGTCGTCATAGGTTGTCGCCCCGTGGATATGGGGGGCTGAGGATTTGAGATCTGTCACGGTCAATCCTCAACCAGACCGACAAGCAGCTTGGCCGCTTTTTCCTGACCGTTCTGCGATTGCATATGCGCCGAGGTCTTTTGCAGCCGTGCGGCAATGTCCTTGTCGTTCAGACAGGCCTCGATCTTTTCGATCATCTCGGCGTCGGTCCAGTCATAGCGGTCGGAGCGGAAGCCGTGGCCGGTTTCTTCAACCCGCATGGCGTTGTCATGGCCATCCCAGACATAGGGCATGATGATCGCGGGTTTTCCGAAATACAGGCATTCCGTGAATGAATTGTTGCCGCCGTGATGTATCACCGCATCGACCTGCGGAATGACCGAAGGTTGGGGGAACCAGCTGCCAATGATGATATTGTCGGGAATGTCGGAATATTCACTTTCGTAATCCCCCACATTCACCAAAGCGCGATAGCGCGTGGTGGCCAGCAGGTCGATAATCCGTTTCAACAGATCCGTATCCCCCGCACCAAGAGAGCCGAAAGACACATAGAGCAGCGGGCCGTCGTTGTTCTTTTTGAACGTCGGGATTTCGTAGTCCTTATCCTGCCGCACACAGCCCTCAAGATATTGAAAACGCTTTGGGTCAAGCGGTTCGGCCCGTTCGTATTTCACCTGCTCGGGGTACAGCAGCAGGTTCAGATGGGGGGATGCCTCAAAGAACTCGCCGGTTTCATAGGGTGCCTCATTGGTGGTTTTCAGAAATTCGTTAAAATCGTCGTGGATCGGTTTGATGACCTCGTGAAACCTGTCGCGAAATGCTGCGTGGCCGGCCTTGTCATTGACGGACATGCCCGACAGATGGGGCGGGATCAGTTCGTCTTCGATCTCGTTTTCGGAACAGGAAATGATGCGCACCCAAGGCACGCCGAACTGTTTGATGGCGGGAAACAGGATCACGTTATCCACTGCAATCACATCCGGTTTGATTTCCGCAAGGATGCCCGGCAGGTCTTTTTCGGCCCATTTCGCACTGTCCACGATCGCTTCCCAGCATTCCTTTACATAATTATCGAGCTGGTCGATTGGGGCCTTGCGAAAGTTCGGGATATGACTGTTGATAAAATCCTCCCAGAACTTCGCCATCTGTTCGGGGGGCATGGGTTCGCTCAGGTTTACCGGATGGGCTTCGAATCCGTAATCCTTATAGACATCGACAAAGCCCGGATCGGACAGAAAGACCGCCTTGTGGCCCTTCCGCTCTACCGCTTGGGCGATACCGACCGAGTTTAGCGCGGGGCCAAAGGCGGCCTCGGGGAAAAAAGCAAAGGTTTTCTGGGTCATATCTTGTCTCCTTGTTGTAAATCTGCGCCGCCTCCCGCGGCGCGCGAATGTGTTCAGACGGCAAAAACGCGGGTGTCTTTCGCCGCCCAATGCACTGTCAGACTGTCCCCGACGCCAATCGGCGCCCGTTCCGCGACATCGGCGGTCAGGCGGATCAGGACGGGATCGGGGGATGCGGGCGTTTTCAGGTGAACCTGCAAATCCAGCCCGTGATAGGCGATGGCGCTGACGGTTCCGGATATCGAATTATCCCTGTCGTTGCCGCCGATATGCAACCGTTCGGGGCGCACCGCCGCAACGCCGCGCGCAGCACTTTCTAACGGGGTGTTCGCGGTAATCGTGCTGCCGTCCTGCGCCCGCAAATGACCGCTTTCTTGCGTCACGGGGAAGAAATTCATCACCCCGATGAAATCTGCGGCAAAGCGGCTTTCGGGGTGTTCGTAGATCTCTTGCGGTGTGCCTGACTGCAACAATCGGCCATCCTTCAGGATCGCCACACGATCCGCCATAACCAGCGCCTCTTCCTGATCGTGGGTGACGATAATAAAGGTGATGCCGAATTCGTTCTGAATCCGTTTCAGCTCCAGTTGCATTTCGCCCCGCAGCTTTTTGTCAAGCGCACCGAGCGGTTCATCCAGCAGCAACAAACGGGGCCGTTTGACCAGCGCGCGGGCCAGAGCAACCCGCTGCCGCTGCCCGCCAGAGAGCTGGTCCGGCTTGCGGTTTGCCAGATGGGACAGCTGGATCACCTCTAGAATCTCGTCCACACGGGACCGGATTTCCGCTTTAGGCAGCTTTTCCATCTCCAGCCCGTAGGCGATATTGCGCGCGACGCTCATGTTCGGGAACAGGGCGTAGGACTGGAACATCAGGTTCACAGGTCGATGGTTCGGGGGCACCTGACTGACATCCTTGCCATCAAGAATAACCTCGCCATCGTCGGGCAGTTCGAACCCCGCGAGCATCCGCAAAAGTGTTGTCTTGCCGCTGCCCGAGGCCCCGAGAAGGGCAAAGAACTCGTTCTCGTGAATATCAAGGTCAATCCCGTCGATTGCCTTAACAGAACCGAAGTTCTTCCGGACATTTCGAATTGTAAGCAAGGGCTGGGTCATTGTCCCGGAAGGCCTCCACGGTTCAGGCGTTGCGAGAGGGCCAGAATGACAACGGAGAGCGTCATTACAATGGCTGCAAGCGCATTGATTTCAGGGGTGACGCCAAAGCGGATCATCGCAAAGATCTGCATCGGCAGTGTGATGGAATCCCGCCCCGCTCCGGCGGTAAAGAAGGCGATGATAAATTCGTCCAGTGACAGGGTAAACGCCAGCAGCGCACCGGCAATCACCGCAGGCATCATCACCGGCAGAACCACCCGCCACAGCGTCACAACCATCGGCGCACCCAGATCGGTAGAGGCTTCGACAACGGACCAGTCAAAGGTTTTCAAACGCGACCGTACCACCGAACAGACAAAGGCAAGATTAAAGACCACATGGCTCAGGATCACGGTATGCAGGCCCAGTGTCACGTTCAGCAGGGAAAAGAAGCTCAGCAGCGCGATGGCCAGAACGATGTCGGGAATGATCATCGGCGCAAAAATGATGGTTTCAAGAAAGCGGCCTTTGCGCCGGCGGATTTCAACCCCGACCGCCAGCAACGTCCCAAGGATCGTAGCCAGAGCGGTGGAAATCACCGCAACGACCAGCGTATTCAGCGCCGCCCCCATGATGTCGCTGTTGCGAAACAGCGCGCCATACCATTTCACCGAAAATCCGGTCCATGCGGTGGGCAGGCCGCCTTCGTTGAAGGACAGGGCAAACAGCACCGAAATCGGGATGTAGAGGAATGCAAAGACCGCAGAGAGGATCATGAGCATCAGGCGGGGATTTGCGATACTGCGCATGTTATTCCTCCCGCCTTGCGCCCGAGGCCCGCTCGCTTGCGTAGGTTTGCAAGGTCAAAAGCCCCATCATGATTGCAATCAGGAACATCGACAGGGCGGCACCAAAGGGCCAGTCGTTCGCTGTCAGGAACTGGGCATAAACAAGATTGCCGATCATCTGGAACTGCCCGCCGCCCAGCAAGGCAGGGGTCACAAAGTTGCCAATGGACAGGACGAACACAAAGACAAACCCCGTCGCGATGCCCGGAACCGTCATTGGCAGGATCACGCGGCGGAAGGTGGTCCAGCCGTTGCCCCCGAGATCGCGGGAAGCTTCTGCAATTTCAGGGTTAAGCCGCGACAAGGGCGCATAACAGGCCAGAATGACAAAGGGCAGATAGTTATAAACCAGCCCGATCACCACCGCCGTTTCGGTGTAAAGCATCTTGGGCAGTTCCCCGTCATAGCCCAGCCACTGGGCCGCGCCCGCGATCAGTCCCTCGCGGTTCAGCATGACGATCCACGCATAGGTGCGCACCAGATAGTTCGACCAGAAGGGCAGCACCGCAAAAAACAGCAACATGGCCTGCCGCTTGGCCGGTGCTGCGGTAATCGCAAAGGCGGCGGCGTAACCGATCACGACCGCAATGGTGGCGGACAGCCCTGCGATGAAGGCGGATTTCAGAAAGATATTCGCGTACAGCGGATCAAACACCAGCGCGATGTTTTCCAGCGTAAAGGTGTAATCGATACCCCCGTAGATCCCGCGCTGGAAAAAGGCCAACGCAAGGATCATCAGGCAGGGCGCGACCATAAAGGCCGTCAGCCACGCCAGCGCGGGCGTCATCAGGTAAAGCGGTTTGCGGTCGATCATCCGGCGGGCCTGTATTTGAGGGGCGATGCGCCAATGCATGGCCCCTCCGTTAAAAATCTGTTTGCACTCCGGCGCCGAAACGCCGGAGTGCTGCGGGTTCAGTTGCTGGCTTTGATCTCGGAGACGATGCGCGAATAGGCGCGTTGGGATTCCCCCACATCGCGCAGTTGCTCGAACGCCATCAGCTCGTCCGGTGCCATGCCCATATTGGGGAACTGGGCGATAAACTCCTCGGACAGGGTGTCCATCGCCGGTTTGTTGGGCACTTTGTAAAGGATGTTCTCTGCCGCCCAACCGTGGTTTTCCGGCGCAAGGATGAAGTTCACAAAGGCGTAAGCTGCATCCTTGTGTTCGGAGTTTTTCAGGATCACCATCGTATCCGCCCAAAGGTCCGAGCCTTCTTTTGGAATGGTGTATTTGATGTCGGCATTTTCCGCGATGCCATAATTGCACCAGCCGTCCCACGCATGAACCATTTCCGCCTCGCCCGACACCAGTTTCGCGTAGAAAGTGGTATCGTCATAGGCCAGCAACGTGGATTTGGTTTCGATCAACTGGTCGCGCACCGCAGCCAGTTCCGCGTCGTCGGTCGTGTTGACAGAATAGCCTTTGGCCAGCATCGCCGCGCCCAACAGCCAGCGGTCCGTGGCAAGCATGGTGGTCTTGCCCTTCAGATCATCGTTTGGTGCCAGCAGGTCCATCCAGCTGTCCGGCGTGCCCTCCACCAGATCAGAGCGGTAACACAGCCCCGTTGTTCCCCAAGCGTAGGGAATGGAAAACGTGTTGCCGGTATCGTGGCTCAGTTCCATCGCTTCGGGATAAAGATTCTTGATGTTGGGAATTTTGGAATGGTCCAGTGTCTCTGCCAGCCCCAGATTGTTCAGCGCCTCGGCAAAGGGGGAAGAGACAAACACCACGTCATAGCCTTTGCCCTTAGACGCGATCAGCTTGCCCATGATTTCTTCGTTGGTCCCGTGCAGGACCAGCTCGGCCTCGTTGTTGGTGGCTTTGTTAAAGGCGTCGATTGCGTCAGGGGCCATATAGCCGTCCCAGTTCGACACAACCAGCGGTTCCGCCGACAGCATTCCGGCGCTTGCGGCAAGTCCCGCGGTTACGGCAATGCCGCGGAGGGTGAAGTCCTTAATCATCTTTATACTCCCTTATGGGTTCTGTTGGTATCCTTGCCGGCTTTGGTATTGCCCGAAGCACTACTGCTGCATCACGGTTGTTGCCGGTCTCTGCCAAACACTGTATTAAGACGATAGAAAGTACGTCAAACTGTATTAGATGTTCTTTTTCTCAAACACCTGAAACCCACAGGTATCACAACAGGAAGTGCCCGGTCCGAATGCCAGAGCCACGCAAAAAAGTCAGACAAAACCACCTGACCCTCGCCCAGAAAATCCTGAGCGTGGCGCTGGATCAGGGGTTGCGCAAGGGCGATCACCTGCCCGAGCAAAGCTTCTCGGATGCCTGCGGCGTGTCCAGAACCCCCATTAGATCAGCATTTAGGCTATTGGAAGAAAGGGATATTCTGGAATGGCGGGCGGATGAAGGGTATTTTCTGGCGCTGGATTCCGCCGAAGATGTCAGCATGACAATCCGCGCGCTGGAAGATGCCGAACATTCCATAGCACATCAAATCCTGTCGGACCGCGCAGAGCGCCGGATCGGCGCCGTGCAATCCGCAAGCGCGTTGATGCGCCGGTATAAAGCGCCCCGCACTGCTGTACTAAATGCGCTAAAAATACTATCAAACGACGGACTCGTGCGGCAATTACCCGGTCGGGCGTGGGCATTCCAGCCGATGATTGACTCAACCGATGCCATAGAAGAAAGCCTCGACTTTCGTATTACGATGGAACGGCAGGCCATTCTTGCCCCCGATTTCGTGCTCGATTCCCAGCGCGCGGGGCTGTTGCGCGAACAAATGACCAGCTTTCTCAACACGCCTCAGGGCGGGGTCACACCTGCCGGTTTCCGGCGCATAGATATAGAGTTTCATACGCTGGTGGCCGAATGTTCGGGAAACCGTTTCCTGCGCGGCAGCCTGACAGCGCATCACCGTTTGCGTCAGGCCTCCCAGAAGATCGCACCCAGTCCGGAATTCCGCCTGCGTCAGGCCATGATCGAACATCTGGAAATTCTTGACAGTCTGGAACGCAAGCAATTCGAACTGGCGGCCGACCAGATTGTCGTGCATTTAAGACGGTCGCGTATTCGCAAGCCACAGGCAGCGAACCGTGGCATTCCCCCGCTGGCGAAAGGACCGCGCCCATGAGAGCTTCACCAGAGATCGCCTTCTTTCCGGAGGCCAGTTTTGGCGCTGCGCTGAACTGTGTTGGCATCGCGCAGGAGTTGCAAAAACTGGGGGCAACGCCGGTCTTTATTTGCCATCCGGGGTTTACCGGCGTGTTTGCAGAATACGGCTTCAAGGAATTTCACCTGCCCGAAAGCCCGTCCAGCAGCGATGAAACCATTGCAGATTACTGGCAGGATTTCACCAACACACATGTTCCCCATTTCAATCTTGACCCTCTGGCGCAACTGGGCACCTATGTAGAGCCTACATGGAAGGCGATTGTGGATACGGCCATCGCGGTAGAGGATGATCTTGCAAGGCTTCTTGCCCAGATCCGGCCTGATGCCGTGGTTCTGGACAACGTCATTATGTTTCCTGCAATTGCACGGGCCGGATGTCCCTGGATCAGGATTGTCTCTTGCGCAGAAACCGAAATTCCCGATGCGGCGGTGCCCCCCTATCTGTCAGGGCTGACGCCGGAAAACAAAGCCGAAACGGCGGCTTATTCCAAGGCGTATGAAACCGTCACCGCGACAGTACACCGGCGGTACAACAGTTTTCGCAAGAAACAGGGCCTGCCGCCCCTGCCAGCACCGTTGTTTCTTGAGAACTCGCCGGTTCTCAATCTTCTTCTTGCCCCCAGTGTTGTGCGTTACGAACGTAAGGCACCCCTGCCCGAAGACCGGTTTGTATTCCTTGAAGGCTGTGTACGACACGAAAGCCATTTCGAGATGCCCCGCCTTCCTCTCAGCGACGGGCCGCTGGTCTATGTCGGGTTCGGATCTCTCGGAGCGGTCGATACCGGCATGATGAAACGGATGATCGACGTCTTTGAGGGGATACAAGCGCGGTTTCTTGTTAATGTCGGCGCGATGGGCGAAGCATACGAGCGTGTCCCCGACAATGTGCATCTGGGAGGCTGGTTTCCCCAACCTTCAGTGATTGAACAGGCAGATCTGGTCATCCATCACGGCGGCAACAACACCTTTTGTGAAGCCCTTTTTCACGGGGTGCCGTCGCTGGTCCTGCCTTATTGCTGGGACGGTCACGACAATGCGCAGCGGGCCGAAGCCGTAAAGGTAGGCAGGCACATCAACCGCGCGAACTGGACGGCTGACTCCTTGCGGTCGGCAATTATTGAGACACTCACAGATACCGCAATGGGTCGGAAGCTGGAAAAAGTCTCTGAAAAGATGCAGCAAAACCGCGGCACCGAACAGGCCGCGCGAAAAATTTTAGGCGCTCTCAACCGCAAGCAATAGCACCGCGCCATAAGTTTCAGCATCAATGCGGGGACAGGCGTCCCCGATACAAACGGCAGCCTGCAGAACAAGGGGGCGGATCAACAGTTCCGGTCAGCTTTTTGCAGATCTGTGGGATCACCCCCATTATATAGAAAACTCATAAAGTGAACTCTATTATCAGCGGTTTTCTCTGAAATCCGCAGATCATATTCTTTCAGACAGCGCAGCATTGCGTTCGAGCGTTGAAACATCGCCCCCTGCCGTAATCGGGGACATGTTTTCACAAAAGGAGTTTAGGATGTCTCAGATTGGAGCTGTAAACTATCACGTGCACAAGCCGTTCCGCCAAGCGTTTGAAATTGACGCAGGCGGCATAGTTGGCAACCTTGTGTCCCCTGAACTCTCCCTCACTGAAGTCGCTGTGCTGGATCAGCGCGAAAGCGGTGTAGCGGTGGATTTTGCAAGAGACGGTTTTGATTTTGCCCGCAGCCCTACCTCTGTGGAAGACTTTGAAACCGGCAATTGGCAGGATCGCTATAACAGCGAACTGACGGATTTTTTTGCAGCGGGAAACAGATGCCACAGACGTTGTGGTTTTTGACCACACTGTGCGCGCGGACGATCCCGACGCGGAACGCCGGCCAGCCCGCAATGTCCACAGCGATTACAGTCCCGAAGGCGCGGAAAAACGGATTGTCGATATTTTGGGTGTAAAAGCAGCCGCCGAATGGGCAGCAGGCCATTACGCATTTATCAATGTCTGGCGTCCCGTTGAAAATCCTATCAACTCTGCACCTCTGGGCTTTGTTCGCCCCTCCAGCGTTGCCGCAAATGACTGGATCGAAATTGATCTGCTCTACCCTGACCGCACAGGGCAGATCATGGGTCTGGCGGCGGGTGCGGCCCACGAATGGGTCTACCGGTCGCGGATGTCCCCTGACGAAGTGGCCTTCTTTAACATTTACGACAATTCGGGACGGCCTTCCGTCGGGCACAGTGCGCTTGATCTGATCGAAGATCCCGCTGTTACCACCATCCGCAAGAGCATCGAGAGCCGCACGCTGGTGCGGTTCTGACATCGGCCTCTACGCGCCGCCTTGAACCAAAAGGAGAAGAACATGTGACCAAGATCATTCTTATCACCGGCGCAACCGACGGGATCGGGTTGTTGACCGCGCGGACTTTGGCGGCCCAAGGGCACACCCTTCTTTTACACGGGCGCAGCACTGATAAACTGCAGGCTGCCGCACAGCAGGTTGGAGGCAACCCCGAGACCTACCGCGCCGACCTTTCCCGGCCGGAAGAGGTTCAAACCCTGATCAAGGCAGTTCTTGCCAAACATGACCGCCTTGACGTGCTGGTCAATAACGCAGGTGTGTTCAAAACACCCGAAACACGGACCGACACCGGACTGGACCTGCGTTTTATGGTCAACACGATTGCACCATGGATACTGACGCAAGGGCTGCTGCCGATTATTCCCAAAGACGGACGGGTGGTAAACCTGTCCTCGGCGGCGCAAGCCCCTGTGGATGTGGAGGCGCTGCGCGGAACCGTCGGGCTGGGCCATTCCAGCGCTTATGCGCAAAGCAAGCTGGCCCTGACGATCTGGACGCAGGAACTGGCAAAAACCCATCCTCAAGGGCCGGTTTTTGTTGCGGTCAATCCGGGGTCGTTACTGGCTTCAAAGATGGTGAAGGAATCCTATGGCATCTCAGGCAACGACCTAGAGATCGGCGCGGATATTCTGCGCCGCGCCGCCCTGTGCACTGAATTTGCCGAGGCGTCGGGCCACTATTTCGACAACGATTCAGGCCGCTTTGCACTGCCCCACGCAGCGGCCCGCGACCCGAGTCAGGTGGAACAGGTCATGGCAACTATCCGTGAACTGGCTGGCACCTAGCGGGAGTTAAAAAAGCTTTACCAATCGGGAGATCAGGCGATAGCATATAAAGCAGGAGGAGAACGGATGGGAGGTTTCGGAACTTCGAACCCGAAGGATGCGATTGCAGCGTCCTGGGATCGATGCGCGCGGCAGTATAAACTGCTGTCGGACACAGGTCGGCCTATCCTTCGCCTGCAAACTTCCGAAGTTACCCCCAGACTCGAACAAATCGTAGAGCGGACGGGCGGACGGCAGGGTTTCTTCCAGAGCCTTGCGTCAGTGGCAGGGGAAATCGGGCATTGTCTGGTGGTGACAGATGCGGACGGTGTTTTGGTTCGGCTTGAACACAGCGGGTCCGGCGGTTCTCTTGACGGTTGGAACGGCATCACCCTTGGCTCCTGCTGGAACGAGAAAGTGGCCGGAACAAACGGCGTTGCCATGGCTCTTCAAACCGGTCAGGCCTTTACTGTGCGCGGGGCGGATCACTTTTTTACAAAGCTGAAAAGGTTTGCCTGTACCGGCGTGCCGATGCTGGATGCCAATGGCGTTGTGATCGGCGCGATCAATCTGGTGTCTGTCGATCGGGGCCATCGCGCGGACTATATGTTCAGCCAGCAACTGCTGGAAAAAACCGCAAATCGCATCCAGAGAAACCTGTTCGAGAGAGAATTTAACGAGGCAATGCTGGTCACAGTATCACGCAGCGGAAGCCGGAACGTGCTTTCCGACGATGCTCTGGTTGCGGTCGACGACGCCGGCGTGGTTCTTGGCGCGACCTCCACGATTGGCAACTTTCTTGGAAACGGGACCACGCAAAACTTAATCGGGCAGTCCTTTGAAGCTGTCTTTAACGTGGATAGCGGTATGCTGGTCAAGGTGCCCGAACGGGTGCTTTCGATGCCTGACAACAGGGGCGCTGCATTGAACCTGTCGGTGACGTTACCTGGCGCCGGAGGGCCGAAACGCCCCGCCCGCCCCGTTGCTGACAACGTGCCACGACAGCGGCGGCTGCCCCCGTCCTTGCAGCAACTGGCCACCGGAAGCCGCAGCATGGCAGCGGCCTGCCGTCATGCACAAGAGGTGTTTGCGAACGCCGCGGTGCTTCATCTGGAAGGTGAAACAGGCACCGGAAAATCTGCACTTGTTGCGGCCCTGCTGGATAAACATGCGCAGGGTGCCGCAGTGTTCGATCTTGATTGTGCAACCCTTGGTGACAGTGAAGCCGACAAAGACCACTTGCGCAGGCTTCTGGAACAGGCGCGTGTCCTTTCAACACTCCCCCTTGCCGAAAACGGCGGTGCGGCGCTGGTTTTAGACAATGTGGATGAACTCTCCGGTTCCGCCCAAGCAGAAATCCGGCGCTTTCTGGACGCACAGGAAGAAGAACGGCTGCGTCAGGGGGCGCTACCGTCCGAGCGCCGCCTGCGCATTGTGTCCACCTGTCGCAAACCTTTGATTGAAGCTGTTTACAGCGGCCGTTTTAGGGATGATCTCTATTATCTTTTGACAGCCGCAAGGATCGTTCTGCCACCCCTTCGGCAAAGAGAGCATCCCGAGGTGTTGGCGCAGGCGGTTTGTGCACAGATCACGGGGCGGACTATTGAACTGAGTGAAGAGGCCAAGGAAGCCCTCTGCAGCCTTCCATTTCACGGCAATGTGCGCGAATTGCGCGGTATTCTCCAGAATGCCTTGATGTCCTGTCAGAACAGCCGGATCACCCTGCTTGATTTACAGCAGGCCGGGGGTTTTGCCCCCCTGTCCGGACCCGCAAACGCCACTCCGGCAAGGTCAATGTCACCTGTACCTGTTTACGATGAACGGACTATGATCCTTGACGCTTTGGCCGGCAATCGCTGGAACGTCAGCGCAGCCGCCCGCGTGCTTGGCATGGGACGGGCGACGCTTAACCGGAAACTCAAAACCTACAAGATCAGGCGACCGGCCTGAACCGGACCGGTCCCCTGCCCTGCCCTGCTTGATCAGGTCAGATCGTCCTTTCCGTCAACGACAAAGTGAAAACTGGTCGAACCCTCGGTGCGGGCTTTGAGAAAGGGCGCATATTCAGGATCATTCACGAAATTGCGCGCGGCGTCTGCATCCGGCCACTCCAGAATGACCCGCAGCGCTGCGGGTTGGTCGGCCCCTTCAAGCTGTTCGTGACTGGTGGTGCGGGCAATATACCGGCCACCGTGTTTTTCAATGATCTTGCCCACAGGCTCGATATAGGTGGGAATCCAGTCTTCGGACGTCGGTGTTACCGCGAGAATGGAATATGCAGTCATGGGTGTGTTCCTCCTGATTGGTCTATAGTGTCCGTGTGTGTCACACGAGTTCGGCTTCAGGCAGCAAGGCTACCGGAATGCGGGGTAACGCGGATGACTTCGCGCCGCGCTGCAATGTAAAGGGAAGCAGCCAGTGATTTCACCGGAGCGGGCGGTGTCGGAAGGGCTGTTTCCAGTGTTGTATGTACTTCGGCTTTGACCGGACTGAGCCCGAGGTCGCGATGGAATGCCCCCACCGCCGCAGCACCGGCAGGAATATCGCCTTCGACCAAGATCAGCGCATGGGCCAGAATGCGCCGCCGCCCGCCGCCAATCGGGCGGATACGTTGTGCAGTGCCCACCACCTTGCGATCCGTCAGGGACATGTTCCACGCGCCATCGCAAAAGCTGTAGGGTGTCGCGCCGCTTGACCATCCGGCAGGTATCGCATCGCAAATCACCCGCGTGATCAGACGGTATCCGTCTTCTATCGTGAATGTCCTGTCTGCGGTAAAAGCCAGCGCAAGGTTCAATACACCCGGTCCCTGCGGCACGGCTCCGCCCCCTGTGGGGCGCAGATAAACCGGCCATCCGTTGGCAGCGGACCTGTGCCGTGCTTTGTCAAATCCCTCTGAGCGCCGCAGGTTTGCCGGACAGACGAGCGCGCGGCGGCGCGGCGTCCACAGACGGATCACCGGACCATCTGCGGCAAAAGCCGCTGCCTCAAGTGCCAGCCCGTCGGCGGCGCTGTCCACAGGGGTGAAGGCGCTGTTCACGCCTGCATCCCTTCAATTTCTTCGCAGATTGTCGTCAGAAGATCGCCTGCCGGTGCGCCATCCAATGCGCGATGGTCAAAGGTCAGCGACAGGCCCACATGGGGGCGCAGTTCGATGCCGCCCTCCGCACTGCGCATGGCACGGTCGGTCATGCAACCAATGCCAAGAATGCAGATTTGTGATGCGTTGATAATCGGCGTGAAGTGTTCAACCCGTGTAAGACCAAGGTTCGAGACGGTAAATGTCCCGCCCGTCATTTCGGTCACCGTCAGCTTGTTGATACGGGCGCGGGCCGCGAGATCCTGACGCGCCGCGCGAAGGGCGCTGACGTCCATTGCATCCGCCCCGGTCATGGCCGGAGCCACCAGCAAATTTCCGGGCAGGGCAATGGCGACCGACAGATCAACCGTATCTGACAAATGCACCTCGCGGCCATCGACACGGCCATTTGCCTCGGGATGTTTTTTCAGCGCCCGCACCAAGGCCAGCATCAAAAGATCCTCGACCGAAACCTTGGTGCCTGCCGTGCCAAGACGCGCTTTTTCTGCCAGTAACGCGGTGGCATCGGCGCTGCCGTGATGGGTCAGCTGCGCACCGGTCGCAAGGCTTTTGACCATGGCGTCCGCGATCATGCCGCGCACGCCTTTCAGGGGAATGACCTTGGTCATTCGATTGTTCCGATCACAGCGCCTTTGGGCACAACCGCGTCGGCTTCTTCCTTGATGCGCAGGGTGCCAGAGGCCGGTGCGTTGATTTCATACTGTACCTTGGCCGTCATGATCTCTGCCACGAGCGCGCCTTCCTCGACGCTTGCCCCGTCATCTGCCAGCCAGCCGGTGATAACGGTTTCCTCGTCCTCGTCCCAGAGATCGGATGGTATTACAATATCGGTTGCCATTGGGTGTCCTTTCCCGTGCGGGGACGCCGTCCGCGCCCCCGTTTTTGTTGAAGTTCTGGTCGGTGTACGGCTTAGGCCGCTTTCATTTCGTCCCACGCGGCGACAATCTTGTCGGGATTGGGCAGGCAGTACTGCTCCATCACCCGCGCAAAGGGGATTGGCACGTCAGGGAAGGCCACCCGTTTGGGCGCGGATTTAAGGACCGAGATGTCATGCTCTGTAACGCTGGCAACGATCTCTCCGGACAGGCCGTAGCTCATGTAGTCCTCATCCACGACGATCAGTCTGCCGGTCTTGGCTACGCTGGCGCGGATCGTCTCGCGGTCCAGCGGCACAAGACTAACGAGATCGACAACCTCGGCGCTGACCCCTTGCGCTTCCAACGTCTTTGCCGCCTTCAGCGCGTTGTGAACACCCATTCCGACGCTCACTATCGACACGTCCTTGCCCTCGCGCACAACTTTGGCCTTGCCGATTTCAAGGGTGTAGCTTTCTTCGGGGACATGCACGGTGGCGCCTGCCTCGGTCCCAAGCCAGCCCATCCCCTGAAGGCCCTTGTGATACATGTAAACAACAGGTGAATCATCGCGCATGGCGGCGGTCATCAGCCCTTTGGCGTCATAGGCGTTGGACGGTGCCACCACCTTCATTCCGGGCAGGTGGGCGAATGTACCATAAAGACATTGCGAGTGTTGCCCCCCGTCGGAATACCCGCCGCCGGTAGAGGTCATCAGCACCATCGGAACCTTGAACTTACCACCGGAAAAATAGGTGTTCTTTGCCATCAGATTGTAAATCGCATCGAAACAGACGCCGAAGAAATCCACGAACATCAGTTCCACCACGGGCCGCATTCCGTCCTGGGCCGCCCCGACGGCAGCTCCGATAAAGGCGGTTTCGGAAATCGGCGTATCGCGGATACGTTCGGCCCCGAATTCTTCAATCAACCCGCGGGTATTGCCGTAAACACCCCCCAAAGGTCCGATATCCTCTCCCATAACAAAGACCTTCGGGTCGATCCGCATCTCTTGGGCCGTTGCTTCTGCCATGGCACGGGCGATGGTCAGTTTTCTCTCGTTTGATTTGGTCATTTTCTTTCCTCCCAATCAGGCCGCGAACACACGCGTCAGCGCGTCTTCGGGGGCTGCATCATCGCTCTCGCGGGCAAATTTGATCGCGGCGTCCACACGGGCTGTAGCTTCGGCTTCGATCCGGTCGAGTTCTTCTTCACTGGCCATGCCATCCCCGATCATGCGCGCCCGCATTTTCGGGATCGGGTCTTTTTTAAACAGCGCGTCTTTCTCCCCCTCGGGGCGATAGCCTTCGGCATCCCCCATGAAGTGACCGGCAAGGCGATAGGTCTCTACTTCGATCAGGGACGGTCCGTTGCCGGCACGGGCGCGGGCAATCGCCTCGCCGGCGGCCTCGTGGATCGCATAAGGATCGTTGCCCTCGATCCGCTTGCCCGGAATACCGTAAGCGGCTGCGCGGTCTGTGTTATTCGCCACCGCGCTGGAGGTCTCCTTGGACACTGAAATGCCCCATGCGTTATCCTCGATCACGCAAATAAACGGCAGGTTCCATACCGCGGCGAGGTTCATTGCCTCGTGCCAGCCACCCTGATTGACAGCACCCTCACCGACAAAGGCAACAGCCACACCGGATTTGCCCTGCATCTTGCGCGACAGGGCCGCACCCACGGCAGGCCCCATGCCTTGGGCGATGATCCCGGAACAGGCAAAGTTCACATCGGCATCAAAAATATGCATATGCCCGCCGCGTCCGCCGGACAGCCCTGTTGCCTTGCCAAAAATCTCGGCGGCCATCTTGACCAGATCAACGCCCTTTGCGATGGCCTGATGATGCGGGCGGTGGGTGGCTGTGACCACATCCTCGGGAGTCAGGTGCGCACAGACCCCCACCGCCACCGGCTCCTGTCCGTCGGACAAGTGCATTTCGCCCGGAATTGGCCCGTTGGCCATGTTGAAGGCAGGCGATTTGCCCTCGAAATAGATCTTTGCAATGGCCTCTTCGAACCGGCGGCTCGTGACCATGTTACGATACATCCAATGCTGGTCTTCGCGTGTTGGTGACATGAATTCCTCCTCCCATGTGAACGGCATGCTCGCCGCCAGAAACACTGGAAGAAGCGTTGCGCCGGACCGCCACCAAAACAACTCGGCTTTTGCCGGATAGCCGTGTGACTTCAAAAACTGTCCCGACATGAGACAGTTTGAGACAGTTTTGCCCCTTGCGAGACAGTCCGTCTTGAAAAAATGCCTGTCTGGTCAGCGTCCTGAAGTTTGTCAGGCAGACGAAGGTATCTTAAATTATATACGAAAACCGAATACTGTACTCCAGTGTATCCTGATTATATCCACATTCGAACGTGTTAGGTCAGACGGGACACAACACATCGAAAGGAACATCCGATGAAAGCCATGGCTCTTTCCGAATACGGCCCCGAAGCCCCTTCGCGCAGATTGACCTGCCCAAGCCGACAGCTGGCGCCGGTCAGGTGATCGTGCGTATTGAAGCAACAAGCGTAAACACAATCGACACCATGATCCGCAATATGGGAACCGACCTCGGGTTCGCTCCGAAAGCACCTGCTGTTCTGGGCATGGATTTTGCCGGTACCATTGAAGAGATCGATGCAGGCGTGACAGGTTTCGCCGTGGGCGACGAAGTATACGGTTGCGCTGGCGGCCTTGCCGATCTTCAGGGTGCTCTGGCTGAATACATGCCCGCAGACGTGCGGCTGATTGCCAAGAAGCCAATATCCCTGTCCATGCGTGAAGCAGCCGCCATTCCGCTGGTGGGGATCACCGCTTACGAGGGGTTGAAACGGGCCGGTGTGACCACAGGCCAAAAAGTGCTGGTGCACGGCGGTTCCGGTGGCGTGGGGCATATTGGCGTGCAACTGGCACAAGCGTTCGGCGCAGAGGTTTATGCCACGGATGGTGGTAAAGAACGGCTGTCTGTTGTGCGTGAACTCGGGGCGGAGGCCATCGACTTCAAAGCAGAAACCGTTGAGGATTATGTAGCCAAACACACCGACGGTGCCGGATTTGATGCCGTCCTTGATACTGTGGGCGCCGCCAACCTGACGAACTCTTTCAATGCTGTTGCTCTGAACGGGCATGTGGCGACCACTTTGGCACTGGCCGAGCTTGACCTGTCGCCCGCGCATCTGAAAGGCGCGTCCCTGCATGTTGTCTTTATGCTTATCCCGATGCTGCACGACAAAGATCGCGCCGAACATGGTACGATCCTTGCTGAACTGGCGAGGCTTGTAGACAATGGCGCATTGAAACCGATCGTAGACGCACCCCGCTTCACCCTTGAAGAAGTCGGTGCAGCATACGCGCGCCTGAGCAGCGGCAAGGCAATCGGCAAGGTTGTTATTGAAGCCTGACCGGATTTCAACTCTGACACGAGCCGGCGTGGTGGGCGAGACGCTCACCGCGCCTTTTTTATTGTCAGGGCTTGCGGACGCGACCCGAATTCCGGTGTTGCCCCCTTGGTGAGACTCCCACGGCCATTAGAATTATATAGTAAAACCGAAATCTAATTCCATTTACACGCCATTTATTGGCAACCATCTACATAATATCTGTTGAGCATCACTGATGCTCCAGACCAAACAAAGGATAACCCTCCATGTCACTCAACGCGCTCCAACACGCCCGCGATGTATCCGTCCAGCACTTCTGGTCCAAGAACCGTGACCTGTTCGAACAAGCATGGTCCGAATGGGAAACACGGAAAGGGGCGGAATTGCCTCAACTCGACACCTCTCTGTTTGATACCCAACTGCGCGGGGCTGTAGAACAGGCGTGGGCAGACCCGACCACTGAATCCGGCGTGAAAAACCGGTAGGAAGAGGTTTTTACCGGTATTTACCGCACACAATTCTTTAACGTTGAACGCCTTTCTGCCCTGCGCGATTATCTCGACGGGGTAGCGGATGCCGGAATTCCCTTGCGTCCGCCCTACGGGATCGTGCTCAACCGTGGCGGCGCGATGCTGGACCCCCGTTCTGAAGGCTATCTTGCTGCCCCCGGTTTCCAGAGCTTCTACCGCACGCTGATGGACCAATACATGCGTCCCGTTTCGCGACTGCTCTTTCCGGATGTAACGGGCTTTGACAGCCAGACCTTTGGCTTTTCGATCCGCTGGCAGGCCAGCAAAGACACTTCGCTGCGCCCCCACACTGATGCATCTGCTGTTACGCTGAACATAAACCTGAACCTGCCAGACGAAGATTATTCCGGTTCCGCAGTAAGTTTTATCGATCCGGTGTCGCGCAAGGTAGAAAAACTGACCTTTGAGCCGGGCACTGCCCTGATCCACCACGGCAGCGTGCCCCATGCGTCCGAACCGATCACTGCAGGCGAGCGTTACAATTTTGTCCTGTGGCTATACGGTGAGCACGGGCAAATCCCGCAACCGGGCGCACCCGCACGCCAGATCTCTCCGAAGGAAAGATGGAGCGTTCCCGCGACAGAATCCGACGGCTTCGCGCCATTCTAAGAACTTGGGTCGGCGATTCCCCAAATGGCTCGGGCGGTCTTTCTGCCCGGGCCTTTCCTTCTTTTTAACGACGTTTCTAATTTGGAAATGCAACGCTTCTTTACTGCAAAATTCAACAAACAACCCCGCCCCTATCCAGCTATCGCGATTCGAAATCCGACCCTCATGTCCATTTGTTGCGGTGCGAAAGACTGTAGATACTAAATGTTGCGCGGCCGTTGCGTTAACCTTAGATTGTAAGCTTAACAATAACTTACTCCTTCAATCCGGTTGATTGCGTCTGACCCTGAAAACAAAGCAGGACAGGGGGCGCAAAAAATGGTTGATTGGGGATAACTTGCGTGTCATGAGGTTATTAGTCGCAAAAATCCGTAAATAACGCGGTTTGGCGACGAAAGCAAAATGACCCACTAAGAGGTCGGTAAGGGCAGAGCGAACACAATAATGGCAACAGAACACCCGAATTCCATCGCCGCATCCATTGCATCAAATGCTGCCCGCCTGTCGGAAGCATTGAACTCTCATATGCGCAACAGCTTCCAGCCGGAAAGCCGTAAAACGCTGCGCAAATTCCACCCTGCCGAAGTGTCAGAGCTGACAGGCATCAGCATGTCCAACCTGCGCACACGGCATCAGGAAGGGGATTTCCCCGATGTTGAAACGGATTCGCGGGGGCGCAGGCTCTATACCGCCGAAGAAATAGACCAGATCCGCCATGTCATGGCCAAAACGGGACGCAACGGAGAGGCCTACCTCCCCGGCCGGCGGGATGGTGACGGGCTTCAGGTGATTTCGATCGTCAACTTCAAAGGTGGCTCCAGCAAAACCACCAGCGCGATCCATCTTGCCCAGCGGTATGCCTTGCGGGGCTACAGGGTTCTGGCAATCGACATGGACCCGCAGGCCAGTCTGACCACCATGTTCGGTTATCGACCGGAGATTGAATTCGCAGAGAGCGGCACAATCTATGATGCGCTAAAATACGAAGATCCTGTTCCGCTGAATCAGGTTGTCCGGAAGACATATTTCCACAACCTCGATCTTGCACCGGCGGGATTGTTGTTGTCCGAGTATGAAACCGAAACCGCCTATGCGCTCCAGCATAAACTTGATCCACCTTTCACGCAGCGCCTTGCCATTGCTCTGGACGAGATCGAGTCGCAGTACGATCTGGTGATCATTGATTGCCCGCCGCAACTTGGTTTTACCACGATGACAGCGCTTCTGGCCTCTACCGGCCTGTTGATTACCGTCGTGCCCAGTATGCTCGACGTGGCTTCAATGGCGCAATTCCTTGAAATGGCTGGAGAAACTGTTCAGACACTGGAGGAGGCCGCCGGACCGATCGATTGGAATTTCCTAAAGTTCCTTGTCGCACGGTATGAGCCTACAGACGTTCCACAATCCCAGATGGCGGGCTTCCTGCGATCAATTCTGCTGGATCAGGTGCTCAACACGCCGATGCTAAAATCCACCGCGATTTCCGATGCGGGGATGACCCAACAGACGATTTATGAACTTGAACCGTCACAGGTTGTGAAGAAAACACTCAGCCGCATTCTGGAAAGCGTGAATGGTGTGGCGGACGAGTTTGAGAAAACGATCCAACATGCATGGGGAAGGGAGACTGACTGATGGCCCGGAGAAACCTGTTCCAGCCCCCTCCCCCACCCGAAGCGGACGCTGCTCCGGCAACAGTTGAAAAACAGAAGTCCCGATTCCCGAACACCGGCGCGATGAGTGGGGTCAAATCCACACTCAAAGACGTGGCCAGCAATGCTGTCCGCGAAATTGCCGTAAATATGATCGAGGAAGACGGCCCCAAAGACCGGCTTGATTTCACCGATGCCGATGTCATTTCCCTTGCCGAAAGCATCAAGACCCACGGTCAGCAAGTGCCCATCATGGTGCGCCCGATTGCGGACAAGCCCGGACATTACCGGATCATCTACGGCCGCCGCCGGTTGCGCGCGCTGCGTTTTCTCGGCCAGCCGGCAAAGGCGCTTGTACGGTCCCTGACGGACGAACAGGCGATTCTGGCACAGGGTCAGGAAAACACCCAACGGCTGGACCCCAGCTTTGTCGAAAAGGCATTATTCGCGACCGAACTGGCTGACAGCGGCTATGAACAGGCCGTTATTCTGGATGCTCTGGCTGTGGACAAACCCATGCTGTCGCGCATGACCAAGGTTGCCCGAACCATTCCAAAATCCGTGATCGAGCAGATCGGCTCGGCCCATGGCGTCGGGCGGAGACGTTGGGAAACCCTCGCAGATCAAGCCCGTTCATCAGGGATTGATCTCGAAGAAATCGCCCGCTCTGTTGATTTGTCCGCGATCGGAAATTCCGAGGACCGTTTTGCCAAAATCAGCGATGCGATGACACGGGCCTTGCGCCGTGACCTGCCTGAAACGGCTGCCCCCTCCCCTGCCCTGTCGATCCGGCTTGGCAATGGCGCGGCACTGGCCGAAGTGAAAGAAACAGCGCGGTCTTTGTCCATCAAGCTGTCAAAGACCGAGACACCCGAATTTGCCCGATGGATGCGTGACAACGCAGAAGCCGAGCTAACGCGTCTGTATAAGGCGTGGCAGTCAGAGCAAAAGCCTGACTAAACCAGAACCGAGCAGTCAGAAAAAAGGAGCACGATCAGCAGCCCGAAAAAGAAAGAGCCCCCCAAGGAATTCCAAGGAGAGCCCAATCTGTTCTTAGCACTTTCAGATTTATCATCTTCTTCACATCAGTCAACAGCTACCGATTCGGTAAATGAAGAATTGCGGACTTTTTTCTGATTAACCGGAATACCGGGACCGTTTCACATCAGGTTGTCGTGAAAAACACATGGCATTTACACAAATTTCCGCGCCCGACGGGTTGCGGACCGGTGAACTATTGTCCGCGGACAACTCTATCCCCGAGCGACACATCGTTATCGAAACCCTTAGGACAGCAGCACCACGTCTCGGCCTTAGCGCCTCTGTAATTTCTACTCTGGATGCAATGCTCTCCTGTCTGGCACCAAAACGGAACCACCACACCGTCTTTGCTTCAAACGCGACACTCACCTTCCGGCGCAACGGTATTTCTGATCGGACCATTCGCCGTCACGCCGCTATCCTGCAAGACGCTGGCCTGCTGGAACGCCGCGACAGCCCGAACCGGAAACGCTATACCAAGCGCAATCCCGTGGAACAGACGGCCCTGCGGTTCGGCTTTGACCTCACCCCGCTGTTCAAGCGCCTTAATCATATCGCAGCATTGGCAGCGGAAGTTCTAAGCGAACGGGAGCAGATCAACTATATGCGCACCAAGATCCGTGCTGCAGCTCAGGAACGCCTTAGACAGGACCCGGACAACCCATCGGCCCTGAACGTCTTGCGGCTGCTTCGCCGGAAACTGACCCTACAGGATTGCGAAGATATTTTTGCCCACATGGGACCGAATGACCTGAAAGCCGAGGGTTCAACGCAGGACGAACCTTCAGAAACATCAAAAATGGCCACCAGTAACGGCCAAAATGTCCGGCACCATCATAACTCAAATAAAGAACTTATTGAAAAAGAAGAAAGACCGCTAAAAAAAGAAACGCCTTCTCATTGTCAGGAAACACCCCTTTCAGTGCAAGAACTGCTAAACGCATGTCCTGAGGCAGCCAAGTTTGCTTTGGAAAAAGTCGTGTCAGCCGAGGATGTGATTTCACATGCAAGAACGCTGGCGCCAATGATCGGTATCACAAACCAGACCTATGAAACTGCCATACAACGATTGGGCCCATTCAGGACAGCCGCAACACTCTGGGCGATCATGCAGTTTCACAGCAAGATTAAATCAGTCGGGGCGTATTTCAGATCCATCACAACAGGGGCAAAGAGCATGGATTTCAGTCCTGAAAAATTGGTCAGACGTTTGATGAAAGGACAATCTATAGCAGCGTAGTTGGCATTTTGTCCGCGGACAATCTATCTGGGTTTCGCAGAAGGGCAGGGGATTTCATGCTATGTAATTGGCGTTCGAACGGATAAACCCGCCCTGACAATACCGCCGGCACAACTGCGTTGGACTTTGCCCCGATTTTAACGGTTTTCTGTTACATACAAGCCACGGCGGTTTTCTGGAGAAAACTACAATCAAAGCGCCGTTTTGAAGGGGGTGATTCCGCTCCTATCTTCACCGGAAGCGACCATTCCACATTAAGTGAACTGACACTAAAGGTCATCACTGTGCTTGCAAAAAATATAACAAACCGTGGCTTCTAAGCCGATCTGACAGAGATCAGGCCAACACGCGCATCAGCCCGGCCTGTGTCCGCAACAGGGGTTCGGCAAACTGCTCCTGCATCGCACCGGCGGTGGTCTGTGTTGCCGCAACTCCCGTGTTCAACGCTGCCACCACTTGTCCGCGGACATTCCTGAGCGGCACTGCCAGAGAGCGCAGGCCTATCTCCACCTCCTGATCTATCACTGCAAAGCCGTCTTTCCTGACATGCTCCAGTTCGGCAAGAATGTCATCAGGCGCGGTCAGGCTATAGGGCGTTCGGGGCGACAGGTCGGAACGCTCTAACAGGGCCCGTGCTTCTTCCACAGGCAAGGCCGCCAGAAGAACGCGCCCCATCGATGTACAATGGGCGGGCAGGCGCGATCCGGGCATCAGGCCGATGGACATCACCTTTCTCTGTGCCGCCCGCGCCAGATAGACAATTTCGGTTTCATCAAGAATGGAAACGGAGGTGGATTCCCCGATCTGTTCGGACAATTGATCAAGCCACGGCTGCACCAGTTGCGGCAGGGGCAGGGCGGCCAGTGCGCCCATGCCCAGACGCAAAATACGCGGTGTCGCGGTAAAGAATTTGCCGTCGTAGTCGGTGTAGCCCTGCTGGTGCAGCGTCAAAAGACAACGCCGCGCGCTGGCACGATCAAACCCTGTGCGCTGCGCGACCTCGCTGATCGTCAGGCGTGGCGTATCGGCACCGAAACATTCGATAACCTGAAGCCCCTTGGCCAGCGATGCGATGAAGTCGGTCGGTTTGTTCGGCATGCGAACAAATCAAGTCTCTAATTGAACAAATGTCAATATGTGATCAAAGTTTATGGCGCAGGCGGACGCGAACGGTTACCCAGCAGTCCCGTAGGAGGACTGAATATGGATATTACCGTTGCGACCCCCCGTGAGGTCATTCAACAAATACCGGACGGCGCGACCGTCATGATTGGCGGTTTTGGCGGCTCCGGTGCGCCGATCGAACTGGTCCACGCCCTGATTGACCACGGTGCCAAACATCTGACCGTTGTGAATAACAATGCCGGTAACGGGCATGTCGGCCTTGCCGCCCTGATTGAACAGGGGCAGGTGGACAAACTGATCTGCTCCTTCCCGCGCTCTGCCGATCCCACGGTTTTTGTCGAGGCTTACAAGGCAAATAAAATCGCGCTGGAAATTGTGCCACAAGGCACCCTTGCCGAACGTATCCGCTGCGGCGGGGCGGGCATTCCCGCATTTTACACACCCACGGCCTATGGAACCGAAGTGGCCGAGGGCAAGCCGGTCGAAGAATTCGAAGGGCGCCCCTATATCCGCGAACGTTGGCTGAAAGCAGACTATGCGCTGATTAAAGGCGATGTCGGGGACAGGCACGGCAATATGACTTACCGGATGGCAGCGCGGAACTTCAACCCGATTATGGCAACAGCCGCCAAAGTGACGATTGCGCAGGTTTCCCGTGTGGTGGATGCGGGCGGGATTGATCCCGAACATGTGGTGACGCCCGGAATTTTCGTCAATCATCTTGTGGAAATCGCGAACCCTGCACAGGAAGAAGAACTGAATCGGGCGGAGGCCGTTTACCCATGATCGACATTTCCGACATCAAACTTTCAAATGCCCAGATCGCATGGCGCGCCGCACAGGACATTCAGGACGGCGCTTACGTCAACCTTGGCATCGGCTTCCCTGAAATGGTGGCCTCTTACCAGCCCGAAGGCCGCGAGGTGATTTTCCACACGGAAAACGGGGTTCTAGGATTCGGCGCCGCCCCCGCACCCGGAGAAGAGGACTGGGATCTGATCAATGCCGGTAAAAAGGCAATCACACAAAAGCCCGGAACCTCCTTCTTTCACCACGCGGACAGTTTTGCGATGGTGCGCGGTGGGCATCTGGACGTGGCCATTCTGGGCGCCTACCAGATTGCGCAGAACGGTGATCTGGCGAACTGGTCCACGGGGAAGGGCGGTATCCCTGCTGTGGGCGGCGCGATGGATCTGGTGCAATCCGCCAAACGTGTGGCCGTCGTGACGGATCACATCACCAAAAAGGGCGATCCCAAACTTGTGGAAAGCTGCACCATGCCCCTGACGGGCGTGGGCTGTGTAACGCGCATTTACAGTTCGCTTGCAGTCGTTGATATTGCAAACAACCGTTTCGTTCTGCGTGAAAAAATTCCGGCGATTTCGCTGGATGATTTGCAGGCACTGACCGGAGCCGAACTTTACACGAATGAAGGGGTGGATGATCTGATCTGCCCGGAGGATCTTCTATGACTGACGTATTTATCTGTGATTATGTCCGCACCCCCATCGGGCGGTTCGGCGGAAGCCTTGCCTCTGTGCGCACCGACGATCTGGGGGCGATCCCGATCAAGGCGCTGATGGGGCGGAACGATATGGACTGGGCCGCTGTGGAAGAAGTCTTTTACGGCTGTGCCAATCAGGCCGGAGAGGACAACCGCAACGTGGCCCGCATGTCTGCCCTGCTGGCAGGACTGCCAGAAAGCGTTCCGGGAACGACGATGAACCGGCTGTGCGGCTCGGGTATGGATGCGATCATCACTGCCGCCCGCGCGATCCGCGCCGGTGAAATTGAACTGGCCATCGCCGGTGGTGTCGAAAGCATGACCCGCGCGCCTTTCGTTATGCCCAAGGCCGAATCCGCCTTTTCCCGCAGCAATGCAGTCTACGACACCACCATCGGCTGGCGGTTTGTAAACCGTCTGATGAAAGCGCAATACGGCGTGGATTCCATGCCCGAAACGGCCGAGAATGTGGCCGAGGATTTCGGGATCAACCGCGCGGATCAGGATGCTTTCGCCTTCCGCTCGCAGGCCAAAGCGGCCGCAGCACTGGCCAGCGGGCGGCTGGCCAAAGAAATCACCCCCGTGGAGATCCCCCAGCGCAAGGGCGATCCGGTGACAGTAAACACCGATGAACACCCGCGGGAAACCACACCGGAGGCGCTTGCCAAGCTGAAGACCTTTGTAAAGGCAGATGGCACCGTGACCGCAGGCAATGCCTCTGGCGTGAATGATGGGGCTGCGGCCCTGATCCTTGCATCGGCGGCGGCTGTGAAGAAACACGGTCTTACCCCGCTTGCCCGCGTTCTTGGCGGCGCGACCGCAGGTGTTGCGCCCCGCATCATGGGGATCGGTCCGGCCCCTGCATCGCAAAAGCTGATGGACCGCCTTGGCCTGACGCCGGATGATTTCGCCACAATCGAACTGAACGAAGCCTTCGCCAGCCAGGGGCTCGCCACCTTGCGACAGCTTGGTATTGCCGATGATGATGCGCGGGTGAACCCCAACGGCGGCGCAATCGCACTGGGGCACCCGCTGGGCATGTCGGGCGCACGGATCACAGGGACGACCATCCACGACATGAAATCGGGCGACAAGAGCCTCTCGACCATGTGTATCGGAGTAGGGCAGGGCATCGCCATCGCACTGGAGCGGGTCTGACAAGACCCGCACCCCAAAGCGGGACTGTTGCGTTCGTTTTTATGAGTCAGAGCTTTGCTTGGACAGCCTTCCAAATCAAGTGACTTCAAACAACCGGCTGATGAACTGGACCTCGCCACTGATGCCTGATCGCTTGTTATGGTTATGTCCGCGTTTGGTGGTTCTGATGGTTTCAATGCCGCCAAGGGTCGCCTTGGCCGATCGCAGTGATTGGAAGCTTTGACGATAGCCAAGCAGCCGCCTCATTGCTGCGTGATCGCTTTCGATCTGCTTCTGCCGGCCAAGGATCACGGGATCGAGGTGGTCCAGACGGCTTGCGAACTGGCGGTGGAACAAAACACCCTGCGCCTGCCCGCCATCATCAACCTGGACCTGTCCCGTTTTTGTGCCGCCCCGAGTGCTCGTTTAAGCCACTTGCCGTTCGAAGGCGACTGGGCTTTTCCAACCCAGTGCTGAGAGTCGGCGGCGTGGATTAATTAAGCCGTTGATGTTTTCGAAGATCGCCAACTCAGCCTTGCGTCTTGTTTCCCAAGGATGTCGCCAGATCAATGCCCAACACTTCAATACCCATCAGAATGCTCCTCTCTCCACCTATGCCCGCAACAATAGCTGCGGTTTGGCGGGAAGACAGTTCATCCCATTAGCTCAGTGACCGAATAGTCTGTGTTACGATACTCTGGTTCGATAAAATAACGAAGTCAGTTGGAGCTTTCCTCCGGATCACAGGAGCGAAGAGCAAGTTCGGGTTCGATAAAAGCAATCCAGCGATGGATCAGATCCAGCGTTTTTTCCGGATCATGAGAGTACCTGTCCTGAATAACCAACCCGCGCATAAGGCTTCGGGTCATGGTGGCGATGGCAACCACATCTTCGTTTGTGCCCTGTATCGGCTCAAAAGTAGACAGCGCGTGTTGGTCTAATGCGTCATTCCAGTCGGCCAGTTTGTTCTTGATCCTGTCCTGAAGTTTTTGATCTGTTCGCGTCGCGATCAGAATTTCCAGCAGCGCCAGATAGGCATCCGTATTCGTAAGCTTGTGCCATTGCAGCATAATTTCATCTTCAACGCTGGTTGGCCGGTTTTCGGTTTTGCGCCGTTTTATGAACGGGCGTTCCAGCAGTCTGTCGGCTGTGGCAACCATAAGATCCTCTTTTGTAGGAAAATGGTGCTGCAAGGCCCCTTTGGAAAATCCGGCAGTTTTTGCCACCCTCTGCAAAGAGGTTTCGGCGTAACCTACTTTGGTCAGGCAATTGATCGTGGCCTCACAGATCTCTTTTCGCACGCGCATGCTTTTCGCCTGCTGTTTGCCGAGACCTTCGGGGCTGTCCATCTGAAATACCTCATCGTTCCTTCTTCCGCGCATGGATACCAACCAAGGCTGCAAAAATCCACATTAGGATAGCCTGTTATAGCTGCCACATCCCCGGGAACGATACCAGAAATAAAAGTCAATCCGGATAGACTTTTATATATTGACACCCGGCTGGTTCAAAAAATAAAGTCAATCCAGACGGATTGGTTTGTAGCTGCCTAGTGCAGCCTTTCATATGGGGGAACGCATGGCGCGAAATTTCGAAGATGGTCAAAGCCCGTTTGATTTTGATCACAGATATCACAGCCCGTATTACACCGAAGACCATCAGGCATGGCGCGCAACCCTGCGGGCCTTTGTTGATAAGGAAATCATTCCAAACGTAGAAGAATGGGAAGAAGCAGGGGAGTTTCCCCGTGATCTTTACAAAAAAGCGGCAGACGTCGGATTGCTTGGCGCGGGCTATCCCGAAGAATACGGCGGCATTGCCCTAAGCGATCCGTTTTTCCAGATTGTTACCGCCGAAGAAATGGCGCGGTGCAGTTCGGGTGGTGTGAACGCAAGCCTGTTGGTTCACAGCATTGGCCTGCCACCGATTATGGCCGTCGGGTCGGACGAAATGAAGCAGCGCATTGCGCCGCAGGTTCTGGCGGGTGAAAAAATTCAGGCCTTGGCCATTACGGAACCGTCCGGCGGATCGGATGTCAGCAACTTGCGCACCACTGCAAAACGGGACGGGGATCATTTCGTGGTGAACGGGTCCAAAATGTTCATCACCGGCGGTATGCGCGCGGATTATTACACGGTCGCTGTTCGCACTGGCGGTGACGGGGCGGGGGGCGTTTCCCTGTTGCTGATCGAACGGGACCGCGAAGGGTTCACGCGCACGCCGCTGAAAAAACAGGGCTGGTGGGCTTCTGATACAGCAGCGCTTTATTTTGATGATGTCCGTGTTCCTGTTGAAAACCTGATCGGAGAGGAAAATCAGGGTTTTGTGGGTATCATGCGCAATTTCAACAATGAACGGCTTTGGATGGCTGCCAGTGCAAATGCGCTCGCCCGTGTTTGTCTGGAGGATGCTCTGGCATGGGCGCGGGGCCGACAAACTTTTGGTCAGCGGTTGGCAGATCATCAGGTGATCCGGCACAAGTTTGCTGAAATGGCCCGTAAGATCAATGCGACCCAAGCCTATCTAGAACAATGCGCCTTTCGGGTTGGCGCGGGCGAAAAACCGATTGCGGATTTATCCCTGCTGAAAGTGCAATCGACCCTGACAATGGAATTTTGCGCCCGCGAAGCGATGCAAATTCTGGGCGGTGCCGGCTACCTGCGGGGGTGCCGTATTGAACGGATTTACCGCGAAGTCAGGGTCATGGCTATTGGCGGCGGTTCCGAGGAAATCATGCGGGATCTGGCAGCACGCCAGATGGGTATCTGATATGACGGCACAGCGAACAGATCGCCCGGATATGATCCGCATTGCAAATTGCAGCGGCTTTTACGGGGATAAACTTTCGGCGGCGCGGGATATGATCGACGGCGGGCCGGTTGATGTGCTGACGGGGGATTATCTGGCCGAATTGACCATGTCCATTCTGCACGGGCAACAGTCCAAAAATCCCGAAACCGGCTATGTTGGTACATTCCTGAAGCAGCTGCGCGACGTGGTTGCACCCTGCCTGGAGCGCAACATCAAGATTGTGACAAATGCAGGCGGGTTAAATCCCAAAGGTATGGCCGCCGAAGTCCGAGGGATTGTCGCGGAACTGGGGCTGGATGCCAAAGTTGCTTATATCGAAGGGGACAACCTGATCCCGCGGATGCAGGAGTTGCAGGGTGCGGGTGAAGATTTCGCGAACATCGATACCGGACAGACGCTGGCGGATGCCGCGAATGCTCCGGCCACGGCCAATGCCTATCTCGGGGCTTGGGGGATCGCCGAAGCCTTGGGTCAGGGGGCAGATATTGTGATCTGCCCCAGAGTAACGGACGCGGCTGTTGTGATCGGCCCTGCGGCGTGGAAATTCGGTTGGGCGCGCAATGACTATGACGCATTGGCAGGGGCGCTGGCCGCAGGACATATTATCGAATGCGGCGCGCAGGCCACCGGTGGAAATTACGCTTTCTTTCAGGAAGTGCCCAGTTTTCTGGATATTGGCTATCCGATTGCGGAAATTGAACGGGACGGCAGTTTTACGATCACCAAACATCCCGGTACAGGCGGGCTGGTATCCGTTGGAACGGTCACTGCCCAGCTTCTTTATGAAATATCCTCACCGGATTATCTGAACCCCGATGTCATCGCCCATTTTGACCGTTTGAAGATCGAACAGGCCGGAGCGGATCGGGTGCGTGTCAGCGGGTGCCGTGGCTCCACTCCGCCGCCCACGCATAAGGTTTGTATCAACACCTTGGGGGGCTATCGCAACAGCATGGAGCTGTTGGTCACAGGGCTTGATATAGAGCAAAAAGCCAAAGTGTTTAGCGATGCGCTGTTTCATTCCGTGGGCGGGCGCGATGCCTTTGATCAGGTGACAGAACAGTTGATCCGCAGTGACAAGACCAATCCGCCGACGAACGAGCAGGCTTTTGCCTCTTTGAAAATTGACGTGAAAGGGGCTGATCCGAAATCGGTTGGTCGGGTGTTCTCCGCCAAAGTGGTGGAACTGGCACTGGCCAGCTATCCGGGGTTCTGTTCCCGCACCGGCGCCGGAGGTGCCGGCCCTTTTGTGGTTCACTGGCCCGCACTTGTTGACAGCCGCCACATCACAGAGCGTGTGTTTCTAAACGGTAAGGAAACGGAAATACGCCCCACCAGCCAGCTTGGGTTTGCGCCGGTCAAGTGCCAGAAGCCACCAGCTGAAATTCCGCAAGCCCCTGTTGGAAAGATGGTGGAAATCCCGTTCGGGCGTGTGTTTGGCACCCGTTCGGGCGATAAAGGCGGCTGCGCCAATATCGGGGTCTGGTCAAAAACCGATAGCGCCTTTGGGTTCTTGTACGATTATCTCAGTGCTGAGCGGCTGCAAGACCTGCTGCCCGATACAGCAGGCTTTAGGATTGACCGCTATGAATTGCCCAACATCAATGCGTTGAATTTCTTTATCCACGGCATACTCGAAGAAGGGGTTTCCTCTTCTACAAGGATTGACGGGCAGGCGAAATCCATGGGGGAATACCTGCGGGCCAAAGTGATTGAACTGCCAGAGCAGCTGGTAAACGAACTTGAAAGCGGGGCAGCAGCATGACCCAACCTGTAGAGGCCCTGTCGCTTGATGGATTGCGGTTTGAAACCATCACCCTAGCAGAGGTGGATCATGTGTTTACGATCACGCTCAACCGGCCCCATCGCAAAAATGCGATCAATACGGCGATGACCAATGAACTGATCTACGCGCTTGATTACGCCAAGCAAGAGCGCAGCATCCGTGTGGTTGTTCTGGCCGCAGAAGGCGATGTTTTTTGTGCCGGCGGGGATCTGCGCACAATGAGCGGAAGTGCCGATAAAGACGGCGGCTCCAATGTTCCATCGCGAGGTGGCGCCGATGACCTCAGTTTGCGGTTTTACCATCTGAACAAGCCGCTCATTGCGAAAATACAAGGGCCGGTTCTCGCAGGTGCACTGTTGATGGTGTGTAATGCGACCCATGCGATTGCAGCAGATCATGCAACATTTTCAGCACCGGAGATAAAGCGCGGTATCTGGCCGTTCATGGTAATGGGCGGACTGTTCCGCGTAATGCCAAAACGAGCAGGGCTGGATTTCATCATGCGCGGTGAGCCCCTTACTGCGGCGCAGGCCGCAACGTCCGGCTTGATTAACGAGGCGGTTGCACCGGACGATCTGGACGCACGGGTGGCGGATCTAGCGCAGCAAATGACCGGTTACGCACCCGATACCATGCGGGCAGGACTGTCAGCCTATAACATGCAGGACGACATGCCATTTGACGAGGCGCTGCCGTTCTTGCGCACCCAGATAGATGCCTGTCTGCAAAGCAAAGACGCCAAAGAAGGGATAACGGCCTTTCTTGAAAAACGGGAACCCAATTGGGATTGATAAAACAATGAACAACACAGCATTCAGCAAGGTTCTGGTGGCCAACCGCGGTGAAATCGCGGTGCGGATTCTGCGCAGTATCAAAGACGCAGGATACAAATCGATCGCCGTTTTCAGCGAGGCCGATAGCGAAGCCCCCCATGTGGCACTGGCAGATGAAGCCGTCTGCATCGGGCCGCCACAGGTCGGGCAATCCTATCTGAACATTGACGCAATACTGGATGCCGCAGCGCGCACCGGCGCGGATGCGATCCATCCCGGTTATGGTTTCCTGTCGGAAAACGACGGTTTTGCGCAGGCCTGTCAGGATGCAGGGATCGTCTTTATCGGCCCCTCCCCCGAAGCCATCCGCCTGATGGGCAACAAACGGGTTGCCAAGCAGCATATGGTGGATGCGGGCGTTCCCTGCATTCCGGGTTATCAGGGAGCAGATCAAAGTGATGCGACCCTTATGGCCGAAGCAGAACGCATCGGCTTTCCCCTGATGATCAAGGCAGCAGCGGGCGGTGGGGGCCGGGGTATGCGGCTGGTTCAGGCCTTGTCTGATGTGAAAGGCGCGCTTGTCTCTGCCCGCAGCGAAGCAGCAAGCGCCTTTGGCAGCGAAGAACTTATTCTGGAAAAGGCTGTGGTGAGCGGGCGTCACATCGAAATCCAGATTGCCGCAGACCAATCCGGTGCTGCGGTTCACCTGGGGGAGCGGGATTGTTCGATCCAGCGCCGCCATCAAAAGGTTGTCGAAGAAGCCCCGTCCCCTTTTGTGGATGAAGAACTACGCGCCGCAATGGGCGAAGTTGCTGTAAACGCAGCCAAAGCCTGTCAGTACTACGGGGTCGGCACCGTTGAATTTCTGGTCGATGCAGAGCGCAATTTCTACTTTCTGGAAATGAACACGCGGCTTCAGGTGGAACATCCCGTTACCGAACTGGTCACGGGCACCGATCTGGTGGACTGGCAGTTGCAAATAGCCGCTGGCGCAGATTTGCCACTGGCGCAGGATGATATCCGCCTTTCGGGTCATGCCATTGAAATCCGCCTTTACGCGGAAAACCCCAACGAAGGCTTCATGCCCCAGACCGGCAATATTCACCATTGGGCAGTGGCACAGGGCGCTGGTGTTCGCACGGACAGCGGGATCACAACTGGGATGGAAATCAGCCCCTTTTATGATCCGATGCTAGCCAAGGTGATTACTTTTGGCCGCAACCGCGAAGAGGCGCGCCGCCGTTTGGTGCGCGCCATTGAGGATACCAAAATCCTCGGGGTGCAAACCAACAAAGCGTTTCTGGGGCAGATTCTGGATGACCCGCGTTTTGTAGAGGGTCAGGCCACCACTGCCTTTATTGATGATGAAACGCTGAAGAAAACCACAACAGCGGCGGCGCCAGATACAGACACCATCGCGTTGGCGGCAGTCCTGTTGCACACGCAAAGGGGCGGTTCACAGCACGATCCGTGGCGCTGGAGCAATTCGGCAGGTGTTGCTGTGGCCATGAGACTTGGTAATGGGGAAGACAACTGGCGTGTCGAAGTGGAAGCGAAGGACGACGGCTTTGACGTTTCCATTGACGGGACCGGACACAGGGTTTCCCTGCACCGGATAGATGAAGCCGCGGCTTGTGTAACTCTGGACGGTATCCGGCAGGACATCTGCTTTGCGATTTCGGGCGATGATATTTTTCTGGATGCACGGGGGCAGTATCTGCGGCTTTCTGATGGCACTTATGCGCCGGCCAGATCACAGGACAGCGCGGGAAGCGGGCGGATCACAGCAAACATGGAAGGGCAGGTTATCAGCGTGACAGTCGCTGAAGGTGATGCCGTGACAAAGGGCCAGACCCTTCTGGTTATCGAAGCCATGAAGATGGAACACCGTCTGCTGGCAGACGGCGACGGCTGTGTCGCCACCGTTTCCGCGCAGGTCGGAACTCAGGTCAGGAAAGGTCAGCTGATGGTGGAACTGGAATTACACAGCGAAAGCGAGGGCCAATCATGAACCCGATTGACAGCAAACTCGACCCGAACAGCGAAGACTACGCCGCAAACCACGGGTTTATGACCGATTATGTCGCCAAGGTGCGCGGCATCGAACAGCAAATCCGCAAAGGCGAGGAACGCTACAGGGAGCGGGCGGAAAAAGCGGGTAAACTTCTGCCCCGCGAGAGGTTGTCCCATCTGCTGGACGCAGGCGCCCCGTTTCTGGAGTTGAACGCGATTGCCGGTTACCAGATGCTTGGCGACAAGGATGGCACCACCGCAGGCGGCAACCTGATCATGGGCATCGGTTTCGTCAAAGGACGCCGCGTTCTGGTGATGGTGTGGAATTACGCGATTAAGGGGGGAACCATCAACGGGGCCACCATGCGCAAACATTTGCGTTTGCAACAGATCGCGTTTCAAACCGGCCTGCCGATCATTTCCCTTGCAGAAAGCGGCGGCGGCAATCTGGCAGATATGTCGGGGGAGGGCGCCAACAAAGACCCTTTCGGTGCGCGTGTTTTTATTGATGGCGGTACGATTTATTGCCAGCAGGCAGAACTGTCAGCGGCTGGCATTCCCCAGATTACAGTGGCGCACGGCAATGCCACAGCAGGCGGGGCCTATCACGTGGCATTGTCGGATTACATCGTGCTGGTGCGCCAACAGTCCAATATCTTTCTGGCAGGGCCGCCCCTGCTGAAAGCCGCAACAGGGGAAATTGCCGATGCCGAGGATTTGGGCGGCGCGGATATGCATGCCTCTGTCACCGGCACGGGGGAATATCTGGCCGAAAACGATGCAGATGGCATCCGCATGGCGCGCGAAATCGTCGATCTTTTGCCACCTCCTGCGAACCGTAGTCTGGAACGGGACAGAACACCGGAAGCACCGCTTTATCCAAAAGAGGAACTTCTCGGGATTGTGCCAACAGACAAACGGATTCCCTATGACATGCGCGAGGTGATTGCCCGGATCGCGGATGGATCACGCTTTTTGGAATTCAAACCGGATTTCGGCGGGGATACCATTTGCGGCCATGCCCATCTGGACGGCTGGCGCGTTGGCATTCTGACAAACAACGGACCGATTTCGCCACAAGGGGCCAGCAAATCGGCGCAATTCCTGCAACTGTGCGACCAAAGCAATACGCCGATGATCTTCTTGCACAACACCACCGGATTTCTTGTGGGCACAGAGCCAGAGCAACTGGGGCAGGTCAAGCACGGGTCCAAAATGATTCAGGCTGTTGCCAACTTCCGCCCTCCGAAATTTACCATCGTGGTGGGAAATTCCTACGGGGCAGGCAACTATGCGATGGGCTCGCAAGCTTTGAAACCGGCGTTTTCCTTTTCATGGCCCACCGCGCGCACGGCTGTCATGGGCGGGGCGCAGGCGGCCAAAGTGTTGTCAATTGTCGCAGAGGACCGCTTCAAAGCGAAAGGCATAGAGCCTGATGCGGAAGTGAAGGCACAACTGAAAGCGCAAAGTGAAGCAATCGAAGGGGCGATGGAGACCGCATCAGAGGCGATCTACACATCTGCACGGATGATGGACGACGGGCTGATCGATCCGCGCGACACCCGTCAGGTTTTGGCGATGTGCCTTGAAACCTGCTTTGAAAAAGACACCAGAGGCACGGCACCCAATAGCTTTGGGGTGGCACGTTTTTAACAGGGAAATCCCAGCGAAATGCAAAGGGCCGTGACAGTGGGTTGCAGGACGCGCGCCCGACGGGGAGGAAGAACATGGAATTGACAGAACAGGACCGAAACGATTTCCGCGCCGAGGTGCGCCTCTGGTTCAAGGAAAACACACCCGAAGATCCGGGATTTGTATTGCCCCAGACCTTTATGGAAGTTGGAACAGACCAGCAGTTCGAATTCCTGCGCAACTGGCAGCGCAAGGTCTATGAGGCCGGTTATCTGGGGATGGCGTGGCCGGTGGAATACGGCGGAGGCGGCAAACCGCAGGTCTTGCAGGACATTGTCACCGAAGAAATGATCCGCGCGAAAACGCCTTTGATCATGAACACCATCGGGTTGAACTGGGCAGGGCCGCTGATCCTTGCCAAAGGCAGCGAGGCGCAGAAGAAAGCATACATCAAGAACATCCTGACGGCTGAAGACATCTGGTGTCAGGGGTTTTCCGAACCGGATAACGGCTCTGATCTGGGGAATGCCCAGTTGAAGGCGGAGCGGGACGGGGATGAATACGTCCTGAACGGCAGCAAGATTTGGACCACCCACGGCAGTTATGCCAAATACATGATTCTTCTGGCGCGCACCAATCCGCAAGCCAACAATAAATACGAGGGCCTCAGCTTTTTCCTGTCCCCGATGCAGGTCGAGGGGATCAAGACGGTTCCCATCAAAAAACTGACAGGCGAATACGGCTTTACCCAAACCTTCTTTGATGACGCGCGGATTCCGGCGGATTGCATCATGGGCAGCGAAGGCGAAGGCTGGAAAATGGCAATGCTGACGTTGACCTTTGAAAGGGGTGCCGCTGGCGGGCAGGCCGGTGGTGTCGCCATTCTTTATGCCAGCGTTCAAGAAGTGGTGGACATGGCCAAAAAGGTACAGCGCAACGGGCGGCCGGCAGTTGAAGACCCCGTCTTACGCGATCAGCTTGTCCGCTTGCTTATGGACGAAAAGGCGCTGTCCTTGGGGGGCATTCGGGCTGGCATGGCGCCGTTGGATTCTGAACGTCCGCTTGCCTTGCCTTTAAGTGAAAAACTGCAGGGATCAGAATTGCAGCGCCGGTTGGCGGATGTGGCCGTCCAGCTTCAGGGCGCGAATATGGCTTATTACATGGGCGACAGCGAAGCTGCGGAAAACGGACGCTGGCAGCGCTCCTACTTCAACGCATTCTCGGCCACCATTGGCGGGGGAACCAGCCAAATTCAGAAAAACATCATCGGGGAGCGGGTTCTTGGCCTGCCCAAAGCGTAAGGAGGGTCTGGCATGTTGAATGTGAAAACCGAACGGACCATCAATTTTTCGGACGAACAGGAACAATTGCTGGAGATTGCGACAAATTTCTGCCGTGAAAAATCCGAAATCGCGCAAGTGCGCAGCCTTTTGAATGATGAAAAGGGATTTGCCCCTCAAATCTGGCTGGAGATGGCAGAACTTGGCTGGATGGGCGTTGCGATCCCCGAAGAATTCGGCGGCAGCGGTTTGGGCTTGGGTGAGGTTGTTGCACTGGTTGAACCGATGGGGCGGGCGTTGTTTACCTCCCCTTTCATCACCACAACACTGGCTGCGCAGGCTTTGCTGGCCGGTGGCACCCAGTCCCAACAGGCCCGGTGGTTGCCTCGGATTTGCAAGGGCGCGGTGCTGTCGCTTGCCCTAAGCGAATTGCATGGTGATTGGGATCTGTCGAACCTGACGGCCACTGCCCTGGAAAAAAACGGCCAGCTTGAACTGTCTGGAACGAAAACATTCGTGTCTTACGCGCCGGACGCACAGGCTTTGATTGTGTCGGTTTCGCTGAATGGCGCGCCTGCGCTGGTGCTGGTGGACGCCGAAGCCCTGCCTGAAGGGGCGCTGGTTCGCGAAACCAACGTGGATGAAACCCAGCGCACCTATCGGGTTGTGCTGGACGGGCTGCGCGTGCCGTCCGACGCCCTTCTAAACAGCGGTGACATTGTACCGGTGCTGAACCAAATCCATCTGGCCGCCAATCTTCTGTCTGCTGCAGAATTGTCGGGCGGCATCGGCGGTGTTCTGGAGTATACGCTTGATTACCTACGCACCCGCAAACAATTTGACAGGCTGATCGGCTCTTACCAGTCGTTAAAACACACAATGACGGATATCTTGCTGGGGTATGAAGCAACCCGCAGCCATCTTTATTATGCGGCAGGGTGTTTCGGAGCGGACGCAGAGGGCGAAATCGCCCTGCGTATGGCCAAAGCACAGGCAAGCGAAACTCTGGCTTATGCGGCGGATCGGGCGATCCAGTTCCACGGCGGTTTCGGCTTTACTTACGACTGCGACGCACAGTTATACCGCCGCCGCGCGATCTGGGGGGCGAGCTTCCACGGCGACGCGCCGTTCCACCGCCAGAAGCTTGGTGATCTGTTGCTATGAGCAAGCTTTACACCCGCGCTTGAAATACTTTGGCGTCCGCTTGACCCGCAGGCCGGACGGACAGGAGAAAACATGTTCCCCCAACCCGACGACTTTAAAACAGAAAGCGATGCCCTTTACGCACTTTTGGCGCAGCAGCCTGACGGTGTGTTTTCCCACCCCACCCAGTTCAAGAACTGGACAATCGAAAATGTGATTGGCCATTTATACATGTGGAACCGCGCAGCGGAGCAATCGCTTCAGGGTGGTCCGGCGTTTGATGCTTTCATCGCATCAGTTCTAAAGGATGCTTCAAAAACAGGATTGCGCCCGTTTGAGGATAAATGGCTGGACGGGCTGAAGGGGCGCGCATTGCTTGAGGACTGGCACAGCCATTACCCCGAAGTTGCAGCGCAATTTTCCAAGGTGGACCCGAAGGCCCGCGTGAAATGGGCCGGACCGGACATGAGCGCGCGTTCCAGTATAACGGCCCGTTTGATGGAGACATGGGCCCACGGTCAGGAAATTTACGACATACTCGGGGTGGTGCGGCAGGATCGTGACCACATTCGCAATATTGCAGTGCTGGGCATAAACACCTTTGGCTGGACATACAAAAACCGTGGTCTGGCCGTGCCCGAACAGCAACCCTACCTGTGCCTGACCGCACCTTCCGGTGAAGTTTGGGAGTGGAACAATCCCGCGCAGACCAACCGCATCGAAGGATCTGCAACCGGCTTTTGTCAGGTTGTCACCCAGACCCGAAACATCAAGGACACAGACCTGAGAGTCACAGGGGAGGTTGCAACACAATGGATGTCGGTCGCCCAATGCTTTGCAGGCCCCGTTGAAACACCCCCCGCCCCCGGCGCGCGACACACAGCCAGAACCCCACCTGTATTCCAGCCGGTAAGGATTTGACAATGTTTAGAGGAACCGGACGACTGTCCGCCTGTCTGACTTGGGCCGCTGCTGTCCTTTTAATCGCTATGATGCTGCACGTCATGGCGGATATTATCGGGCGACACCTGTTGAATGCACCCGCTCCCGCAACGGCGGAACTGGTTGCTTATTACTATATGGTGGCGGTCGTGTTCCTTCCAATTCCGTTTGTGGAACTGCGCGGTCGCAGTATCGTTGTCGACCTGTTTTACAATATGATGCCCGCCATGTTCCGGCGGGGATTGCACGGGTTTGCGATCCTTTGTGGGATCTGCTTTTTTGCGGCCCTGACCTACAAGACCTCACTGGATGCGATGAAAGCCTTTGATCGCGGTGAAATGGTGGACGGGGCCTATCTGATCTCGATCTGGCCGGGACGGTTTCTGTTACCGCTCAGTATGGGGCTGGCCAGCATCGTCCTTTGCCTTCGTCTGGTGTTCGAAGTCATCATGAAGCGGCCTGTCAGCTTTGGTGAAAACGGTCAAATCATTCCGAACATAGACAAAGGGGCCGCGTGATGGATCGTATCGAAATCGGCTTCATGGGGGTCGGGGTCGCGTTGTTCCTGATCGCAATCCGAACACCTATCGGGGTTGCATTGGGTCTGACCTCTTTTGTGGGGATATGGATGATCACCAGCCTCAAGGCTTCTTGGGGGATTGTCACGGCGCTGCCGCATAATTTCGTCGCAAACTGGAGCCTGTCTGCCGTGCCGATGTTCCTGCTCATGGGCTATGTGGCCAGTCAGGCGGGGCTGACGTCAGGCCTGTTTTCAGCGGCGCGGATGTTTCTGGGCCGCATTCCGGGGGGGCTTGCATCCTCTAGCGTGATTGCATCGGCGCTGTTTGCCTCCGCGTCTGGCTCCAGTGTGGCCACAGCAGCTGCGTTTTCGCGCATTGCGGTGCCTGAAATGCTGGACGCAAAATATGATAGGGGTCTGGCCTGCGGTGCGGTTGCAGCCTCTGGCACGCTCGGGTCTTTGATCCCGCCGTCTATTCTCATGATCCTGTTTGGCATTTTCACCAACAGTTCCATCAGTACCCTTTTCGTTGCAGGGGTCATTCCCGGTGTTCTCTCTGCGCTGGTTTACATTGCGATGATCACCATAAGGGTAAAGCTGAACCCTGCTTTGGCGCCAACACCATCGCAAACCTACAGCTGGGCCGAAAAACGGGGCGCGCTGCGCCAGACATGGCCATTGCCAACCCTTATTCTGGGGGTGCTGGGCGGAATTTTCTTGGGGATTTTCACCCCTACAGAAGCAGGTGCAGTCGGCGCTTTTCTGGCCATTGTTATTGCGTTGCTGCGCGGAAGCATGACTTGGGATGTGGTGAAACGCGCAACCATTGATACGGTCGAAGGGACAAGTACGGTTTTCATCATCGCAATTGGCGCGGCGATGTTTTCCCGTTTTCTGGCACTGTCCGGATTGCCTGCTTACCTGTCGTCTGTGCTTTTGCCGGTTGCCGGTGATCCCATCATTTTGATCCTGATGATCGGCGTTCTGTTTCTGATCCTTGGAATGTTCGTGGAAAGCATTTCCTTGATGCTGCTGACCATTCCGATCGTTTTACCAATGCTCGAAGCGCTGGAAGTGAACCTGATCTGGTTTGGCATCATCATGGTGAAACTGCTGGAGATCGGCCTGATCACGCCGCCCGTAGGGCTGAACGTCTATGTGATGAAAGGATCGTTGGGGGATCGGGTTTCACTGGGGGAGATGTTCAAAGGAACCTTCTGGTTTCTGGGCATGGATTTCCTGACGCTTTTTTTGCTGATCGCATTCCCGGCATTAAGCCTCTGGCTGCCAAGCATCATGAACTGAAAAGACTAAGACGAAACCGCTGAATGAGGAGATAACAATGCGGACCAAGACCAACAGGACTTTGCTGGCAGCACTGGCTGCAACCACACTGGCGACAGGAGCATTCGCGCAAGAGCGTCTGACAGCAAACGGCGGCTTCCCCGCCTCCAGTATCCTGACGAAGGTGGATTACACGGATTTTGTAAAGTCGGTAGAAGTGGCCTCCAACGGGGACATCAGTTTTGATCTGCATGTGGGGGGCAGCCTGCTGCCGATCGCGACCACACTGGAAGGGTTAAGCGACGGAATTGCCGATGTGGGCAATGTGGTTGCCGCCTATGTGCCGTCTTCGCTGCCGCGCAATAACGTTGTGGCTGACATGGGCTTTGTGCTTTCGGATCACATGGCAGCGGCTTTTGCTGTCACGGAGATGAATATCACCAATGACGCACTGCAAAAGGAATGGGGCGGTTATAATGTGGTGTATGGCGGCGGGTTCAGCACACCTGCCTATTATTTCTTGTGTAACAAGCCGATCCGCAGCTTTGGCGATCTGAAAGGGACGAAAATCCGGACGGCCAGCGGCAGCCATGTGGAATTTGTCAAATCCGCTAACGGCGAACCTGTCAGCGTCCCATTCACAGATGTCTATACCGGGCTGGAGCGTGGTTCACTCGATTGCGTTATGGCATCTCTTGAAAACCTTGGCACAGGTTTCAAGCTTTGGGATGTGATCAAGCATATCACCATGCTGCCGACAGGGACGCATATTTCCGGTGGGGCATGGGTTTACAATCAGGCCACATGGGAACGGCTGAGCGTTGAGCAACGCAAGACCCTGTTCGCGCAGATGGCCCTTACCAGTGTGCGCCGCCAGATAGCCTATAACGAGGAAATCGACCGTTCCCTTGAAGGGTCTTGGGAACGCGGTGTGGAGCGGATCGAGCCTGACGCATCCCTGAGCGACGCGGTTGCCGGCTTTAAGGAAAGCTTCGTTGATACGTTGCCCGCAACCTCTGAAAGCAAACGCAAGGTTCCAGCCGAAGAGGCAAAGGCGTTGATCGACAATTTCCAAAGCATCTATAGCCGCTGGCAAACCCTGCTTGACGGTGTTGATCGCACCGACGAAGCGGCCCTGGCGGCGCTGGTGCAATCCGAAATCTACAACAAACTGGATGCAGAGACTTACGGGCTCTGAGCGTGAAACGCCGGAACAGGGCCCCCGCCTTGTTCCGGAGGCTTTAAAAGGGGGGACAGTCAGGGAGGCTAAGATGAGTGTCATTTTCGATATAACGGCAAAACGGGCGGATCTGTCGCCGGATGCACTTGCCATGCGCGATGTGGTTTCGGGGGAGGAAATCACCTATCAAACGCTGGAAGACCGTGCCAACCGCGTTGCAGCGGCGCTGGAACGGGCGGGGTTGAAAGCGGGCCAGAGGGTCGGAATTCTGACCCATAACAATACCGCCTTTTTCGAAATCCTGTTTGCCTGTGCCAAGGCGCGTATCATCCTTGTGCCGCTGAACTGGCGTCTGACCGTACCCGAACTTTTACCGCTGTTGGAAGACAGTGACATCAACGTCATGATCCACGATGTAAATTGCAGCGATCTGGCAAAAGACGCAGCCGCCGTGCGTTCCCTGACGCTTGTGCCGATCCAACCCCATGGGGAACAACCCGTTGCGGGCAGCTATCAATCCATGCGCACAGAACCCCAAGGGGACAGAATGCGCGATCCGGCATGGCCTGCGGATGATACGTGGTACATGATTTACACATCCGGCACCACAGGCGTGCCCAAGGCCGTACCGCAAACCTTTGGCATGGCCATGTCGAATTATCTGAACCTGACACAGGCCCTTGATATTTCGGCGCGTTCCCGCAGCCCCAATTTTCTACCGCTGTTTCATACGGCGGGGATCAACCTGCACACACTGCCCATCCTGATTGCAGGTGGTACTGTCGATGTGTTGCCCGGTTTTGATCCTGAACTGTTTATGTCTGTGCTACAGGAAGGCAAAACCACCACCCTGTTTGCCGTGCCAGCGGTGTTTCAGGCGCTGCGGACTCACCCGAAATTCAACGAAATCGATTTCACCAAGATCCCGTCATGGGGCTCCGGTGGCGCGGCGCTACCGGATGCTGTCGTGCAAGAGTTTCTCTCAAAAGGCGTTCGCATTTGTCAGGGCTGGGGTATGACAGAAACCGGCCCGTCCATTCTGTTCCAAACCCCGAACGATGCCGAAACCAAACTGGGTTCCGTGGGCCGGCCCCTGATGCTGTCAGAGGCCAAGATCGTGGATGAATCCGGCAAAAGGGTTGCTGTCGGGGACACTGGTGAATTGCTGGTGCGCGGGCCGCTGATCACGCCGGGTTACAGGAACCGCCCCGAGGCCAATGCCGAAACCTTTCTGGAAGGCGGCTGGATGCGCACGGGGGACGTGGCCCGTCAGGATGAAGACGGCTGTTTCTATCTGGTTGACCGGATCAAGGATATGTACATTTCTGGGGGCGAAAACGTCTATCCCGCCGAAGTGGAAAACACGTTGGCGCACCATCCTGACATTCTGGAAGCCGCTGTTCTGGGGGTCGCAGATGAACAATGGGGCGAAGTGGGTTGCGCCTGCGTCATTCCAAAACCGGGGCACACCCCCGTCGAAGCCGATGTCATCGCCTTTTGCAAGGATCGGCTGGCGGGATACAAAATCCCGAAGTCCGTGAAAATTATGGAAGATTTTCCGCGCACACCCGCTGGCAAAACCCGCAAGCACCTGTTGCGGGACATGCTGGTGTAGCGCACGGCAAAAAGAACCGTAGCAACACTGTGGAGGACCGCCAGAGGCGGCGGTGGCGCAACGGACAGATTTACTGGGAGGAAAGAAATGTACGATCTATCATTAAGCGAGGCTTATTGTCCGGCACAAACCGATGCCACCGTCCAAGACACAACCTTGGTCACACTGCTGCGTGACGCCGCTGCACGCGCACCGGATGCGCCAGCCTTGCAAGGCGCAGACGAGGAGGGCGTTCTCGGGCGGGTCTGGACCTACCGCGACCTTTGCGAGGATGCGGAAAGGCTGGCCCGCGCCCTGTTAAGCCGGTTCAAGCCGGGGGAACGGGTGGCCGTCTGGTCGCCCAATACGCCCGAATGGCTGTTGCTGGAATATGCAGCGGGCTTTGCGGGACTAACGCTTGTAACAGTGAACCCCGCCTATCAGGCGCGGGAACTGGAATATGTGCTGACCCAATCAGAAGCTGCCGGATTGTTTCTGATCCGCACCTATCGGGGCAACCCGATGTGGGACATCGCACAAAGCGTCGTTCAGGATCTGCCCGGTCTGCGCGAAGTGGTCGATCTTGACGATCACGCCAGCCTGTTTGCCGGAGAAGACCAGCCCGTTACGCTTCCGGATGTGAAACCGGATGATCCTGCGCAGATCCAATACACATCCGGCACAACCGGATTTCCCAAAGGGGCTATGTTGCACCATCGTGGCATCACAAATAATGCGCGAATGATTTTCGACCGCTACAAGGTCAGTCGCGGCGACGTGGTTTTGAACTTTATGCCCATGTTCCACACATCAGGTTGTGCCATTATCGCCCTTGGTGCGCTGCAATATCAGTGCAAGATGATAGTCGCCAAATTGTTTTCGCCGCCCCACATGCTGGATATTGTTCAAAGCGAAAAAGCCACGACAATCCTGGGCGTACCCACAATGCTGATCGGTTTGATTGAGGAACAAAAGGCATCGCCCCGCAATGTGTCGAGTGTTTTTATGGTGTGTTCGGGCGGCTCCCTTGTGCCACCGGAACTGGTACGCGCGGTTCGATCGACCTTTGATTGCGGGTTCCAGACGATTTACGGCCAGACCGAAGCATCACCCGTAATCACGCAAACCCGCGATACGGACAGCCTTGAAGATCTTTGCTCCACTGTCGGCCAGCCGCTACCCTGTATCGAGGTCTCTATCCGCCACCCGCAGGAAAATACCCTGTGCGCTATCGACGAAATCGGAGAGATCTGTTCGCGAGGGTTCAACACGATGCTTGGTTATAACAACAACCCCGAAGCCACTGCGGCCACTGTTGATCCGGACGGTTGGCTGCACACTGGTGATCTTGGAACGATGGACACGCGCGGGTATGTCAGGGTGACAGGGCGCGTGAAAGAGATGATCATCCGTGGTGGCGAAAATCTGTTCCCCGCGGAAATCGAAACCGTTCTGCTTGAACATCCCGATATTTCCGAGACTGCTGTCGTTGGTGTTCCCGACCCCAAATGGGGTGAAATCGTCGCCTGTTTCATGCGGCCCGCGCAGGGCGCAACGCTGGACAAAGATGTCCTGTTGAAGCATTGCCGCGCACATCTTTCGCCGCAGAAAACGCCCGCTTTATGGATTGAAGTTGCGGAATGGCCGCTGACGGGATCAGGTAAAATTCGCAAATTCGTGCTGCGCGACGATTTAGGAGCTGGGAAATTCACGCCACTATAACAGGCTAACTCCCGTTGGCAGCATCGCCAAGTTGTTGCTTTGGGCTGGTAATCCACGCGAAAAAGTCGTGCTCGGGTCCCTTGTGACGATGGACGCAGCACAGAAGAAGGAACGCATTATTGCCGATGCCAAAGACAAGGGTGGGAAGGTAATCGCTGGCGGTGAGCGTGATGGTACTATTGTGCAGGCGACCCTAACTGATAACGTCACCCCTGAAATCCTGGTCTACTCGGAAGAAAGCTTGTGACCTGTGAAGCCGGTCATCCGCGTTGCAAATGACACGGCTTACGGTCTGTCTGCGGCGGTTTGCAGCCAAGACATTACCCGTGCTTTGGCAGGTGCCGACAAGATTGAAAGTGGCATTTGCCACATCAACGGTCCAACCGTCGGTGATGAAGCACAAATGCCGTTCGGCGGGGTAAAGGAAACAGGTTACGGCCGCTTTGGATGGAAAGCCGCAATCGACAGCTTTACGTCATGCGGTGGGTCACTATTGAGGATCCCCATCAGCATTACCGGTTCTAAATCTCCTGCCGCTATTAACTTGCGCAATCGAGTGTTGCGCAAGTCTCGTACGGGGAGCGGTTGCAGCATCAGTCCCCAATAGTTGGGCTTTTACATTAACTGGCAAAGTTTTGCGACGTTTGGTGTGAAAGGACCCAGTTATGCCAATCAGCCAGACATTCAAACGTCATCGGTTTCCCGCAGTGACCTTCCGGATGCCGACTTCATCGGTAGTGATAAGTTAATCAAACCGTCCCTTACAGTTGTCCCAGTTTGTATTTTTCGAGAATATCCAGAAGCTCTTTCGCGGCACGCTGACGATGGTGCCTGAATGCTTCTCGTGTGGCGACGGCGTCACCGCGACGCAGGTGTTCAAGGATATCGCGATGTTCTGCTGTGGATTTCGTCGGCAGGTCGCGCATCCGCAGGGTCACGACGCGGGCGCGATGCACCTGATCGTAAAGCGATTCAACAAATCCCTTTAGCCGACGGTTACCTTGCATTTCCAGCAAGGTAAGATGAAAGCGGTCATCAGCTTCGGCCCAAGCATCAAGGTTCTTTTCAATCAGCGCCATTTCCATATCTGTCGTTGCTTGTTCCAGTGGGGCGAGCTCGGCAGCGCTTGGATTGCGCAGCGCCATTGCTGCCGCCGCATCCGGTTCTAAAGATGTCAGAATTTCATAAATCTCACGCATGTCATCCGCATTGATCGGTTTAACCCGCGCGCCGCGTCGTGGGATGAGTTCGACCAGCCCTTCGGCTTCCAGACGGATCAGCGCTTCACGGACGGGTGTCCTGCTCATTCCCAATCGCAGGGCGATTTCGGGTTCCGGCGCCTGAAACCCCGGTGGCATCCGGTTTGTCCTGATTTCATCTTTCAAACGCATATAAGCGTCACTGACCCGCGATGATTTGTCGGCTCGAGGCATTGTGACACTCCTTATTTGATCTGGACTATAAAGATGGTGCTGGGATGAGGTCAAATGCGTTGACGCCTGACAGGTCGATTACCTGCTTGACCATCCGGAAAGACCTGCCCGAATATGTCTACTTTCTTGGCTGTAACAAAGGGGGCTGCCTGCACATCGAACGCCTTGAAATGATCACTTTGGATGTGCTGATCAAAGGCCGCGCGGCTTGTATAAAGCTCGTACAAAAAGACGGTGTCTGAAGCCTCGCCCTGTACGCAGACGTCAAACTGTTTGCAGCCGTCTTCTTTGGCCAGTGATTGGGCGGCTTGGCGGTGCATCAGGGGCATGAAGTCAGCCATTTTTTCGGCAGCGATGGTGAATGTAACGCAAACGGCGATCATGGGGTAGATCCTTTATGTTTCGGATGGATAACGGCGGTGACTCTCTTTCAAATCAGGCGGATTTTGGAGCTGCATCTGCCGCAATAAGGGACAGAAGTTGAGTTGTCACAGCATCGGTTCCCATGTCTCCGCCAAATTCCATCGGACGCAGTAAATTGGCTTCGAAACCGGCATCAACCGCATGTTCTATCCATTGTCCCGCCTTTGCAAAGCTTTCAACATCCGATTTTTCCGCCAGGTAATCGAGCAACAACGCCCCCGACAAGATCGCGGCAAGCGGGTTCGCTTTATCCTGACCCATAATATCAGGGGCGGACCCGTGGGCAGGTTGAAACAGGCCATGGTTGTCACCGATTTCCGCACAAGCTGCCATGCCCATGCCGCCGACCAGACCACCTGCCAAATCCGACAGAATATCGCCGAACATATTTTCCATGACCAACACATCGGCTTCCCACGGGGCACGGATCAGGTTCAAAGCCTGCGCATCGACGTAGGCATAAGCACGGTCGATATTCGGAAATTCGGGCGCAATTTCATCGTAAATTTTGCGAAAGAACGCCATAGAGGCAAAGACATTGGCCTTATCCACGCAAGTGACACAACCGGGCGCGCCCCTGGCTTTGCGTTTTTGCGCCAGCCGGAATGCAAAGCGGTGCAGTTTTTCCGTGGTCGTCCGCGTGATCCGCAGGGTATCGCGCACTTCACTGTCACCGATGATCTGGCTACGCCCGTGGGCTGCAGCAGAGTAGAACAGGCCCTCGGTGGATTCACGCAGAATAACCATGTCGATGGAGGCGGCACGCGGATCGGCAAGGCGTTGGGGTGCGTTTGGATAGGCCTTTACCGGGCGTACCCCCGCATACAACCCGAACCGGTCGCGCAACCGTAAGTGAGGGCTGATTTCGGTGCCGTCTTCATGGCGGATCGACGGCAGGCCGATGGCGCCGAGGAATATCGCGTCTGCCGCGCCCGCACGATCTTCGCCATCGGGGGCAATGTCATGGCCGGTTTCAGCAAAACAGGTGGCGCCCGCATTGATTTCTTCGAACGTCAGTTGCGGTGCGCCTGCTTTTTCCAATGCAGCGTTCACAATCCTGACGGTTGCGTTGGACACATCAACGCCAATGCCATCACCTTTGATCAATGCAACTGTTTGTCGATTTTCCATATTCTGCTCCATTTTATGGCCCAGCACCTTGTGGCGGGGCCGTGATACCTTGCGTCGAACTTACTTTTTGATCGGGCCAGTCGGACCTGGATCAAGCCGCCAAATGTGATCTGCGACGCCTTGGGGAAAGATGCGGGTCACGTGAGGATCGTGTCCCGGAATGATCAGGTCCTGACGCGATGCAAGACGCAAAAGCGTGTCGTAACCCGCCAGCATTTCGGGCAGATCCACGACGATGGGGAAGGGTTTGCGGGCCAACATGTTTTCGTAATAATGCGCCGCATCAGAGGCCAGAACCATCCAGCCCTGTGCAGTACGCACCCGCACGATCTGTAAGCCGCGACTGTGTCCGCCGACGCAATGCACTGTCACGCCATCCGCAATTTCGCCGTCACCGTCATGGAATATGACTTGCCCCGAATAAAGCCGTTTGACGGCTTCACAAATGTGGCTTGCCGAAAATGGCATGCGCAGTGTGTCGTGGCACATGCACGGGCCGGTCGCAAAGGCCATTTCCGCGGCCTGCATATGCAATTTTGCGTTCGGGAACAGATGAAGCCCGCCTGCGTGATCATAGTGAAGATGGGTCACAATTACGGTGGTGATGTCTTCGGGTCGCAAACCCAAAGGCCTGAGCGAGTCAGCCGGGTCCTGGCGAATAGGACGCGCGCGTATGGCTGCTTCTTCGCTGTCGTAACCGGTGTCCACAAGGATCGTTTCGGAACCGCGCCGCAGCACCCACATGAAGTAATCCATCGGATGAGGTGTGTCGTGTGCTTCGTCGAAGATAAAACTGTCGCGCCGTGTGCGCGTATTCCGTTCGGCGTATTTGACAGCGTGTACTTCCCAGTCGGTCATTGTTGCGTCTTTCCAGATCAGTTGCGTTACGCAGATTGGATCTTGCGCCAACCCGTTCCGTAGAACAATGCGTTGGGGCTTTTGTGGATCCTATCGAAACAAGAGAACCATCGTCATCGAAATTGCAGGAATGTAAGTCACCAGGAATAGGGCCGTGATTGCTGCAATATAAAGGGGTGCCATCGCCCGCGCGATCGACAGAACACCATCGCCGGATATGCGCGCGGCAACGTAAAGCGTGGCACCAACCGGGGGCGTAAACAGGCCCACTGCGACATTACAGGTCATAATGACACCCAGATGCACCGGATCAACGCCAAAGGATTGCGCCATCGGCAGGAACAACGGTGCCGTCAGCAAAATCGCCGGTACGGGGTCTAGCACAAGGCCAAGTATCAGCATGACAATGTTGACCAGCAGCAAAAACACCCAAGGGCTGCCTGACAGGTCCTGAACGAAGGCCACCAAAAGCTGTGGAAGTTGTTCAAGCGTAATCATCCAACCCAAAACGCTGGTTGCGCCGATCACGACCATCACCACCGCAGAAGTAACGAAGGCGTCGATCATCAATGAAGGCAATTCGCGGATCTTGAAATCACGATAGACAAATATGGTGACAACCAGCCCGTAAACGACAGCAAGGGCTGCGGCTTCGGTTGGGGTGACCCAGCCTGTAAAGATTCCGCCAAGGATCAGCACAGGCATCATAAGCGCAGGAAACGTGCCAAGGAATGACCGCCACAGTTCACCTTTGCTGGTGGTGCGCCCTCCCGGATCGCAACCGGTGGATTTACCAACCCGGTAGCAAACGACCATGAAGAACAATCCAAAGATCAGCCCCGGCACCATACCTGCCAGGAACAAATCCGCGACAGACACATTGCCAACAAAGCCATAGATCAGCATCGGAATTGAAGGCGGAATGATGATGCCGATCGTGCCTGCTGCGGCAACAAGGCCCGCAGCAAAGGGACGATGGTAGCCCTCTTTCGCCATATTCTTGATCATGACAGACCCGATAGCCGCGGAATCTGCAATTGCAGATCCGGAAATACCACCAAAGATCATCGAAGCTCCGACAACAACCATGCCAAGGCCGCCGGGCATGAACCCGAAGGCCGCGCGCGCAAAACCGATGATGCGCAAGCCGACTCCGCCCCGCGACATGAGCTCACCCGCGACGATGAATAACGGGATCGCAAGAAAGTGGTTGGGTTCGACCCCACCGATGAAGTTCAGATAGACCGCCTGAAGCGGATATCCGGACAAATCAAACACAAAGATTGGCAGGATAGCTGTGACCAGGATGGCCCAGACAAGCGGAATACCCATAAAAATCGTAATGAGAAATACCGCAACAATAAAAATCAGAATCATAGGATTGCGCCTGCTTCGGGGTCATCCTTGAGCATGTCGCCCGGATGGGTCCAGTCGTGGATCATGTTGAAAAGATGAAAAATGAGCGCGCAGATCATGCCAACCGGCATAGACGCGTAAAGCAGCCCGACAGGCCAGTACAAGACAGTGGTTTGTTGCGCCCAACTGTGGTTGGCAATTGATGTGCCGTACCAGATCAGAGATGCCAGAATGAGCAAAACAATCAAATCAATGACAAGAGCCAACATGCGCTGTCCGGCTCGGGGAACCAGATAGGCCGAAATTTCAGTGACGCGCATATGGGCACCGCGGGCCATTGCGGCGGCTGCCCCTAAAAACGTGCTCCACAACAGCAAGAATGCGGTTACTTCAAGCGACCAGGCAAGATCAAACCCTACGGCGCCACGTAAGAATGCGTTGATAAAAACCAATCCGACGATGAAGAGCCCGCCGCACACAAGGCACGCGTCTATGGCCGCGCTTAGCAACTTCAAAGGTCTTGGGTAAAGTGGTCTGTAATCCATGCGACAAGTTCCGAAAGACAAAGTGTGTCGGAAGCCCCTGTTCTGGGGACTCCGACCTGTGGGTTACCCCGTTTTGGTGATCAGTTGCTTGGCATCGCCTTGCGGATTGCATCCGCATCGGCCAGCAAACCGTCGACGGCTTCTGCCCCGTAAACCGCGCGGGCTTCGTCGTAGACGGCAGCAACCGCTTCGCGGAAAGGACCGATTTCGGGAACAGTGACCTTTGCACCTGCTGCCTTCATTTCGCTAATCTGTGAATCCACCGAGTTTTTCACCAGATCGCGGCTGAATGCTGCGGCTTCATTCGCGGCGCGTGTTACAGCGGCCTGATCTTCGGGTGAGAACTTCTTCCACGTTGCCTCGGACACGGTCAACGGCAACGGGCTATAAACGTGGCGGGTCAGTGTAATATTGGGCGCGACTTCATAAAACCGCAGGGACTTGATCGTGTCGATCGGGTTTTCCTGACCGTTGACGGTACCTTGCTGGATTGCAAGATAGACGTCTGTAATCGGCATAACGACGGTCTGGAAACCGATGGCCTCCATGCTCCAGCGGATCATGTCATTGGGATAGACGCGCATTTTCATGCTTTGCGCGTCGGTGGGGGAATTCAACGGTTTGTTCGTTGTGAAAGATCTGAAACCGGCTTCCCATGTAGCAAGAACCCGAAACCCGACGTCTGGGAGTTTGTCAAATTCACCCTGCAACCAGTCGGAATTGTCGTACAATTCCCACCCTTGTTCGTAGCTGTCGACCAAGAATGGCATGGCGGTCAGGTTCAGCGAAGCAAGGTGAGTGGCGTAAGAACCGGTTGCGGAAACGGTGAAATCGACGCCGCCAAGGATCAATTGTTCGATGGCTTTCGGATCGTTGGCAAGTTGACCTGCTGGAAAAATGCGCACTTCGTAGCGGCCTTCGGTATATTCGCCGACTTTTTCGGCAAAGACTTCAGCAGCGGCCTGACGTGATCCCCCCGGATTGTCCGTGTGGCTGAACCGCAAAACCTGTTGCGCAGCAGCACTTGTGCCCAAAACTGCCATTAAACCTGCCGCAGCAGCGACCTTCAAAAACGTGAAATTCATCATATCCTCCCTGATACGCGATCATTATTGCGTTTTTTAACGTATACATTAATATATTCTTGTCAACAGCCCTATTTTTCAACCGGACGGGTGCTGTAAGAACGTCAGCTGAACAGGACAAAAAAGAGGAGGGTAAGATGGGTATCGACAAATCATTACGCATTGCTTGCGTTGGTGCTGGGTATTTCAGCCAATTTCATCGTGATGGTTGGGCGCGGCTTGACGGGGCTGACGTTGTCGGTGTGTGCGATCAAGATCTTGCCGCCGCGCAGTCGACTGGAATCACTGCTTACAGTGACCTTGCCACAATGATCGAAACCGAAACGCCCGATGTATTGGACGTCATACTGCCCCCGCAGGCGCACGTAGAAACCATTCACACTGCCATGCAGGCCGGCGTTAGAACGATCATTTGTCAAAAGCCGTTTTGCCGTGATCTAGCCGAAGCGACGGCCCTTACTCAGGCCGCCAATGCGGCGGACGTTACATTGATCATTCACGAAAACTTTCGCTTCATGCCATGGTATCGCACGATGCGAAACATTCTGGACGAAGGCGGGCTTGGCACTGTGTTACAGGCCACATTCCGTTTAAGACCGGGCGATGGACAGGGGCCGGACGCCTATATGGACAGACAACCCTATTTCCAGACAATGCCACAACTGCTTATCCATGAAACAGGGATTCACTGGGTTGATGTGTTCCGCTTTTTGTTTGGAGATCCCACCCATGTTTATGCGGATCTGCGCAGGGTCAACCCGGCAATTGCAGGCGAAGACGCGGGATTTGTGCTGCTTGATCATCCCGAAGACGTCCGCGTTTTACTGGATGGCAACCGGCTTCTGGATCACGCCGCCGACAATCATCGGCGCACGATGGGCGAGGCCTTGATCGAAGGCACCAAAGCATCGCTATCGCTTTATGGTGACGGCAGTGTCTGGCAACGCCCGTTCGGTGCCCGGTCGGCTGTCTGTGTTGGACCGGCCAATACGCATGAAAATTTCGGTGGCGACTGTGTTTTTGAATTTCAGAAGCATGTTATTGAAGGCATTTCCGGGCGAGGTACACTCGTGAATACTGCACAGGATTACCTGACTGTGATACGCGCCCGCGATGCAATTTACCTGTCGGCAGAAACGGGGCAGAAACAAGCTCTTTAGCTGCGTGATCTGTGATTCACAGGCTAAGCTGCACCAAGTCCAGGTAACGCAACAGAACCCTTCGTTTGGTCAGGTGTCCCCCCTAAGATCGTTTTGGGTCAGCGCGCGGCCTCCAGTTCTATCGCCTTTGCAACGCCTTGTTTCAGGACCGTGGTCAAGATCTCTGCAACACAGTCGCGCCATGCAGAATTTTCGACAAGCGTCTTTGGAATAAACGCAAATTCGTCATGCAGGGCTGTTGAAATCCGCCCTGCGTCACGGGGAATGCCTTTCAGAGCGCGGGCAATTTCCGCTTCACGCGGGTCGCGCAAGGCATAGGAAACCCCTGCATCCGTCACCCCGAGGCAATGCCGCATCCAAACCGCTGTGGCGAAAGCGAACGGGCGCAGATCAAATCCGTTTTCAATGGCGTCAAACGCGGGGGCAAAGATCCGTTGCGGCAGTTTTTCCGTGCCATCCATTGCGATCTGATAGGTCTCATGTGCAATGGACGGGTTGTTGAACCGCGCCACGAGATCATTGGCATAGGTTTCAAAACTCAACGCTGGCAGAGGGTCCAGCGTTCGGGCCGCCGCCGTTAAATGTCGGCGCACCAGTTGCGCAAGGTCCGGATCAGCCATGACATCGCGCACGTAACGATGCCCAGCCAGAAAACCGGAATAGGCCAGCATGGAATGGGCCCCGTTCAACATGCGCAGCTTCATCCGCTCATAGCTGTCAACATCCTGCACAAAAAGCGCCCCGCCGTGTTCCCACGCCGGGCGGCCTTCGGGGAAATGGTCTTCTATGACCCATTGGGTGAAAGTTTCTGTTTCAACAGCACCAAGGTCGATACATCCGGTCAGGCGTTGCGCCTCTTTTCGTGTTTCAGCCCTTGCGGCGGGGGTGATACGGTCCACCATACATGAAGGGAAAGCCACGTCCCTGCTGATCCAGTCGGCCAGACCGGACTCCAGCAGGCGGGCAAAGCCGATAAGACCTTTTTGTAGAAACTGCCCGTTGTTTGGCAGGTTGTCGCAACACAAAACAGTAAACGGCGCCACCCCGTTGGATTTTCTGCAAGACAGCGCAGCATGTAACAAACCAAGGACAGATCTGGGCGCATCGGGGGTGGCCAGATCCGCCGCAATAACAGGGTCTTGTGGATCAGGAAGGCCCGTAGCGCGGTCAATCCCGTACCCTTTTTCCGTTACCGTCAGCGTAACAATGCGGATCGCAGGATCACACAGTGCTTTCAGGGTTGCCGCCGGATCAGCGGCGATAACCTGTGAAATCGCGCCGATCACACGGCCCGACACACCTGTTTCACCCCGTTCGATCAAAGTATACAGGCCGTTTTGCGGTTCCAGCGCGTCGACAACATCGCGATTGCGCAGGCTGACACCGACAATGCGCCAGTCGCCGCCGGACCCGGCCAGTGCTGCGTCGGTCATGGCGGCCTGATGTGCCCTGTGAAATGCCCCAAGTCCAAGGTGTACAATGCCAGAACCATGTGCATCAGGGTCATAGCGGGGCGGCACGGCTGCGCCGGAAATATCCGCAATGCGGGAAAGTCGCTTCACAGTCATATCCTGTCCCGAACCCCAGAGTGGGACAGCGCAGTGACGATGCCGCGCAATTCCGCCAGACCTTTCAACCGTCCGATCGAAGGATACCCCGGTTGCGCATTCCGCCCCAGATCGTCCAGAATATCCTGCCCGTGATCGGGTCGGAACGGGATTGACGCATCGTCCCTGCCGGATGCCCGACGGCGTTCTTCCTGTTCCAGTACCGCTGCAATCAACGCCACCATATCAGTGTCACCTTCAAGATGGGCCGCTTCGTGAAAGCTGCCGCTGATTTCAGGGGTTTCCCGCTTAACATTGCGCAGATGCAGAAAATGCACCCGATCGCCCAAACGTTCCATCATGCCAGGCAGGTCGTTATCCGGTCGCGCACCCAGAGAGCCTGAACACAGGGTTACGCCGTTGGCCATCAGATCAACCGCATCCAGAACCTGCCTGTAATCCGTTTCCGTGGACATGATTCGCGGCAGACCCAACAAAGGGGTTGGCGGATCGTCGGGGTGACAACACAAGCGCATCCCCAGTTCTTGTGCCACGGGGGCGACCTCGGACAGAAAATCAATCAGATTTGCGCGAAGCCCGTCTGCGCCCAGACCAGCATAGGCGGACAAGTGATAGCGCAGATCTTCGAGCGAAAAGTTTTCGGCAGCCCCCGGCAAGCCGAACACAACATTGCGCACAAGGCTCTGGATGTCCTCTGGCTGCAAGGTTGCAAAAACCTGAGCGGCTGCGGTTGCGATATGGTCGGGATAGCTTTCAGCAGCCCCTTTTCGTTTCAGAATATGAATGTCAAAAGCTGCAAAAACCGGAAGTTCGAACCGCATACAGGTGGCGCCATTGGGCAGTTTGAAAGCAAGGTCGGTGCGGGTCCAGTCCAGAACCGGCATGAAATTGTAACAGATCACCCGAAGCCCCGCAGCGTGTAGATTCTGGAGTGATTTCTTCCATGCGTCCAGATGGTCACGCCAGTCGCCGGTTTGCCGCTTGATGTCTTCGGACACGGGCAGGCTTTCGACCACATCCCATTTCAAACCCGAAGGGCCGCCCGCCGGTCTGGTTGCAATTTCCTTTTGGCGTTTGGCAATTTCTTCGGCTGTCCAGACAGCGCCGGTGGGGATGTGGTGCAAGGCCGAGACGACTCCTTCAACCCCCGCCTGCAACATAGTGTCGACCGAAACCCGGTCTTCCGGTCCAAACCAACGCCAAGTCTGTTTCATATGCATTCCTTCCGATTGCAGCGGGTGCCATTCAAAGCTTAACCAATGAATAGCACAATTATTTTGTGTTGACTAGTATGGTAGTTGTCCTGCAAGATCGGGACGAGGAGAAAAAATGACTGAGACTTCCAACGTCCATTCCAAGGCAAAGGCCCGGCTTGAAGCTAGCGGACCCGTGGGGGCGCAGCTTTATGCCCGTTTGCGGTTGCGCATTATCCAGGGAGAATTGGAGCCTGGAACGCGTTTGTCCGAGGTGGATGTGGCGACCTATTACGACATCAGCCGCCAGCCTGTCCGCGAGGCTTTTATCAAGCTTTCCGAGGCCGGATTGATTGACATACGCCCCCAAAGGGGCAGTTTTGTCAGTCGCATCGACATGGCATCGGTTCTGGCGGCGCAATTCATTCGTGAAGCGGTCGAAGCAGATATTGTTCGCGCTGTGGCCACCCGTGCGGATGCGCAGATGCTGGCCGAGCTGGATGAAATCCTCGCTTTGCAAAGGAATGCCGCTGAAACCGACAATCCCCAACCGTTTATTGATCTGGACGAAGCCTTTCATCGCAAACTTGCAGATATTGCAGGGCAGGGGGCAGGCTGGGATTTTCTTCAGCCGCTGAAAAGCCAGATGGACCGTGTGCGCCACCTTAGCGCCAGCCAGTTCCCCCGAAGTATTCTGGTAGAGCAGCACACACAGATCGTCGATGCAATCAAAGCCGGAAACGCCAGCGCCGCCGAAGAAAAAATGCGCCTGCATCTGCGCCGCATTCTGGATGATGTTCCTGTTGTCGCTGCGGCCAAACCTGCGTTTTTCATTTCGGAGCCTTCCAGATGACCAGCGCCTTGTTGCATCCCGATCGTTTGTTGCCCGCCGATCCGGCAACCCGCAAACTGGCGCGCGATCTGTATACGGCGGTTAAAGGGCTGGCGATTATTTCCCCCCATGGCCACACGGATCCCCGCTGGTGGGGCGAAAACCCTGCGTTTTCCGATCCCGCAGCCCTATTTGTGACCCCGGACCATTATGTTACGCGGATGTTGACCAGTCAGGGCATTCCCTTCGAAGCGCTTGGCATCGGTGCGAACTGCGAAAGAGACCCCCGCAAAATCTGGCAAACTTTTGCGGATCACTACTATCTTTTTGCGGGAACACCGTCGCGGATGTGGGTGGATGATGCGTTGTCCCGTCTGTTTGGCGTTACCCGACGTCTGGGTCCGAAAACCGCCAATGACATTTACGATGCCATTGCCGAACGTTTGCCCGAGCCCGATACCCGCCCGCGCGCGCTTTATGACCGTTTTGGCATTGAAGCCATTGCGACAACCGACAGTGCTTTGGACGATCTGGCTTACCACCACATGGCGCGCGAAAGTGGCTGGCGGGGGCGCGTTGTTCCGACCTATCGTCCTGATGCAGTGATTGATCCGGATACCCCTGATTTCAGCGCCAATCTTGAACGTCTGGCCGAAGTTTCAGGTTGTGATACCCGCACGTGGGAGGGCTATTTGGACGCCCACCGGTCCCGTCGCGCTGCGTTTCGCGCACTTGGGGCAACAGCCACCGATCACGGCCACCCAACACCCCGCACGGCAGATTTGCCCTTGGCGGAAGCGCGCGCGCTTTATGAACGGGTGCGCTCAGGCAAAGCGGCACAAGGGGACAGTGAATTGTTCCGTGCACAGATGCTGACAGAAATGGCGCGGATGTCGGTTGAAGACGGGCTTGTGATGCAGCTTCATTCGGGGTCGTTGCGAGGCCATTCCAGCGCGGTGCGTCGGGATTACGGGCCGGATCGCGGATTTGATATTCCCGTGCCTGTCAGCTTCCCCGAGGCGCTGCGCCCCCTGCTGAATGCGGTGGGACTGGACCCGCGTTTGACCCTGATCCTGTTCACGCTGGACGAGACCACATATTCCCGCGAGCTGGCCCCCTTGGCAGGGGTCTGGCCCTGTTTGCGGCTTGGCCCGCCGTGGTGGTTTCACGACAGCTATGAGGGCATGCGCCGCTTTCGCGAAATGGCGATGGAAACGGCGGGGATCTATAACACGGTCGGCTTTAATGACGACACGCGGGCTTTGTGTTCAATTCCGGCCCGTCATGACGTGGCGCGGCGTGTGGATAGCGGCTGGCTTGCCGAAATGATCGTAAGCCATCGGCTTGAGGAAACCGAGGCATTCGAGATTGCCGAATTGCTGGCTCACGGGCTGGCGAAACAGGCTTACCAGCTTTGAAAGATTAATCGTGGTCGCGCTTTGGCACGATCAAAAACTTGCTGATCCGGATTTTATGCCGGTTTGCAGAAAACCAAGGGAGAGAGACATGACAACCAAGAGAACCACTTTCGCACGCCGCAGCGTGCTCCAGCTTGGGGCCGCGGCACTGGCGACGCCTGCTTTGATGCGCACAGCTTGGGCACAGGATAAATTCGTCTGTAAAATTGCCCACTCCGAAGCCATCGGGTCACCGTTTACCAATGCGTTCGACAAATGGACCACCATGCTGAACGAACGCAGCGAAGGACGCATTGACGCGCAGCATTTCCCAGCCAGTCAGTTGGGTGGCCTTGCACAGCTTCTCGAAATGAGCCGCATCGGGACAATTCAGGTCACCGCCGCAGGCCCTGACAGTGAAGAAGCCATCGCACCTGAAATCGCCGCAACAGCAGGCGCTCCCGGCTTTATCTACAAAAACGAAGCCCACGTTGATGCGGTTCTGCAAGGCGACATCGGGCAGGAAATCAGCCAGATCGCACGGGAAAAAACCGGCGTCGAATTCATCGCTTATGGCGAAGTCGGCTTCCGCCACCTGCTGACCAAAGTTCCGGTGACCGATCTGGCAAGCCTGCAAGGGGTCAAGCTACGGGTGCCCGAAGTGCGCATCTGGGTAGATTTCTGGAAAGCCCTTGGCGCAAACCCGACACCGCTGCCCTATTCCGAACAGTATTCCGCCCTGTCTACCGGTGTTATCGACGGTCTGGATTCCGACTACTTTTCTATTCTTGGGTTCAAATGGCACGAACAGGCAAAATACGTTCTGCCGACCTATCACTGGTTCCTGCCCAAAGCGATCCGGATGAATGCTGCGTGGCTGGATAGCCTGCCTGCCGATCTGCAAGAGTTGTGCCGGACTTCTGCCCGAGAAGCCTTTGCAGAGCAACGCAGCATCAATCGGGCAGGAGCGGATCAGGCCCTTGAAGACCTGAAAGCCGAAGGCTGTATCGTGAATCCGTTCCCCGCTGCTGAAAAAGCCAAATGGGAAGAAAAATCCGCCGGTCTTTTTGAAGAATTCGGCGCGACCAGCCCTGAAACTGCCGCAATGATCGCAAAGATCCGCGCGCTTGGTTAATTGGTTTTGTTTCTGTTCCGCAGCGCAATCTGCGGGGCAGAAAACAAAGAGGAGAGAGTTTTGGACCACGTGACCCCGACAGGAAGCGCGCCAGCGCGCCTGTATCGCATGCTTGATCGCACGCTGGAAACCATCGCCGTTGTACTGATGCTTTGCGCAACCTGTGTGGTCGTTTTGCAGGTGTTCTGCCGCTATATTTTGAACGCATCCCTGCCCTGGCCGGAAGAGGCCGCACAATTCTGTTTTGTGTGGGCGGTTTTCCTTGGCATGGCGGTGCTCAGCTTTCGGGATCGACACATTGCAATTTCGTTATTTCTTCCAAAAATGTCGATTAAGACCCAGGCGTACCACGGGCTGTTTCTGAAAGTGATGACAGTGATTGCCTGTATCATCCTTGTGGTTCACGGCATTGATTTTATGAACCGCACAATGCAGGTCATGCCCGCATTACGTGTGCCACTGCGCTACTTGTTCATGGCGGTTCCTGTTGGTGGTGCAATCGGGCTGTTATTCCTAAGCGCCCCTGTTCGCGGGTTTGCATGGTGGAGCGGTGCTGCAACCTTGATCGCGGGTCTTGTGGGGTATTTTGCCCTGCGTGAAGCAGGTGGTGCCTTGTTTGGAGAGGCCAGCAGCACGACGATCCTGATGATCGTGACCATGTTTCTGATCTTCGCAGAAGTGCCAATCGTTTACGCGCTTGTCATTGGATCATTTGCGGGTCTGACCCCGCTGCCGCCTTTGATGCTGGTGACAATCACCCAAAACATGTCGGGTGCTTTGAATTCATTCACCTTGCTGGCGATCCCTTTCTTTATTCTTGCCGCGGCGGTGATGAATGTAGGCGGGATCACTGTGCGGATTGTGGATCTGGCCTATCATCTGGTCGGTCATTTTCGCGGCGGTCTGGCGCAAGCCAATATCGTTACAAACGTCATGCTGGCGGGTGTTTCGGGGTCGTCTACGGCGGATGCCTCTGCCACGGCGAAACTGTTGGTGCCGGAAATGGAAAAACACGGCTACACCCGTAGTTTTAGCTGCGCACTGACGGCGGCATCCTCTACCTTGGCGAATATGATCCCGCCCGGTCTTGGGTTGATCATCTATGCGGCCCTTGCGTCCGTATCTGTGGGCGCCTTGTTTGTAGGCACTATTTTACCCGGCCTGATGGTTGCGTTGGCGCTGTCCTTTGTGGCGTGGATCATTTCGGTGCGCAAAGGGTTTGGCGGCACCAAGGAACGGTCGAACGGATCAACGCGCTGGCGGTCTTTCTGGCTGGCAACTCCTGCGTTATGCCTGCCTGTCATGATCGTTGGTGGTGTGCGCTTTGGTATTTTCACAGCCACCGAAGCAGGCGCAATGGCCTTTGTCTTTGCGCTGTTCTGCGGTGCGGTCATCTATCGGGGCCTGACCGCTGCGAACCTGTCCGGGGCGTTTCGCGAAGCGGTCGAAGACACGGTCGCTGTTGCTGTCATCATCGCCGCAGCCTCGCCCTTTGCATGGATTTTAACGTTCGAGCAAACACCACAAAAGATTGCCGAATGGCTGGCGGCGCTGACAGGTAACAAGTTCTTCCTGCTATTGCTGATCAACCTGTTCCTGATCTTTGTGGGCCTGTTCATTGAAATGATTGCCGCCATGGTGATCCTGGTGCCCATTCTTGTACCCGTTGTTATTGCCGCTGGTGTCGATCCGCTGCAATTCGGGATTATCATGGTGATGAACCTTGTCATCGGCGCGCTGACACCGCCTTTGGGGGTTCTTGTCTTTACCACAGCCCGTGTGGGCGGCGCACCTTCAACCTCGGTCTTTCGGGCAATCCTTCCCTTTATCGGCGCGCTGCTGATCGTGTTGATTTTGGTAACGATGATCCCGCAAATTACTCTGCTACCGATCCAGTGGTTCGGTCCTTAAGGAACGTGATATGACAGATAAACCAATTGCCCGCCTTGCCGTGATCGGCCTTGGCATGGCGACGAAACCCCATTTGGACGCTTTAGCCGAGCTGAAAGGCCGCGTTACCGTTTCTGGCGTCTACAATCGCACGCGCGCAAAAGCAGAAGCAGTGGAAAAGGCGTTCGGATTTCCTGTTTTTGACAGCCTTGATGCTATCGCAACGGACCCGAATACCGACGGTGTGATCATCGCAACCCCGCCAAACCAACGGGCCGAGATTGTCAGCCAGATGGCTGCTGCGGGCAAACATGTTCTGATGGAAAAGCCGATTGAACGCACATTAAAGGCGGCACAGGATATCGTGGCGGAATGCGACGCACAGGGCGTTCTGCTTGGCATCGTCTTTCAGCACAGATTTCGTAAGGCAGCGCTGCGGTTGCGTGAGTTGATCGACAAAGGTGCACTCGGGGAACTCGCGCTGGTGCGGGCGGAAATCCCGTGGTGGCGGGATCAGGACTACTATGATGTTCCGGGGCGTGGGACGCTCGCGCGGGATGGGGGCGGCGTTCTGATTTCCCAGGCGATTCACGTGCTTGACCTGATGCTAAGCCTGACCGGACCTGCGAAATCGGTGCAAGCCTTCACAGCAACCACCCGAATGCACCAAATGGAAACCGAAGATTTCGCGGTGGGCGGCATTCAGTTTGCCAGCGGTGCCGTGGGATCTGCTGTTGCAACCACCGCAACCTACCCCGGCGAGGAAGAACGTCTGGTTCTGGACGGAACCTTGGGAACTGCGGTGCTGAAAGGCGGGCATCTGACAGTGACGTGGCGCGATGGCCGCACAGAAACCGTCGGGGATGTTTCCGGCACGGGGGGCGGGGCAGATCCGATGGCTTTTCCTTGTGACTGGCACCGCGATCTGATCGAAGACTTCGCCACCGCCATTCGCGACACCCGCGCGCCACGTATTTCAGGGCGCGAAGCCTTGCGGGTCCACGCGTTGATAGATGCGCTGATCCGCTCGGGTGCGACAGGAACAATGGCTGAAGTAGGGGGCCTCTGATGAATAATCCGCGTTTTGCCGCCTTAGGACTGGATCACCGCCACATCTATGGCATGTCCCAGGGTATGATCGACGCAGGGGCAGAACTGGCCGGATGGTGGACCGAAGGCGAACCCCAACCCGTAGAGGGTTTTGTCAAACGCTTTCCCGATGCGCCGCGCATACAGGATCTGGATGCGATCCTGAACGACCCGAGTATTGCTCTGGTCCTGATCGCCTGCCGGCCGGACAAACGCGCGGATTTGGCCATCAAGGCCATGCGTGCCGGCAAAGACGTGATGGTTGATAAACCCGGCTGTATCACTCTGGACGAGGTTGCGCGCCTGCGCGAGGCAGTGCGCGAAACGGGCCGGATATGGTCGGTCAACTTTTCGGAACGCTTCGAGGTTCCCGCCGTCACCGTCGCCGCTAAGCTTGTGGCCGAAGGCGCCATCGGCAAAGTCATCCACACCACAGGGCTTGGCCCGCACCGCCTGAATGCGCCGTCCCGCCCTGACTGGTTTTTTGACGCGGCCACTTACGGCGGCATTCTAACCGATATTGCATCACACCAGATCGAGCAGTTCCTGCATCTGACTGGCAATGAGGACGCCGAGATCACCCTGTCCACCGTCGGTAATTTCGCCAACCCCGACCACCCCGAATTCGAGGATTTCGGCACGCTTGCATTGCGTTCGGGCACGGCACAAGGGTTCATTCGGGTTGATTGGTACACGGCAGATGCCTTGCCGAACTGGGGCGATGGACGGTTGTTCATAACCGGAACCCAAGGCACAATCGAACTGCGCAAATATGTGGATGTGGACGGGCGCTCAGGTGACAACCATCTGTTTTTGGTGAATAAAGATCGCTGCGAATATATAGATTGCGCAGATGCGGAGCTGCCGTATTTTAGCGATCTACTGGTAGACATGCGTGACCGATCTGAAACAGCCTGCCCGCAATCGCGCACCTTTAGGGTGTGTGAACTGGCAATTCAGGCGCAGGCGCAGGCCACACGAAGCTGATGCCTGCGGCGGTCCTGTCATATCACCTGCAACCAACAGAATATGGAAGCCTGCTTTGCCTGACCCATTGAAAATTGCCTGCATCGGCGAGGCCATGATCGAGCTGTCCTTTGACGGGGCCATACCTTGTGTCAACTTCGCCGGAGACACGCTCAACACTGCCATTTATCTGCGTCGCAATCTTGGCGCGGAACACAGGGTTTCTTATGTCACCACACTGGGCGAAGACAGTTTTTCAGACCGTTTGATGGGATTCATCGCTGACGAAGGGGTCGGGGTTGAAGCCATCAGTCGGCATCCCAGTTTGCTTCCGGGACTCTATGCAATCGACACCTCCCCTGATGGCGAACGCTCGTTTCTGTATTGGCGTGAAAATTCCGCGGCGCGGTCCTTGTTCTGCGATGGTTTTGAGTGCCTTTTGCCTTTTGGCGTGATCTACTTTTCGGCAATCACACTGGCGATTTTACCCGAAGACGTCAGGGCGGCGTTTCTGGACTGGCTGGAGGGTTCCGGAAAAACGGTGGTTTTTGATTCAAATTATCGCCCGAAACTTTGGCCCGATGTGGCCACAGCACAATCTGCCATCAAAACCGCGTGGCAGCTCACAGACATAGGGCTTCCCTCTGTGGATGACGAAATGCTGCTCTTTGCGGACAGCACAGAACAACAGGTTCTGGACCGCTTGAATAGCTGGGGAGTCACTTGCGGCGCATTGAAACGGGGCGCGCTGGGACCTTTGCCTTTGGACACGGGGCTTGGAATCTGCGGACCTTATCAGAAAGCCGCAATTGTGGTGGATACCACAGCGGCCGGAGACAGTTTTAACGGCGCGTTTCTAGGGGCGTTTCTTCAAAACGGCGACATGGCAACGGCGCTTGAAACAGGCCACCTCTGCGCGCTGGAGGTCGTTGGAACAAGAGGCGCAATAACAAAATGTACCTAAGTCTTTTTGTGCGCGATTATTTAACCGCGACTCCGCTTCCTGCCAGATGCCCCGCCTAGTATTTTTCATATAATCTATTTGTATGAATGTTATTTCGCTTAAAGTGAATGGCCTGCCTCAAACTTGCAGAATTCAAATGAATTCGTAGGCTGTAGGAATAAATTCCTGCAATGTGGATATTGCTGCATGGTCGGAAATATAGTTGCAGCCCACTGACAAAGAAGCGACCATTCCAACAAACACAGTATAGGGGTCGTTTGCGGGAGAGTGCGAAAATCTAAATTAGCTGGATATCAGCAATTCGTGAGCGGCTTATCTACGGATCAAACGTGATCGGCAGCAAAAAACGATGCACTCCAGAAGGCAGTCCATAAGGTGCGGCTGTGAAGCGGGCGCGCCTAACGGCGGATAAAGCCGCTTGATCCAGCTCCGCATCCCCCGATAATCTCCGGACGACGACAGACGACAGCGCACCTGTTGAGGATACCGCAATCGACAATGTCACTGTCCCATGGTTGCATGTGCCCGCAGGATATCTTTTGCGGCGTTCCACCGCGGCACGGATAACGGTGCCCCACTGGGCCATGAGAGCGGGGTTCGGTGATTGCCTTTGGGCCGGAGCCGCAGCGGCACCATCATTGCCGGATGCTTGGTTCTGACCTGATCCGGCAGCGGTCTGTCGAGGCGCAGCTTGTGTCGGGGCGGAAGGTGTAGAACGCGGCTCTGTAGGCCGAGAAGGTCGCTCTTTTGGGCGCACCGATGTCGCAACAGCCAAAGTGGACGGCGGTGGCACAGTCATGTCAACGGCCGGAAGGCTGTCGCTGCTTAAAGGCAAGGGAGCCATTGTGAGTGTTGCAGCCTGCCGGGTTGGTCCGGGTTGCACGAATGACCTTGGCCGTTGATCCTGCTATGTGGTTGGCATGACCGGTTCGGGAGTGGCAACCTTCTGGAGAACTTCAACCGGTCGATCCCATTCGGCAACCATGGCGGAGATGGCTTCGGTGCTGGCGAAGCTGAACATCAGGCAGCCCGCCTGTGTTGCTCCGGCGGTTGTGTGAACAGCCGTGTCGCCATGTCTTCCATGTCCATCTGCACCCGCTCGGCAATCCCCTAGAACCAACTGAGCGCCACGGCGGCAGGAAACGCCACGGCCAAGCCTGCGGCGGTGGTCGGCAGCGCCTCCCAGATGCTGCCCGCAAGGACGGACGGGTCGGCCTGACTACCACTTGTTTCAAGCCCCTGAAAAGCCTCGATCATACCCAGAACCGTGCCAAACAGTCCAATCAATGGCGCGATGGTCACGATCAGTTCAAGCGGTCGCAATCCACTACGCAAAGCCGCAAGCTCCTGTGCCGCCAAGCACATCACCTCCTCGCGGGACAGCATATCGGGAAGCCCACGCGCCTCGAGCGTACCAGCGACGAAGCGTGCGCGGACGGTGCGATGAACAGGCGCTTCGACACTGCCAGTTGCCACGATCCGGTGCGCCTTGCGCGAAGATCATGCGCCGGACAAGGCAAGCCGCCAGAGTTTCCAAAGGATAATCGCCTGCGTCAGAACGGATAGACCACCAATCCCGACACGTGCCGGGCTCAGATGTGCTTTCCGCTTCCTGACCTTGCTCTAGTGCCGCCCAACAGGTTGCTTTTGCCGTTAGATATTCTTGCGGTCCCCATGCTCGCAGCAGTGTCTGAAACGCATCAAAGGCCGCGCGATTAAAGTCCTTATCCTGTCCCATACGATCAAAAACAGGGTTTTCGGGATGGAAGCCTGCACAGGGCACCCAGCCTACGGGTATGGGCGTGTTTGCAGAATGCGTCCGACCCGCGCGCAGCAACTTTGGCAGCACGTGGGTGTGCGGTCCCTCGGGCGATGCGCCGTGCCTTGACAAAACCGGGGCGGTTGATGGCCCAGCTCAGCACCTGCATGTCGTGGCCCAGATCGAACATCAGCCACGGCCGCGCAAGGATGACATTGCTCATGCCACCACCTCCAGCGGCTGAAACACAAACCCGTCCGGTGTCGATTCAAGATAGGCCCTGATCCCGAATGTTCCTCGCACAAGAGCGGGGGTCAACACATCGCGTGGCGGGCCATCGGCGGCAATGCCTCCCTTGTCGATCACGATCAGCCGGGCGCAATGGCGGGCGGCAAGGCCCAGATCATGCAGGGACACGATGACGGAATGGCCGTCCCGCGCCAAATCAACAAAGGACCGCATGGTTGCAATCTGATGCGCGGGGTCGAGGCCAGCAATGGGTTCATCCGCCATCAGAAGCGGTGTTTCCTGTGCCAGTGCCCTTGCGATCAGAACACGGGCCTGTTCGCCGCCTGACAGCCGCATTGCTGTTCGACCCTTGAACTCGGTCAGATCCATACGCTGCATCGCGCGTGCCACGGCGGCAAGATCTTCGTCACGGGGCCGCTGACCCGTGACGAAGTGTGGTGTCCGGCCCAGCATCACCAGCGTTTCGACATCCACAGGCCACGCAATCTCGCGCGATTGCGGCATCCATGCGACCGCGCGGCCACGCTCTCGCGGGGATAAAGCACAGATAGAACTGTGACCGATGCAGTCGATCAGGCCCAACGCGGCACGCATCAGAGTTGTTTTGCCTGCACCGTTCGGGCCGATAATGCCGACCAGCTCTCCGGTTCCGACGCTCAGGTTCACCCCGCGCAGGATATCCCGTTTGCGACGGGTGACGCCAAAATCAGTGAGGGTCAACAGTCTCATAGACCTTCCCTCCGCGTGAGGTATATCAAATGCAGGAACAGGGGTGCGCCCACCAATGCGGTCACGACACCCAGTTTCAGATCGCGTGCGGGCAAGATTGCGCGCACGGCAATATCTGCGGCCAGCAGCATCGCGGCCCCACCGAATGCCGATGCCCACAAAAGCCTGCTCGGCCTCGCGCCGACAAAGGGGCGCAGCAGGTGCGGCACGACAAGGCCGACGAAGCCGATGGCTCCTGCCACGGCAGTCGATGCGCCAACGACGGCGGCTGTCCCAAAGATCAGCGTCAGACGGATCCTGCGCAAGCCGATCCCCATCGCCTCGGCCGCATCCTCGCCCAGCGTCAAGGCATCCAGCCCGCGCGCCATTGTCGCCAGCATCAGCGCCCCGAGCACGATCAGCGGCAAGGCGACCCAGACATGGGTCATGGACTTGTCCGCGAGTGATCCCATCATCCAGAATACGATCTCGTTTGCGGCAAAGGGGTTGGGTGACAGGTTCAGCACTAGCGATGTAAACGCACCCGCCAGCGCCGATATCGCGATACCCGCAAGGATCAGCGTCAGAGACGAGCCGCGCGGGCCAGCCAATACCAGCACCAGAAACACGCCGATCAATGCGCCCGCAAGTGCAGACAATGGGAGACCAAAGGCAAAGCTTGCGGCCAACCCTGTCTGGATCGCCAGCACCGCGGCCAAAGCGGCAGACCCCGATACACCGATCAGGCCCGGATCGGCCAGCGGGTTGCGCAGATAGCCCTGCATCGCGGCCCCGGCCAGACCAAGCGACCCGCCGATCATCACCGCAAGAAGGGCACGGGGCAGCCGGACTTCGCGCATCACGAGCGTCATCGGGCCTTCGTCATCTACGAACAGCGCCTTCAGACTTTGGTAAATTCCGATATCTGCCGGACCAACAACGAGGGCAGCGATAAATAGTGCAAGGACCAGCGTCGATAATAGGAGTGCCAGCCGCGTCATTGTCGAGCGTCCTGCATCTCACGGCGTAGCGCGACCATATCGTCAATGGCCCGCAACACGAAAGGCGTGCCGCAGACCCAATCACTGTCCGTCATGGACGCTTCGGGGCGAGAGCGACGCAGCGCCTCGATTACTGGATGACCTTTGACCTCTTCTGCCCGCGATGCGGCCGGATACGGACGGCTGGTGATAACCGTATCGGGTTGGGCCATTGCCAGAACTTCGAGCGGAATGATACCACTTGCACTAAACCCTTGCTCTGCCGCGATGTTTGCCAGACCGGCTGTCGCAAGGATTTGCCCCGCCAACGTCTTATCGCCAGAGGTGTAGCCATTGGCATAGTAGAGGGCCGCGCGGGGGCGGGTCTCTATGTCAGACCGGTAGGCCGCCAGTTGAGCATCAAAGTCAGTAACCAACTGCGCTGCGCGATCCTGCTGGCCCAGAACCTCCCCCATCTGTGTCAGCCTTGCCCGCACATCCTCCAGCGAATAGGCGGGGTCGACCACGACCACCGGAATGCCCAGCCGTTTGAGCATATCCACGGTCGCCCGTGTGCTGAAACTGCCTGCAATCACCAGATCGGGCTGCATCAGATAAATTTCTTCGGCCAACCCGTGATTGGCTTGGAAACGTGCTGCCTGTTTTACCATTGCCGAACTGCGGGGGGCGGAGGCCAGATAGGACACGGACATCAGTTGCCCTTCGCCTGCCACCATCATGGCAAGCTGGTCGGTGCAAAGGTTCATCGAAACAACCCTTGTCGGCATATCCGCCGCCCCGACAACGGGCCCACCCACCAGCGCGCCCGCAAGGCATAGCGCCCGTATCGCTTTAGAAACGCGCACTGATGCCAACATAAGCCGCACGGCCCCGTGACGCGAAGCCCCAGACATCGACGGCATCATCATCAAACAGGTTTGTAATGCGTCCGTTCAAGGTCAGCGTGTCGGTCAGCTTATAGCGTGTTGCAACATCAACAGTCGTATATGCAGGCAGTTCCGCCGTGGCGAAGGTCCCGAAGAACTGCGAATCGAAGTTACCTGACAGATTCCGGATATCCGCTGAAACCGTGCCGCGCCCGCCGAAGGCATCGAGCGTGGCCCCGAGAGCAAACTCGTGACGGGGGCGGCGAACCTCGACGCTGCCATTGGGGTTCTTGGAGTCGATATAAGTGTAGCCCAGCCGCAAGGCGAGGTTATCTGTCGCCTGCATCGTGCCCGACACTTCAAGGCCTTGACGATCGCTGTCACCTGCCTGGTTTTCATAGGTAAAAGTCCCCGTTCCGGTGCTGACCGGCGTAATTTCATCCGTTAGCGTCTCATTAAAATAGGTAACGTCAATGCGTCCGCGCCCATCAAACACAGCGAACTCGGCCCCGATGTCTAAGCTCTTGTTCCGCTCGGGGCTCAGGTTCGGGTTTCCGGTGTAACCAAAGGCGTCGGCATAAAGCTCAAAATAGGATGGATTCACGATTCCAGTGCCCGCAGACGCATGGAGCCGAACACCTGTGTCGGGAATCCGATAAGACAGCCCGACGTTCCACGTGGTTGCATCCTCGAACACATCGTTGTCGTCGAACCGCGCGCCTGCCTGCACATCAAGACCGTTTGCAAAGCTGCCGCGATATTCCAGAGCAACGGACGTGGTTTCGCGCCCGAACAGCGGATTGGAGCTGCTGCTGTCCTTCTCGTTTTCCAGAAGCAGGTTCAGCAGGTGATCGGCGTCGGCCACTGCGCGTCCGTCCAAGCCGAAGCTCAGGCGATACTTAAGCGCCTCGCTGTCTGTTGTGGTAGGCGCACCACCGTTGAAGGTAGATTCATATTCCGTTTTCTCAAATGACAATCGGTGCGTCAGTCGCCCGTCCATCATCGCGTATTCTGCATAGATACCTGCGGTCCATTCATCGCGGGTGGCACCGGTGGTCGGATCATCGACCACATAGCTGTCAGCATCCACAGCGCCGAACGGGGACGGATCGGTATCGTATTCTTCTTCCGCCCGGCGCATGGTGAATCCGAGCGTCAGGTCGTTGGTCACCAGATAGTCGCCCGACAGGATCGCGGTGGTGCGTTCCAGCCCATCCTTTTCGCCGCCGTCACCCGACTGGTCATACCCGCGATCATCGGTATGCGAGAATGAGAAGGACAGCCCGCCCCGCTCGTTCCTGCGTGAGACAAAAGCCGTCGCAGTTGTCGCATCACCAACTTCAAGTGTGGTCGAATAGGTATCGCCGGTCTCGCCTTTACGGGTGATGATGTTGATCACCCCCGCCGATGCGTTCGATCCATAATAGACCGACTGCGGCCCGCGCAGCACTTCGATGCGTTCGATGTTCGCTGTCTCCAGTCCGCTGAGAATATATTCGCCGTCGCCCCCCGCTGCCTCGATCCCGTCGATCAAGATCAGCGTGTGGTTGGCCTCACCGCCCCGTATGCGGACTTGGGTGAACGTGTTGCTGGACCCGTTGACCGACACGCCCGGTAGGGCGCGCAAGGCATCCTGCACCGTCGCGATGCCACGTTCCTCGATCTGCTGTGCCGTGACCACGCTGGCCGCACGGCCCAAGGCATCAGCCTCGATCGGAGACAGCCCGCCGCTGACGATGATTTCGCCCAAGTCGAATACGTCTTGGGCTGACGCGGATGAAAAAAAGAATGGAGAGATGGCCACAGAAGCCAAAAGAGATGAACGGAGCATAGATAAACCCTCGGATACGCCCCAATCGGGACGATAGACGTTGACGTGTCATTTGAGAGAAAAGCCCCCCGCAGACGGTGAAAACACCACAAGCGGAAGCTCCGCAGCCCTGACGCCCCTCGCGCCCGGACAGGGTGAAAACCTCGGCAGGTCTCCTGACTCGCGGGTCGATGCTTGGCCGGACCTTCCCACCACGCGATGCGTGACAGTGGCATATACCGGCTTCGCTCTCCGCCTACAGTTGCGGGGGCAGTCGTGGAGTTGGTCAGAGGACCGGACCACGTTCCCTTTAAACCAGACGGCGAACCGCTCGGACCGAAGTGTCTAAATGCTACAAGCGGGTGACTAATTTGAAAAGGAAACAATTTAGTTGTCTGCAACGTTTTTCCAAATCTATGAGTGCGTTGACCGGAAGAAATTTTATAACCGGTTCTATTCTATGCAGTTATGTGGCAGCAGGCATTAGCTCAGTCCTGAAGTAGGTGAAGTCTGTCTGCCACATCTCGTTAATAGCCGTGGTTTGGGCCGTGAACCCTTCGGTCGCTTTGATCACCACATAATCTGGTGCGCGGGATACCTCATCCCTCGAACTCCCCAGCCCCTGTCATGCTTTTTTTGAGCAGACGGTTTTCCAGCCTCGGGAAATTCCTTTGACCAGCTGTAGTACGAGCGCTCGGAGATGCCCTCGCGGCGGCATAAAACCGAGATAGTCTCTTCGCCGCGAAGCCCCGCTAAAACAGTACGGATCTTCTCTTCAGACGAATAGGTTTGCCGCGTCTTGCGGCGGATCGTTTTGACCAGCTTTTCAAACGAAGCTTTACGGGTTCATCTTCACTCCTCGACGTTTACGATGAACCAGAAATCCTCCGTTGTTCAAATCCTCAATTCCGTCCCATAGGGGCTGACGTCAGACAAGCGTGGCTGCAATGGCGAAGTACGGTTTTATCCCAGTCGTGGACAGACAAACAGAGCCGTTCAGGGCAAGGCGATTTGAAGAGAGAACCGGACAATTGCGATGTCCGGTTCAGCTTTAGATCGTACAATGCGGGGTACGGAACTGTGCCCCGAACGGTTGCATGTCTGGCCGGTCAGGCGGCAATTGTTGCCCAACTCATCTGTGCGATGTCGTGCTTTTGCTGGTCACTTAAGTGCTGTTCGGCGGTGCGATGCCATTTCAACGCATTGCGAATACCCCCCCCGACAAAACCGGCCATCGATCTTGGCGCGAAGGGTTTCAACAAGCCTGCCGCCTGAGCATTCGCGAAGATGGTTCTGTTGTATTCCCTTAGCGGCGCAAACACTTCGGCTATTTCCGGTGTTTCCATGACTGGCGCATTGGTAAGATACTCAAACAGGATCGCACGCTCGGCATCAGCCCAGAAAAAATCAATATAGCTGTGAATGTAGTTCATAACAAGCGCTTTGGGATCGTCTATGCAGTCGTCCTCGGCAGTGGTCAGTGCATCGTTGATTTGCGTTGCAAGATGTTGGTAAACGCCAAACACCAGATCTTTCTTGGAAGGAAAGTAATTGTAGATCGACCCGACTGCGATACCGGACTCTTTTGATATCCGGGACATGGGGAATTCCAGTCCGTATTGCACGATCAATCTGGCAGTCGCGGCCAAAATCCGTGAACGCTTGTCGTTCACCACTGTCACCGGTGTTTCCTCTGTACAGTTTAAAGTTGTCATCATTACCCTATTCGCTTGCCAGAGGCTCAGTAACACGCTGAAAAAACTGTTCAAAACTCTTTGCTCCGCCTACTGCGGAATGTGCAAAAGACTTTGCCGTCTCGCCCATCAGATACAACTCGTGAAATGCGCCTTCAAGATAGCAGGGCTCGACCCCAAGCAAGAGATCAAGTCCTGCGGCGCTGGCCTCGGCGCGGATGTCATGCGGGATCTGCCAGTCTGTTCGGGTGCGCAAATAATCTTTGATGATGTCGTCCCAACTGGCCCCTAATGCGGACAAGAGCAAAGCGGCCGCAAATCCCGTTCTGTCCTTGCCTGCAGAACAGTGGAACACGACCGCCCCTTCGGAACGGGCGCAGATCTGCAAGAACGCTGCAAACACATCAAGATTGTCCTGAACATAGGCGCGGTAAGATGCAGTTATGGCGGTGGACGCCGCCGCATCATTACGTTGGTTTTGTTCGGAAAGCTTGCGAAGGCGATTGCCCATTGTCGGTTCTATCGGCAAAGACAACCGCCTTGCCATAAGGTCCGTGCCAAGCATCAAAGGGGCCGCGTTGCGTTCACCCTTACCGCGAAAATCCACGATCGTTTCGATGTTTTGTTGGTTAAGCCAAGCCAAATCGGTATCTGACAGATCAGTAAGACGCGGACTGCGAAAGAACAGCCCGTGTTTTAACCGTCGCCCCCCAAGGGAGACCCCGCCCAGATCGCGAAAATTGCCCAGACTGGGCATAAGGCAGGTGGGGGGATCAGATAGCATAGACTTTTCTCAATACGCCGACTTCCGGATGGCTCATTGTCTGCGGGAACTGCATTTCAACCTGAACGCCGTTTGGTGAAAACCGATAAGACGTTAACCCACAGCGTTTATCTCCAACGCGGGGCTGAATGGAATCGGGCATCGTGAATGCCGTGGCTGGGCACCAGACATGCCGCGTGTTGCCCCGCCAGTGGTCGCGGGCCTGATGCACGTGGCCGCATGCAAACAGACGGACATCAGCGGCGTCCAGTGCTGCGGCAAGTGGCGCGCGATCGACCATCGGCACATAGCGATAAGGCACCTCTGCCGCCTCCTCGATGTGGTCGCGCAACAGGGGCTTGTGACAGAAAACAGCAACCGGCCTACCGGCACTTTCCTCTAGTGATTGAACCAGCCAGTCGTGCTGTTGATCCGCGCGCGCTAATCCGGAACTGAACAATTGGGCATTCAACCCGATCAGCCGCCACCCGCCCTGATCCAGCGACCAGTGATCCGGACCAAAGTGGCTTTCATAGGTTTGAACCAGTGACTCGCTCACAGGTGTGGGGGGCATATAATTGTTATCTGAAGGGTTGTCGCCCACATCATGATTGCCCGGAATAGCACGGTAAGGCGTGTTCAGGCTGTCCATTGCCTCTTTGCCAAACAGCAGATCATCGCTGCGCAAAGTCGCTTCTACGGCTATATCGCCCGTATGCACAATCAGGTCGGGCTTTGTTTGCCCGATGATATTTGCGGCCACTTCAAAGTTGGGCAGAAATTCCGGCCGTTCGCGGGACAGGTGGGTGTCAGTGATTTGTATCAGCGTGAAAGTGTCCAAAATATACCTCTTCTTTTTCCCGATAGGGGGAGTTTCTTTTGAGGGTGGTAACAAGATCAGGTTACGGTTTTGCGACAGAATGAATATTCGTTCATTTTTACAGAAGCGTCATGACCGTGTTGAAAAAGCGCAATCAATTGGTGGGAGAAGCCGACTGTTCCTTCTTTCCAACCGGAGAAATTCCATGCTGTCCTTCTCACTCAAATCTGCCACTCTTGGCGCGGGTCTGGCTGTTGCTGCCTCCCTTGGCGCGATGAGCCAAGCCGCTGCCGACACTGAAATCACCTTTTACCACTATCAATCGGGGGGTAATTACGAAGCCCTCCGCGCCATCCTTGATGAGTTCGAAGCTCAAAACGAAGACGTTGATGTCAAAGATATCTACGCCCAGTCCCAACAAATCACTGCCGAAGTTCAAGCCGCGCTTGCTGCCGGACGTCCAGTGGATGTTGCGACAGTTATTGGCAAAAATATCGTCTACTTCCTGAACAACACCGATGCAGTTGATCTCGTTGAAGCGTCGCAAGGTGACACGGCATGGCTTGACGGGTATCTGCCGAACTTTCTGGATCTTGGTCGTGATGGTGATGCGGTTTATGCGATCCCGCACGCCTATGGCACACCGATGATGTATTATAACAAAGACATCTTCACACAAGCCGGTCTTGATCCCGAAACACCACCAACCACATGGGCGGAGTTTCTTGACACGGGTAAAACCATCACTGAAAAAACCGGCAAACCCGGCGGTGCGCATTTGCATGCGTCCATGGGGGATTACGGCACCATGGTTATGGTCACTAATGCAGGCGCGACCTATCTGAACAGCGATGGAACAGAGGCACAATTTGACAGCCCCGAAGGTATCGCTGCACTGCAAAACTGGCAGGATATGGCCAAAAACGGCATGATGCCAATCGCAACAGACCGTGACTGGAGCGGCGCTTTCATGGGCGGGCAAATGGGGATGTATATCACCTCTTCCGCGGCCCTTCGTGCGGCTGTAGCTGCCTCGGAAGACAAGTTTGAACTGGGTGTCGGGAATTACCCGCTGTTCGGGGATGCACCGCGCCGTGTGAATAACTCTGGCGCGGCCCTGATGCTGTATTCCAAAGATGCCGAAAAGCAGGCTGCCTCCATGGCTTTGTTGCGGTTTATTTCGCAAAAAGAAATCGCAAACCGCTGGTCCCGCGCATCAGGTTACATGCCTGTGATCCAAGACCCGCTAAGCGATCCGGCCATGCAGGAATACGTTGACGCATTCCCTTTTGTGACCCCTGTGATCGAACAAATGTCCCAGACGGTTCCAACGAATGTCTGGCCTGCCAAGGGCACGCTGGAAGCGCAAACAGAGGTCCGCGCCATGCTGGACGAACTTTGGGCAGCCAAACGCCCCGCATCGGAAATTGTACCCGAAGCAGTGGCCAAGGTGAACGCAGCACTGGCAGCGAACAAGTGAACCAGCAACGGCTTGATATGAATATTGTACGCGGAGCGGCCCCAGTTCGGGCCGCCCCGCTGCAAGCCGCGCCGATCACAAAGCGGGTGCGTGCTACTGCTTTGGTGCCGTGGCTTTATCTTGCGCCCACATTGTTGCTTTTGGGTGTGTTCACCTACTGGCCCCTGTTGCAGACCGCATACCTCAGCCTGATTGACTGGAACCTGAACCCAAGCCAGCCAGCGGAATTTGTTGGTTTGGAAAACTACGGACGGGTCACGGGTTCAACCCTGTTCCAAGCGGCTTTGCTGAACACGCTGATCTATATCGGCGCATCGATTCCGCTGAAGGTTCTTCTGCCCATTCCGGTCGCCGTTTTCCTGTGGTCCATGGGACAGCGAGGCCATCTTTATCGCGCCATCCTGTTTATGCCGACATTGATCAGCTTCGTGGTTGTGGGCATCGCCTTCTTGTGGATTCTCAACCCGATTTTTGGATATGCTAAGGTCATATTCGCAGAACTCGGGCTGCGGTTTCCCAATCTTCTCGCCGATCCGGACGCCGCGATTTGGGTGATCATCGGCATCTCCACATGGAAGGTTCTGGGGTTCAACGTATTAATCTATCTGGCGGGTCTGGCCAGCATTAACAAAGAATTCATTGAAGCCATGCGCATGGACGGGGCCGGCGATGTCACCATCTTCCGCCGCCTGATCTGGCCGCTTTTGACCCCGACCCTGACCTTTGTTGCAATCTCGACGATCATTTTCACCATGCAGCAAGTGTTCACCCCGATTGATCTGATGACCGAAGGGGGACCGTCCAATTCGACCACCAACCTGTTTTACATGATCTATCAATACAGCTTTGTGACCTTTGATGTCGGGGGCGGTGCTGCGGGAACCATGATCCTGTTCGGGTTCCTGATGATCATGGCTTTCGTGCAATTTCGCGTGCTGGACCGGCGCGCCCAATATCAACAGTAGGTTCAGATGCAACTTTCCCGACCTATGTGTATTGCCGGACATATCGTGTTGCTGGCGATCTGCCTTTCGATCCTTTTTCCGATGGCAATTGTGCTGACCACCGCCTTCAAACCTATGAATGAGATCTATGCAGGCGGGCTTTTGCCGCAAGCGCCAACGCTTGAAAACTTCAAGCGGTTGTTTGAGAAGACCGCCTTCGGCTGGTACATCTGGAACTCTTCCGGCACCACATTTCTGCGGGTGATCGGGCAATTGGTGATCGGGGTTCTTGCGGCCTACGCCTTTGCACGGTTCCGGTTTCCCTATCGCGATGCGTTGTTCGGCCTGGTTCTGGGGGCGATGATGATCCCGCAGGTGCTGACCATGTTGCCGATCTATATCATGATGGCACAGCTGGGTTGGTTTGATACGTGGTGGGCGCTGATTGTGCCCAACCTTGCCACCCCGATTGCGGTGTTTCTGCTCCGCCAGCATATGATGTCTTTCCCGAACGAGTTGATCGACGCCGCCCAGATGGACGGGGCCGGACACTGGACGACCTTGTGGCGGGTGATTGTGCCCAATCTGGGGCCTGCCCTCGCCGCTCTGACGATCATCATTTTCATCGACAGCTGGAACGAATACTTCTGGCCTCTTCTTGTCACCGAAAGTGCGCAATCCCGTACCATCCAGATCGGACTGCGCGAGTTCCTGCAAGAAGACATGAACGATTACGGCGCCTTGATGGCGGGTATCATTGTCGCCAGCTTGCCTGCGATAGCTGTGTTTCTGTTTTTTCAACGAAGGGTCATGGACACTTTTGTGTCTTCCGGACTCAAAGGATAACAAATGGCTTCTATCTCGTTTCGGAACATCAATAAATTTTATGAGGCCTCGCAAGCGGTGGCAGATTTCAATCTGGAAATCGCAGATGGAGAATTTGTCGTTCTTGTCGGCCCTTCGGGATGCGGCAAAACCACGTCCTTGCGCATGCTTGCAGGGCTGGAGCAACCGACAGGGGGACGCATTTATCTTGGCGGGCAGGACATCACCGATGTTCCGTCCAAATCCCGTGCTCTGGCAATGGTGTTCCAGTCCTACGCGCTCTATCCGCATATGACTGTAGCTGAAAACATCTCTTTTGCGCTTACCCTGCAAAAGGTGCCAAAGAGCGAAATAGCACGGCAGGTTCAACAGGCAGCGGCTTTGCTCGGCATTGATCACTTGCTGTCACGCAAGCCACGCGCTTTATCTGGGGGGCAACGGCAAAGGGTAGCTGTGGCCCGTGCAATCATTCGCAATCCGCAGGCGTTTTTGTTTGACGAACCGCTCAGCAATCTTGACGCAAAATTGCGCCACTCTGCGCGGGTGGAAATCCGCAAGTTGCAACAGAATCTGGGCACGACGACCGTTTATGTGACACATGACCAGATCGAAGCCATGACAATGGCGGACCGGATTGTGGTTATGGAAGGCGGACGTATCCGGCAGGTTGGTACGCCGATGGAACTGTACCGCAATCCCAACAGCAAATTTGTCGCGTCATTCCTTGGCTCTCCGCCGACTAACTTCATTGACGGTGAGTGTGTCCACGAAAATGGCAGCGCCCGATTTGTGGCAGAGAGCATGGAAATTCCATTAAACCCGATGACGGCAAGTGGTCCGGTCACCGTTGGAATTCGCCCGGAGCACATAACACCCGTAAAGACCGCATCCGACCAGATCCGGATTTCCGGCGGTGTTCGTTTCGTGGAGGCATTGGGCGCAGAAACACTCGTCGACCTTGACCTTGGCGTGGCACCAGCGGCCAGTCGGACGGTGACAGCCCGACTGGCAGGCCAACACAATCTTGCGGCTGGTACAAAACTGGAAATCGGTTTTTCACCCCGCGACATGATGCTGTTTGATGCCCAAGGAAACGCGGTTTCAGGCGCTTTCTGTTAACGTTCTTCACGCAGGCTTAGGGAAAAACGAAAATACGACCGAACAGCATATGCTCTCTTATTCGGCGGCGTGTAACGTGGCTGTTTGCGCCGCTGCGTGTTTTGGCCATGTGACAAGAACAATTGCGCATCCGGTTATACCGTTTTCGGTAATGCTGTGTGCCAGGGACGACACTGTTGCACGGATATGCCGCTCGTTCTTTTTGGAAACATCAGCGCAAATATCGACCCTGCTTTCGGAGGGAATCCCCTGACGGATCCAGTGCTCGGCAAGACGGGCGGCCTGTCGCACGGACATATAAAGCGCTGTCACGGTGCCCGGCCCGGACAGGCGTGTTCCGTTTGGCACCGGATCATCGGCGCAGCCTGTCCCTGTTGCCAGAACCAGCGTGTCGGCAATCCCGCGTTGTGTCAGGCTGCGGGTCAGGCTGGCGCCTGCGGCGCAGGCCGCGGTGACACCGGGCACGATCTCGACCGGAATACTTGCAGCGTCGGCAGCGGCGATTTCTTCGCCCGCACGGCCAAAAACGCCGGGGTCACCGGATTTCAATCGTACCACGCGGCGGCCCTTGCGGGCCTCGGCAACGATGACGCTGTTAATGCGGTCTTGGGGCCATTGATGGGCACCAACGTGTTTGCCGACAAAAATCCGTTCCGCATCACGGCGGGCAAGCTCCAGCACCTCTGTTTCAACAAGTCTGTCGTAAAAGATCACATCCGCTTCCTGCAACCGCTGCACGGCCCGCAGGGTCAGAAGATCCCGTGCGCCCGGTCCTGCTCCGACCAATGCGATATGGCCGGTATCTGTGGATTCCGGTGCACCGCCGTTCCGGATGGCAGATTTGATGTCACGGGTGGCTTGACGTTCAGCACCCCGCACCCAGTTGTCTCTTGGTCCGCCTTTAAAGACCCACGCCCAGAAGGCACGGCGCCTTGTCTCGGGAATGGCGCGGCTGACACTGGTCCGCAGCCGTCCTGCCAGTGCGGCAAGCCCGCCAAGGGTTTGGGGCAGGATGTGTTCCAGTCGGGTCTTGATTTCGCGGGTCAGGACAGGAGCGGTGCCTTCGCTGCCAATGGCTACGATGATCGGGTCTCGATCCACGATGGCAGGGGTCGCCATGTCACAGAGTTCGGGTTGGTCCACCACATTCACCATGCAACCTGCGGCTTTAGCGAGCGTATGGGCGGCCCGGTCCAGAGCAGGGCAACCTGTTGCGACAAAAACCATCGCTGCCCCGTTGAGAACGCCGGTGGTCAGTTCGGGTTCATGCTGCGCACGTTCGCGCCGGACCAGATCGGACAGTTCGTCCTCCAACTGCAATGCGACGATCACAAGTGTGGCATCCGTTTTCAGCAAAAGCCGGACCTTTTGCGCCGCTGTTTCGCCACCACCGATAACGACAACCCTGCGCCCCGAAGTGCGAATGAACATGGGAAAGGCTTTCATGGAGTGTCTCCTTTTATGCTGCTTTGCCAAAGGGGCGTGTGTCCCAAAGGGATCGGGCGAACTCTGCGCTGTCCTTCACCCCGAGACTGTCAAGCGCCGCTGCCGCAGTTCCGGTGATGACATCGGCCTCGAAATCTGTCGGGGCGGTCGGGTCCCACGGCTTTGTCGCCGCGTCCTGTGGTTCGTTAAGGCGGCGTGTTTCAGGGCGGATCGCCGGATAGATGCCGTCCCACGGGACACCGGCGCGAAGGCCGAAACCTGCTATATCTTTTGCGGGATGGCGTTCGAATTCCCCGCCACCGCCTTTGATTACGGTCAGGTTCTCCCAGCCCAGAAGTGCCGCGGCATCTGCTTGTAACAGCCGGTAGGACGGGTGAAATACACCCTGCACACTGGCAGGTGCCGCGCCGGGGTTGAGCATGCGGCAGACCGTGTTAATGCAGGATCGCAATCCCAGAACCGACCGCAGGTTTAACAAATGGAACAGGGCGGGATGCGCGACTTCCAAGGGCAGATAGGCGATGCCGTCCCGTTCCAACATCTGCGCTGCGGCGTCCAGCGTTTCGGCCGTCCCGATGCCAGCCTCCTGCAACCCTTTGCGGATTTTAACGTCCTGACCGTTCCAGCCGTGGAGCAGGACTTTATGGCCCGCCTGCGCGACCAGTTTGGCCGACATCAGGAACCACGGTGCACCGCGGGTCCGTCCGGCGGCATAGCTGGGCCAGTCGAGATCAACCTGTGGCAAGACAGGCAAAGTGCTTTGCGCGGCAGAGACCAGTCCTGCGATTTCCTGCGCGGTCTCGCCCTTCATACGTAACAACATCAACAGCGCCCCTATGGCTTCGGGTGCGGTGTCAGGGTCCAGCATGTCGCGCATTGCATCATGGGCTTCATCCTGTGTCAGGGAACGGGACCGTCCCGTACCGCGCCCCAGCGTGCGCACATGTTCGGCAAGGCTCATTGGGCGGCTTCCTTCTGGTTGAGGCCCTGTAACAAGGTGGCGATTTCCGGCCTGCAAGACCCGCAATTTGTGCCGGCTCCAAGGGCCTCGCCTACGTGATCCACACTCAGTAATCCTTGCAGCTCGATGGCGTTAACAATGGTGTTCACACCGATGCCAAAACAGGAGCAAAGGATCGGGCCGGGGTTTGGCGCATCGCTTCTGTTGCGTCCCGACAGGGCATCCGGTGCGGGTGTGCCGGGCAGGGAGGTCAGATAATCGCGCATCACGGCCACCGGAGTTGTCGACACAAACAACGCGCCGTTTAACACGCCGTCCTTGCTCAGCACGATGCGGGCGGTTCCGTGTTTGGAATCTGTGACGGAAGACACTTCGCAATCGGTGGTGCCAAACAGGCGCTGTGCTTCGCTCACCCAGTCCGCAACAGTGTCTGTACCGGCCAGCTCTGCGCGATAGCCTTGTGTTGTGCGTGCCAGTGCCCAATAGTCGCTGTTCAATGCCATCGGCCCGCTTGAAACCGCAAAACCGTACCAGCCTGCGCGGTAGGGTTTTACATCTACCACGCTCGCCTTGCTTTCGGGTTGGCCTGACACCGGATCACAGGCCGCAGCAACCAACGCATCCACCCGTCCAGAGGGTGCGGTTTCGCCGGTCCAGTGAATGGGCGCAAAAACCTGCCCCCGCTGCACCGCGTCGGTGATCAGCGCACGCAGGATGGCAGTGCCCGTGGGGCTGGTGATGCGCAGCAGGTCAGCGGCACCCACGCCGAGATCGCCCGCGTCATCGGGGTGAATTTCAAGAAATGGCTCTGGCAGATGGGCCGACAGCCGCGGGCTTAGGCCGGAGCGCGTCATTGTGTGCCACTGATCCCGCGTGCGTCCGGTGTTCAGACGGTAGGGAAACCGTCGGGTCGTTCGCGCGGCAGGGGGTTGCCACCCAACCGGCAGCAGTCGGGCCTTGCCATCAGCGTGATAAAAACCCCCTTCGGCAAAGAACCGGCCACCACGGCGGGACTTGGATACCGGCCAGGATTGTGGTTCAAGATCCGCATAACCGGAGTCCGAAATTGCCGCCAGTCCGGAGATGTCGAAATCCCGTCCGAACTGCCCTGCGATGCCTGACAACGCCGCGTGTTCACGGAAAATCTCAGCCTCGTTGGCATAATCAAAAGCCTTAACAAAACCCATGCGCCTGCCGACTTCGGCTAGGATATCCCAGTCGGGGCGTGCTGTTCCGGGGGCAGGCAGGGCGCGGCGCTGGCGGCTGATGGTGCGGTCGGAATTGGTGACGGTGCCCTCCTTTTCCGCCCAGGCGGTGGCGGGCAGCAGGACATCCGCCAGCCGCGCCGTGTCTGTCTGGCCGGTGATGTCGCTGACGACCGTAAAGGGGCAGTTTGCGATGGCATCGCGCACGCTGTCGGCCTCGGGCATGGTGACGGCGGGATTGGTGTGGATGATCCACAGTGCCTTGATCTGTCCGCTGGCCACAGCGCGGAACATATCAACAGCCTTCAGTCCTGCCCTGTCCGGTATTGCTGGCGCCTCCCAGAACTGCCGTACGGCAGAGCGATGATCAGCGTTTTCCAGATCAAGATGGCAGGCCAGCATATTGGCAAGCCCACCGACTTCGCGTCCTCCCATTGCGTTGGGCTGGCCGGTGACCGAAAACGGCCCCATGCCCGCCTTGCCGATACGCCCCGTGGCCAGATGACAGTTCAGGATGGCATTGACCTTGTCCGCCCCCGAAGTGGACTGGTTCACCCCTTGGGAATAGACCGTCACAACCTTTCGGGTGCGTGCCCAAAGATCGCAAAACGCGTCAATTTCGGCTTCGGACAATCCGGTTTGTGACGGGGTGTCCTGACGGGCCGCATCAAGGGCGGTGTCAAACCCTGTGGTACGGGTCAGATAGTCCTGATCCACCGCGCCCTTTTCGTGAAGCGCGACCAGCAGGCGGTTGAACAGGGCCACATCCGAACCGGGCTGCAAGGCAAGATGCATGTCTGCTTCGTGGCAACTGGCGGTCCGGCGCGGATCTATTACAACGATCCTTGTACCGTGGGCTTTTCGGGCGGCCAGCAGGCGCTGGTGCAGGACCGGATGGCACCATGCAAGGTTGGACCCGACCAGCACCACCAGATCGGCTTCGTCAATATCTTCATAGGTTCCCGGAACGGTGTCGCTGCCAAAGGCACGTTTGTGTCCCGCGACGGATGACGCCATACAAAGCCGTGAATTTGTGTCGATATTCGCCGACCCGATGAACCCCTTCATCAGTTTGTTGGCGACATAGTAATCTTCGGTCAGCATCTGGCCGGACACATAGAAGGCAACACTGTCGGGGCCGTGTTCTGCGATTGACTGTGAAAACCTGTCAGCCACATGTTGCAGCGCTGTGTCCCAATCCGAAACCTTCCCGTCCATAAGGGGTGCCCGCAGGCGGCCCTTTAGTCCGACGGTTTCGCCAAGGGCGGATCCTTTGGAACACAAACGCCCGAAGTTTGCGGGGTGATCCGGATCGCCCTGCACGTCAAGCCCACCCTGTCCGTCGGGGCGCAGCAGCACACCGCAGCCGACCCCGCAATAGGGGCAGGTGGAGCGGATCGCGGGTGCAGACGTCCCGTCCATCACGCCGCGCTCCGCTTGGCCAGTTCGGTGCCGTCGAGCAAAATGCGGCCGTCTCGTACTGCAACGGGGAAAGTGGGAATTGAAGCATCTTCGCCCTGTGCCTGCCCGCTGTTCAGGTCGAACACCCAGTTGTGCAAGGGACAGGTTACGGACTGACCGTGGATGATCCCTTCAGACAGGGGCCCGCCCTTATGTGGACACAGGTTTGATGCTGCAAAGACTTCCTGCAGGCCGGTCCGGAAGATCGCGACACAGCCAAGGGCTGTCTTGATCTTGCGGGCCCCGCGCAGGGGAATGTCCTCTATGGCACCTACGTCGATCCAGTTCATTCTGCCGCCTCCAGTGTAAGATCTGCCAGCGGCTGGAAGGACGGCGCGGCTTTGGCCCCCTCGGCCCAAGGATCGCGCCGGTAAACAGACTGGCTGAGTTCAAAAGCTTCGATCAAACGCGCGCGTTCGTTCAGGTCGTCAACAACTTGGGATTTGACCCAATCAAGCCCCACTTTGGCGACCCATTTATAGGCGCGATCAAGGTATTTCGCGTTTTCGCGGTAGAGCTGGACAAAGGCGATAGTCAGGTCGATGGCTTCCTGTTCGCTGGCCGCATCGCCAAGGGGTTCGGTTTCCTTCAGGTCCATGCCGGCAGCACCGGCGACGCTGACCTGATACCCGCTGTCAACGCAGATGATGCCGATATCCTTGCAAGTGGCTTCGGCACAATTGCGCGGGCAGCCGGAAACACCCAGCTTTACCTTATGGGGTGTCCATGATCCCCAGAGGATCTGTTCCAGCTTGATCCCGAGTCCGGTGCTGTCCTGTGTGCCAAAGCGGCAATGGTCGGACCCGACACAGGTTTTGACCGTGCGCAGTCCCTTGGAATAGGCATGGCCCGAAACCAAGCCCGCCTTGTTCAGATCGGCCCAGATAAGGGGAAGGTCTTCGCCTTTCACGCCCAGCAGATCGATCCGCTGGCCGCCTGTCACCTTGACGGTCGGGACGTCGTATTTGTCGGCAGCATCTGCAATGGCACGCAATTCTGCCGGATTGGTGATCCCGCCCCACATGCGCGGAACAACGGAAAAGGTACCGTCTTTCTGGATATTGGCGTGTTTGCGTTCGTTGACGAAACGGCTTTGCGGATCGTCGCGGTATTCCAGCGGCCAGTCCGCCAGAAGATAGTAGTTTACCGCCGGACGACAGACATGGCAGCCGTTGCGGGTTTTCCACCCCAGTTCCTGCCAGACCGCTTCCTGACTTTTCAGTTCCTGACTTTTGATCAGGCGGCGCAAGTCTTCGTGGGTCAACGCGCAACACCCGCAGACCGGTTGCGCGGTCGGCATCTGGAAGTCATCCCCGAGCGTTACCTGCAACAGCTGTTCGACAAGCCCTGTACAAGTCCCGCAAGACGCGCTGGCTTTGGTAGTGGCGCGCACAGTCCCAAGGTCGCCCGCACCCCCTTCGATTGCATCCACAATGGTGCCTTTGCAAATGCCGTTGCAGCCACAGATTTCCGCATCACGCGGCAATGCTGCAACGGCTGAGAGCGGGTCCACGGTGTCGCCCCCCTGTGCCGACGGCCCGAAGATCAGGGTTTCCCGCATGTCCTCAATATCGGTTGCGTCCTTGATCAACTGGAAAAACCAGTTTCCGTCGGCCGTGTCGCCATACATAACGGCACCGATCAGACGATCCTCTTCAATCACAAGGCGCTTGTAAACGCCGCGGGCGGGATCGCGCAGGACGATATCCTCGCGGCCTTCACCATCGGCAAAATCACCGGCGCTGAACAGATCGCAACCTGTCACCTTCAGCTTGGTGGCTGTATCCTTGACCACAAAAGCCGCCCCCTGCCCCATAAGGGTTTGGGACAGCACCCTTGCCTGATCATAAAGGGGGGCGACCAGCCCGAAGAGATTGCCGTCGAATTCCACACATTCCCCGACAGCAAAGATGTCCGGATCCGAAGTCTGCATCTGTGCATTGACCTGAATACCACGGGCCACATCCAGACCTGCATCGGTTGCAAGCCGTGTTTCGGGACGAATGCCGACAGCCATAACCACCAGATCAGCGGGCAGGGATTCATCTGTGTCAAGCAGCACAGCTTCGGCGCGACCGTCTCCGATAATCGCCTTGGTAGAGGCTTGGGTGCGGATCGTAATGCCACGACGCTCCAGATCGCGGCGCAGCAAATATCCCGCGGCTTCGTCCAGTTGCCGCTCCATCAGGTGACCCATCAGGTGCACAACCGTTACAGTCATACCCCGCTCCGCCAGCCCAGCTGCCGCCTCAAGCCCCAGCAATCCGCCGCCAATGACAACCGCACTGCCGCCTTTCTGTGATGCTTTTATCATCGCGTTGGTGTCATCCAGATCGCGGTAGGTGATCACTCCGGGCAGATCCTTGCCGGGCACCGGAATGATAAAAGGCGCAGAGCCTGTGGCGATGACCAGTTTGTCATAAGACACGGGGCCGTTCTGCCCTGCCACTGTTTTTTGCGCCGCATCAATCCTGACAACATGTTCGCCGAAGCGGCAATTCACGCCGTGGGTCGCATACCAGTCATCGTCATGGGTGACGATATCTTCATAGGTTTTTTCGCCCGACAGCACAGGGCTGAGCATGATGCGGTTGTAGTTACCGCGCTGTTCGGCGTTGAAAAGCGTAATGTCAAAGTCGTCCAGTGCGGTTTCGACCAGATTTTCAATCACGCGACCCGACGCCATGCCAGCACCGATCACAACGATTTTCTGTTTCTGTTTCATGTTCTCATTCCGCCGCAATGGGTTTCGGGGTGGGCTGTTTCGGCTTTGCGCCATGCTCGTATTCTTCAAGGAAATCGAGCACCTCCTGCCGGTAGGCATAATAGTCCGGGTGTTGCAGCAGGGCTTTGCGGGTGCGCGGACGGGGCAGATCGACATTGGTGATCTTACCAATGGTTGCTTGCGGTCCGTTGGTCATCATCACCACGCGGTCGGCCAGCAGGATCGCTTCGTCCACATCATGGGTCACACAAATCGCGGTGACTTTGGTGCGCGACCAGACTTCCATCAGAACTTCCTGCAACTCCCAGCGTGTCAGGCTGTCGAGCATCCCGAAGGGTTCGTCCAGCAACAACAGTTTGGGGCTGAGCGCGAAGGCCCGTGCGATACCGACCCGTTGCTGCATTCCGTTGGACAGATCGCTGGCCGGTTTTTCCATGGCATCGCCCAGACCAACCCGTTCGAGGTAGTATTCGACAACGTCCTGCCGTTCTGCCTGACTGGCGCGGGGGTAGACCTTGTCCACACCGATTGCGACGTTCTCTTTTGCCGAAAGCCACGGGAACAGGTTGGGGGACTGGAACACAACAGCGCGTTCCGGATCGGCCCCTTCGACGTGCATCCCGTCCAGCACAATCCCCCCTTGGGAAATTTCGTTCAGACCGGCGGCCATTGTCAGCACGGTCGATTTTCCGCAGCCGGAATGGCCGATCAGGGAAATGAATTCGCCCCGTTCGACCTTAAGATCGAAATCCTCCACAACAGTCAGTGGCCCTTTGGGTGTCGGATAGACTTTGTGCAACTGGCTGAAATCCAGATAACGCTGCCGGATCGCGCCTTTTTGGGCCTTGGACACAGCGGCAGGCAGCCCGTGGATCGGGGTCACATCCGGCAAAAGGCGGGTGCCTTCGACCTTGGCCTCGATCCCGACATCCATAAGGTATTTGGTGACATCCGCCCGAAGCCGCTTGAAGGTTTCGTTGGTATTCATATCCATCCGGTCACGGGGGCGCGGGATGGTGACGTTGAATTCCTCTCCCAATGTCCCGTCCGGATTGAGCGCGATGATCCGGTCGGCCAGTATGATCGCCTCGTCCACATCGTTTGTTATCAGAACGCAGGTCTTTTTGTCGGCCTGCCAGATGTGCTCGATCTCATCCGCAAGATTTGCGCGGGTCAGGGCGTCCAGCGCACTGAGCGGTTCATCCAGCAGCAGCACTTCGGGGTTCATTGCCAGTGCCCGCGCCACGTTCACCCGCTGCCGCATTCCGCCCGACAGTTCGGCAGGGCGCCGGTTGGCAGCGTGGCCCAACCCGACCATATTAACGAAATATGCGGTTTTTTCTGCCTTTTCTGCCTTGGAAAGACCGGGGAAAACAGTGTCCACCGCCAGCCCCACATTACCGCTGACCGTCAGCCAGGGCATCAGCGAATAGCTTTGGAAGATCACACCGCGTTCCGGTCCGGGGCCGGTGACGGGCTTGCCGCGGAAGGTCACTTTGCCCTTGCTCGGCCGCTCCAGCCCCGCCATCAGGTTGATCAGCGTGGTTTTCCCTGTTCCAGAGAACCCCAGAAGGACCAGAAATTCACCTTCCTGCACGTCCAGATTGATGTTTTTCAACACATGGGTGGCATGGGTGCCGCTGCCAAAACTTTGCGAAACACCTTCGAATTTCAGAATGCTCATGTCGCTCACCGGTTGTTCGTGAAGGTGAAAAGCGATTGCAGCGCATACATCACACGGTCGAGCAGGAAGCCGATAATGCCGATGGTAAGAACCGCAACAATGATCTTGGCGAGCGAACTGGAAGATCCGTTCTGGAATTCATCCCAGACGAATTTACCCAGACCGGGATTTTGCGCCAGCATTTCCGCCGCTATCAGCACCATCCAGCCGACACCGAGGCTAAGCCGCAGGCCTGTGAAGATCAGGGGCAGGGCAGAGGGCAGGACCAGTTTGGTGATCTTGGTATAGGTGTTCATCTTGAGCACCTTGGAAACGTTGACCAGATCCTTGTCGATGCTTGACACGCCCAGGGCTGTGTTGATCAGCGTCGGCCAGAGCGAGCAGAGCGTCACCGTGATCGCAGAGGTCAGAAAGCTTTTGGCAAACAGCCCGTCGGGGTTGGTGTAAACGGCCGACACTACCATGGTTACAATTGGCAGCCATGCCAGTGGTGAAACAGGTTTGAAAATTTGAATGACCGGATTTAGCGCGGCGTTGGCAGTGGGGGAGAGACCCGCTGCAATACCCAGCGGGATCGCAACAGCGCTGGCGATCAGAAACCCGAAGAAGACTGTTTTGATCGAAGTCCAGATCTGGCTGTAATAACTCGGGGCGCCGGTGTAGGCCCGCTCGACCGGTTCCTTGCCCTGTTCGACGCGGCGTTCGTTCAGGGTTGCGACCTGCGTTTCGAATTTTGCCCGCGACTCTGCTTTGGCCTGCGCGTCCTTGTGCAGGTTTACAGCTTCGCTCCAGACTTGGGCAGGGCCGGGGATCGCGCCGAGGGACGTTTGTACAGTGGGGGCCAGCGCCGCCCAGAGCATCAGAAACCCGACAATCGCCAGCAGCGGGACGCCCAAAAGACGCCAGATGTCACCGATCTGCGCTTTGGGGTTGTCACCGGCTGCCGCTTTCAGGATCGGGGTCAGCCAGGACAGACCAATGACCTGAAACCATTTGTCGGCGGAATTAATTCGGGTGAACAGCCTCTCGCGGCGGGCTTCGCGCGCGGCAACTGTGTTGAAATCTGGATCGGCTGTGCTCATCGACCTGTCTCCTGCGTAATACTGGGGAGGGGGCGCGGCGCTGCGCCCCCCGTGTGTGGCAGCTAGCCTTGAACCTGATCGCCAACGACGGTTTGCGTACCCTTCAGGCCGATTGGCAGGCTTTCCAGATAGGCGTTCGGGGAGCGGCCATCGAAAGGAATGCCATCAATAATATCCGCCGCCGGTGTCGGGGCCTTGAAGCCGTCGCTGTCAAAAGGAAAGTCCGCTTCATTCGCTAGGTCGTCCTCTACCAGAGAGCGTGCAGCCTCCAGATAGATGTCAGGGCGATAGACGCTTGCGGCAACTTCCTTGAACCAGTCGTCGGACTTTGGCTCGGCAATCTGGCCCCAGCGGCGCATCTGCGTCAGATACCAGATCGCGTCCGAGTAATAGGGATAGGTGGCGTTGTGGCGGAAAAAGACGTTGAAATCGGGGATGTCACGCTTGTCCCCTTTTTCAAACTCGAAAAAGCCGGTCATGGAATTCGCGATCACATCCTGATCCGCACCGACATATTCCGGACGGCTGAGGATTTCTACGGCAGCGGGACGGTTGGCGTTGTCGTTTTCATCCAGCCACATTGCTGCACGGATCAGCGCGCGAACAACGGCTTTGGTTGTGTTTGGGTTTTCTTCAACGAAACCGTCTGTCAGGCCGAACACTTTTTCAGGGTTGTTTTTCCAAAGCTGGTAGTCGGTGATGACCGGCACGCCGATCCCTTTGAACACCGCCTGCTGGTTCCACGGTTCGCCCACGCAATATCCGTGAATGGTCCCCGCCTCCAGCGTTGCGGGCATCTGGGGCGGGGGGGTTACGGACAGGAACACATCCGCGCCGATCTGGCCGGTGATGTTTTCTGGGCTGTAATAGCCCGGATTGATCCCGCCTGCCGCCAGCCAGTAGCGCAGCTCGTAATTGTGGGTGGACACCGGAAAGACCATTCCCATGTTGAAAGACTCGCCCTTGGCATTGAAGTCTTCGATCACCGGAACAAGCGCCTGTGCGGAAATCGGATGCTGCGGGCGGCCGTCGTCCATGGATGGAATATGCGGGCGCATCATGTCCCACACCTCGTTTGAAACCGTGATACCGTTTCCGTTCAGGTCCATGGAAAACGGGGTTACGATATGGGCCTCGGTGCCATAGCCGATCGTTGCGGCCAGCGGCTGGCCTGCCAGCATATGTGCCCCGTCAAGCTGGCCGTCGATCACACCGTCAAGCAGCACTTTCCAGTTGGCCTGCGCCTCCAGCGTTACGAAAAGACCTTCGTCAAGGAAGTAACCCTGTTCGTAGGCCACTGCGAGAGGGGCCATGTCTGTCAGCTTGATGAAACCGAATTTCAGCTCGTCCTTTTCAAGGTCCAACAGCTCGGCAGAGGCCTGGCTGATCAGTGCGGTTGTGGCGGCGAGTCCTAAGAGAAGTCGTCTCATGTTGTATCCTTTGGGGGTTGCCGGTCGAACAGGAAGAAGACCGGTAAAACGCAAAAAAGGCCGATCACTAACCACCGACATACATCGGCAGAGAGTGAGCGACCTTGCTCAAAGTTTCCCTGTCATAGGGAAGAAAATTCGTTACGTGCCACACCGTTGTGACCGTATTGCCGAGTATGCTGCAATGCAGCGGGAACTCAAGTTAAAATTTTGCCACTGCCGGAATTCTTCCTTAACCCATTGAAAACAAGCTGCAAAAAAGTTCATTTCAGTGCGGGGTCAAAGATCTGGCCATCGAAAAACTGGTTCGGCATCAACGTCAACGCACCTCCGGCAGAGGCCACGGGCATGGCATGGGGAATCGCGCCTTCAACCTTTTCAGAGGCCCCCGGCAGATCGGGGTCCAGCCGGCCAAGATGCATCCGGTGCAGGTCGGTGCGGAACACTTTTGCAACTTTGTCCAAGTCGAAACCGGAACCGGCGCCAAGGGATTTCGACAGGTTCCGTGCAATCCATTTTGCCTGACTGCGCCACGGGAAATTAACCGCGCCCTCGTGGAATTCGAGGAACCTTTCAACGTGTCGCAACTCTCCCTGACCCGACAGAGTCAGATGCCCCGAAAGCGCGCGATCAACGAGTTCTGAAGGCACATCAAGATAGGCTTTGCGCGACAGCAGATCGCTTGCAGCGGTGCGCGCGCTCGGGTCCGCCAGCCAACGTCCTGCCTTCCAGACCGCCCGCATAAGCCGCCCCAGCAAATCCGGCTCGCTTACGGCCCAGTTGGTGCGGGTGGCCAGTACCTTTTCAGGCGCAAAACTCCAGATCGAACTGCCAGGCAACAACAGCGCGCCGACGCCTTGTTCTACCGAGACCGAGCCCCAAGGTTCACCCACGCAAAACGCATCCACATCACCGTTGGCCAGCGCGCTTGCCATCAGGGGCGGCGGGACTGTGCGGATCGCCACACCTTCGGTGCCGAGCGCGGAGGCCCGTGCCCAGTAGCGAAGCAACTCCACATGCATTGAAAACGGGAAGGGCACGCCAAACACGATAGGGCGCGGGCTGGCCTGCACCAGTGCCGCGGCGGCGGCCATCGGATCGCAGAAGTCAAACCCGTATCCGGTGCGGCGCAATTCTTCTTCCAGCCGTTTGCCCACGCCGATTACGTTGCCGTTCACAGAGAGCACCGACACGGCGGAAATTTCGGTGGTCACACCCCCCAGCCCCATCGCCATTGCAACCGGCATGGGGGACAGCATATGCGCAGCATCCACGCGGCCAAAGGCCAGCATGTCGCGCACCGAAGACCACGACGGTGCAGCGATCAGATCAAGCGCCAGTCCTTCCGCTTCGGCGAAACCCATTTCCTGCGCGATCACCAACGGGGCCGCATCCACCAAAGGCATGAAGGCCACGGGAATTGTAACAGTATTCATCCCAACAACCCCGACGCAGTGACCAGTGCTTCGGCCACATCGGCAACCCGCCTCCCCTGATCCATCGCCGCCTTGCGCAGCAAGGCATAGGCTGCCCCCTCGTCGAGTCCTTTGGCTTTCATAAGCAGCCCTTTCGCGCGGTCGATGACCTTGCGTTCTTCCAGTGCGCGCCGTGTTTCGGCCAGTTCACTGCGCATCTGGCGTGTCATTGCGAAACGGGCGATTGCCGTATCCATGACGGCCTTGACCCGATCAGGGGACAGTCCGTCAACAACATATGCAGAAAACCCAGCCTCGATTGCCGCCTGCGCCAGACCGCCAGCCGCGCCGGAGACAAACATTGCCACGGGGCGCTCTAGCGGACCGGAGGCCAAAGTCAGTTCTTCCATCATGTCGCGGGTCGGGTTATCGACGTCGATCAGGACGATGTCCGGCAAACAGGCGGCGATCTTTCGGGCCAACCCGCTGGAGTTGCCGATGATGGAGACATCGCAGGGGCAGGCCTCTTTGAGGGCGTCCACAATTGCTATCGCGCGGTCGCGATCTTCTTCCACAACAACGATGTTCAGCGCTTTGGGCATGGGCGCGAAAAATACCTCGGAATGATGGGCGACGTGCGGCGAGTCGTTGCTGCAATGCAACACGGGTTTCCGCGCACAGCAACAGATGCGACGCTTCAACAACCGGAGTGGGATCACTTGGTGTTTCGAGCGTCATTCCGATGGTCGTATGCACATTTTTTCACCACGTTAATGACAAGGGGAAACTGCGCAATGGGACGCCCGCGCTATACCGGTGTCGGGACCGCTTGCGCTGTTTTGCGCGTGAGCGTGTCCATTTCGCGGGATACTGGCCTCATCCTTCAAAATGAAAGCGATCGTTGCCATTTTGCAGGGTAGCGCCTATATCTAAACAAAATGCAAACGATCGCACCCATTGCGGAGGCTCTAATGACCGGATTTACCATAACGGACCCTCAATCACTCGGGACGGCGATCCGGCGCAGCCGGAAGGCATTGAAGATCACCCAAGAGGATCTTTCGCTTCAGACAGGTATATCCAGAACGACAATCCGGGCAATCGAACAGGGCAAGGAAACGGCCCGGATCGGTCTGGTCCTGCAGCTCTGCCGCGATCTCGGGCTGAGGATTCAGGTGGATGCACCGGATACGGCGGGCAGGATATGACCACGCTTGATGTCTATCTTGAAGCGGTAGAACAGCCAATCGGCCGGCTTTCTTCGGGGCCGGATGGAGAGATGTCTTTTGCATATGTCACAGACGCTTTGCCCCATCCCGTTTCCGCATCCCTGCCCGTACAGGACGCGCCGTTCGGGGACGTTGCCACGCGCTTTGCCCCATCCCGTTTCCGCATCCCTGCCCGTACAGGAGGCGCCGTTCGGGGACGTTGCCACGCGGGGGTTCTTTTCCAACCTGCTGTTTGAAAACGAAATGCGCGATCAGGTGATGCAGCGCCACGGCCTGTCAGAACGGGATATTGTCGGGCTGCTGTTCCATCTCGGGGCGGATTGTCCGGGTGCGATCAGTTGCGTGCCAAAAGGCAGCGGGCCGGTCAAACGTCCGGGCGTCCTGTCTGCCGATTACGATCCGCTGGACGGATCACCTTCCGTTCCGTTGAACCTGTCGGACGTTTCCGGACCGATAGAAGTTACCGGAGAGCTTGCACGCATCATGGTGTCCCTGCGCGACAACCGCCGCCTTCCGGCCGAAACCGACGATCCGTCCCCGCTTGCAGGCGTACAGGGGAAAATTGCCCTGACACGGCTGGAAGATGGCCGCCTTGCGCTGCCAAAACAGGGGTGCGGCGCACCGACCACGCATATTCTGAAAGTTCCCCGCACCAGCCAGATGCGCACCGTTGCGCGTGAACATCTCGCCACGCAGGTGATGTCTGACATCCAGTCCCATCCCGCTGTGCAGACCTGCGTTCTTGGATCCGGCGATCTTCAGGGACTATTGGTTGCACGCTTTGACCGGCGCCTTGAGGGGGAGGAAGTGCACCGTATCCACCAAGAGGATTTTTGTCAGGCGCTCGGGCTGGGGGTGCACCTGAAATACGAACGGAACGGCAATCCCCCAAGAGCCTTCTCAGCCGAAGCGGTTGGAAAATTGCTGAACGCCACCCGTCTGCCGGGTGCAGCGCGGATTGCCTTTTTCGAGATGACCATTGCCAATATGCTGCTTGGAAACTCTGACAATCACGCAAAAAACCACGCCCTGCTTTACACCGGCCAACGTCCCGAACTGGCACCGGCCTATGACATTGATCCGGTCCTGCTGGAGGACGTGACACACGAGATGTCGTTTCGTATCGGTAAGGCCCGAATGGCAGATGATGTGGGGGCCGCAGATCTGGACCTGTTTTTAAAGGCAATCGGTGCCAGAGGCTTCGGGCGTCCGCTTGCACAACGAAGTGCTGGCATCATCAAAGCCGCCCTTGCGCGGGCAGCCGCGCTGCCGCGTCCTGTCGGGAAGGCGCTGTCTGATGTGATCCGGCAACAGGCCCATCATCTGTCAGAAAATGCGGGTTTTGATATGGACGTGCCGGATTTCGACAATGTACCGGTAAACCGTCCCTAGTTTTATCCGTCTAAGCGGTGTCTTTCCATTTGCTCTGGGACAGGTAAACGATGCTTTCGTCTACGCTGACCATCACGTCGCCGTCCTGAATGTTGACCTGCAACTTCATCGTGCGATTTGCCAGTTTTGCGAGCTCTTGAGTATCCGCTTCGGAAAAGTGGACGACCCGAAGGTTGTCAAAACGGGTGGTGCTGTTCTTGATCTTCTCCCACCAGACTTCGGCGGTTCTGCCATAGCTGTAGATAATTACCTCTTTGGCCTTGCTACAGGACTGGCGCACGATCTTCTCGCTCGGCAGTCCGAGCGCCACCCATAATTCCAGCTCGCCGCTCAGGCTTTTCTGCCAAATGTCCGGCTCGTCATCATCTGACAGGCCTTTGGTCAGCTCCAGCTGTTCACTGGCGTTCAGCGCGAAAGCGACAAGACGGACCATCAACCGTTCATCGGTTTCCGACGGGTGTTTTGCAACGGTCAGCTTGTGGGTCTCGTAATAGTGGCGGTCCATATCGGACACGGAAAGCTCGAGTTTATAAATAGTAGATTTTTGCGCCATGACTTTTTCCAGAACAGGGGATGGGCGTGTGTAGAGTGCAGCGCGGTTTTGTGAAAGCCCAAAGCGACGCCTGAAAGTCGTAAGGGCAGGGGCGGGGAGGTCAGCAAAAGCCGTGCCTGACACCCCTTGCTGACAAAACGGCAGTTTTTCTTGCAGGAAGGGGCCGTCTATACTGTCTGTTCAGCGATGTGTTGCGCCCGTTGCTGCAACATATGATGGGCCAGTGCCAGACCGGCCAGCGCCAGTCCGAACAACGTCATTCCGCGCCAGTCCGCGACGCTCATCACTTTGACGCCAAGCGCAGAGCCCGCTGCCGCAGCAATGTAATAGGCAAGCATATAGACCGCGTTCATCCGGCTTTGTGCGTCGGGATCAATGGACAAAACCCTTACTTGATTGGGAATTTGTGCGCCGAACACACCGATGTCCAACAGGATGATCCCGACGATGAGTCCGATGAGACTGTCGCCCGATACGGCCAGAACCACAAAGGATGACACCACCAGCCCGAGCGCGACAGTGATGATGCGGGCGGGGCCGAAGGTGTCTACCATCCGGCCGGCGAGTTTGGCGCCGATAATTCCCGCCATGCCAACCAGTCCGAACAGACCCGCCTGCTGAACGCTGTAGGAAAACGGGGCATTCGTGACATGTATGGCGAGCGTTGCCCAAAGCGCGTTGAAAGCGGCAAACCACAATGCGCCGGTCAGGGCACTTTCCCGCAGGGATCTGTGTTTTCGGATCAGTCCGAACATTGATGCAATAAGGGCCGGATAAGGCAGTGAGACCTTGGGTTTGTTGTCGGGAAGATTCCGGTGCAGAAGAATGCCAAACAGCGCGGCCAAACCGGCAGTGACCAGGAACACTGATCTCCAACCGAAGTATTCCGCGATTGAACCGCTGATAGTACGGGACAACAGGATGCCGATGGTCAAACCTGTCATAAGCGTTCCCATGACAGCCCCTTTGCGGGACGGCTCTGTAAGAGATGCGCCGATGGGCAGTAATTGCTGGGTAATATTTGCGCCCAGACCCACGGCAAAGAACGCAGTTGCCAGAACGAACAAATCGGGTGCAGCGAAAACGGCAAGCAATGCCAGTGTCAGCAGGATCGACAGGTAATCGATCAGACTGCGGCGGCTCATCACATCGCCCAGAGGAGAAATCAACAGGATCGCTGCAGCGTACCCGAGTTGCGTGGCGGCAGGGATTATTCCCACAGCTCCGTCTCCGAGGTTGAAGGTCTCCTGTATCGAAGGAAGCAGAGGTTGGTTGTAGTAAAGATTGGCCACAGTGGCCGCGATAGCTGTCGCCATTAGCAGCAGTAAAGGCCGCGACAATGGCGTTGGGGCAGGGGTTCTGGACAAGAAATTGTCTCCTAAACGGTATCTGGCGGTCACAGGGGCCTGCCTTCAACTGCGAAGGGTATTTAAGCTTTTACGGGGACGTAACAGGGATAGACCAATAAGAGAAATGTTACTTATTGATGATAATTATACAAAATTTGTATAAGTGGTGACATGGAAATCAGAACACTCAAAACCTTTGTCGCCGTCGCAAATCTCAAAGGCTTCTCTGCGGCGGCACGCCAGTTGAACATGGTGCAGCCTGCAGTCAGCCGCCAGATTTCCGAACTGGAAGAGGAACTGGGTGTCAGCCTGTTCTGGCGTTCTACCCGCGAAGTGCGGATCACGGCTGCCGGTGAAACCTTATTGCGCGAAGCTACAGAGATCCTTGCCCAAGAAGAACGCGCGCGCCTTCTGGTGCAAAGGACGGGAACCGGCGAATTGGGGCGGCTGCGTATCGGGTTTCTAGGCTCGGCTGTGCAGGCGTTCTTACCCGCTCTTGTTCGGGAGTTCTCAGCGCGTTTTCCACAAATTCAGGTTTCGCTGTTTGAAATGACTGCCGGCGAACTGGCCGAAGCACTGATGGCCGGCCGGCTCGATGTTTCCCTGTCCCGCCCGCTTCCCCCGGCAATGGCGGATCGGTTTGAAAGCTGGGACATTTATTCGGACAGGCTCGTTGCTTTCCTGCCGGAAGGTCATGCGCTGGCGTCGGAACCCTGCCTTCCGGTCTCTGCGCTGTCGACCCATCCCTTCGTTCTGTTCCAACGGGACGGTGCGCCGGACCTGTTCGATCAGGTTGTCAGCGTGTGTAATGCCGCGGGATTTTCGCCTGATATTCTGGCACAGCCAAACTCCATGCAGGCGGTGCTGATCGCTGTGGGGTCCGGTCTTGGCGTCACACTCGCTCCTGCCTGCATTGCCCAGCTTAACACATCAGGTTGTCTCGAACGCCCCCTGAGCGACCAGACCGTCCCAATCCCCCTGCAACTCCACGTCCGCCCTGACCGCGCCGAAGCCGGAACACAAGCTTTCGCCGCGCTGGTAAAGGGAGGATTGGGTTCCATTCGCAAAATCATGGGTGCGGGAGGGTAGCCGTAAGGCAGTCGAGCTTCTGGTGGGGCCGGTTCCTGGATCAAACGGGCCTTTTCAGGGCGGCAGTAACCTCAATCAGCACAGGCGCGTTTCTGGGAAGGCTTTTTACACCGATCACGGACCGGGTGTGCCGCCCTTTGGTCCCAAGAGCGTCAATTAAACAGTTTGATGCTCCGTCCGCCACAGCAGAGATATCTTGAAAAGAATCATCATGGGCAACATAGCAGGTAACGCGCAGCAGTCTGTTCAGGTTCTCCAAACCACCGGCTGAATGATGTAGCCAGCTCATGGCCTGTTGCGCGCAGATGCGTGCAGCATCCACCGCATCCCGTACTGAAATGCCAGCCCCAACGGCGCCAACATATGCCAACCCGCGATCTTTCTTCGGAATTTGCCCCGCCACATAGGCCGTATGTCCTTCTATGGTGACCAAATCGTAGGGGTATTTTGTTCCTTCGGGTTTTGGCAGGTTCTTGATGATTGAATTCAGCTGTGTGTCCGCGGCCGGTTCATGCTGTTTTACGTTAGTCATTGAGTGCGGGTTCCTTGATAGAATGTTGCGAACCATAGCGCTGGAACCCCCAGACTGCGGCAATCACTGCCAGGGCTGCAGCGCTGAGCAACGGGTTCGGTGTAACGAGAAGCGCGGCGGCGAAAAGTAGAAGTCCCCGGCTGATCCACCCCAGTGCACGTCCGCCCATCCATCCGGTCAGTGCAATCGACAGGCAGATGATTGCAATGGCCGAGCGTATCAGCACCAACAACAACGCGCCCCAATCCCCCTGTCCCAGCAATTCGGGATTTGCAACAAACAGAAACGGAATGACATAGGCCGGAATGCCCAAGGCAAACGCGCGCCAGCCCACAGATGTGGCACTTGTTCCGGCGATTGGTGCGGCGGCAAAGGCAGCCACCGCGACAGGTGGTGTGATTTGTCCCAGCACTGCATAGTAGAAAACGAACAGGTGCGCGGCGAGCGGATCTGCCCCCAGTTCAACCAGAGCAGGCGCAACCAGGGTCGCCTGAATTATGTAGGCAGGGGTTGTGGGCATACCCATGCCAAAGATGAATGCTGCAATCATCGCGAGGAATAAGGCAACGTAAAGATTGCCGTCGGCAAAGGCGATCACAAGGCTGCTAAAGCGGAAGCCCAGCCCAGAAATCTGAACGATCCCGACGATAATCCCTGCCGAAGCACAGGCTATTGCAACGGTAACGGCGGCCCGTGCCCCGAACTCCAGCCCGTTCGCGATCACGTTTGGCGAGACCATCGTCGAGCGGCGCAGGAACGGCGTTATGATTGTTGCGACAACCCCGTAAAAGGCACAGAGGCTCGGGGTGTAGCCCATCAACAGGAACGTCATAATCACGACCAAAGGCAGCAGGAATGTCCAACCTGCCTTGAAATCCCGCCAAGTTGCCCCCTTCTGGTTTTTCGCCAATGGCTGCAACCCGTGTTTGAGTGCTTCCCAATGGACTGCAACGAACAGCGATGCGAAGAACAGAAACGCCGGAAGAACGGCAGCGGTGATCACTTCCTGATAGCTGATGCCAAGGATTGCGGCCATCAGAAAGGCGGCGGCACCCATAATTGGCGGGGTGATCTGACCGCCAGTCGATGCGACAGCCTCAACCGCGCCGGCGAAGTTTTTAGGGTAGCCGAGTTTCTTCATCATCGGGATGGTAATGGCACCGGTGGTCGCAACATTGGCGACCGAACTGCCGGACATGGTGCCCATCAAAGCACTGGCGACAACCGCCATTTTGGCAGGTCCGCCACGGGTGGAACCCGTTGCCGACTTGGTGACATTCACGAAGAAGTCACCGCCGCCGATAACCTGAAGCAGGGCGCCAAAGACAACAAACAGAAAGATGAAATCCGTTGAAACACCAAGGGCGACTCCGAAGATACCTTCAAAACTGAAATACATCTGATCAACAAACTCGTGGATTCCCACGCCTTTATGGGCAAGCGGGCGCAGAAAATCCACGAACCGCAGGTAGGGACCGGCGAAACCGTAAGCGATAAAGAACAGGCATAGCCCCGAGATCGCCATGCCAAGTGACCTGCGGGTCATTTCAAGCACCACGAAGACTGTACCAAGGGCGACGAACAACTCGAACGGTGTTGCCGCGCGGGTCCACGGCGGGCGCACCACAATCGAAGAGTGGTTGACGATCAGATACCCCACACAGATCACCGATAAAGCTATAAGTGCATAGTCGATCGAAGCGCGAATTCCACCCCGCGTCGAACGATAGATCAGAAAGCCCAGCACCAGTGAAAAGAGCAGATGCGCCCCGCGCACGATCAGGTCGGGGAACAGAAAAAACGGCGAGGCCACCAACAGGTGAAACAGGGCCATTGTTACCGCAAGGAAGGCTATTATTTTGTCCAGATTGACGGTCATCGGGCCGGTTTTCCTGTCATTGTGTGGGGGTTCAATCAGCGATCCAGCGCGCTGATGCTATAGATATACGGGAACAGGCTCTCGCAAGGCGGGAGGCCCTTGCGAGAGCAGAAGCGCTTATTTCAAAGCCGCACTATCCATCTCGATGCCTTGTTCTTCATAGAATCTGGCCGCACCGGGGTGGATTGGAACCAGCATGCCACGGCCCGCTGTATCCGCATCGATGTATTGCAGCAAAGCATGGGTCTTCTGAAATTTGTCCAGATTGTTCCAGATGCTTGATGTCACTTTATAGGCAGTGTCGTCTGACATTGCATCAGAAGCAAACAAGAATGTCTTGGTGCCAACAGAAGTCACTGGTTTCGACTGACCTTTGTAAAGTCCTACGGGCAGGGTCACTTTTTCAAAGCCGCCTCCGTATTCGGCAAGATAGGCATCCGCTTTGTCATCGGCAATTTCAAGGACTCGGAGCTCTCTGGCGGCTTCGGTCGCCAGAACTGTGGAATGCGGGTAGAGCGCGACCCACATCACCGCGTCCAACTGGCCGTTGCGTAAACCGTTCTGGGATTCTTTCCAGCTCAGGTGATGGACTTTGCCGCCGTCTGCCTCAAGGTCATCGATTGTCATGCCATGAACAGTGAGCAGGTTGTTGAAAGCGTTCCAAGATGTCTGGCCGGGCTGGCCAGCACTGATTTGTTTGCCAACAAGGTCTTCAATAGATTGTATATCGGATTTTGCATCTACCCAGATCTGGATCGCACTCGGGAAGAAGGTCATGAGCCCGCGCACATTCTGGATCGGATTGTCTGGTGTTGCCGGATCAAGACCCGCCCACGCGTCCGCGGCATTGCTTGCGGATGTGATGCCAAGGTCCGCATCGCCTGCGGAAACCCGCAGAAGGTTGGGGCCGGAACCACCGGGTTGCACGCCAATAATACTGTCGGGAAAGGTTTGACGCATCAGATCGCCAAGACCTGTGGCCACAACGTTAAAGGTGCCGCCGCTCGGGCCGCCGCCAATGTTCAGAAAATCGGGATCATCTGCATATGACGCTGTTGCGAAAGTAATTGAAGCCGCTGCAAGAATGCCGGTGGCAGCCATCGCAATACGGTGTCTAAGAGTGTGAGTCATTTGAAGCCTCTCTAGGTTAGACTCAAATCTAAGCCGATGCTGTCCGCATCGGACAACAGAATTTATAACTTTATCCGATAAAAATCCTATATATATAGACGAAGCTTATATTTGGATAGCTTTTGGATATTTGATCAGGGGTCAGCGCTGCCAGTTTGGGCGCAATGCATCTTTTATATGCATAACAAATTTTTGTGCTGTCGGTGCAAGGGACCGGCCTTTTCGCGTAATGATCCCCAACTCCCTGAACAGTGGCGGATCAAGCAGCGTCCGGAATACAACGTCACTTTCGATCGCATTTACCGACATTTGCGGCAGCGCTGCGATACCGAGGTTCGTTTGAAGAAGTGACAGGACCGTTCCAATGTTGGAAACTTCGATCCAGGGAATAGCGACATTCGCGGGCACCGTTTCAAGAGTGTCCAGGATCGGGCGTATCCCTGTATCCTGCGCAAACGAGATATAGGGGAACCCGTCCAGTTCCGCCCAGGTTATCGGCCCTTTGTCCTGACCCAAAGGATGCGCCTTATGCACTACCACACCAAAAGGGTCACGTAACAAAGGCTCGAACGAAAGGCCGTCAAAAGGCTCTGTCTTGCCTGCCACGCCAAGATCGACTTCCCCGTTGGCCACACGTTCCTTGATGCCAAACGAATTGTCGTCCCTCAGGGATATGCGAACATCCGGATAGCTTGCCGAAAAGCTTTTAATTGTGTTGGGCAGGATGTTGGTCGCAATGGAAGGCAGCACAGCGACAGATACTGTCCCTTGCGTTCCCTCGGCTGCCGAGTGGAGATCGGTCAGTGTTGATTCAAGATCGTTCAGTATCCGTTCAAGTATCGGGAGATACTTTTCACTTGGTTTGGTAAGGCGCAACGTCTTTGTCGTGCGGTCAAACAGAGTCAGGCCAAGCGCTTCTTCGAGTTGTTTGATTGCCGTCGTAACGGAGGGCTGGGACATTTTCAGCACTTCTGCCGCGCGGGTAAAAGACCGCTCTCGGGAAACAGCAATAAAGGCGCGGAGTTGGCTAATAGTTACTTTCATTCGGATTTCATCAAGACCCTTGCTCCGTGAGTGCCTGCCGTTGAGTTGTAAGGCAAAACGCAATGCAAAAACATCTGAATACGTTCCGGTTTGCAATGCGTTTGTTTCGAAGCTCCGAAACGGGACCGCATCTGTTTGGGGGCTGCTTTGCGTTCAAACAGGTTGGGCGCCGTGTTTGGCAGCCGGTTGAAGGTTGAGTCTGTGAATTAAAGTATTGACTTTAATTTAAAGTACGTACTTTATGAGCCCATGATAAAGATTTCGATAGATATTGGCGGCACATTTACTGATGTTGTTGCAGAAACAGAGACGGGGCTGTCCTCGGTCAAGGTTTTGACTACGCCGGTTTCCCCCGACAGGGGTGCTCTTGAAGGGGTGAACCGGTTGTTGACGCAACTGGGCAAGAGCTACGCCGACATTACGGCGGTTATTCACGGTACAACTCTTGCGACAAACGCGCTGATCGAGCGGCGGGGCGCGAAGACGGCGTTTATAACGACAGCAGGGTTTCGGGATGTTCTCGATATCCGTTACGAAAAGCGTTTTGAGCAGTATGACTTGAACATCGAAATGCCCGAAGCTTTGGTTGCGCGTCCATTGCGGCTGGGGCTCGGGGAACGCATTCTGGCAGACGGGTCAGTGTTGCAAGCGCCGCAAGACGCAGAGATCGACGCTTTGGCGGCCAGGATCCAAAGCGAAGGCGTAGAGGCGGTTGCAATCGGTTTTTTGCATTCCTACCGCAACCCGTCACATGAAGACTATGTCGCGGACCGTCTGCACAAGACTTTGGGTGACACTGTTACCATTTGTAAAAGTTCCGATGTTGCCTGCGAAATCCGTGAGTTCGAGCGGTTCTCGACAGTTTGTGCAAATGCATATGTCCGGCCACTGATGTCTAAATATCTCGGCGCGCTGAAGTCGGAACTGAACCAGTTGGGCTTTGATGGTTCTTTTCTGATGATGCTGTCCGGTGGCGGGCTGACCACGCTTGAACAGGCCATGCGGTATCCGATCCGATTGGTGGAAAGCGGTCCGGCCGGTGGGGTGGCTCTGGCGGCCCATGTTGCACGGGAGGTCGGTTCTACCAGAACGTTGTCGCTCGATATTGGCGGCACCACGGCCAAAATCTGCTTTATCAGTGACGGCAATCCCCAAACAACACGGCGCTTTGAAGTGGCCCGTGCGTGGCGGGATGTGAAGGGCAGCGGCCTGCCTGTGCGTGTTCCAACAGTAGAGCTGGTGGAAATCGGCGCGGGGGGTGGCTCTGTCGCGGGCGTGGATTCGCTCGGGCGTTTGAAGGTTGGTCCGCGCAGCGCGGGGTCTGATCCCGGTCCTGCCGCCTATGGCAGGGGAGGCGAAAATGCGACGATTACGGATGCCCATTTGACGGTCGGAAATATTGCAGCTGAAGGGTTTGCAGGCGGTATGATTTCCCTGGCGCCCGACAATGCGCCCGCCGCGATCACGAAACATGTGCAAGAACCGATGGGAATTGCGGATACGGCAACGGCGGCGGCAGGCATTATAGAACTGGCCGACGAAACCATGGCGAATGCAGCGCGGGTTCATGGTATAGAACTTGGCCATGATATCGCCGCTTTCGACCTTTTGGTGTCTGGCGGTGGCGGTGCGCTCCACGCGGCGCGGATCGCAGAAAAACTGGGCATCAAACGGATCATCGTGCCCCAAAACGCGGGTGTCGGATCTGCCGTTGGCTTCTTACGCTCACCTGTCGCATTCGAAAGTGCGATTTCTGTCATGGCGCTCTTGCAGGGTGTCGATGCCGGCGGGCTGTCACAAAGAGTTGCGGATCAGCTTTCGGATGTGCGCGCGATCGTGGAGGAAGCCGTTCCTGCAGATCGGATTGATACGAGTGTAAAAGTCGAGATGCGATATCAGGGGCAGGGGCTTGAGATTGCTCTGGAACATGCGGCTGAAAATTTTGACATGGATGTTGCCGGACTGGAGGCGGAATTTGTCAGCAAATACGATGCCCTCGTCGGATTCACGCTGGATAATATCCCGATCGAACTGGTTTCTGTCAGTGTCACCGCGCGGGAAAGGGCCGTGCCAAAATCCCAACCCTTCGAGCCGGAGACGGGGGGCGGCGCTGTTGTCACCCGACAGGTGTTCGATCTGGCCGCGCAGGAACAGGTGACCTACCGGATATTGAAACGGTCTTCGCTCGGTCATGACATCTTTCAAGGACCTGCGGTTGTGAGCGAAGACCAGACGACCACTTTGGTTCGTCCTGGCTGGAATGTGCGCGCGTCGGATCACGGGCATCTTATTCTGGATCGGAGCGAAGCATGAAGGACAAGCTGGATATTGTAGCGCAAAACGTGTTGTGGAACCGGTTGGTTTCGGTCTGTGAAGAACAGGCAAACGCGTTGATGCGGGCAGCCTTTGGCGCAATTGTGCGCGAGGCAGGCGATCTTTCTGCCGGTGTTTTTGATGCGAACGGAGATATGCTGGCGCAAGCTGTAACGGGAACACCGGGGCATGTGAACACGATGGCTGCTTCTGTGCGCGCGATGCTGGAATTCGTTCCGGCTGAGAAGCTGAATCCGGGCGATGTGCTGGTAACAAACGATCCGTGGCTCGGGGCCGGACATGTGTTCGACTTTGTTGTTGTCACCCCTGCCTTTGTGGATGGTCGGATTGTGGGCTATCTCGCCTCGACCAGCCACATCGTGGATATTGGTGGCCGCGGCTGGTCTGCCGAGGCCCATTCCGTGTACGAGGAAGGCGTGACATTTCCTGTTATGTATCTGCGCCGCGGAAAGGCGCTTAACGAAGACCTTCTTGCGATCGTGACGACAAATTCCCGCGTTCCCCATGAAGCGCGCGGCGACATCCTGTCCCTGTTGTCCTGTAACGATACGGGTGTGAACCGCCTTTTGGATCTGATGGGGGAATACGGGCTTTCGGATTTACGCGCTGTTGCCAGCTTCATCTTTGAACGGTCCGCTATCGGGACAAAGAAGGCATTGGCCCGCGCACCGGCGGGGGTTTATGAAAACAAAATGATGCTGGACGGGTATGATGCCCCGATTGAGCTTAAAGCCAAGATGACAATATCCGACGGGTCTATTGCGGTTGACCTTTCGGGGTCTTCACCAGCGGTGGGACGCGGCATCAACTGTCCGCTGAACTACAGCGCGGCCTATGCGTCTTTTGGTATCCGTGCGCTGCTGACACCTGAAATTCCCAACAATCAGGCTTCGCTTGACGCGATCACGATAACGGCCGAGCCGGGGCTCGTGGTCAGTGCCGAAAGGCCCAGCCCCGTTTCCGCGCGCCATGTGATCGGTCAGGCCTTGCCTGATCTGATGCTGGGGTGTCTTGAACAAGCCCTGCCCGGAGAAGTCCTTGCCGAAAGTGCGGGTGCCTTATGGACGTTGTCGCTTTCCGGTGCGGGCAAAACGCCCTTCACATCCCTGAACGTTGCCCTTGGCGGCATGGGCGCGCGGCCGCAATCTGACGGGTTGTCCACCACAGCCTTCCCCTCTGGTGTCGGCTCTGTTCCGGTGGAAGCCGCCGAGGTGGCATCGCCGGTGATCTACCACTCCAAAGAGTTCATTTGTGACAGTGGCGGAGCCGGTCGCTATCGTGGCGGCTTGGGTCAACGTATCGAAATCGGGTCGCGGATAAACGAGGACATGTTCATGTCCGCCGCTGCATTCGAGCGTCTGCGGGCCGGACCCCTAGGGCGGCAGGGCGGCCATAAGGGGGCCAAAGGCAAGGTGTCCGTCAGCGATGGGACACAGGTGACGGATAAGGGCATGTACAAAATTCCCGCGGGGGAGCGCGTGATTTTGCAGACACCCGGTGGCGGCGGCTTTGGCGACCCGTCCACCCGTCCGGATCAGGTGCTGGATGAAGATCTAACCAACGGGCTTGTCTCTACGGAGGCCGCCCAAACACTCTATAACTCAAAATAAGCCGAATTCATAAAAACCACTCAACGGGAGACTACACAATGACACCAATGACCAGAATTCTTGCAGCAACCACCGCTCTGACGATAGCTGGATCAGCAATACTGGCAGACACCAAATGGGATCTGACAACGGCTTGGGGCGCCAACAACTTTCATGCACAAAGCGCGATTGCGTTTGCCGATGCCGTGCGCGAAGCAACCGATGGCAGCGTCGATATCACGGTCCATCTGTCCGGTGAGACAGGTGTGAAGATCACCGAAAAACTGTCCGCTGTAGAAAACGGCATTGTCCAGATGGCGGACATGCTGCTTTTCCTGCAAGCCGGTGAAGAACCCTTCCTTGGCATCGACACTCTGCCCTATCTGATTCAGGGGCAGGACGAAATGAAAACATGGCTTGAGGTCGCCGGCCCAACCTATGACGCGATCTTTGAACGCCATAACCAGAAGGTTCTCTATTACGTGCCATGGCCTTCCCCCGGTGTTTACACAAAAGAGCCTGTGGTCAGCGCGGATGACATGAACGGCCTGCGGATACGCTCCTTTAACGCAACATCCTTTACCTTCCTTGAAAAGATGGGCGCGGCCCCTGTTGAACTGCCTTTCGAAGAACTGGCAACTGCCGTGGCTGCCGGAACTGTTGATGGCGCGGCGACATCCACATCAACCGGTGCAAATTCAAAGCTGTATCAGTTTACCGGCAACTTTAATCCGCTGAACTGGTCCATGTCGCCCGATGCTGTGACAGTGAACCTTGATGCGTGGAACGGGTTGTCCGATCAGGAACGCGAAACCATCCAGACGCTTGCCGATGACATGGAAGCGGAGTTCTGGGCGGCCTCTGCGCAGGAAGACGAAAGCAAAACCGCGATACTGGTGGAAAACGGTATGGTTATCAGCAAGGCAGATGACAGCCTGAAGGCCAAAATGGCCGAAGCTGGCAAGGCCATGTGGGCCGATTTCTTCAAGACCGTTCCAGAAGCAGAGGCCGTTGTCGCGGCCTATGCCGCGCAGACCGGCAAGTAATCAGATGCAAGGGGGCGGGTATGCCCGCCCCTGCGTATCCCGATCATTATGGACCGTTTCCTGACCCTTATAGACCGTTTGTCCCGCTTTGCAGAAATTGCAGCCGTCGCCCTGATTTTCGGGTATTGCGCCTTGATGCTGACCGAGGTCGTTGCCCGCGCCCAAGCGCGCAGTTTTTCCTTTACGTGGGAATTCAGTCAATACGCAATGGCAGCCGTTTTTGCGCTGGCCTGCGGGCCTGCGATCCGAACCGCCGTGCACGTGCGGATCACGCTGGTGACCGAAAAGCTGCCCGCTGGAGTGGCAAAATGGGTCGATATTCTGGCGAACCTTGTTGCGCTGGTTGTTGTGGCAGCAATCGTGCAAGCCATGTGGACGAAAGTTTCCGTTTCGTTTGAGCGCAATATTCTCGCCACTTCGGTTTCAAAGACGCCGCTCTGGATACCGCAGGCGGTTATTCTGTGGGGGTTTGCACAGTTTTGGCTGGACCTGCTGGCGCGGGCTATTCGCCGGATGACCAACCGCCAGTTTGAATGGCGCAGCGAAGACAAGGAACAAGCCGATGTTTGAAATAGCCGTTGTCGCCTGCCTTTTGTTCGTCGTTCTGCTGGCCGGTTCGGTGTGGATCGGACTGTCCCTGTTCGCGACAGGTTATCTGATGCTGGCGATCTTCAAGCCCAATATTCCGATGGACATTTTCGGCAGTGGGGTGATCTGGGGCGCAATGATCCCGACACCTTTACTGTCGCTGCCGCTTTTTATTCTGATGAGCGAGGTTCTGGTCAGCGCGGGTTTGGGCCGGTCGTTGTTTTCGGGGCTGGCACCTTGGGTCGGGCGCTTGCCGGGCGGTTTGCTGCATGTGAATGTGGCCGGTTCGACACTGTTCGCGGCGGTTTCGGGTTCATCTGCTGCCACAACAGCGATTGTGGGCAATGTCAGCCTGCCGGAACTGAAAGCCCGTGGATATGACCGCAATCTCGCCATGGGATCACTTGCCGGAGCGGGGACGCTGGGGTTTCTGATCCCGCCGTCGATAATCATGATTATCTATGGAGTCGTGGCCGAACAATCCATTCTGGAACTGTTCATCGCTGGCGTGATCCCCGGGCTGACACTGGCTGCGCTTTATATGATTTACATTGCGCTGCATCAGAGCATCACTGGCACCCAACCCAAAGCAGAGCGTCCGACCCGCAGGGAATTGCTGACAGGCTTGCGCGATATAGGCCCCTTAGCCCTGTTGATTGGCACGATCATGGGGGCGCTTTATCTCGGGTTTGCAAGCGTGAGCGAACTGGCCGCTTTAGGTGTGCTTGGGGCGGTTCTGATTTCTGTCGTGATGGGGCGGTTCAGTATCGGTTCGATGATTGCTGCCGGACGCCGCGCTGTGCGCACTTCTGCGATGATCGGGCTGATTGTGATTGGTGCAGCCCTTTTGAATTCCGCGTTCGGTTTCTTGGGAATACCCAAGGCCATTGCAGCCCAGATTGCCGCTTTCGGCCTGTCCCCTTTGGCACTGATCGTGGTTCTGCTGGTGTTTTACGCTGTCTTGGGCATGTTCCTTGATGGAACCTCGATCATTGTGATGACCCTTCCGATCACCTTGCCCCTGATTACAGCGGCTGGGTTTGATCCGATCTGGTTTGGCATCTTTGTTGTGGTGGCTGTTGAAATCAGCCAGATCACACCGCCCATCGGGTTCAACCTGTTTGTGATCCAGTCCCAAACCGGCGAAAGCATCGGTGTGATTGCAAAAGCGGCTTTGCCTTTCTTTGGCATATTGCTCGGCTTTGCTATACTTCTCGCAATATTCCCCGAACTGGCGCTCTGGCTGCCGAGGACTTTGCAATGACGACCCTACACCAACAACTGTCCGACACATTGTTGCAACAAATACAGGCGGGCAAGCTGCGGGTGGGGGAGAAGCTGCCACCGGAAGCGGATTACGCAAACGAACTTGGGGTCAGCCGCTCCACGCTCCGGCTCGCCTATACGGAGCTGGAACGCCAGGGCGTCCTGCAACGCAGGAAACGGGCTGGTACGACGATCATTGCAGACCGCCCGCAATCCCGCTTCAGCATGAAGACCACCGGTTTGCATGAACTGCTGAGTCTGGGACGGGATACAGAGTTGGTGTTCACCGGAACGCAAACGGTTCAGACCGATGCCATTCCCCAGCTTCAGGGATACGAAAGTGAAACCGATCACTGGCTGGAAATCAGCGGCACCCGCACCTTGCCCGGTGAAAAACTGCCGTTCAACAGTACGCAGATCTATGTGCCCGCCCGCTACGCCGCGATAGAGCATGTTCTTAAGCGCAGCGGCCCTTCGGTGTTTCGCACGATCGAAGAAACATTCGGGCTGAGCGTAGAGCGTGTCAGCCAAACAACCAAGGCGATCCGCTGTCCTGCGGAAATATCCGGTATCATCGGTCTGGACGTTGACGCGCCGGCCTTGCGGATTGTCGCGCAGCTTTACGATACCAATTCTGTCCTGATGGAAATATCCGTGGCGACCTTTGATCCGGAAAGATTCCAGCTGCAAACGGATGTGAAAATTGACTGAACGGCCGTTACGAACAATTGTCACCGGCGGCAGCGGTGCTTTGGGGTCTTCCATTATCTCTGCGCTTCTGGCGCGCGGAGACCGTGTGGTGAATCTTGATCGGGCGCCAAGCGATAGCGTTCCTTGGATCGAAACCGATTTCGCAGATGGTCTGTCTGTAGCAAATGCGATTGAAAGCGCCGAAGAAATTCTCGGGGGAATTGACGTTTTGGTCCACTCGGCCGGAATTTTCCGTGCCAGTGAACTTTTGTCCATGACGGAAGCAGAATTTTCAGAGGTCCTGAATGTGAACCTGCTGGGCAGCTTTCGGGTGGGGCAGCTTGTTGCGGAGAAAATGGTCGAAACCGGTGGCCGGATCCTGTTCATTTCCTCGATCCATGCAAAATACGGTGTCAGGGGGCGGCTGGCGTACGGGGCGTCCAAAGCGGGGATCGAGGCCATGACGCGGGTTATGGCAACGGAGCTGTCCGAATACGGGATCAGGGTAAATGCCCTGGCGCCCGGTGCCGTTTCGGCAGGGATGGTCCCTGACCCCGAACATGTGTCAGACTGGACCCGCGTCACCCCTGCGCGGCGCAAAGTCACCCCGCAAGAGGTCGCCGGAATGGCGATGCTTTTGACATGCGACGATGCAAGCTTTGTGTCGGGGCAGGTCGTGTCGCAGGATGGCGGAGCGAGCATCTCGCACATATTCTGACCGGATTACCGTCAGAACGGCCCGCCACCCTGCGCCGCGAACGCCGCAGATTTCAGTCTGTGTCGTTTCCGATTAAGGAACGCGGTGCGTGGAGCAGTGCGATCACTCCGTCCGGCGGCCCCGTGCGCTGGACGTTAACCTGCCGCGCGCCGTTGCACATCCCGCACCAGTGCTGCCATCCGGTAAAACCCGTGGGCCATTTTGGTGAAAGGGGTCAGCAGGAAGAAGGCCAGCACTGCGCCCAGATGGATCGCCAGCAGGGTCGGCATCCAGCCGGAACTGCTTGCCGCATAAAGCAAGAGCCCGCTCAGCCCGACAAATCCCAGCAGCCCCGTGAAGGCGATCTCGCCGCCAAACGCATTGGTCGCGCCAAGGGATGTGTCCGAGCGCAGCTTGAGCCATACCATCTTGCCACAGCCAAGTACCAGCAGGACACCGCCTGACAGACCAAGGATTTTCGGCGCAGAGAACAGACCGTAGGGGGCGGGCATATCCAGCAGATAATGCATCAGAGTCGCCACGCTGGTCGAAGCAAAGCACAAAAGGAATCCGTACATGATTGCCTGATGGGCATAGCGGCGGGCATGGGTGAAACGGTCTTCGTCTTCAAAGTTGCAGCCATCGCCGTGGCCGCCTTTAAGATTGCGCATATTGGCAGCAGAGGCAATGGCCCCGCTCAAGTGTGACAGGCGGACAGGGGTACCGCCCACCGTCTGCCAATACCGGCGCAGACCGATAGCGATGCTAAGCAGCGGAAACAAAAAGGCGGGCAGGAAGATCGCGACCATCGCATTATGGGACAGCACCGCATAGAAACCCTCGCCCCCTGTAGTGGCCAGCGCACGGGCCGCCCAGAACAGCAGGGCAAAACCCAACACAGTGGCGAGCACGATAGCGAAGCCGTTTTTCTGGAAGGCTTTGCCTGCTGCGCGGGGGAAGGCGAATTCCTCCCAACTGTCCTGACGTACGTCGGCAAGGGCTTGGGGCAGGTTCAGCGCGAATTCGTGCGGGGCGGTGTACTGGCAGGCGTAATAGCAGCCGCGACAGTTGTGACAGAGGTTCGCCAGTTGCGTCAGATCCCCGTCAGAGAAGGCACGTTCGGCCTGCAGGGCGGGGAAGACAGAGCAATAGCCCTCGCAATAGCGGCAGGCATTGCAAATTTCGGCCTGACGGCGGGCTTCCTGAAGGAAATCAGTTTGCATGGGCTGCGGCCTCCTTGCCTGCGATACGTCCGAAAACGGTGCCGATGGTCATGCCAAAACCGGCGAGATACCCCTGACCGAGGATAGATCCCGCCATGGTTTCGCCCGCCGCCCAGAGATTGCGGACAGGGCGGTCCCCGATGGAACATTGCGCGTTTTCATCCACTTTCAGCCCGAGATAGGTAAAGGTGACGCCGGTGCGGAGTGAATAGCCGTAGAACGGCGGCTCTGTGATCGGTCGCGCCCAGTTGGTCTTGGGCGGGGTGATTCCGCTGGTGGCCACACCGTCAAGTTCGGTGGGGTGGAAGCCGCTTTGTTCGCCACAGGCGGCGTTGAACCCGGCCACCGTTTGCTCCAGCGCATCGGCGGGCAGGCCCATCTTATCCGCCAGCTCTGCCAGCGTATCGGCCTTGATTGGCGGGAAAACCGAAGGCATGAACAGGTTCAGCGATTTCGCGTCAATGATGACATAACCGACCTGTTCCGGCTGCGCGGCCACCAGACGGCCCCAAATGGCATAGCGTTTGGGCCAGACATCTTCGCCCTCGTCATAAAAACGCTGCGCGTCCTTGTTTACGACGATGGAGAAGGGCACACAGTCCAGCCGCGTCACGATCCCGCCGTCGAACTTCGGCGCGCGTCCGTCGATGGCGACAGCATGGCATTGGGTCGGGTCACCCACCTGTGCGATGCCTTGGTCCAGCAGATCAGCCAGCACCACCCCGCGATTGTAGGGCGTGCCACGAATAAGGAAATTCTTCGCCGCTGGCCCCCATGCGCGTGCAAGCCAGTCGGTGTCGGCCTGAAAGCCGCCCGAGGCAACAACAACCGATTTGGGCGAAAGGCTCTTTGCCTTGCCCTCGTAGGTATAATCCACCCGCGTCACACGGTCACCGTCCAGTTCCAGATGGGTCACGGCTGCTTCGTAAAGCACGTCCACTCCCAACTGTTCAGCGGTGCGGTAATAGGCGTTCACAAGGCTTTTGCCGCCACCGCGGAAGAAGGCATTTGTGCGGGCCAGCGACAAGGTGCCAGAGAGCGAGGGCTGGAACCGCACGCCATGTTCTTCCATCCACGGCAGACATTCCTCGGATGTGCGGATGGCAAGGCGTGCAAGCTGTTCGTCGGTCTTGCCGCCCGTCACTTTCATCAGATCGGCGAGGTATTCATCTTCAGTGTAGCTTTCCACCAAAGGGCCAAGCGGGCCATGATGCATACAGCGGAAGTTGCGTGTATGGCGGGAATTGCCACCCCGATACGGTTTCGGTGCGGTCTCTAGGATCAGCACACGGGCCCCTTTTTCGGCGGCGGTGATTGCAGCACAAAGCGCGGCATTTCCACCGCCGATGACCACAATATCGGGCGTGTCGGTCACATCAGGTCTCCGTCATAGGTTTCGGTACGGGAGGGTTGCGCACGCAAGGCACGGACCCGTACCCGTTGGGCCGCTTCGATATGCGCCCGCATGGCCGCTTCGGCCAGCGCCCCATCGCGGGCCTTGATCGCGTCAAGAATGCCAAAGTGTTCCTCCACCGCCAGTTCGGCGCGGGCTGGGTCGGTCAGCGTCGTCGGCCCGAGGATCATCAGCGTCTTTTGCAGCGTATGGATTGATCGGGTCAGGAACCGGTTCTTGGCGGCATCCAGAAGGGCTGCGTGAAACTGGCGGTTAAGGGTAAACGCCTCGGGCTTATTGCCTAAAGTAGCGAGGGACTGGTTCATGTCCTGCAATTCTTCGATTTCAATGTCCGAGGCGGCACGGGCCGCCAGCCGTGCGGCGGTGCCCTCCAGCACGGCCCGCATTTCGTAAAGCTCCATCACCTCGGCATAGTCCAGCGCACGAATGCTCGCCCCCTGGCGCGGGACATGGGTCACAACACCGTCTGCCTCCAGTTGCCGGATTGCCTCGCGTACGGGGGTGCGGGAAACGCCAAGCCGTTCGGCCAGTTCCGTTTCCAGCAGCCTGTCACCGGGGTTCAGGCGTCCGGCGCGCAGTTCGTCCATCAGTTGGGCATAGACAGAGTTGCCCTGCGGTGTGCGGTGTTCGTCGCTCATGAAATGCCTCTCCATGCCTATTGCATACATTTGGATACAAGAGTATGCAATGATTAGTCAAGACCGGAAGGACAGGTAATGTTGGCCCCTCTAGATTTCTCGCAAGCAAGCCGCCGTCGCATATTGACCTTGATCCTCGCCAGTGCGGGAACGGGGGTGTTCTGGGGGCTTGGACTGCCGCTGCCCTTCCTGTTCGGTCCTATGGCAGCCTGTCTTGTTGCGGCATTGTCCCATGTGCCGATCAAGGGTTTCGGGCAGGTCTCGGTCGCGGCACGTACAATCCTTGGCGTGGCGGTCGGGGCGTCGATAACGCCTGCGCTGTTTCACCAGCTCCCCGAGATGGCGCTGTCCGTGGCGCTGGTGCCGGTCTTTATCGCGCTTATCGGTCTGATCGGCGTGCCGTTTTTCCGGCATGTCTGGGGGTTCGATGTGCCCACGGCCTTTTACGCCGCGATGCCGGGGGGCTTGCAGGATATGGTGATCTTTGGCGCGGAAGCAGGGGGCGATCCGCGTGCGCTGTCATTGATCCATGCCACACGGGTGCTGATTATCGTCACCCTTGCGCCTGCTTTCCTGACGCTGGCTTACGGGGCAGGGCTGACCAATCCCATCGGTGCACCGGTGGCAGAACTACCGCCGGGTGAGATGGCCCTGATGGTCGCCGCAGCCCTGATCGGCTGGAAAGGGGGGGAACGGATCGGCCTGTTCGGCGCGTCCATCCTTGGCCCCATGATTGTCACCGCCGTGCTGTCGCTGTCCGGCCTGATCCACACCCGTCCACCGGCCGAGGCCATTCTTGCGGCGCAGTTCTTTATCGGCTGCGGGATTGGTGTGCATTTTCTGGGAGTCACATGGGGTGAGCTGACACGGTCACATGGGGTGAGCTGACACGGGTGGTGCTGGCAGGGATCGCCTATGTGCTGGTGCTCGCCGTTCTGGCCGCAGGTTTTACGGCGTTTGTCACTGCTGCAGGATTGGGTGAACCGGTTGAGGCCTTCCTTGCCTTCGCGCCGGGCGGTCAGGCCGAAATGACGGTTCTTGCCATTGTAACCGGCGCTGATCTGGGTTTTGTCATCACCCACCATCTGACCCGCATCGTGCTGGTCATCGTCGGCGCACCGCTGGTTGCCGGATTTATTGCCCGTAGACGGAAGGATTGATCATATGAACCGGCGCACCGTCGGCAAAGGCATTTACCTGTTCAAAGATGTCTGTGAACTGCTTGTCGAATTCATCTTCGGTGACAAAGCCGATATGGGGCGTTGCGATCAGTTTGGGGTGTGACAGCAGCGGATCGGACGGATCGCTTAAAGGCTCTGTGTCAAAAACATCCACCGCAGCCCCGCCCAATGGACCGGTGTCGAGCGCTTGCAACAAAGCACCCTTGGCAATCAGTCCGGCCCGCGAGGTGTTCACAAGGACCGATCGGGGTGGCATGGCGTTAAGGTCTTCCGCTGTGACGCTGCCCCGAGTCTCTGGCGTCAGGCGCAAATGCAGCGAAACCACATCGCATGTCCCGAAAAACGCTGCACGGCTTGTGGCAACGGGTTCGCCGTCGGCTTGTGCCCGCGCGCGTCCCGCATCGGAACTCCACCAGAGAACCTCCATCCCGAAGGCGCGGGCGTAATCCGCCACAACACGCCCGATGCGCCCGTAGCCGTAAAGCCCCAGCCGCCGCCCGCGCAAGGAGCGCCCGACGCCCATTTGCCAGTTGCCCGCCTTGGCGCTGGCCATCTGCTGCGGCAGTTGCCGCATGGCCGCAAGGATCAGCGCGAAGGTTAGCTCTGCCGCCGCATGGTTGGCACCGTCCGCACCCTTGTTGGAACAAAGCAGCACGCCCTGATCCGTGCAGGCCGCGACATCCACATGGGGATAGGCACCGCGCTGGGAAATCAGGCGCAGGTTCGGCAGGCGTTCCAGCAGGCCGCGCGTAACCTGCGTGCGTTCGCGAAACAGCACCACGCAATCTGCATCCTGCAAACGGTCCGCCAGAATGGCCTCGTCAGGCTGATGGTCCGTCCAGACAGTCACCTCGTGATTTGCCAACAGATCAAAACAGGGTAGCCCGCGCAGGGTATCGAACCAGTCGTCGAGAATATGGACTCTCATGTTACTGCCCCTCCCAGATTCGCGCCGGAACAAAAACCCTGCCATCCGCCAGTTTGCGTGCGGTGCGCACCAGACCGGCCGAATTCAGCGTGAACCCGTTTTCAGTTTCGTAATCCACCAGCACGTCAATCGTGCCCGAGGCATGTTCCAGCACCACTTCGGCAGGGCTTTGCGCGGGGCGTTCCAGCAAGCCGTCCGCCACACTGCCGGGTGTCAGCGCGCAGGAGGCAAGGCATTGTGCACCGGTTACGGCCATGGACGGATGCGTGTTCCACGGCATGAAATAGCGTGTGGCGATGGTGCCGCCGGATCGGGCAGGAGCCAGCAGGCCGAACTTCGGCGTGACGGATTTCGTCACGTCGCCCATGCCCATAGCCGCACCGGCCTGAAGGCGAATTGCCTCCATGCGCGCAAAGAAATCCGTGTTCGCGTCCAGTTCGGCAACGGTTTCATAACCTGTCAGCCCGAAGTCCGCGGCGCGGGCGATAACCATCGGCATGGCCACATCCATGCAGGTAACTTCGATTTCGTCAAAGGTATCGCGGATGTTGCCTGTCGGCAGGAAGGCTCCGGTTGAAGACCCGACAACCCCCATGAAGTTCAGCGCCACGGAAGCAGCGGCACCGGGCACGCCAGCGATCTCGGTGTTGCCGTCATAAGTCAACAAACCGTTGGGGGTCTGCACTTTGGACAATACTTTAGCGCCGGTATTAACAGCGTGAATTTTCACCTCCGTTACATCGCCGGCGGGTTGGACAAGGCCCAGTTCGACTGCTGCCGGACCAACGCCCGACAGGATATTTCCGCAGGTCGGTTTGAAATCCACCAGCCGGTCCTCGACCGAGACTTGGGCAAAGAAATAGTCCACATCGGCCCAGTCATCGTCCGAAGGGGAAAGCATGGCGACCTTGGTGGTCACCGCCGCGCCGCCGCCGATACCGTCAATGTTCAGCGGATGGCCGGAGCCGACCACGGCGAGCAGTACTTCGGCCAGAGTTTCACGATCCTCGGGCAGATCCGCGCGATTGAAATATGGCCCGCGCGAAGTGCCGCCGCGCATGAAGAGATAGGGAATTGCTGTCTGTGTCATTTCCATACTCCTCAGTTCAGTGGCCAAGGCAGATCGACTGCGCCCTGCAACAGACCGGGTGGGAAGTCGCGGTTGAGCGCACCGGCCATGACGCACATCAGCGCGATGCCGCGGGCTGTCAGGATCAGGGTTTTCGGCCAGTGCGCCTGTGCGCGGAGCCGCAGGAAGCTGACCAGAAAGCCCAAGAGTGCGAGGATAAATCCGACGAAGTATGTGGCGACGATCAGACCTGCAAACCAGGCCAGCGTGCTCCACAACCCGTAGGGCGCATCCGCGTCCTCGCCCGAGACTTCCTTGTCGGCAAAGATCGGGTCACTTTCGGGACGCAGGATCATCTGCACCAGCAGGATCAGCAATGCGGCCAGCGCGATGCCCCCTACTACCAGCGGTACGATCTTGTCGGTCATATTGTAGTCGGGGATCAGCGAGGCGTTGACCAGCGCAGTTACGACATAACCCATGATCAGCAGCAGAAAGACAAGCGGTGCGCGTTTGGAACCGGACTGCACATCGCCTTCGGCCATGATCGATTTGGCCTGACGCAGACCGAGCACGACCGATACAACGGTGACGATCAACAGCACGATGACAATCGGGGAGAAAATATATTCCATCCCTTCCTCAAAAGATTTCCGAAACCGGAAAGAGGCGATCTGGAAGGCTTGGTTCGAGAATTTCTCAACCGGATTGGACAGAACGAAACCGATCAGGAAGGCCGGACGCGACCAGTCGAACCGGCGCAGGAAGATACCGATCAGGCCGATCACAAACAGCGCAAGGATGTCCTCGAAGTTCTGCCCTGATTGGAACGCCGCAAAGGAGATCAGCATGAACAGGAACGGCGCAAGATAGGTGAAGCGGATGGTGGTCAGCTTGGCGATGCCGCCCGAGGCTGCGATGCACAAGAGCGTGCCCACCACATTGGCCAGCGCCAGAAGCCAGACGATGGAATAGGTAATGTCGAGATTGTCGCGCAGCATCGAAGGGCCAACTTCGATCTCACCTGATCCCAGCAGTGCAATGGCACCGATGAAGATCGCCATGGATCCGGAACCCGGAATACCAAAAAGCAGGGTAGGGACCAGACCGCCGCCCTCTTTCGCGTTGTTCGAGCTTTCCGGCCCGATCACGCCGCGCACTTCGCCTTTGCCGAAGTTCGACTTGTCCTTGGTGGTCTGAACCGCATGCCCGTAGGCGATCCAGTCCACGACTGACCCACCTAGGCCCGGAATGATGCCGATGACCACGCCAATCAGCGAGCAGCGCACCGACAGCCATTTGTTTGCAACCCAGTCGCGCACGCCATCGCCCCAACCCGCGCCAAGCCTGGCTTCTTTGGAAATGGCGCGGTCCTGACGCAGCAGCGATACGATCTCTGGTACGGCGAAGATGCCCAAGCCCACGATCACCAGCTTCAGCCCGTCTGTCAGGTAGGGAATGTCATAGGTTGCCATGCGCAGGGAGCCGCCCGCGTCGGCCTCTCCGATGGTGCCGATCAGCAGGCCGAGGCCCGCTGCAGCCAGTCCTTTCAGGGCGACGCGCCCTGCCAGCACCGCCACCATCGACAGGCCGAGGATGGAGATCATCAGCATTTCCGGCAGGCCGAAAGACAGGACAATGGGGCGGGCGATAACGATAAACAGTGTCAGGAAAGCCGCGCCGACCAGCCCGCCAAAAAGAGAGGAGGTGAAGGCCGCAGAAAGCGCCCGCGCGGCTTGGCCCTTTTTGGCCATCGGAAAGCCGTCAAGCACCGTGGCCTGACTGGCCGACGAACCCGGAATGCCCATCAGGACCGAAGCGAAGGTGTCCGAGGTCGGCACCACCGCGACCATACCGATCATCAGCGCCAGACCCAGCACCGGATCCATACCGAACATAAAGGGCAAAAGCAGGGATAGCCCAGCGATCCCACCGAGGCCGGGAAAGACCCCGACCGCCAAGCCCATAACCACGCCCAGCACCAGATAACCCAGAACCAAAGGTTGCAGAATTAGAGCCCATGCCTGGCCAAGCGCAGGCAGAGCGGTTGCGAGCAGATCCATCGCACCGACCTCGAAATGTTAGAGAAAAAAGGGAAAGTGGCCCCGAGCGTGACCCGGGGCCGGTAACGGTCCGCTTACTTCAGCGAAACGCCATATGCTTCTTGCAGCCAGTTGCTGACAAAGGCTTTTGCCTCTGCAGAGACAGTCGTGCCGCGTTGTGTCGCTTTGGCCGCGCCTTCGCCTACGAAGACAGGGTATTTCCCGACACGTTTTTCAGCGATCTTGGCAAAGTCGTCGCGGTTGCGCACTGCATCAAAGGCCGCTGTGTAGGTGGCGATCACGTCGTCAGGCGTGCCGGCAGGCAGGAAAGCGATTTTCTGCACTGGAAAACCGGCGATGAAGAAGGCTTTCCAAGCGTCCCATGCCTCGCCGGAGGTTTCGCAGCCGTCAGTGGCTTCGCAGACTTCCTTGAAAGTCGGGATGTCAGGGAAAGTGGGGTCGCGAACAATGTTGCCATCGTCGTCCAGTGCGCCCCATGTCATCATCGGAACGGCCTGACCCTTTTCGACCAGATCGGCAGAGGCGCCGAGGTAGCTTGAAGATGTCTGATAGTCGATTGTTGCTTCGCCGCGCTCGAACATCAGTCGGCCGTCACCACGTCCCTTGATGCCAAAAACCGGCTCTACGTTCATGCCGAGCATTTGCCATGCCAGCAACGGCACAAGGTCCAGCCGCGTTGCGCCCTGCGAGCCGTAGATGAAGTTGATGTCTTTAAGGTTGTTGGCTGTGCCGTCGAATTTCTCGCCGTCGGTGGGGTTCAGATAGGCGACACCGCCGGTGCCGGAAGCCATCACAGGATTCCAGTCGCTATATTCGTAGCGTACGCGCGGATCGTCCAGCAGGTAGGGGAACTGGGTCGAACCGGAGGTGCCAAACAGCAGCGTGCCTTCGTCGTGCTTTTGTTCCTGAAACCAGTTCGCGCCTTTTGTCGAACCGGCTCCCGGCATGAACTTTACAACAACAGTCGGGTTGCCTGGGAGTTCTTCGGACAGAAGTGGCGCAAAAAAGTTTGCCCATTTGGCGGAGCCGCCGGTTTCCGAGAAGGGGATAACCCACTCGATTGTCTTGCCTGAAAAATCCACTTCAGCCAGCGCCGGAGCGGCGAGACAGAATACGGATGCCGCAGTTGCGGCGAAATACTTGATAGTCATAGGTGTCCTCCCGTAGACATACTGGTGCGGTCAGACTTTCATGTCTGCCGAAATTCGGATTTGTGTTAGGGAACGAATCCCTCCTCCAACGCGGGCATACTGCCTCTTCAACCTTGCGCGAAACTTGCGCATAAGGATTTTTCTCAATCATGCGCATTGCAGTCATCGAAGACAATGAGACCCTTGCTCTGGGGATCGCGCACCGGCTGCGGGATCGCGGCCACGCGGTGGACCTGTTGCATGACGGGGAGGAGGCCGATGTTTTTCTGCGCCACGAGGGCGCGGACCTGATCGTGCTTGATTGCAACCTGCCCGGATGTGACGGGCTGGAGGTTCTGCGCCGTCTGCGCCGCCGCGGGGACGGGACGCCGGTGATCCTGCTGACAGCACGGGCAGAAACGTCAGAGCGGGTGGCAGGGCTGGACGCAGGGGCGGATGATTACCTGACCAAACCCTTCGAGATGGACGAACTGGAGGCACGGCTGCGTGCCATGGCACGGCGCAAGAACCTTGAATTTGCGGCCCGCGACGTGATCGGCCCGCTGGTCTTTGACCGCACAAACCGCCAGCTTTTGAAGGATGAACAGCCATTGGCATTCCCGCGAAAGGAAATTTCGACGCTGGAATGCCTGCTGGAACGACGCGGGCGTCTGGTTTCCAAGGCCCAGTTGATCACCCATGTCTATGGCACAGGGGCCGCGCAGGAGGACAGCGCAATAGAACCCCACGTGTCCCGACTTCGTAAACGGTTGGAGCCTTTCGGTATCCGTATCAAGGTCGCGCGCGGGCTGGGGTATATGCTTGAGGTCGATAGCTTATGACCGCATTGTCGCTGCGCACGCGGCTGTTCATGATGATCCTGCCCCCCCTGTTGCTGCTGTCTTTCATCCTCGGGGTCTGGCGTTACGAGGCGGCACAGCGCACTTCTGAAACCCTGTTTGACCGCAGCCTGCTGGCCGCCGCGCTCGCGATTTCCCGCGATGTCGCCATTTCGGGGGGCGATGCGCTGCTGCCCAGCACGCGGGATTTTGTTTCCGACGCCGGAGGCGGAGAGCTGTTTTATCATGTCACCGGTCCCGGCGGCATCTATATCACCGGCTACGCTTACCCACCGGTTTCCGGAGACCGAAAGGACGATAACAGGCTGAACTACACGAATGCCGAGTACAGGGGCGAGCCTGTGCGCGTCCTGCGGATGACGGAAAGCACAACCATCGGCAATCTGACCGGCGACAGGATTGTGACTGTCTGGCAAAGGGACAGTGACCGGAAAGCCTTTGCCGCTTCGCTGGCGCGGCGCGCGGCTGCATTGATCGCCAGCCTGATGGCTGCCCTTGCCCTGGTGGTGTGGTTCGGGGTGAAGATCGGCTTGCGGCCCCTGAACGATTTGCAGGATGCCATCCAGCACCGGTCTCCCGACGATCTGGGCGATATACGCCGCGCCGTGCCAGCAGAGGTTTCTGGAATTGTTGACACGCTGAACCGGCTGTTCGGGCAGGTGCGCCAGAGCATTGAGGATCATCAGGTCTTTATCTCCAACGCGGCGCATCAGCTGCGCAACCCTGCCTCTGCGCTTCTGTCGATGGCTGAGGTTTTGCCAGAGGTCAGCGACCCGCAAGAACGCCGTCTGAGAGAACGGGAACTGATTGTGGCGGCACGCAAGTCTGCACGTCTTGCCAACCAGTTGTTGTCTCTAGAGCGGTTGCGATACGACGAAGTGCCGACATTTGAGACGCTTGAGCTCAACGCCATTGCTGCCGAAGTGTGCGGGGATTTCGCGCCAACGATCCTGTCACGGGATATAGGTTTCGATTTTGAACCGTATCCCGCCCCCCTGCCGATCAAGGGCGACGCGGTTCTGATCGCTGAGGTGATCACCAATCTGTTGGAGAACGCCCTGACCCATGGCGGTGCAGGGTTCTCCATGATCAAAGTGAAGACAATGATCGACGCGCAGTTCGCTGTTCTGACTGTGGAAGATGACGGGGTCGGCATTCCCGAAGACAGCGCTCAAGCGGCCTTTCAAAGGTTTGGTCAGTTGAGCGAAGGGGATGGCAGCGG
>JAAEZA010000072.1 GCA_018223125.1 Paracoccaceae bacterium | reverse complement strand
AAAAAACACAAACCGGCCGCCCACAAAGGGCGGCCGTTTGCGTTCAAGAGGACGGCTTCCCCTTTGCCCTTTTCCTCTTGGATTTCCCTGATTCTACACCCATTGGTAGCTTGCGTTCGGTGCTGTGACATATTCGCGGTTGCGGCGGCCTTACACTGTAAACCTGATGTTGCCTGTTGGTTGAATTTTTCATACAGGAGTTGAACAAGCCTTAAGCAAAACGTGTTTTGTGCGTTTTTCATGGGCAGATGAACGGGCCGTCATCTTGCCTTGGGGAAAATAACAGATATGATTACGCCATCTGCTAATACTGCAATCCAAAGGAAATTTGATGAAGCTTGCTCTCCTGACCGCTACTTGTGTGGCGGCACTTGCCTCCACTGCTGCCCAGGCCGAAACTTTCACCATCTCGTGGTGGGGATACAACGGTGAAAAGCTGAAGGCGAACATTGTTGAGCCGTTCGAGAAAATCTGCGGTTGCGAGGTTGTTTTTGAAACCGGCAACAACTCCGACCGTCTGGGTAAACTGCAAGCCCGCGGTGGTAAGGGCGTTGATGTGATTTACCTGACGGACAGCTATTCCCAGTTGGGTGTTGAAGCTGGCACTTTTATGAAGCTGGACCGCTCTCGTCTGCCCAATATCGAAAACCTCTATGAACTGGCACAGGATCCGCAGGGCGGTTACGGGCCTGCATACGCTGTTGGCCGCGCCGGTGTGGTTTATGATTCCGCCAAGGTGGAGCCGATCACAAGCTGGAACGATCTGTGGCGCGAAGATCTGAAAGGGCAGGTAACCCTGCCGGGTATTACAACAACCGCGGGTCCGATGGTTGTGGTGCAGGCCGGCAAGAAAGCCGGTGTGGATGCTTTTGAAGATGCAGACGCAGCTTTCGCAGCGATTGAAGAGCTCAAGCCCAATTCGGTCAAGAATTACAACACCGGCTCTGAAATGGTGAACCTGATTTCCACTGGCGAGGCTTCGGTTGCGATCGCGCAGGATTTCACTCTGGCCTCCCTGCAAAAAGCCGTGCCCACAATGACCTGGGCCACTCTGGATGACGGGGATATTGCGACGCTGAACACGATCAACATTCCGGTCGGTGCCGAAAAGGTGGATCTGGCTTACGAGTTCATCAACTTTGTTCTGTCAAAAGAAGTACAACAGGTGAATGCAGAGCAGGGCGTGGATGCGCCGGTGCATACAGGTGTTGAACTGACACCCGAGCAGGCTGCGATCTGGACCTATGGTCCCGAAGCCATCGCCAAGCTGAACCGGATGGATTACGCCAAGATGAACGCGGCGAAGACCGACTGGATTGACCGCTGGAATGAAATCTTCGGGATGTAATCCTTCACCGGCATCGTTTATGAGGCGGGGCATCAGTTTTTGCTCCGCCTTTTCTTTTCAAAGGAAGTCCAATGTCTAATCGCCTGCGCGCCTGGCTGCTTGCGACACCGGCCATTCTGCTGGTCTTTATCTTTCTCGGGCTGCCGGTTCTGGCAACTTTTGCAACCACCTTCGGGGATCCCAAAGGCCCGTTTTCAACCTATGCCGCCTTCTTCAATTCCCGTTTCCGGATGACGGTGCTTTGGCGCACCATGGAAGTGGCGCTGGTGACGACGATTATTTCTGTTGCAATCGGTTTTTGTACGGCATGGGTCGTGGCCCGTATGCCCGGACGGATCAAAAGCCTGCTGATCATCGCGGCGGTTTTCCCCTTGCTGACCGGGGTTGTCGTCCGGTCCTTTGCCTGGCTGGTAATTCTGGGCAAAAACGGCATTCTGAACAATTTCCTGATGAAAATCGGTGCCATAGCAGAGCCGTTGTCCATGCTTTACACCCAAGGTTCGGTAATTGTGGCGATGGTTTACCTGTTTGTGCCGCTGATGATTCTGACCCTCGTCGGGGTGTTGGAGGGGATTCCGCAGGATATGACCGATGCCGCGGCTTCGCTGGGGGCCACCCCTGCGGCCACCTTCCGGCAGGTCGTTTTGCCGATGGCTGTCCCGGGCCTGATTGTCGGGGCTGTTCTGGTGTTTACTGGATCATTCACGTCTTACGCCACGCCGCAACTTCTGGGCGGGGAGCGCCAGATGATGATGGGTACATTCCTCTATCAGCGGGCCATGGTCACATTTGACTGGGTCGGTGCCTCTACCATCGCGGCGGTCATGGTTGTTGTGACGCTGACGACCGTGCTGATCATGTCCAAAGTGGCACGTAAACTCAATCCTATGGCGGGGTAATCCTTATGAAAACACGTATTCACCCTGTCCTGATTGTTCTGACAGTCCTGACCTTCCTGTTTCTGCTGGGGCCGCTGGTGGTGATCATCGGCTCTGCGCTTTCGGATACGACCTATCTGACATTCCCGCCACAAGGGCTGACGTTGCACTGGTTTGCCAATATCTTTGAAATATCGGCATTTACCCGTACGATGGGGACATCCTTTATGCTGGCGGTGGCGGGGACAACCCTGTCCATGCTGATCGGCATTCCGGCGGCCTATGCGATGGCGCGCTACCGGATCGAGCTTCCGGCCTTTCTGGGCAACGTCTTTGTTTTGCCGATCCTTATTCCGGAAATCGTGCTGGGTTTCTCACTGATGAAATCACTGGCGAGCGGTTTCGGCCTGCCGATCACACTGGCCCTTCTGGTGGGGCATGCGCTGATCGTTTTGCCTTATACGGTGCGGGTGGTCGGGGCGTCGCTGAACAGTTTCGACTTTTCCATTGAAGAGGCTGCCGTCTCTCTTGGATGCCCGCGCATCAAAGCGTTCTTCACCGTGGTGCTGCCCAATATTCGCGCAGGTATCATCGCCGGTTTCATTCTGGCCTTTATTACCTCTCTCAACGACGTTTCGATTTCGATCTTTCTGACCGGACCGGGCGTTTCCACTCTCCCGATCCAGTTGCTGGCCCATATGGAGCAGTTCTTCGATCCGACAATCGCGTCGGTTTCGGTTCTGCTGATGGGTGTCACAGTCGCCGTAATGGCTGTGGTTGAACGGACCCTTGGACTTACTTTCCTGACAAAATGACCCAATCTCTGACACTTGAAAACATCAATGCCCATTACGGTACCACGCAGGTGCTGGAAGACCTTTCGCTGCATATCGCAGAAGGAGAGCTGGTTTCCCTGCTCGGGTCTTCGGGCTGTGGCAAGACAACGACCTTGCGTCTGGTTGCGGGCTTTCTGGAGCCGACATCCGGTTCGATCAAGCTCGGCGATCGCGATCTGACGCGGCTGCCCGCCCATGCCCGCGATATCGGGCTGGTGTTCCAGACCTACGCGCTGTTTCCCCATCTGACGGTGCGGGACAACGTGGGTTTCGGCCTGAAGCAGCGGAATATTACAGGGGCCGAGCGTAAAAAACGTGTGGATACGATGATCGAACGTGTCGGACTGGGGGAACTGGCGGACCGGCATCCGGCGAATCTGTCGGGTGGTCAGCGCCAGCGCGTTGCCTTGGCCCGCGCACTGGTGATTGATCCGCCGCTATTGATGTTCGATGAACCGCTGTCCAATCTTGATGCCAAACTGCGGGTGGATATGCGGGTGGAAATCCGGCGCCTGCAACAGGCCAACGGAACAACTGCGCTTTATGTAACGCACGATCAGGAAGAGGCATTTTCGATCTCGGATCGTGTGGCGATCATGAAGGGCGGCAAGATCATGCAGCTTGATACGCCAGAGGTGCTCTATTCCCAACCGGCCAACGCTTTCGTTGCGGATTTTGTCGGCTTTGACAATATGATTGAAATGGAAGCTGTAGCCGAAGCTGGCGATGCGGTGCGTGCGCAGATGGCGGGGGGCGTGCAGATTGACCTGCCCAAGAGCCAGTTTACCATTCCGTCAAAGAAATTCCTGTTCGCGACCCGTCCCGAGGGGCTGCTGGTCGAGCCGGAAACAGGCGGTTTTGGTATTCCGGCAAAACTCGGGATGCGCACCTATATCGGCCGCGCCTATCAGTACCACTGCGACACCGCGGGCGGGGTTGTGATGGCAAACGGTCCGCAGGCGACACCGTTTGAAAGCGGCAGTGCGGCGATGTTGGTTCCCCAGCCGGAGCAATGCTGCCTGCTACCGACAGAGTCCTGATGTCTGTTATTGCAAATGCCCGCATTCTGACGATTGACGGGCATATGACAGAGATCGAACGGGGCTGGATCGCGTTTGAGGACGATAAGATTACGGCACTTGGCGCAGGGGATGCGCCAAGTGATCGCGGTCCTGTTCTGGATGTGGGCGGGGATCTGATCCTGCCGGGCATGGTTAACCCCCATTGCCACATGCCCATGACCCTGTTTCGTGGTCTGGGCGAAGATGTGGATGACAGGTTGTTCCGCTACATCCTGCCTTTGGAACGCGCCCTTGTTACCGAAGGCGTTGTGGCGGTGGGTGCACAACTTGCCGCGCTTGAACTGATCCGCGGCGGCGTCACCACGATTGCGGATATGTATTATTTCGAGGATCGCATCGGTGCGGTTCTGGATCAAAGCGGGTTGCGCGGTGTGGTTGGCCAGACCATCGCTAATTTCAACGCCCCCGATCATAAAACCTTTGACGAGGCTTTCGCCCGTCTCGACGCGCTGACCGATCTTTACAAGGATCATCCTCGCGTGACGGCTTCGGCCGCACCCCATGCGCCTTATTCTACCGGACTGGACGGGATGACACGGGTGGCAGAATGGTCTGCGGATCATCCTGATTTGCCGGTGCAGATTCATTTGGCCGAAACGGAGCCGGAACTCGCGTGGGCGAAAGACAACTACGGTTGCACCACGGTTGAGGCCGCTGATCGTGCCGGTTTGCTAACACCTGCGTTGGTAGCTGCCCATGTGATGTACCCTACCGAATCCGACATGGATCTGATGGCGGAACGTGGCGTTCATGTGGCCTATAATGCGCGGTCCAACGGGAAAGCAGGGCGCGGGATCGCCCCGATCACGGCCTTGCGGGACCGTGGCATTAAGGTCGGGATCGCGACGGACGGGCCGATGTCGGGCAATACGCTTGATCTGTTTTCCCAGTTCGGCCCTGCCACCATGTTCCAGAAGATTGCCGGAAAATCCCGTGGCATCCTACCCTGCACAGAGGTCATTCGCATGGCCACGATAGAGGGCGCTGCGACCCTTGGCATGGCGGATCGTATCGGATCGCTGGAGGTCGGAAAACAGGCCGATCTGATCCGCATCTCGCTGGATGATCCACGGCTCCACCCGATTTATGACATTTATTCCATGCTGGTTTTTGCAACCCTGCCCACGGATGTAACCGGCACGATGGTCGCCGGAAAATGGCTGATGCAGGACCGGCAGTGCCAGACGGTCGAGCCGGACAAGGCCCTGTCCGATGCGTTGCAGGTGGCCAGACAGTTCAAGGCGCGGATTGTCGAAATCGACACCGCTGCGGATTAACAATTAAATATTATCTCAGGACAGAGGCAGAAAATGACTGACACGCTCTCCCATATTGACGCAACAATGGATGACCGTCTGGCGCGTCTGTTCGATTTCATCCGTATTCCTTCGGTCTCCACCGATCCGGCTTTTGCTCCTGATGTCGCCCGCGCTGCCGAATGGCTGGCGCAGACCCTGCGGGACATGGGCGCGGATGCGACCGTGCGCGAAACCATCGGCCATCCGATGGTTGTGGGCCATCTAAATGGTCCGGCTGATGCGCCCCATGTGCTGTTTTACGGTCATTATGATGTGCAACCCGCCGATCCGCTGGAGCTGTGGAACACCGACCCGTTCGAGCCGCAACTGGTTCCCGTTGAAAACGACACCCATATTGTGGGGCGTGGCGCGTCTGATGACAAAGGCGCGTTGATGACCTTTGTCGAAGCCTGCCGAGCGCTGATCGAAACTGATGGCAGCCTGCCAATCCGCGTCAGTTTCCTGTTTGAAGGGGAAGAAGAAAGCGGTTCCCGTTCGCTGCCCGGTTTTCTGGAAACTGCTGCGGAAGAACTGGCCTGCGATGTGGTTCTGGTGTGTGATACGGATATGTGGGACCGCGAAACCCCTGCGGTTACGACCATGTTGCGCGGTCTGGTGGGGCAGGAAATCACCATTCAGGCGGGCGACCGCGATTTGCACTCCGGCATGTTTGGCAATGCGGCGGCCAATGCGCTGGCTGTGATGTCCGATGTGCTGGCCTCCCTGCGCAGCGAGAATGGCGGGATTGCGATTGAAGGCTTTTATGACGGGGTGCAGGAACTGCCCGAAGAAACCGCCGCCGAATGGGGGGCCTTGCCCTTTGATGAAGCGGGTTTTCTTGAAAACGTCGGTCTGAAACATCCGGCAGGCGAGGCTGGCCGCCCCGTTTTGCATCAGGTCTGGGCGCGTCCGTCCTGTGAAATTCACGGCATCTGGGGCGGCTATACCGAACCCGGCTTCAAAACAGTCATCCCCTGTGAAGCCCACGCCAAACTGTCCTTCCGGTTGGTGGCCGGACAAGACCCCGAAAAAATCCGCAATGCGTTTCAAAATCATGTGCGCAGCAGACTGCCCGCCGATTGCAGCGTGACTTTTTCCGATCACGGACTTTCCCCCGCTTGGGCGATGGGCCGCGAAAACCCGTTCCTCGCGCCGACTTTGGCGGCTCTTTCGGATGAATGGGGTCGTTCGACCACCTGCGGGACAGGCGGTTCGATCCCGATTATCGGGGCACTGCGGGAAAAACTGGGGGTGGATGCGTTGCTGGTCGGCTTTGGCCGCTTTGACAACCGCATCCACAGCCCGAATGAAAAATACGACCTGTCGAGCTTTCGCGGCGGGATGCGGTCCTGGGTGCGCATCATAGAAAAGCTGGGCGCATGAGCATTATTATCGACACCGATCCGGGCATTGATGACGCAATCGCGATTCTTTATGCGCTGAACCATCCGGAACAGGAGGTTACCGCGATGACGACGGTTGCCGGAAATATCGGCCTGTCCGTAACCACCCGTAACGCGGGCCGGATTTGTGCGCTGGCACAGGTGGATGTGCCAGTTCACGCAGGTGCTGCGGCACCGCTCGGCAAAGAGGCGAACCCCGAACTTGGCATTCACGGCACTGACGGTCTGGGCGGTGTGGTCTTTCCCGAACCGCTCTCCCCGCCGGCGGGTACGGACGGCGTTGGTGCAATGGCTGCGGCCCTGATGGCCCATCCGCCGCAAAGCGTCGATCTGTTCTGCCTCGGGCCACTGACAAATCTGGCCCTGTTGCTGGATCGGGCGCCCGAAGCCGCAAAGCGTATCCGGCGGGTGATCGCCATGGGGGGCGCTGTGAAAGAGCCGGGCAATGTGGGCCCAAAAGCGGAATTTAACATCGCCCATGATCCCCACGCGGCGGCGGCGGTCTTTGTTGCGGGACTGCCGTTAACGCTGATCCCGCTGGATGCGACGCGGCAGCTACGGGCAGACCGGAGCTATATCAAAGCGCTTCGGGAGACCGGCGCGGTTGCGGCCATTGCCTCTGCGGATTTGATAGATGCCTATTTCGCTGCAACAAACGGGGCTGAAAGCCGCCCGCTGCACGATCCCTGCGTACCGTTGCTGGCGCAACATCCCGAACTGTTCAGAATGGAAGCGCACGATTTGTCTGTCGATCTGGAAACAGGCGCTTTGGTGGCGGGAGAGCACACCATCAAGGTTGCGATGGGCGTGAACGTGCAAGGTGCCCGCGCTGCATTGCTTCACGGGTTGTCGTTCTAAAGCAGCGACTGTGCGTCGAGGATTTCCATGAATACAGCGGCCACCTTAACCCGATCTTCATCAAAGGAGTCTATCCCATCAAGGGAACGGGGTAAGGTGGCGGCTGCTTTATTTCAGTTCTTCGGCGATGACAGCGCACCAATAGGCGACACCGTGGGGAATGCAGGCATCGTTGAAATCATAGTTGGTATTGTGGTGCTGCCCGTTTTCGCGGGTTTCGCCCATGCCCAACCAGACATAGGCACCGGGAATCCGGGTGCCAAATTCGGCAAAATCATCCCCTGCGGTGGACGGTGGAAATTGCGTGCGCATCCGTTCCGCGCCAAGCGCGGCAACAGCCGCTTGTTGTGCGATGGCGGTCGGGGCCGTGGCGTTGACCACTGGCGGAATGCGGCGGATAAACGTGTAATCGGCGTCGATCCCGAAACCGGCAGCGATACCTTTTGCATGGCGGCCGATAGCCTCGTCAAGCTGGTCGCGCACCCCAGCGGAATAGGCCCGTGCCGTCCCGCCAATGCGAACGACTTCGGGGATCACGTTCAGCGCGGCAAAATCTCCGGCCTCCAGCGCGCAGGCCGAAACCACCGCAGGTTCCAGCGGATCAACTTCCCGCGCGACAATGCTGTGAAGCTGCGACAGGAACACGCCTGCCGCTGTCACCGCATCGCGCCCCTGATGGGGTTTCGCCCCGTGGCTGCCGATACCGCGAAAATCAACTTTCCAACTGTCCGAACTGGCCAGCTGCGGTCCTTCCACAGCAGCCACCACGCCCAGATCCAACCCCGGCATATTGTGCAGCCCATAGGCCGCATCCACCGGAAAACGATCAAGAAACCCGTCCTCTATCATCGCCTTGCCGCCGCCGCGCCCTTCTTCGGCGGGCTGGAACACAAAATGCACCGTGCCCGAAAAATCGCGGTCAACCATCGCTTCGGCGGCGCCAAGCAACATGGTCGTATGCCCGTCATGTCCGCAGGCGTGCATTTTACCCGCAACTTTGGACGCATAGGGCAGGCCGGTTTCTTCCGGCATCGCCAGCGCATCCATATCCGCCCGCAGGGCAATGGCGCGGTTGCCACTGCCCTTGCGCAATGTCCCGACAACGCCAGTTCCACCAATGCCGGTTTCCACCTCCAGACCTGCGGCCCGCAAGCGATCTGCTACAATCCCCGCAGTGCGATGTTCTTCGCACCCCAGTTCGTGTTACGCGTGAAGATCTCGGCGCAATTCGGTCAGTTGGGCAAGGTTGGGTGCGTTCATCAAAGCAGTGTCCGGCATGATAAAATGTCCTTTCAATTTGGACGCAACCTACCCAAAACCCGCAGGTAAACAAGGAGAAAGCAGCATGAGAACCGACGTATGGCAGAACCTGCACAGCGATTTGCCCGCAGGGGTGCAGGCCGACAATGAAACCTATGCCGTGCCGTTCGGGGATCACACGATCCTGCTGCCCATTCGCGCCTTGGGGGATGGGGAACGGGGGGTGGCATCCCTGATCCTCAATCAGGCGAGCTTTACAGTACTTGATGCATTGGCCGACGGATTGGCCGCACAGCTTTCGCCCCATGCGCCGGATGTGATTGTATCCGTGCCAACGCTGGGTCTGCCGCTCGGGGAAGCGGTTGCGCGGCGGCTCGGCCATTCCCGCATGGTGCCGCTCTCGACCTCGCGCAAGTTCTGGTATGATGAATCGCTCTCGGTCGATATGTCTTCCATCACATCGCCGGGCAAAGGCAAGCGGTTATACCTTGACCCACGCATGGTGCCTTTGCTGAAAGGCCGTGTGGCCGTGGTGGATGATGTGCTTTCCTCGGGCAGTTCCATTGCATCGGTGCTTGCACTGCTGAAACTGCTAGAGATCACGCCCACCGTCATTGGTGCCGCGATGCTGCAAGGGCAGGGCTGGGCCGATCATGTGGGGGATTGCCCGGTTGAGGGGGCATTTCGCACACCCATCCTGCGCAAAACGGCGGATGGATGGTCTGCCGGTTAATCGCCCGAGCGCAGGAAAAATTTCGGGCCGCAACAAGGCCTGCCAATATGACAGGAGGCTAAAATGGCCGGAAACATCGACTTTGACCAGGAAATAGAGCTGCGCAAAACGCTGGTGCAGGTGGCTTTGGGCCGCAAACCTGCCGATGTGCTGTTACAGGTGGGACGGTTGCTTGACACCGGAACCGCAAGCTGGATCGAAGAAACCGACATCGCCATTGCAGCGGGGCGCGTTGCATTTGTCGGGCCGCGGGGCAGTTTCGCCGGATCCGCTGCCAAAACCGTGGATCGCACGAAATTTTCAGCGGTGCCGGGGCTGGGCGAAGTGCACAAACACATTGAAAGCTCCCACATCACACCGGAATTTGAAGCCGCGCTGGTGCTGCCCCGCGGCAACACATGGACCTGCGAGGCCAGCCACGAACTCTCCAACGTTCTGCCCAAACGGACGCTGGATTTCTGGCTTGCCGCGCGGGGCGCAGGCTCGCCCCTGAAAATCTTCCCGTTGCCCGGTTCGGCCGTGCCCCCCACAGGTTGGGAACACGGCGCCCATCTGGACGGGTCGGACCAGTCCGGCTTCATGCAAAGCCCGATGACCGCAGGTCTGGATGAAGTCATGGACTGGCCCGCCATCACCCAAGCGGAAAATCCCGGTCACGAACGCCTGTGGTCCATGATCGGTGCCACGATGAAAGCCCGCGGTGTCGTAGAGGGCCACGGCGCCGGCCTGCGCGACCTGCCGGACATCAATGCCTTTGCCGCCGCCGGTCTGGCTTCCGACCACGAAGCATGGACCGCCGAGGAAGCTTGGGACAAACTGCGCCGCGGCCTGTTCATCGAGATCCGCGTTCATACCATGGATGATATTATCAAAGGGTTAATCGAACGGGGCCTAAAAGACTGGAGTCAGGTGGCTGTGACCACCGATGACCGCAGCGCCACAGATACCCTGCGCTTGGGGGCGTCGGATTATAACGTACGCTGCGCGATCAAAGCGGGCCTGCCAATGGAAACTGCCGTGCAACTGGCCACCATCAACCCCGCCCGCCACATGCGCCTGACCCCATGGGTTGGCAGTGTGACTCCGGGTCGGTTTGCCGATATCGTGCTGCTGGAAGATGCAGAAAGCTTCACGATCGGTGAAGTCTGGGCCGACGGTCAACAGGTCTCGCAAGGACACGATTATCTGTTGGATCCGGTCCGCATCGACTGGCCGGACTGGGCGCGCAATACGGTCAACATCGGACGTAGCCTGACTGCGGATGATTTCGCCATCAAAGCCGAAGCCGGTCGCTGCTCCATGCAGGCGCCTGTCCTGCGCCCCTTCCACTGGAGCGACGAAGTCCCGATCCGCACCCTGCCGGTTGAAAACGGAACGGTGCAGCGGGATGCCGCCCAGAATATTAGTAAATTCTCAATCATTGACCGGTATTCCGGCAAAGGGGAGGTGACAAAGATGTTCTGGCTCGGCTGCGGGCCAAGGGATCCGGACACAGCGCTCTGCTGTTCCATGGGTCATGACAAACACAACGTCTGGTGTATTGGCTCGTCCGATCCGGCGATGGCGCAGGCAGTGAATGCACTGGCCGATATGGGCGGCGGCTGGGTGCTGGTTCACAAAGGGCAGGTTACCGCACGGGTCCACTATGAAATCGCCGGTCTGATGACAGCCCGCCCTGCGGAAGATAATGATGCAGAAATGCGTGCGCTTTATAAGGCCGCGGAACTGGTCGACTGGATGTACGAACCTTCCTTCCATCCCCGCTGGCAACCGGGGTTTCCGGAACGCCTGGCAATTGCGACTCTCACCTGTGCGCCGTGGCGCTGGAACCTGATTGCCAAAAGCGACCACGCACCGGAGGGGCTGATTCACGTCGTAACCGGGGAAACCCGTCCCGTTGTGTTCTGAACCGCCCGTGATTCCCGATTCTGGTTGGTTTGAGTCGTGTTCTTTAGAAGTGATTCCGGCGGATTTACGGGGGGTATCGGGGTGAATTGGTTGTTTGGTGTGTTTTGGGGTGGTTTTGCGGGATCGGGTTTCCGCCGTTCCGAAGTGCTTAGCACCCATAAAATAAGGGCGTTTCAAAAAGAAT
>JAAEZA010000071.1 GCA_018223125.1 Paracoccaceae bacterium | reverse complement strand
CCGGTTTTTGCTACATGCGTCCAAATATCCCGTCGAGCGCACGGGTCGGCAGCAGCCGGCGCAGTGCGCCTGCGGCATGGGTCGGCCATGTCACGAAGTATCGGGGTTTGGGGGTCGGGCTCTCGATCGCGTGGATCAGTTTCTCTGTCACCGCCTCCGGCCCCAGCTCTCCACGGTCCGGTTTGCTGCCGGTTTTCTTCAGCTTGTCCAGTAACTCGGTTTCATATTGGTTCCGCAGGCCACTGTTTTTCCAGTCAATCCACCGGTCGAATTGTTTGATTGCGTTTTTACGAAAGTCGGTGCGGATCGGGCCGGGTTCGATCAGGATCGCATGAATGCCGGTCCCTCTCAGTTCCAGCCGCAATGTGTCCGTCATCCCTTCGAGAGCGAATTTGGTTGAATTATAGGCCCCGCGATACCGCATCGCAGCGAAGCCGAGCACGGAAGAGCAGTTTACAATCCGCCCGTGTCCCTGCTTTCGCATCACCGGCATCGCCTGCCGGATAAGATCGAAATGTCCGAAGAAGTTGGCTTCGAAGATATGGCGCAGGGCATCACGACTCAGATCCTCCACAGGGGCAGGAATAGCAAAAGCACCGTTGTTGAACAGGGCGTCCAGCGTTCCGCCGGTCTGGTCCAGGCAGGTTTGCAGGGCAGCGGTGATCGAGTCCTCATCTGCGTAATCCAGCCGGAAGCTGTTCAGCCCTTCGGATTGCAACCTGTCACAATCTTCCTGCGCGCGACAGGTGGCAAAGACCTGCCAGCCCCTTTTGTGCAGGGTGTGCGCCGCATCATAGCCGATGCCCGAAGAACAACCGGTGATGAGTATTGATCTGGAAGGCATGGGCAAAATCCTGCTTGAAGTTGAACATTTTTCTTAACCACAGGGTCAGGTGTGGTCCAGCGGATCGAAAAAATCCATGTTTTATTAAGTTTTTCTTGAAACAGGTCGCAACCGCGCCATGTCAATCCGTAACCCGACGGGTAGCGGGGTTTTGCTGAAACTGTTCTGGAAGGGGGACTCATGACACGTTTTTTTAACATCGTATTTATTGTGTGTTTGGCGGCGGTTTTTTACGTCCGGAGCGAAACACCGGAAACGCCGGTTGCATCGGTGCAGGCAGCGAAAGCTTCCGGCGGAGCGGATGCCGAACTGGCGTCGTTGGGTGACACGGAAACTGTTTCATCAGCTACAGCAGAAGATGTGGAACGCGCCGCGCAAGCCGCTGTCACGGCATCGGGCGAAACAACGGTCCAGACTGCGGCTGCGGTTCCTGCGCCTCGTTCCAAAGATGTCCGGTATATCATGGCGTCCAATCCCGCACGCACCCCTTTCACAGTGATGGCGGCAAGCTGGCAGCCCGTGCAAGCTGTTGCCGGCCCTGCCGTAGTGCAGTCAACAGATACCCAAGCGAGCACCCAGCCGGTGATAGCAGCCGCGTCTGCCGAATCTGATGTTCAGGCGGAAAAGGCAATCGAAACCGTGATTGTGTCCGATCCGGTGAAGCCGTCAAAGGCTGTTGTGACTGTAGAAACAGAACAGCAGGGTGAAACATCTGCAAGTGCCGCACCGCAAACCGAAGATGCTGCGGCCGAAGTTGTCGTGGAAACAGGGCAGACGGCAGAACCTGCGACGGTCAAACTCTGGAGCGTTTCGGGCAATGTGGTAAACGCCCGTTCCGGACCCGGCACCGGCAATGCGGTTCTGGACCAGCTCAAGCGCGGCGCCATCGTAGAGGATACCGGCGAAAGCGACGGCAACTGGTCCCGCGTGATCGTGCAGGACAGCGGACTTGAAGTCTGGATGCACCGCGACTTTCTGGCCGAGGTTTCCTGACCCTGCGGCAGCTGGCGGATTCGCCCCTGCAAGTAATTCGCGTCAAGATGAACTGTGATCTGGACGCGGATTCAACAGGGCTATATCACGATCTGCATGTCTGACACTTTCGATGATCCCGATTCAATGGAAAACAGTGGCGGTACGGCCGTAGAAACCCTGCGCCGTGCCATTGGCGACAGGTATCTGACCTATGCGCTGTCCACGATTATGCACCGTGCCCTGCCGGATGCCCGCGATGGATTAAAGCCGGTCCACCGCCGGATACTCTACGCGATGAGCCGGCTGAAACTGGCCTCCAACGGAAAATACCTGAAGTCTGCCAAGATCAGCGGTGACACGATGGGGGATTTCCACCCCCACGGGGATGCGGCGATCTATGATGCGATGGCCCGTCTGGCGCAGGATTTCAACGTTCGCTATCCGATGGTGGACGGTCAGGGCAACTTTGGCAACATCGACGGGGATAACCCTGCGGCGGCCCGTTATACCGAAGCGCGAATGACCGCCGTGGCAGAGGCCATGCTGGAAGGCATGGATGAAAACGCCGTTGATTTTCGGGATAACTACGATGGCCGCCTGACCGAACCTTCGGTTCTGCCGGCCTCTTTTCCGAACCTTCTGGCCAACGGTTCCACCGGTATTGCGGTGGGGATGGCAACGAACATCCCGCCCCACAACATAGAAGAGCTGTGTTCTGCCGCGATCCGTCTGGTCAAGGTGCCGGGCACATCAGACGAAAAGCTGCTGGATTATGTGCCGGGTCCGGATTTCCCGACCGGCGGTGTGCTGGTAGAGCCGCGCGAGAATATTGCGCAGGCCTATAAGACAGGGCGGGGCGCCTTTCGGGTCCGCGCCCGCTGGGAAAAAGAGGAACTGACGCGGGGACAGTGGCAGATTGTTGTCACCGAAATTCCCTATCAGGTGCAGAAATCCAAGCTGATCGAAAAGATCGCGGAACTGATCAACGCCAAGAAAATCCCGATTCTGGCGGATGTGCGGGACGAAAGTGCGGATGACATCCGGCTGGTTCTGGAACCGCGCAGCAAAACGGTTGATCCGATCGTTCTGATGGAAACCCTGTTCCGCCAGTCCGATCTGGAAACGCGGTTTTCCATGAACATGAACGTGCTGATCGACGGGCGCACCCCCAAAGTGTGCAGCCTGAAAGAAGTCTTGCGTGCCTTTGTGGACCACCGCCGCGATGTGTTGCTGCGCCGCTCTCAATTCCGTCTGGACAAGATCGAAAAACGGCTGGAAGTGCTGGAAGGCTTTATTATTGCCTTCCTGAACCTCGACCGTGTGATCGACATTATCCGTTATGATGACGATCCCAAAGCGGCCCTGCTGCTGGAGGACTGGTCCAAGGATCATCCCAAAGCAATCAGCGAGGCGGATTATGTCGCGCCATCCGATGTGATCGCACCGGATGCCGAACAACTGACCGAACCCCAGTCCGAAGCCATTCTGAACATGCGTCTGCGCAGCTTGCGCCGTCTGGAAGAAATGGAATTGCGCAAGGAGCGCGAGGAACTCTGGGCCGAACTGGATGCGCTGGAAAAACTGATCGGTTCGGAAGAGCTGCAATGGGACCGGATCGTCGAAGAACTGAAGGAAACACGCATCCGTTTCGGTAAGAAGTCTGCGGGCGGGCAGCGTCGCACCTTGCTGGAAGATGCGCCGGAGTTTGAGGAAGTGCCGCTGGAAGCCATGATAGAGCGGGAGCCGATCACTGTGGTCTGTTCCGCGATGGGCTGGATCAGGGCAATGAAGGGGCATATCGATCTCAAGCAGGAACTGAAGTTCAAGGACGGCGACGAAGGCCGCTTCCTGTTCCATGCGGAAACCACGGACCGGCTTTTGCTGCTGGGATCAAACGGGCGGTTCTACACGCTCGGCTGTAACGCATTGCCGGGCGGGCGCGGCATGGGGGAACCCGTGCGCCTGATGGTGGAACTGCCCAACGAAGTGGAAATGGTCACGATGTTCCTGCACAAACCGGGCCGCAAACTGCTGGTGGCCAGCAGTGCGGGCGATGGTTTTGTTGTGGCAGAAGACGATGTGATCGCCCAGACCCGCACAGGGCGGCAGGTTCTGAACGTGCGCAACGATGTGAAAGCACTGGTCTGCACCCCTGTTGACGGCGACCACGTGGCCTGTGTCGGGGAAAACCGCAAGGTTCTGGTCTTTCCTGTCAGCGAACTGCCCGAACTCGGACGCGGCAAGGGTGTCCGGCTGCAAAAATACAAGGATGGCGGGCTGAGTGATGCCAAAACCTTCAATCTGGCCGATGGGCTAAGCTGGCTTGATCCGGCAGGGCGCACGCGCACCCAGACAGAGCTGGACGAATGGATCGGCAAACGGGCAAGCGCGGGCCGTATGGCGCCGCGCGGCTTTCCGCGGGACAACAAGTTCACCGATTAAGATCAGAACAGCCGGCGCGGGATCGCGTGCCGGTTGTTTGCCATCCTCGGATGTCCGTGGAATACAGCTTTCCTGTTTCGCGTTGGCCGTGCATTATCCCCCAAGACCAATGATTTTCTGAAAGGCCATTATGAGCAGCGCAACGCCGAATGACCCGTTTTCCCGCCTGACAGCCCATGCGGACAGCCCGTCTGACGGACCGGCTGATCCACCTATGCAGGTGGAATACCGCGGGACACAGGGGCCGTTGTTCCGGCTTGGCTTGAAAACCGCTTTGTTAACGCTTGTGACGCTTGGCCTTTACCGCTTTTGGGCCAAAACGCGCGTGCGCAAATACTTCTGGTCGGCTACGGCACCGGGGGGTGATCCAATGGAATATACCGGAAACGGGCTGGAAAAACTGCTCGGCTTTTTGATCGCGGTGGCGTTTCTGGCGGTTTATCTGGGGTTGTTCCAACTGCTTTTGATGTTCGCGGGCCTGTCCCTGTTGTCCGGTTCCGGCAGCGGGCAGGATACGGCGCTGCAGATTGCGGCGAGTCAGGCCACGCTGGTGGCGGTCCTTCCCTTTATCTTTTACGCCCAGTATCGCGCCCGCCGCTATATCCTGTCCCGCACGCGTTGGCGCGGGGTGCGGTTCGGAGTGGAACCGGCGGCTTGGGGCTATGTCTGGCGGGCTACGGGGCACTGGATTCTGACGATTCTGTCCCTGGGCCTTTTGCTGCCGCGCCAGACGTTCCTGCTGGAGAAATACAAGATCGACCGCACATGGTACGGAAATGCGCGGTTTGAACAGCTTGGCCGCTGGCAGAGCCTGTATCCCGCGATGAAACACTACTTCATAGCGGCGGCTGCGATGGCGATTCCGGGGCTGCTTGCCGCTTCAAGCGGCCAGCCGGTCTGGCTGGTGCTGACCTTCTTTGGCGCTTTGTGGTTTTACTATGCGGTCGTTTACTATTCGGTCGCCTCTTTCCGGATCATGGCAGAGACAAAGCGGCTCGGCAACAGGGTGCAGTTCACGTCGACCCCGCGAGGTGCCAAAGTGTTCTGGACCTATGTTCTGGGGGGGCTTTTGTCGTCAACCTGTGCGGGGATGGTGTTCTCGGCCTTTTTCATCGTTGCGGGGAATTTCCTTGGCTCTTCCGATTTATTCGCAGTCGAAGACCTGACCGAATTCGACGGATTGGCAGACTTCGGGCTGGCCGAGGCGATCGGCATTTTCATGGTCTTTGTGGGCTATATCATGATGCTGGTGCTATACGGCGTTTTCGCGCTGATCTTTGTGCGCCAACCCGTTCTGGAGCATTACGTGCAGGAAACGCAAATCCTGAACCCTGCCGCACTGGACGACATCCAGCAGCGCAGCCGTGACGAAATGGTTGAAGCCGAAGGCTTTGCCGATGCGCTGGATGTGGGTGCTGCGATCTAACAACGAAAGGGACGGTTATGAAAACGGAAGAACCGGCCAGGGGTAAGTATTTCGACGGCGCATCGGCGCGTCAGCACCGTGTTCTGGTGCATCGCGACCATCTTCACGGAACCGAGGTTCTGGTGATCCGGCCCGAAAGCGGCGCGGACATCATCTGGCCTGTGTCAGAACTGCGCGAGGTCACGGATCAGGCGCGGGATGAAGGGATTGTCCTGCGGCAGGGACAGGACGGGATCGCCCGTCTGATCCTGCCCCATGGCCCTGCCGAAGACATCATCCGCGCTATTGCGCCCAATCTGGGTAAGGTGAAAGTGTCCCGCTCCAAGTTCCGTCAACTGGCCCTGTGGAGCTGCGGAGCCGTGGCTTCTGTGGTGATCATTATGGTGGTGATCCTGCCTTCTCTGGCCAACCAGCTGGCGACAATGATACCGCCTGAAAAAGAGGCCGCCTTGGGACGTACAGCGCTGGCCCAGATCAGTACATTTCTGGGGGGCGACGAAGCGGAAATGACCTGTAAAAGTCCGGGGGGCTCCGCCGCACTGCGCAAGATGACAGCGCGGATCGTCGGGGAGGCAGAGGTGCCTTACGATTTGAAAGTGAAAGTGTTCGATCACGAAATGATAAACGCTTTTGCAGTACCCGGTGGTCAGGTGGTGCTGTTTCGCGGTTTAATCGATGCGGCCCAATCACCCGAAGAGGTGGCTGGGGTTCTGGGACATGAAGTCGGGCATGTGGTGCACCGCGATCCGACGCGGCTTATGCTGCGCTCTGCCGGATCGGTGGGGATACTTGGGATGGTGTTCGGGGATTTTGCCGGTGGCGCGCTGGCGCTGGTGCTGGCGGAACAGATGATTTCGGCAAAATACTCGCAACAGGCGGAAACCGGTGCGGACGTTTTTGCCCATGAACGGCTGGCGGCGGCGGGGCTGCCTGCCAATTCTTTCGCGCAATTCTTTATCACCCTGCGAGAGGAACACGGCGATACAGCCGGTTTCATGTCCCATTTGGCCAGCCATCCGGACCTGCAAGGCCGCGCCGATGCGGCCCGTGCCGCTGATGTCATCGGGGACGGCCGGTTTACGCCGGTTCTGACAGCCCAAGAATGGCGGGCGTTGCAAAACATCTGCGACTAGGCGCTGACTGTCTGTCGGGTGTGACTGGAGCCTTTCGCCCGATTACCGGTTGGGTGGCGGAGGCAGAGCTTCCCGCAAGGCACTTTCGCGAATGCCAAGCGCCTTGGCGGCAGCCGCGAAATCCAGTTTGAGGCCGCCATTTGCTTCGAGTACCTCGCCAAGTTTTTCAGGTGCAATCCCCAAGGATTTTGCAGCTTCACCGAAACCTGGCGGCAATCCTCGCTGGCCCTGTCCACCCCCTGGCGGATCATGGCGGGTTATTACGGTTCCTTCGGGCGGATTGGCTCCGACTCCGACTTGTGCCGTTGTGCTGAAATTGTCTTGCGCCACAACACCCGCCAGACAAGGCGGCAGATTTGGAAAATCGGTGCTGGCGTGATAGTGATAATCCGGCTTTTCGGAATGGGCAGTTCTACCTGTGTGTCCGTTGCAGGCATCCAGCCCTTCGGGTGTACTTCCGTCAGCATCCTGACTGCCGTAAATCGCAAATCCGTCAAAAGCAAAGCCGAAACGGGCCGTAGGATCTTGGGTGAGCGCGCATTCGGCGTCCACCTCTTCGGTTTTGAAAGTGGTCTCGATATCGCTTGAGGCCGCGTGCCAGTGATACCAGCCGCCAGGGTCGATATGTCCGCCGCAAGTATCGAGCGCTGGCATATGTCCGGTGTGGTGAACCGAAGGGGCGTCCGAGAAAACCGGCACGCCATTCAGGGCTATGCCGACTTTGCCTACGACCCCAAGCTGCATAGGCTTGTCTGCCATAACAGGGTCAACGGGTAGTAGTGCGGTGATCCTGACGCTTTCATCCGGCGCGACATTGATGCAGGTATGTTCTGGCACCGGTTCAGCTACCGAGATGTCAGAGGTAAATACGTTGCCCGCGTCATCAAACATTTTAAAGCCAAGTTCGGCCAGCATTTTCAGATAGTCGCCATTAACACGGTAAAGCCCCGCGTTCTCGCCGTCCCAGTCCCATATCCCGCCTTTCTGATCCAGCGTAGACGGGCAGAAGGGGCCGATTTCCAGATCGGCAGGTTTGTAATTCACAATGCTCCGCGCACACTGGGCGCTGTCACCGTTAGCGAGCGTGCAATCCTGAATTTGCACCGGTTGGGTCAAGCCTGAAAAATTGAGGTCTCTGCCGTGATTGTGCGCGTCATGGGCGTGAAGGGGCGTGGCCCCGGCGATCAGCGCTGCAACAAGTTTTGCTGTGATACTTCGGGAGGGAGTCATCAATCGTCACGTCCGCTTTATGGTATTCTCAAAGCTGGTACGTGCTGCTGCTCGCTTTCCGTCGCAATTTTTTTCAATTTTTTGCGAGCAGGTAGGGCAAGGGGCGAATTTCGGGTTCGCCCCCGCCTATTGTTTCTAGCCAAGCGTGATGCGGTAGCGGGCAAAGCCGTCAGGTCCGTCGCCGGCCTGTTCAAGCCGGACGCCCTTCACATCGGAAATCCGCTCTGCCCCTTTCGGGCCGGTGTCAAACAGGACGCTGGTATTTTCCAGCGGCGCAAAACCCCAATTGCCGTCGGCTGTCGGATTGACGGTCCCCTGTTCGACGATGTAGCGCACGATCACATCGCGATTGGTGTCCGGCCCTTCAAAGACAATCGTGTCGCCCATCGCACCCGGGAAGGCACCGCCGCCACTGGCGCGGTAGTTGTTGGTGGCCACGATGAATTCCATATCATCCGTGACAGGCTTGCCCTGATACATCAGATCCACGATCCGGCTGGCTTCGGGGTTGATCACCTCGCCCTTGGCACTGAACCGCGAGGGTTGGGACAGATCAATCTTATAGGTCACACCGTCCATCACATCAAAGTTATAGGACGGGAATTCGGGGTTCAGCAGGATCTGGTCCGCTTTACCCGCTTCGACACGGTTGAACATTCCGGCAGACCGTTCCAGCCAGCCCCGCACTTGTGCGCCGTTCACCTTCACAGCGCGCACCGTGTTCGGGTACAGGTAGAGATCCGAGACGTTCTTGATCGCCACATCGCCTTTTGGCACGTCGGTATAATACTCCGGCCCGCCACGCCCCCCCGCCTTGAACGGGGCTGCGGCAGACAGGATCGGCAGGGCTTCGTATTCAGTGCCCTTCATCATCTCGGTGATATACCACGTCTGCGCCTGCGAGACGATCTGCACCGAAGGGTCATCCGCCACCAACGCAAAGTAGGAATGCAGCGGCGCATCGGTTTTCCCGACCGACCGGCGCACATAGGCAAGGGTTGCATCATGTTCTGCCTGAACGCTGTTTTCCACCATGGCGACACTGTCCACCAAGGCCACAGTTTTGCGGTTCTCGTCCCGTTCGGAAATCGGGCGGGTTTCGGTGGAAGATGTGACCACCTGCCATTCGTTGCCGGATTTCTCCAGCATCAGATCGATCACACCAAGATGCGACCCCCAGAAGCCGCCCATGGTGGCGGGTTTGCCGTGGATGGTGCCTTTGTCCGCGTCAACTGCGGCAAAACCGGCGTATTTCTCGCTCGGGAAGACCAGATGGCTGTGGCCCGTCATCAGCGCGTCGATCCCGTCCACAGCGGCCAGCGGTACAGAGGCGTTTTCCATACCGTCGGTTTCCTGTGCCGCCCCGATGCCGGAATGGGACAGCGCGATGATAACATCGGCCCCTTTCTCTTTCATTTCCGGCACCCAAGCGCGGGCGGTTTCCAGAATATCGCGGGCCTCTACCTTGCCTTCCAGATGGCGGCGGTCCCAGTTCATGATTTGTGGTGGCACAAAGCCGATCAGCCCGACCTTGATGATATGGGTTTCGCCGGACCCGTCGGTGATTTCCTTGTCGAGGATCACATAGGGTTTCACCAGACCCTTGTCCGCACGGGGATTGGCGCCTTTTTCTGTCACCACATTGGCGCTGACCACAGGAAATTCGGCACCGGCAAGGGATTTCATCAGGAAGTCCAGACCGTAGTTGAACTCATGGTTGCCAAGGGTCGAGGCTTCATAGCCGAGCGTGTTCATCGCCGTGATGATCGGATGGGTGTCGCCCTCTTTCATGCCCCGCTCGTAGGCGATGTAATCGCCCATCGGGTTGCCTTGAAGAAAGTCACCGTTGTCTACCAGCATGGAGTTGGTGGATTCCGCACGGATCGTGTCGATATGGGCGGCGGTGCGGGCCAGACCAACGTTGTCTGCCGGACGGTCGGCGTAATAGTCGTAGGGAAAGACGTGGACGTGCAGATCGGTGGTTTCCATGATCCGCAAATGGGCCTGATTGGCGGCGGCGTTGGCAGAGAAAGGATGCAGCGCCAGCAAGGCGGTTGAGGCCGCGCCGGCCCCTAGAAAACTGCGGCGATTCATCTGGGTAAAAGGTCGTGTCATGGTATTACTCCCGTTGGCTGTTGGCAGGGTCCGGCCGTCAGGGGCCGGCTGTGCCGCGCACCTAGCACGAGGGTGTGACAGTCTTGTGAAACCCTCAAAGCCAGGGCAAAACGAATGCCAAAGCCTAGGACTCTTTCAGGTCTGAAACAAGAAAATCCGTGTCAGCTCTGCGGGGCGGCGGAAATGCGCAGCGGTACACCGACTTCGGGGCGCAGGGTGACAACCAGAACCGGTTTCGGATCGCGCCCTTCAATGCGTTCAAAGCGAAAGCGTGAAATTAACGTGGACAGGATGATCGTGGCTTCGACCATTGCGAAATGACTTCCGATGCAGATTCGCGGGCCGTCACCGAAAGGCAGCCAGCTGTAGCGGTCGTGGCTGGCATCAGGACCAAAGCGGTCCGGCCTGAAGGCATCCGGCGCGTCCCACAGCAGTTCGTTACGGTGCAGGGCATAGACCGGCAGCATTACCGTGTCCTTGCGCCGGACGTCGCGGCCGCAAAGCGTATCATCCGCCTGTGCCGTGCGCGACAGGAAAGCGGCAGGGGGATAGAGCCGCAGTGTCTCTTTGATGACTTGCGTGCAATAAGGCATGCGGGCGGCATCCTCGCCGGTTGCGATCCGGCCTTGCAGCACGGAAAGGGCCTCTGCCCGCAGCTTGTCCTGAACCTGCGGATCGAACGCGCAAAGGTAAAGCGCCCAGCTTAGGGTCAGGGCTGTCGTTTCGTGACCCGCCACGATAAAGGTCAGCAGATTGTCCCGCAGTTCCGCGCTGTTCATCTGGCGGCCGGTTTCCGGATCAGATCCTTCGAGCAGCAGGTCCAGCAGGTCCGGCACCGGCTTGGGGCCACTGGCGCGGCGGGCGTTGATGCTTTCGTCCGCGATGGCTTTCATATTGCCAAGGGAATTCGGGCCAAAGATCCGCGACCAGCGCGGCACCCATGTGGGCACACCAAGCACATCAAACAGAGAAACCCGCGCGGTCTGGTCGATATAGGCATCAATCGCTTTGTGAACACCGCTGCTGTCCATGGAGCCTGTGCCCGAAAAGGTGACATCGGAAATCACCTCGAAGGTGGCGCGGACCATTTCGTGAAAAACATCGGCCTGTCCGTCGCAACGCTCCAGCCGGTCGCAAGCGGCCTGTGCGCTGGCGGACATAATCGGGGCAAGCGCGGCAATATTGCGGTGCGAAAACACCGGCGCGGCAGCGCGGCGTTGCCAGCGCCAATGCGCCCCTTCCGCAATAAACAGGCTGTCACCGATGGCAGGGCGCAGGATGTTCTTGGTTACATCGGACTTCGGATAGATATCCAGCTTTTCCTTCAGGATGCGCCGGTTTGCTTCGGGGTCCATCACCATATGCCAGCGGATGATTCCGGTCTTTCCGGTGATGATCGGCTGTTTGGTGGCGATTTCGGGAATGATCCCGATCAGGTTCTCCCGCGCCTTGCGAAGGGTCTGCAAAATCCCCAGCGGCTGTTTCACAAGGTCTACTCTGGGCGGCAGGGCAGGGGGGCGGGTTCCGTCAGGCATGATCTGGCTCCTATAGTCCCACTATAGGCCAAACCGCCGTTGCTTCCAGAGGTTTGCACGGGCCGTTCCGAGCCAAAACCGGCGGGTTGACGGCGGGAACGGAGTCCGGCTACGGATTTCACCCGGACAGACTGGGGATGTGACGTGTTTTCCCCAATTTGACGGTTGATTTTTGTGCTCAGGCCAATTACCTGACAGCAAATCGGAATCGGGGTGCAGTCGCATCTCTGCGGGTCTTGTGGTAAGGCCTATCACACTTGGCACTGTCGTGCCGCATGAAGACGGAGGCCATGATGGCAAAAGAGAAATTTGAACGCACGAAGCCGCATTGTAACATCGGTACAATC
>JAAEZA010000070.1 GCA_018223125.1 Paracoccaceae bacterium | reverse complement strand
CATCAAAAGCGTCGGCCTGAACCCAACGATCGGCGCACAAACACCAGCGGTCCCCGGGTTTCAACCCTTGGAAACCGTATTCGGGACGCGGTGTCGAAAGGTCGTTGCCTCTGGACTTGGAAAAGGCGAGAAACGCCTCCGTCATCAGGCAACAGACGGTGTGTTTCCCATGATCCGCCGGTCCGGTATTGCAGCAACCGTCCCTGTAAAAGCCGGTCATCGGGTCAGTGGAGCAGGGTTTGAGCGCCTCTCCGAGTACGTTCAGGCTTTGGTCCATTCCGGTCTTTGTCACGAGTCTTTTCCCTTATGCGTGTCCGTATAGATAGGACGCGCACAAGGGATTTGTCACGGAAAAACAAGGGGCGGTTTGTTCTGACCTTAATAGGTCACGCGGGATTCAAGCGCATTCTCCAGCATGACATAAGCCCAAGAGCTTTCGCCGTCACGGGTGCGGATTTCGTCCAGTTGCGCGCGTGCCGCTTCTATATTGCCGTCCGCCACAAATCCTTGACCCATGTAGCTGCGGGCAAGAATGTAATCGGGATCAATCTGCAAGGCGCGCTGATAATACGTCAGCGCGGTATGCAGATCGCCAAGCTTGCGATGGGAAAAGCCCAGATAGTTCAGCACACGGGGGTCATCCTGGTCCTGAACAAGCGATAAAAGCCGGATCGCGTCCTGATACTGGCCGTCATAAGCCATGCCACGCGCGGTAACGTAGAGCAGATCATCGGGGAACATACCCCGTTCGGCGTCCACACATTTTTCGGTTTTCGGGTCGAGCACCATACCTTTCTTCTTGCAGGCAGCTTCGGTTGGCGTAGAACTGCTGTTCCCATCACCAGCACCCAGCGCAGCAGTAGCAATGGACAGGCCCAGCAGGCCGGAGCCAATGGTTGCAATGATCTTCATAGTAAACTCCCAAAAGTTTCGAAAAGAATAAAGGCACGGATATTCCCCCAAGCTTAGCCAAAAAAATCCACTGCGATAGCACCAAAACGTAAAAGTGACCGGAATGAAAAACGGGGCGGGATCGGTAAAACAGTGATCTTTGGCATTTCTATCCGGGCCGTTCGCGCATTACCTTAGGGGTAACGCAACGAACCGGAAGGGTTTTGTTATGCTTCGATTATTCACCGCCGGACTGGTGACAGCCCTGATCACACTTCAAATCACCATGGCAGCAGCGCAGGGCGCGCGCACCCGCGCACTCGGGGAAGACCCGCCACTGATCCGCAACCAACCGAATTCTGCGGCGACCCATTACAGCGAAGCGGAACTGGCGCGGCAGGCAAAGGCGTTTCAGCGTACCATGGCGGAAGGAATCGTCGCGGGGGCAGCAGTCGGGTTGCTGGCGGATATGCTGAGCAGTAACGACAACAATTCCGGCGTGCAGATCGGCATTGGATCGGGCGCGCTGGCGGGCAGCTATGTTGCGCGGCTTCAGCAGAAATACCGCCGCAAGGAACTGCGGCTGGAACGGATACGCAACGATGTAAACCGCGCAAATCAGGAACTCGCGGCCTCTATTGCAACGATGCAGGCGGTTGTGGCCTATCAACAGAACGAGCTGAACAGCTTGCGGGCGTCGGGTGCAAAAAAGCGCCAGATCCGGCGGGAGCTGAAACAGGCCAAGGCCAATCTCAATAACATGAGCAAGGCAATCAAGGGAGCGCAGAAATGGGAAAAGGAATTCAAATCAACCCGTTCTCTGCGCTTGGTCAAAGGGCAGGCAACCGGAATCGACAATGAAATCGCCCTGCTGTCACAAAGGATTGCCGCGATGAAATCAGTGGCAAATCAGATGAAAGGTGTGACCAAGTCATGACTGTATCAAACCTGTTCACAGTGGCAGCGGTACTGATCCTTGCCGGATGTGTCACTTCGCAAGATCCCGGCGATGGCGGTTTCTTTAACGGTGTAGCCGGAGCCAGCAACGGCACCTATGATCAACGGGTCGCAAACCGTCAGGCCGAAGTGGACCGTGCACAGGCAGAAAACGCGCGATTAACGTCCGAGCTTGCAAGGTTGCGGGGCGAACACAGCCGCGCCAAATCCGACCTGATTGCCGCCCGCAGCAAGGCACGAGCCGCAGGTGTAAATCTGTCTCCGACCCAAGAGAGGCAGGTGGCTGCTGCGCTGCAGTCTGATCCGGCGCGTGTGGAAAGCCTGAGCAAGGCAATTGCGGATGCCCGCCGCCTGAGCGAAACAATCTCGCAGATGGCGGGATAGGGCGCCCAGCCACGAACCGGACAAAAGAAAAGGCCCGCAGAAACCTGCGGGCCTTTCAGATTTGTTCTGAACTGAAAAACAGTCGGGAAGATTAAGCTTTCGGCTCTTCTTCTTCGCCGGTTGCCTCTTCTTCGGCAGCCGGAACATTGTCTTCCAGATCGTCCAGAGCAGCACCGCCGATATCGTCGAACAGTTCGGCGATTTCGAATTCTGCTTCCGCTTCTGCTTCGGCTTCCAGTTCCTGAATGGATTTACCGGAGGCTTGCAGTTCGGCTTCTTCGGCAGAACGGGCAACGTTGATTTCGATGGAGCATTCGACTTCTGGGTGCAGAACCACTTTCATGGTGTGAACGCCCAGTTCCTTGATCGGTGCTTCAAGAACCAGTTGTTTCTTGTCGACTGTGAAGCCGGCTTCGGTCGCAGCAGCTGCTGCGTCCCGTGTGGAAACGGAACCGTAAAGCGAACCGGAGTCAGAAGCGGAACGAATCACGATGAACTGCTCGCCGTCCAGTTTCGCAGCCACAGCTTCGGCTTCTTTTTTGGTTTCGAGGTTCTGTGCTTCCAGTTGCGCCTTGCGGTTTTCAAAGCTTTCCATGTTGGCTTTGGTGGCGCGCAGCGCCTTGCCTTGGGCCAGCAGGAAGTTACGGGCGTAACCTTGCTTTACGGAAACTACATCACCCATCTGGCCCAGTTTGGCCACACGTTCGAGAAGGATAACATCCATGGATTTTCTCCTTACTTCACAGCATAGGGCAGCAGCGCCAGAAACCGTGCGCGTTTGATGGCTTTCGCCAGCTCGCGTTGTTTCTTGGCAGAGACTGCGGTGATACGGGACGGAACGATCTTGCCGCGCTCGGAAATGTAGCGTTGCAGCAGTTTCGTATCTTTGTAGTCGATCTTCGGCGCATTGTCGCCAGAGAACGGGCAAGATTTGCGACGACGGAAAAATGGTTTGTTAGCCATGATTTAGCGTCCTTTCTTAACGTTCGCGGCGACGTTCGTCGCGGGAGTTTTTAGCCTGGATTACAACGGATGGGCCTTCTTCGTGCTCATCAACTTTGATGGTCAGAACGCGCATTACGTCATCGTGCAAACGCATCAGGCGTTCCATCTCTGCAACAGCCGGCGCAGGCGCGTCTGTTTTCAGGAAGGCATAGTGGCCCTTGCGGTTTTTGTTGATCTTGTAGGCCATAGTCTTCAGGCCCCAGTATTCGTTCTCGACAACTTTACCACCGTTGTCTGTCAGAACGGCGCCGAAATGCTCGATCAGGCTTTCGGCCTGCGCGTTGGAAAGATCCTGACGCGCAATAAATGTGTGCTCGTAGAGCGCCATTTTATCACCATATGTAAGCGTGCTTCAAAACCGGGTTAATCTTCCGCCCCCGGTACGAGAGGCATCCGCGTGAACGTAAATCTGCGGAAGATGGGGCGGGTATAGCGAAGCCTGTGGTGAATGCAAGCTGTAAGCGACAGGCAGGGGCATTTGCCGGTTCGTCCGGCCTTTGTGTTGAAGTTTCTTGTTCCCGACCGTAACAGACACTAAAAATACGTGAAGCAAAAAAGAGGCACCAATGACACGCGCATTTGTATTTCCGGGCCAAGGCGCCCAGACGATCGGGATGGGAAAGGCGTTCGCGGACGCATATCCGGCAGCGAAAGCTGTATTTGATGAAGTGGACGAAGCCCTGGGCGAGAGCCTGTCCGGTCTGATCTGGGAAGGTGACATTGAAACCCTGACCCTGACACAAAATGCACAGCCTGCGCTGATGGCCACATCCATGGCGGCGATGGCGGCGTTGGAAGCCGAAGGCGTTTCGGTTACGGCGGCGTCTTATGTGGCGGGGCACAGTCTCGGGGAATATTCGGCGCTTTGTGCGGCAGGTTCGCTCTCTCTGGCGGATACGGCACGTCTGCTGCGCATCCGCGGCGAGGCCATGCAAAAAGCAGTTCCCGTGGGTGTTGGTGCCATGGCGGCGCTGCTGGGGCTGGATTTCGCCACCGCCTCCGAGGTTGCCGAGCAAGCGGCACAGGGCGAGGTCTGTCAGGCCGCCAATGACAATGATCCTTCGCAGGTTGTTGTGTCCGGTCACAAGTCTGCTGTGGAACGCGCCTTGGGTATTGCCAAGGAAAAAGGCGCGAAACGGGCGATGCTGCTGCCGGTCTCTGCTCCGTTCCACTGCGCATTGATGCAACCCGCTGCGGACCGGATGGCCGAGGCACTGGCCGAAGTGACGCTCAATGCGCCTTCCGTTCCCCTGATTGCCAATGTAAGGGCCGAAGCTGTCTCGGATGCTGACACGATCCGCGATCTGCTGGTAGAGCAGGTGACAGGGTCTGTGCGCTGGCGTGAAAGCATGGGCTATGCCGCAGCGCAGGGTGTCAGCGAAGTTTACGAGATCGGTGCCGGCAAGGCGCTGTCGGGTATGATCCGCCGGATTGCCCGCGAAATTGAATGTGTGGCCGTGAACGACCCTGACGGGGCAAAAGCCGCAGCAGAAAAGATTGGATAACCGAATGTTTGATTTGACAGGTAAATGCGCATTGGTCACTGGCGCATCGGGCGGTATTGGCGGCGCGATCGCAACCGCATTGCACGGGCAGGGCGCGACTGTGGCGCTTTCCGGAACCCGCGTTGGTCCGCTGGAAGAACTTGCTGCCAAACTGGGTGATCGTGCGTTTGTCACCCCGTGTAATCTTGGCGATGCCGAGGCTGTGAATGCGCTGGCGGGCCAGGCGTCCGAGGCGATGGGCGGTTTGCATATCCTTGTGAACAATGCTGGCATCACACGGGACAACCTGTTCATGCGGATGAAGGACGAGGACTGGCAGGACGTGATCGACGTGAACCTGACCTCGACCATGCGCCTGATGAAATCGGTGATGCGCCCGATGATGAAACAGAAATGGGGCCGCGTGATCAACATCACCTCTATTGTGGGTGTGACGGGTAATGCAGGTCAGGTGAACTATGCGGCCAGTAAGGCGGGCATGATCGGGATGACAAAATCCTACGCGCAGGAAATCGCATCCCGCGGAATTACCGCCAACTGCGTGGCTCCGGGCTTTATTGAAACCGCGATGACAGCCGAACTGGGTGATTCAGTGAAAGACGGAATGCTGTCTTCGATCCCGATGGGGCGTATGGGTGATGCAGGGGAGATTGCTTCGGCGGTTGCTTATCTGGCATCCGAGGAGGCCAGCTACGTCACCGGCCAGACCCTGCATGTCAATGGCGGCATGGCGATGATCTAAACCGGAGTTTCCCCGCATATAGGGGCCCGCATATAGGGGGTGCCTGCGGCGCGGATATTTGAAGAAAATGGAAAGGTCGGGTCGGTTGATCCGGCCTTTTCAGTTTTTGCGCACAGCAAGGGTGCCGGTGCGGGCCAAACTAAAATCGGGCTTTAAAAATCCTCTGTCGGGCGTTAGGTGCAATAGAGCATCCTGCATGTGAATTCACTTCTATAAGAGCAACCGTCATATGTCCTTTTTCAAGAAACTCAAAGACCGCATGTTCAAATCCTCTTCCAAGATTGAAGAAGGGCTTGACGCGATCGTAGAGGATGGCGGCACCGCCGATACAGAGACCGGAGAGGCAGAACTGGCCCGTCAGGCCGAAGCCGAAGCCGCTGCGGCACGGGAAGCGCAAGAAGCGCAGGCGGCCGCTGCGCGGGAACTGGCTGAACAGGAAGCAGAAGCGCGTGAAGCAGAGGCAGCCGCCGAAGCGGCGCGGGTCGAGCGGGAAGAAGCTGCACGGCGTCATGCAGACCAGCTGGAAGCCGAAGCGCAGGAAACGGCACGACTCGATGCCGAGAGCCGCGCCAAGGCAGAGCAGGAGGCCGAAGAATCCGCCCGAAAAGCCGCAGAGGCCACAGAGGCTGCGCGGCTCGCACGGATTGAGGCCGAAGAACAGGCCCGCCTTGAGCGGGAAGCAGAGGCCGAAGAGCGCCGCCGCGCAGAGCAGGCCGCAGCCGAAGCCGAAACAGCCCGTCAGGCTGCTGCGGAGGCAGAGGCAGCCAAAGCGGCGCAAGAGGCTGATGCCGCCAAGCCAGGCCTTTTGGGGCGTTTGTTCGGCGGTCGCACGCCCGACAAAACAGTCGTGCGCCGTGCGCTTGACGATGCCATGCTGGAAAGCATCGAGGATTTGCTGATTACGGCGGATATGGGCGTTGAAACCGCGATGCGGGTCTCCGCCAATCTGGCCGAAGGACGCATGGGCAAGAAGCTGTCCACCGCAGAGCTGAAGGCGCTGCTGGCCAGCGAGGTGGCGCGGATCATGGAACCTGTGGCCCGCCCGATGCCCCTTTACACCAAACGCCCGCAGGTTGTTCTGGTGGTCGGGGTGAACGGTTCCGGCAAGACGACGACAATCGGCAAGCTGGCCAGCCAGTTCAAGGCGGCAGGCAAGTCGGTTGTGATTGCGGCTGGCGATACCTTCCGCGCTGCCGCCGTTGAACAGTTGCAGGTCTGGGGAGAGCGGGCCGGCGTGCCGGTTCTGACTGCGCCCGAAGGGTCCGATCCGGCATCGCTGGCGTTTGACGCAATGACCAAGGCGGAACAGGACGGGGCTGACCTGCTAATGATCGACACGGCGGGGCGGTTGCAGAACCGTCAGGATCTGATGGAAGAACTGGCCAAAATCGTACGGGTGATCCGCAAGAAAGACCCCGAAGCGCCCCACAACACGTTATTGGTGCTGGATGCGACCACGGGGCAGAACGCGCTGTCACAAGTGGAGATTTTCCAGAAGATTGCGGATGTTTCGGGGCTGGTCATGACCAAGTTGGACGGCACCGCCAAGGGCGGCGTTCTGGTGGCGCTGGCGGACCGGTTCGGGCTGCCGATCCATGCAATCGGGCTGGGGGAACAGATCGACGATCTTGCGCCCTTTGACCCCGAGGAATTTGCCCGCGCGCTGACAGGTCTGGAGTAGGGCGCCTGCCGCTTGGCTGGCGCTAGGCCGGTTCCGCTTCGTCCTCATCGTCGTCTCTTGCGTCTTCGATTTTCTTCTTGGGTCGCTCTGCCACGCGGTTTACAATCCACAGGATGATCAGGGCGATCACCGTTGCTACAACTGCAAGCGGGATACGTCCGGTGCCACAGCTTAGTCCGACTGCCCCTACAAGCCACATGCTGGCTCCTGTGGTCAGACCGTGAACTTTACCCCCAGAAATGATGATCGAACCGGCGGCCAGAAAGGCCACGCCGGATGTGATCGCGCTGATCAGCTTGATCGGGTCCGCCTTGATCCGTTCCTGATCTTCTGTATCCAGTGCAATCAGGTCGAGCGCGACGATTGCAAACAGGCAGGACGCAACGGAAATCATCATATGGGTACGCAAACCGGCGGCGCGGGCGTTGTGTTCCCGTTCCCAACCTATAATACCACCCATAAGAGTAGCCGCAAACATACGGAATATGACGATACCCAGCGGCACAACCGATCCGTTGATTTGGAATTCACTGGCAAGGGCAGAGTACATGTTAGAACCTGATTTTGGGGGCCGGAAATGACCGAGTGGTTACTAGACGTAGACGGAACCCAGACCGGGCGCAATCTTGCACTGGCGCTGGCAATACTGGCAGCAATGCTGCACGCGATCTTTGGTGCGCTGCAAAAGGGAAAGCTTGATCCCTGGCTGGCGCGGGGCGCGATTGATATAAGTTACAGTGTAATGGCACTGCCGGTGATCCTGTTTCTGGTGCCCTGGCCGGAGCCACATCTGTGGCCCTTGCTGTTCGGGGCGATGGGTATTCATCTAGTGTATAAACTCTTTCAGGCGATGGCTTATGCGCGGGGCAGCTATACAGTGGTCTATCCCGTGGTGCGCGGTATGGGACCGCTGGTGACGATGCTGTTTGTCGGAGTCGTGTTCCAGCACAAGTTTCACGAGACCTACAATCTGGTGCAATGGTCGGGTGTGCTGCTTTTGTCCTCTGCCATCTTTCTGCTGGCGGGGATCAACCTGATGCAGGGCGGTATCGACCGGCGCACGATGGGGATGGGGCTGTTTTTTGCGGTGCTGACAGGGTTTGGTGTAGCGGCCTACACGACGTGGGATGCTTACGGTGTTCGTGCCACGCTCAATCCGTTTACCTTTATCTTCTGGCTGTTCTTTCTCGACGGGCTGGTGTTCCCGTGGATCGCACTCTACCGTTACCGGAAAATGACCGTACAACCCTCGGTGCGGTCAATGGCAGTGCGGGGTGTTATCGGCGGACTGGTGGCCTTTGCAAGCTTTGGCTCTATCATGTTTGCCACGCGGCTGGATAAAGTGGGGGAGGTCGCGGTACTGCGGGAAACCTCGGTGGTGTTTGCCGCATTAATCGGCTGGCTGTTCCTGCACGAGAAAGTCGGTCTTTTGCGCGCAGCCCTGATGGTAGCCATTGCAGCCGGTGCGGTTTTGGTAGAGTTTAGCGGCTAAACCTTGAGAAACGGTAGCTTAGAGGCAGAATTTTATGAATGAGAAGTCAGTCAACCCGATGGTGAAACTCGGGCTGGAACTCGGGCCGGTTGTCCTGTTCTTCGTGGCCTATACACGGATGAAGGATCGGGAATTCGATCTGTTCGGGCAAAGCTATGAAGGCTTCATCATCGCAACGGCGGCCTTCATTCCCGTTCTTCTGGTCTCTACCGGACTGCTTTGGTGGCTGACGGGCAAACTGTCGCGGATGCAGTTGATGACGGCGGTGCTGGTGGTTGTCTTTGGCGGCATGTCGATCTGGTTCAACGATGACCGTTTCTTCAAGATGAAGCCGACGATTATCTACCTGCTGTTTGGGGGGTTGCTGGGGATTGGTCTGTTGCAGGGGAAATCCTACCTGCGCTCGGTTATGGATGAAATGGTGCCCATGACCCATGAGGGCTGGATGATCCTGACCAAACGGGTCTGCGCGTTCTTTTTGTCCCTTGCCTTGGCGAATGAGCTCGTCTGGCGGCTGATGTCAACGGACGCATGGGTGAATTTCAAAACCTTCGGGCTTACCGCGCTTGTGTTCGTTTTCTTCATCGTGCAGGGCCCCCTGTTTGCCCGTTACAGCACCGAAGAAGATAAATCCGGAACCTAGCATTCGGTCATAAGCCTGTTACCTGCTGAATATAGAGGGTTGTTCTAGGAAAGCATCTATATATAGTTTTCCTTAAGGTGAAGGGCGGGATGCCCCGCTCTGATGCCACTCAACGCAACAGAGCAGGGATGCGTGACGCTAATGACTTCCGAGTTTACACAAGAGTTCATACGAAATCCGGCCGGCCTGCGGGAGAACCCCGCGCTGGTCCTGAATGCGGATTTCAGACCTTTAAGCTATTTTCCTCTTTCCGTCTGGCGCTGGCAGGAGGCTGTGAAAGCGGCCTATCTGGATCGCGTCACAATCGTTGCCGAGTATGAACGCACGGTGCATTCGCCCTCGGTCGAGATCCGCATTCCTTCGGTGATTGTCCTGAAGGATTACGTCAAACCGGCCCAAACCACCGCTTTTACCCGCTTTAACCTGTTCCTGCGGGATGAATTCACCTGCCAGTACTGTGGTTCGCGCGGGGATATGACCTTTGATCACGTCGTGCCCCGATCCCGTGGTGGCAAGACGACATGGCAGAATGTGGTGGCGTCCTGCGGGCCGTGCAACCTGCGAAAGGGCGCCCGTTCCTTGCGGCAGGCAAACATGAAACTGCGCCGCACCCCGATGCAGCCGTCGGCCAACCAGCTTTTGAACGCAGGGCGCAAGTTTCCTCCGAACCACCTGCACGAAAGCTGGATGGATTTTCTCTACTGGGATGCCGAACTGGAAGCCTGAACTGCAGGGTTCCTTGGAGGGTTAACGGGTTTTTGGCTGGAACGCCGCCGCCAGCCAGATTAGCGTCAAGGCAAGCGAGATAACACCGTTCCAACCTGCCATGGACAGGCCGAACATCTCCCACGGGATTTCGTCACAACGTACCATCGGTGCCTCAAGTATCTGGTTCAACAGATCCTTTACGGCCAGATCGCCAACCGGACCGGAGGTGCAGGTCGTCGGGCCTTCCCACCATTTCCACTCCACTCCGGCATGATAGAAACCGGTGGCCGATGTGGTGAAGGCCGCAGCCGCGCCGAACATGGCCAGCATCCGGTGCGGGAACAGGGCAGCCACCAGACCGATCAGAACCGCAACCCCGTGGGGCCAGCGCTGGGTGATACACAATTTGCACGGGGCCAGATCGCCAATGTGCTGAAACCCGAACGCCGTTGCCAGCATCACAGCGGAGCCAAGCGCAGCCAGTAATATAAGTCTTTGTTGCATCAGAAGTATTTCACCGCCCAGAAGCCGAGAACCAGAAGTATCAGAAACGCAGTGAACACCAAGGCAAGCCGCCGTTCAATGAAATCACGGATGGGTGCGCCGAAGTGCCACAAAAGTGTCGCCACGATGAAAAAGCGGATACCGCGTGCGATCAGGGACCAGAACAGGAAGGACCAGAAGGGCAGGTCGGTTGCGCCTGATGTGATGGTAATTACTTTGTAAGGGAACGGCGTGATCCCCGCGAACAGAACCGCCCAGTGGCCCTGTTCGTTAAAGCGCGTTTTGAATGTCTCGAAGGCTTCGGCCTTGTGGTAGAAATCAAGGATCGGGCGGCCGATGGCGTCAAAGAGCTCTGCCCCGATGTAATATCCAAAGGCGCCACCCAGAACGGATGAGACTGTACAGACCGCCGCAATCATGAAGGCGCGTGTCGGGGCTGCAAGGATCAGCGGAATCAGCAGAACATCCGGCGGGATCGGAAAAACCGAGCTTTCCACAAAGGCAATCACCGCCAGGGCCGCCAGCGCCCAACGGGATTGGGCCAGAGACAGGATCCACTCGTAAAATCTGCGTAACACTGCAAGCGCCTCTCGTTTTTGTTTCTCATGCCCCGTCGTCCCTGACGGGTCAAGCCTTGCGCCCCCGCAGGGCCGCGCTAGTTTCAACTAAAATCACATTTTCCGGAGATCGGGTATGAAATGGAGAGGCCGTCAGGGAAGCCGTAACATAGAGGACCGGCGCCGCGCCAGCGGGGCGCGGGCCGCAGGTGGGATCGGGGGCTTCGGACTGCTCGCCGTGCTGGCGATCGGGTATTTTCTCGGGGTGGATGTGACGCCTTTCCTGAACCCCGGCGGCAGCCAGATCACCAGCGGGCGCAGTGTGGAACTGACCCCGCAGGACGAACAGGCGGCAGAATTCGTGTCCGTGACGCTGGCAGATACGGAAACCGTCTGGGCCGAAATTTTTGAACAGCAGTTGAATGCCACCTATCGTCCCGCCACGATGGTCCTTTTCAAAGGCGCGACCCAATCCCCCTGTGGCGGTGCAAACGGCGCTTCGGGGCCGTTTTATTGCCCCACAGACCGCAAGGCCTATCTTGATACGGATTTCTTCACCACATTGTCCCGCAGGCTCGGCGCGTCGGGTGATTTTGCCGCCGCCTATGTTGTGGCCCATGAAATTGCCCATCATGTGCAGAACGAACTGGGCATTCTGGGGCAGGCGAACAAGGCCCGCGCACGCATGGGGCAGGCCGAAAGCAACCGCGTTTCCATTATGATCGAACTGCAGGCGGACTGTTTTTCCGGCATCTGGGCGCGCTATGCACAGGACCGGCTTGGCACGCTGGAACGGGGCGATTTTGACGAAGCGCTGAACGCCGCCCGCCAGATCGGAGACGACACACTGCAACGCGACGCGGGACAGCGCCCGAACCCCCACAGTTTTACCCATGGCACGTCGGCGCAGCGTCAGAACTGGTTCCAGCGCGGTTTTGAAACCGCCGACATCCGGCAATGCGACACCTTCGGTGCCTCTGCGCTATAAGAGCCGGAAAAACCCGATTTTTTCCGTTGACGCGGATAATCGGGAAGGCTAAATCACCCAAGCGTTGCCCGAGTGGCGGAATTGGTAGACGCAGGGGATTCAAAATCCCCCGCCGCAAGGTTTGCCGGTTCGAGTCCGGCCTCGGGTACCACT
>JAAEZA010000069.1 GCA_018223125.1 Paracoccaceae bacterium | reverse complement strand
GGGTGGCGTTATAGGCGACCTCATCGTCATATTCCATCTGGTTGGAAATCTCGGCCACGCCCGCCCCTGTGACCGACCCCATGTTGTGATACCACCAGTCGATCCGCTCTCCGGGTTTACGATAATCCGGCGTCCAGCCGAAATCCGCAGGGTAAATATCTGTGGTGAGACGTTCCTCAAACCCGTGCATCTGATCCGGCCCGACAAAATGCATCTTGCCCGACAGGCAGGTCTGATACCCTGCGCGGCGCAGGTGGTGGGCATAGGTCGGAATGTCAGATGCAAACTCGGCCGCGTTGTCATAAACCCGCGTGCGGCTGGGCAGTTGGCCGGACATGAAAGACGCCCGCCCCGGTGCGCAAAGCGGCGATGCGGTATAGGCGTTCTGAAACCGTGTGGAGCGTGCCGCCAGTTTCTTGAGGTTCGGCGCGTGCAGCCAGTCCGCTGGACCATCGGGAAACAGCGTGCCGTTCAGCTGGTCGACCATAAAGATCAAAATGTTCGGTTTGGTCATGAATTTCCCGTATTTGCGCTGTGTTTAAGTTGCTGACGCAGATATTCGTCAACCATTGCCATCACCTCGACGCGGGCTGGAGCCTTTTCCTGCAAGGCGTGGCGGATGTAAAAACCGTCAATCATCGCCGCCAGTCCTTGGGCGACATGATTGGCCCGCGAACTGTCCATAAGCTGGGACAGGTTGTAAACCAGATTGGAATGCAACCTTCGCCCGTAGACCTCCAAGAGCCTTTTGGCTTCGGGGACGGTGCGGGCATAAACATAAAAATTGAGCCATGCCGAAACCACTTCCTCGGCAAAATTCAGGGGATGGAAGCTGACCGCGATAATGGCGTCCAGCCGTTCTTTCGGACCGTCGACACGCTGTAGCTCAGAGCGGATATGATCCCCGTAGGAGCGCAGGATATGACGCATGGCGGCGACGAAAATCTGTTCCTTACTGCCAAAATAATGATGTGCCAGCCCGCTGGACATACCGGCACGTTTGGCGATCTGGCTAACCGTCACGCTCAGCGAGCCCGCCTGCCCGATCTCGGCAATCGTCGCATCAATCAGCGCCTGACGGCGGACAGGTTCCATTCCAACTTTGGGCATAAAAGACTCAGTTTTGTTACCGTCTCAAATTGAAGGTTTTATATTGACTGGTCAATCAAGAATAACTTGCAAGGCATTGAAAATACGCCATCCAAAGCGCAAAAAGACGCACCCCTCACAAAGCTGTCGAGAGCAATTGGCTCTTTCCGCCAGCCACGGTAAAAGCCGTTTCGCACTGATTCACTAGAAGAAAGCAAGACCCATGAAATTAGGTTCGAAACTCCCCGAAGTCACTTTTCACAACCGTGTCCGCGATGAGTCCATTGGCGGTGAAAACCCCTTCCGCTGGCAGGATCAGACCACTTCAGATCTGTTTGCGGGCAAAAACTGCCTGCTGATCGGCCTTCCCGGTGCCTTCACGCCCACATGCTCTACCCGCCAGCTGCCGTCCTATGACGAACTGGCCACGGAATTTGCCGAACTGGGCATCGACACAATCTATTGTGCGTCCGTAAACGACGCCTTTGTGATGTACCAATGGGGCAAGGCACTGGGCCTGAAAAACATCCGGATGATCCCTGACGGTTCCGGCCACTTCACGCGCCAGATCGGTATGCTGGTGAACAAGGACAATCTGGGCTTCGGCCACCGCTCCTGGCGCTATGCTGCCGTCGTTCGCGACGGTGTCGTTGACGGCTGGTTTGAAGAGGACGGGCGTTGCGACAACGCGGCGGATGATCCTTACGAGGTGTCCAAGCCGGAAACCGTGCTGGAATGGCTGCGCGGTCAAACGGCTGAAAAAGCGGCCTGATCCGCATTGACTGTCTGTTACATCCGCCCGGAAACGGGCGGGTGTTTGCAGGGACCACTCCTGCCAGCACCGCACCGGCGGTACGCCCCCCCGAAAAAAGCATCGAAACCGCGACCCGAATGCCACGGATGGCCGATGGCGCCCGCCTGCCCTGCCTCATTCCCGCCACAATCCTCGCCCTATGCTGAAACACGACCAAAATTTATAAATACGCAATTAATCGGGGCAGACAGATGAATTTTCTGATTGGAATGGCAATCGGCGGCATGGCCGCATGGCTTGTAATCGCCGTACTGGAAACCAGCTCGGAAGACGTATTCCCGGACTAGCAGAGCGAACACTTACATCTTCCAAAGCAAAAAACGCCCGCAGATCAAAATCTGCAGGCGTTTTCATTTTGTGCGCGCGGCGGGTTTTCACCCGCCACCCCTATCAGGAAATATTCGCCAGAAGCTGGTTCACACTGTCCTTGGCATCGCCGTAGAGCATCCGCGTGTTCTCTTTGAAGAACAGCGGGTTTTCGATGCCGGAATACCCCGTGCCCTGCCCGCGTTTGGACACAATGACGTTCTTGGCCTTCCAGACTTCCAGAACCGGCATCCCCGCAATGGGCGAGTTCGGATCTTCCTGCGCGGCGGGGTTCACGATGTCGTTTGAACCGATGATCATAACCACATCCGTTTCAGGGAAGTCGTCGTTGATCTCATCCATTTCCAGCACGATATCGTAAGGCACCTTCGCCTCGGCCAGCAGCACGTTCATATGGCCCGGCAGACGCCCTGCAACTGGGTGGATCCCGAAACGCACGTTCTTGCCTTTGGCCCGCAGGCGGTTGGTCAGCTCTGACACGGATTGCTGGGCTTGCGCCACCGCCATACCGTACCCTGGTACGATGATCACAGAGTCCGCATCATCCAGTTGCGCCGCAACAGTTGCCGCGTCCGTGGCAACCTGCTCGCCCTCGACAGCCATCTGCTCTCCGGCAGGGCCACCAAAGCCCCCGAGGATCACGCTGACGAAAGAGCGGTTCATCGCCTTACACATGATGTAGGACAGGATCGCGCCAGAGGAGCCAACCAGCGCCCCGACCACGATCAGAAGATCGTTGCCAAGGCTGAAACCGATCGCAGCCGCCGCCCAGCCGGAATAGCTGTTCAGCATGGAGACAACCACTGGCATATCCGCGCCGCCGATCCCCATAATCAGATGGTAGCCGATGAACAGGGCTGCCAGCGTCATGATCGCCAGCGGAAGGAAACCGCCGGTGTTGAAGTACCAGATCAGGCAAACCAGTGACAGGACCGCCGCCCCTGCGTTCAACACATGGCCACCGGGCAGTTTGGTCGCCGCACTGCTGACCCGGCCCGCCAGTTTGCCATAGGCAATGACCGATCCGGTGAATGTGACCGCACCGATAAAGATGCCAAGGAACAGTTCAACCCGAAGGATCGAAATCTCCAGCGCATCCTTCTTGGCCAGCAGGGCTGCAAAGCCTTCAAGGCTCTTTTTCGCAGTGTCATCCATCGCCAGCACGTTGCCAAGCTCGATATGGGCGTTAAAGCCGACGAAAACCGCGGCCAGACCCACAAGGGAATGCATCGCGGCAACCAGTTCGGGCATTTGCGTCATCTGCACGCGATTGGCCAGTTGCCAGCCGATCACACCGCCACCGGCGATCAGCACCAGCGACAGCAGCCACAGCCCCGAACCGGGACCGACAAGCGTTGCAAAAACGGCCAGCGCCATCCCTGCAATACCGTACCAGACAGCGCGCTTCGCGCTTTCCTGACCGGACAGTCCGCCCAGTGACAGGATGAAGAGAACAGCCGCAACAACGTAAGCGGCGGTGGTAAATCCGAATTCCATAGTACCTTCCTCCGGTTACGATTTCTGGAACATGGCGAGCATCCGCCGTGTCACCATGAAGCCGCCAAAGATGTTAATTCCGGCCATAAAGACCGAGAGTGCCGCCAGCAGGATCACAAGGAAGCTCCCCGATCCGATCTGCATCAAAGCCCCCAGAATAATGATCGACGAGATCGCGTTCGTGACCGCCATCAAAGGGGTGTGCAGGCTGTGCGCCACGCCCCAGATGACCTGAAAGCCGACAAAGACCGCCAGAACAAACACGATAAAGTGCTGCATGAAACTGGCAGGTGCTACCAGACCAACCCCGAGGATCAGGGCCCCGCCGATGGCAAGCAGCGTGACCTGATTGCGGGTCTCTGTGCGGAACGCAGCGGCCTCTGCGGCCTTTTTCTCTTCCGCCGTCGGTTCCTTGACTTCGGCCTTGGGTTTCTGCGCTGCAATCGCCTTTACCTTGGGGGGCGGCGGCGGGAAGGTGATCTCTCCTTCGAAGGTTGCGGTTGCACCGCGGATCACATCGTCTTCCATGTTATGATTGACCACACCGTCCTTCTCCGGTGTAAGGTCAGTCATCATGTGGCGGATATTGGTCGCATATAGTGTGGAGGATTGTGCAGCCATCCGCGACGGGAAATCCGTGTACCCCACGATTGTAACGCCGTTTTCCGACACGATTTTCTCATCCGCAACCGTCAGGTCACAGTTGCCACCCCGCTCTGCCGCAAGGTCGACCACAACGGAACCCGCCTTTTGCATGGCCACCATATCGGCAGTCCACAGTTTGGGCGCATCCCGCCCCGGAATAAGGGCTGTGGTGATGACAATATCCATTTCCGGCGCCAGTTCGCGGAATTTTGCCAGTTGGGCTTCGCGGAACTCGGGGCTGGAGGGGGCAGCGTAACCGCCTGTTTCAGCACCGTCCTTGGCATCTTCCTCGAATTCAAGGAAGACAAACTCGGCCCCCATGGATTCAATCTGCTCGGCCACTTCGGGGCGCACATCAAAGGCGTATACCTGTGCACCAAGGGACGTTGCCGCACCGATTGCCGCCAGACCGGCAACACCCGCACCCACAACCAGAACTTTAGCCGGCGGCACCTTACCCGCAGCCGTCACCTGTCCGGTGAAGAAACGGCCAAAGTTGTTGCCCGCTTCCATAACAGCGCGGTAGCCCGCGATATTGGCCATAGAAGACAGTGCATCCATCTTTTGCGCCCGCGAAATGCGCGGCACCATATCCATCGCAATAACATGGGCGCCTTTTTTGTTTGCCGCTTCCATCAGTTCGGCATTCTGGCCCGGATAGAAGAAGGAAATCAGCGTCTGGCCCTTGCGCAGGCGTTTGATCTCTATCTCTTCCGGCGGACGGACCTTGGCGATGATATCAGCCGTTTTATAAAGCGCCGCAGCGGTTTTCACCACTTCCACACCGGCTTCTTTGTAGTCCTCGTCCGAAAAGCGTGCTTTTTCGCCCGCCCCTGTTTCAATGACACATTCATAACCGAGCTTTTGCAACTGTCGTGCAGAGTCCGGCGTCATTGCCACTCTGGCTTCGTTTTCGAAAATCTCTTTGGGAGTTCCGATGCGCATGACAAACCTCCTTTGTTCAAGCGTTGCGACCGGGCCTCCGCCCCGAACGGGCAAAACCGGCGCACATTTATACATCACCAAATTTGGATAACAGGATTCGGACCCGAGTACATGCGGCAATCTGCCCGAAAATCCTATAAATCGCCTTATTTTCTGCCCAAATAACAGGCGAATGCCGGATAAAGCAAAAAGGGGAAGGGCTGACGCAACGTCGCAAGTTCTGCGTTATCGCTAAAATTAATGAAAAGAAAATTCTGAAAACGGGAAATATTGTTAGGCAGCGAATCGCATAGTTCGGGCCATTTTCAACAAAAAGGGCCGCGGAATGTTCCACGGCCCTGTTTCAATGTTCCCGAAATACTCAAAACCCTTAGAGCTGCTCCATAATCTCGTCGGAGATTTCAAAGTTGGCTGTCACAGTCTGCACATCGTCATCGTCTTCCAGTGCGGAAATCAGACGCATCAGCTTTTCTGCCCCTTCCAGATCCAGTTCCGTCGTGGTGGTCGGCTTCCAGATCAGTTTGGAGGATTCAGATTCACCAAGCTTTGCTTCAAGCGCGTTGCTGACGTCGTTAAGATCCGTGAACTCGCAGTAAATCTCGTGGCCGTCCTCTGTGCTTTCCACATCTTCCGCACCCGCTTCGATCGCGGCTTCGAACACGGTGTCCGCATCGCCGGCGGAGGCAGGATAGGCCACTAGCCCCTTACGTTCGAACATGAAGGAAACGGCACCTGTTTCCGCCAGATTACCGCCGGATTTTGTGAAGGTAGAACGCACGGTGGATGCAGTGCGGTTTTTATTGTCGGTCATGGCTTCGACAATTACGGCGACACCAGCAGGGCCATAGCCCTCATAGCGGATTTCCTCGTAATTCTCGCCGTCCTGCGCCGACGCCTTGTTGATGGCCCGTTCAATCACATCCTTGGGCACGGATTTGCCCTTGGCCTCTTTCACGGCCAGCCGCAAACGCGGGTTTTTCTCGGGATCGGGATCGCCCATCTTGGCGGCAACGGTGATCTCTTTTGCCAGCTTTGAAAACAGTTTGGAGCGCACAGCGTCCTGACGTCCCTTGCGGTGCTGGATGTTTGCCCATTTGGAATGGCCTGCCATGTGTCCTCCGGCGTGTAATGTTCCTTTGGGCTGTCTATAAATGCTTGCCCGCAAGGGAGCAAGCGCCTCAAACCGCGCATTTCCCCTGTATCGCAACGCTAAAGCGGGCTTTAAAGCAAAAGCCTGTTTCCCTTCCCGCGCCTTCGGGCAATAAAGCGCCCTATGGACTATACACTTCTTCCTGCGCTGGCCGGCTTTGCCTTTGTTTCCTCGATCACTCCGGGGCCGAACAACCTGATGCTGATGGCTTCGGGGGCGAATTTCGGCTTTACCCGTTCCATTCCCCACATGCTGGGGATCGGTATCGGGTTTACCGTGATGATCCTTCTGGTCGGGCTGGGGCTGATCGGGCTGTTTGACCTGTTTCCGGTGTCATACACCTTGCTGAAAATCTTCAGTATTGCCTATCTGTGCTGGCTGGCGTGGAAAATCGCCAATGCGGCACCGCCAAGTGCCGGAGAGTCCGGCGGTATTCCGATGACATTCCTGCAGGCCGCCCTGTTCCAGTGGGTCAATCCCAAGGCCTGGTCCATGGCGCTGACCGCAATCACGGCATATGCGCCAGAACGTACTGTGGGCTCTATCGTGATGGTTGGTCTGGTTTTTGGCATCATTAACCTGCCCTGCGTTAGCACATGGACTGTTATGGGCCAGCAGATCCGCCGCATCCTGAACCGTCCCCGCTGGTTGAGGGCGTTTAATATCTTTATGGCCCTGCTGCTGGTGCTCTCTGCCCTGCCGGTGCTTTTGCTGAAGTGACGGGTTTGCGCTCCGCGCGGGGATATTTGAAGAAAATGGAACGCAGAGGATGACCGGCGGGCGATCGGGAACTAAGTCTTGGGTATGACCACTGACCAGATCCTGCTTTTCGTCATCTTTATCTGTGTTTTCGGGCTGCTGCTCTGGGGACGCTACCGCTATGATGTTGTCGCTTTCGGGGCTCTTCTGGTGGGGGTGCTGATCGGGGTTGTTCCCGCCAGCGAAGCTTTTTCCGGCTTTGGCCATCCGGCGACGCTGGTGGTGGCACTGGTGCTGATCGTATCCGCAGGGCTGGTGAATTCCGGCGCGGTGGGGCTGATCACACGGTCCCTTGTGGACAAATCCCGCGGGCTTGGCGCGCATATAGCGATCATGGGCAGCGTAGGCGCAGTCCTGTCCGCCTTTATGAATAATGTGGCTGCGCTTGCCCTTTTGATGCCGGTCGATCTGCAAACTGCGAAAAAGGCCAAAAGAGCGGCGGGCCTGTCCTTGATGCCCCTGTCCTTTGCGACCATTCTGGGGGGCATGGTGACAATGATCGGCACGCCGCCCAACATCATCATCGCCACCATCCGCGAGGATTCGCTGGGAGCGGCCTTTCAGATGTTCGACTTTGCGCCTGTCGGTCTGGTGGCCGCGATAAGCGGGCTGCTGTTCGTTTCGACCATCGGTTGGCGCTTGATCCCGCAGGTGGAGGTGGACTCTCCTGTGGAAAAGCTGCTCGACAATGCCAATTACATTGCAGAACTGACTGTGCCTGCCGAAAGTGACCTGATTGGCAAAACCCCGTTCAACCTGTCCGAGGAAGCCGAGAAAGCGGATGTTGCCATTATCGGCGTGATCCGCGAAGGGCGGCGGCTGTACGGCAACGCGCGCTACCGCAAACTACAGGCGGAGGATGCACTGGTGCTGGAGGCACGGCCCGAAGCGCTGGACGAATTTCGCAGTGCGGCGAAGCTGGATTTCGATCAGGAACGGCGTCAGGAAAAGGTAAAAGCCGCCGCCGAGGGACTGGCCCTGAGCGAAGTTGTCGTCACCGAACACAGCCGGATTGCCGGTAAATCCTCTTTGGCGATCGGCCTGAACTGGCGCCAGAACACCATTCTGATGGGGATTTCGCGCAACGGCAAACCGATCCGCAGTCAGGTGCGCCGCACCATCATCCAGCCCGGTGATATCCTGTTGCTGCTGACCCCGAAAGAAACCCACAATCATGTGGTGGACTGGCTGGGATGTCTGCCACTGGTGGAACGGGGTCTGCAGGTAACGCAGGACGAAAAGACGTGGCTTGCCATCGGAATATTCGCAGCCGCCGTTGTGGCAGCCTCCTTCGGTCTGGTTTACCTGCCCGTTGCGCTTGGCGTGGTGGTGGCCCTGTTTACCCTGACACGGATCGTGCCCATCAGCGAGGTTTACACCCACGTCGAATGGCCTGTGGTGGTTCTGCTGGGGTCGATGATCCCGCTCGGGGTTGCGCTGGAATCCTCGGGCGGCACGGAACTGATTGCCAATTCCCTGATCGGACTGACCGAAGGCATGCCTGCCTGGGTGATCCTGACTGTCCTGATGGTTGTGACCATGACCCTGTCGGATGTGCTGAACAACACGGCAACGACAATTGTGGCCGCCCCTGTGGGGATCAAAATGGCCGAAAGTCTCGGGGTCAGCCCCGATCCGTTCCTGATGGCCGTTGCGGTAGCGGCCTCTTGCGCCTTCCTCACCCCCATCGGGCATAAGAACAACACCCTGATCCTCGGTCCCGGCGGCTACCGGTTCGGGGATTACTGGCGCACGGGACTGCCGCTGGAAATGCTGATCGTTGCGGTCAGTATTCCGGCAATCCTTGTGTTCTGGCCACTGTGACGGTTACGCCCTAGAGTTCCCAGAACAGCGGGATCAGCGCACTGGCAAGCAGACCGACCGTAATATTCAGCGGCACCCCGATTTTCAGGAAATCCGTGAAGGAATAGCCCCCCGGCCCGTAGACCAGTGTGTTGGTCTGATAGCCGATCGGCGTGGCAAAAGACGCGCTCGCCGCGACCATGACAGCGATGACCAGCGGGCGCGGATCAATCCCGAGAGCTGTCGCCAGCGCAATGGCAATAGGGGTGACCACCACCGCCACTGCATTGTTGCTGACCAGTTCGGTCAAAACCGAAGTCAGCAGGTAAATTGCCCAGATTACAAAGAAGGGAGGCAGGCCGTGCAGCAGCGGGGCAACCCCGTTTGCCAGCAGCGCCACAGCACCGGATTCCTGCAAGGCGGACCCGATCCCGAGCATGGCAAAGATCAGCGCAAGCAAGCGCCCGTCAATAGATCCGAAAGCTTCATCCGCATCAATGCAACGCAGCATCAGAACCACAGCGACCGCAACAACGGACAGGGCAAAGATCGGCGCAACACCAAGGGCAGAGAGGATCACCACGCCAGCCAGCATCAGGATCACAATCGGCGCATAGGCACGGCGGAACGGCCGCGCTTCGGGCATCGCCAGATCCACCAGCTCCATTTCCTGTGCAAGACGCTGAATGTCATTCGGCGCACCTTCCAGAAGGATGGTATCGCCCACTTCCACCACGATATTGCCTACCTCGCGACCAAGGTTCTGGTTCCGCCGGTGCACCGCCATCGGGTAAACCCCGAAGCGGCGCCGCAGGTTCAGCGCGGACAGCCGCCGCCCGATCATCCGGCACCCGGGCGTGATCAGTGCCTCTACGGTGGTGGTTTCGCGGTGGGAAACCTTATCCGCAAGGATCACTTCCTTGTTTTCCTTCAGGCCAAGAAGTTCGGTTATACGCGTGCGCAGCACAACGCGGTCCCCTGCCTCCAGAGTCACGTCGGGAAACTGGAAGCGCAGGGTATTGTCATTACGCAAAACGTCGATCACGCGCCCCCCGTCCCGTTTGAAGGCATCCACCTGTAACGGGTTTTCCCCGATAAGCGCGCTTTCCTCGGGAACGACCACTTCCGTGATGAACTTCATGTTGGACTTATCCCGCAACATCTCGGCCATCGTTTCACGTTCGGGCAGCAGGCGCGGGGCCATGACGCACAGGTAAATCGCACCGTAAATCGCAAGGATGACCGCCATCGGAGTCACTTCGAACAGGGAAAACGGCGCCAGCCCGTTGGCGCGGGCCACACCGTCAACCAGCAGGTTGGTCGATGTACCGATCAGTGTCAGCATCCCACCGAAGATGGCCATATAGCTGAGCGGTATCAGAAGCTTGGACGCCTTCACCTTCATCATCCGTGCCATCTGCAAGGCCACGGGGATCAACACAACCACAACAGGCGTGTTGTTCATGAACGCACTGGCAAGTACCGTGAACACACCAAGACCGGCCAATACGGTTTTGGGGCGGCTGGCCCCCACTGTCGTCACCCAGTTTGACAGGCTGTAAAGCGCACCCGTCCGCACCAGCGCACCGGAGAGGATAAACATCGCCGCAATGGTCCAGGGGGCGGGGTTTGAGAAAACCTCTATAGCTGTTGCGTAGGGAAGTGCCCCTGTCAGCAACAGGAAGGCAACACCGCCAATAGCAACCACTTCGGTGGGGTAGGTTTCCCGCACGAAGAGGATGAACATCACCACGACAACCCCCAACGAAAGCCAAGCGTGCCAGGCCTGCGGGATGAATTCTTCTAGCATATGTTACGCCTTTAAACTGCTGCAGAGCAGTGTGACCGAAGGGGGCAATCCGCTCAAGCCTGTTCTTTGGGCAACGGACGATTACCGCCTGTCAGACAGGCACGGACCGGGACAGGGTTCCGCCCACGCGGATCGGGCAGACTTTGGTGGCAGCACCGGTGCGATCATCCGTTTCGACATAGACGCCCGACAGGGTCGCTTCGTCATTGGCAGGGGTGAACCGTTCCTTGACCATACCTGTCACAAACCGGCGCAGGGGTTCGGTTTTCTCCATCCCGATCACCGAATGATAATCGCCACACATGCCCGCATCGGATTGGAACGCAGTTCCTTTTGGCAGGATCATCGTATCGGATGTTGGCACATGTGTATGTGTCCCCACCACTAAAGACGCCCGACCGTCGAGCCAGTGCCCCATGCCCATCTTTTCCGAGGTGGCTTCGGCGTGGAAATCCACAATCACCGCATCGGCCATCCCGCCCCGCGGTGCGGCCTTCAGTGCCTGATCCAGTGCGGAAAACGGATCGGCAAAGGGTTTTTTCATGAACACCTGACCAAGCGCCTGCGCCACGAAAACCTTTCGCCCGTTCTGCGCCGTAAACAGCCGCGCACCCTTGCCAGGAGCTTGGGTGGCGTAGTTTAGCGGGCGGATGATGCGGGGTTCCTGTTCGATGAAGGACAGCATTTCCTTCTGGTCGAAAGCATGATCCCCAAGGGTCAGACAATCCGCCCCTGCATCCAGCAGCGCACGGGCATGGGCAGCGTTCAGTCCAGCCCCGCTGGTGGCATTCTCGCCGTTCACCACAACGAAATCCAGTTTCCAGTCTGCCCGCAGACCGGCCAGCCGTTCCAATATGGCCCGGCGTCCCGCGCGGCCCATAACATCGCCTAAAAAAAGTAGTTTCATGAACCCATGCGATACTGCCAGTGCAGCACAAGTGCAATTAAAAACGCAGAATCTCGCTCTCTGTTACAATCGCATCGAGCCGGTAATCTGTCGGCTCCACCGGCACCTCGCTGACGTGCTGGGCACTGTAGGCAAAACCGACCCCGATTACTGTTTTTTCATCGCGAAGCGCCTCGAACGTGCGATCATAAAATCCGCCTCCATAGCCGAGCCGGTAACCGCGGGAGTCAAAAGTCAGCAGCGGCGAGATCACCAGATCGGGCAGCAGACGTTCTCCGTCCGCCGGAACTTTCGCCCCGAATGTGCCCTCCACCATTGCTGCATCCGGTGTCCATTCCACAAACACCAGCGGCCTGTCCGGACCTTCAATCACCGGCACACAAATCCGCTTGCCCTGTTCGAACAAGGCGTTCATCGCAGCGGCCGGATCAATTTCCGTGCGCATGGCCATATAGGCGGAAATGACACCCGCTTCGGGATAGCGGGCGATTTCGTCCAGCAGGTTTTGGTTCGCAGGCTCATCCAGACCGGTGCCATGCACTTTCGCCCGCGCCGCAAAGGCCGCCTTGCGCGCCTCTGCCTTGATCTGAGAAATATCCATCGTCCCCCCGTTTCAATGTTCCCGAAATACTCCCGCCGGAGGCGGTATATCCTTCGTATCAAGCGCTGTCACAAACGCTCTGAGATTTAAATCGTGCTTTAATAAGAGTGCGGTAGCGTCTCAGCGCGGTCCGGAATTTCCCGGGCAGTGCCATCTGCGTTTGTAGATATTTCGCAAGCGCCCATATGGCAAAATCCAATTTCCTTACAGTCGCACAGTTAAAGTCCCTGCCACCTGGCAAGCATTGCGACGGACAGGGGTTATGGTTGTTTAAAAGGAAAGACGGCG